>CAVGOI010000097.1:0-2107 GCA_963630875.1 Mycobacteriaceae bacterium | reverse complement strand
TTCGGGCGAATTTGCCAAATTTAGTTGGCGGCACGGATTTTGGGCGCAAAAAAAAACGGCACAAGATTACAAGATCCCGTGCCGCATAACAAAATTAGCAGAGTTCAAAAAGAGTGCTATTCTATGGCTACAATGGTGCGCTCCCCATCTGTACCTCCATATACATCGGACCAAGTGCTTGTGCTTCTGTATGCTTCAATAGCGCTTGCAGGGACATGAAGAACAAAAGGCAAATCTTGGAAACCAAAATACGACGAAGGAGGTGTTGTCGCATAGCAATATAGGTCTTGCAAATTTTTACAACCGCCAAATGCCCACCAACCGATCTCTGTTACATTAGCACCCAAAATCAATGTTTCTAAACTCTCACAGTCTTCGAATGCATGATAACTTAACTCACCAACTAAATTACTCAAATCAGCCTTTTTCAAACTTTTACAATTTTGAAACGCTCTATAACCAAGAGATGTAACTTTATCAAGATTGATAGTCTCTAATGCAGTACAGCCTTTGAATGCTTCATCACCTATTGTTTTGAGTTCTTCAGGCAAGACCACACTCTTTAGAGCAGTACAACCTTTGAATGCTTCATCACCTATTGTTTTGAGTTCTTCAGGCAAGACCACACTCTTTAGAGCAGTACAACCTTTGAATGCTTCATCACCTATTGTTTTGAGTTCTTCAGGCAAGACCACACTCTTTAGAGCAGTACAACCTTTGAATGCTTCATCACCTATTGTTTTGAGTTCTTCAGGCAAGACCACACTCTTTAGAGCAGTACAACCACTAAAAGCACCTTTAGTGGCAGTGACGCTCTCTGGTAAGGTTATGCTCTCTAATGATGTACACCGTTTAAAAGCATATTCGATGTCCGAAACAGTGTTTGGCAAAACAATGTCCGTCAGAGAGGTGCAACGAAAAAAGGCATGCGAACATCCTTTCAATATGCTACCCTCTTCGAACTCCACCGACTTGAGAGATGTACACCAGTTAAAGGCAAAAGAGATGTCTCTAATGGTGTTTGGTATATACACCGACAGCAACTTTGTGTTAGGATATTCTGCGGTATCTGTACAGATATCATTTTCACAAGACGATGATGCCGTACCAATCTCTGCCATATCATAGAGTTCGGTTACAGTGTATTCGGTTCCCTCCAACTTTACCTTTTTAGGCACCACAAAGTTGCCTTTGTATTCGTACTCGCTATATGTATCATACTCATCTTCAGCACCATCGTAGAAGTACGACCAGCACCCCATTCTGACCTCTTTGGAGTTTTTAAGACCAAAATACATACGGCTTCCATCTCTGAGTATTACCTCGTAGATAGTCCCATAGAAGTTGTTTACTTTGTTCGTACTCACAATGTCGAGTGTGGTTTCTGTGTTGTCCGAACCATTGTTCTCGCCATTGTTCTCGCTCTCGTTTTTCGGCTCGTTTTTTGAGTCGCAAGCAGCACACACCGCTACAATGCAGCAAAGTGCTGCAAAAAATCTAATTTTTCTCATGATTTTTAATTTTTTAGATGGTTAATAAATTTTGAAAATAGTTGATTTTTTCGTTCAAATAGGCACAATAAAAAAGCGTGGAATTCGACTATTGCCGTTCCACGAAATGAGGCTGTCGCATTGCCCAGAAAATTAGAACTGACAACGCGAAACCCACGCGAACATAAGACAATGTGCCAACCAATACAAGCGGCAAATATGCTTACATTCCGAGGGCATCTATCGTTGCTAAGTCCTGAATTCTCTTGAAAGTTGCGACATTTCATTCCGTCAGAACAGAGCGTCAATAAACGCCTTTATTATGTCTGCCAATCGGCACACAAAATTGTGCAAATCAGCACCACAAAAGTACAACATTATTTTGATATTGCCAAAATAATTTCAAATTTCAAATTTCGGCAGATGCATTTTTTTGTGTTTTGCAAATAAATTGCTAATTTTGCAGCGCATTTGCGGCATTGGCGTAATTGGTAGCCGCGCCAGACTTAGGATCTGGTGACGCAAGTCGTCGGTTCGAGTCCGGGAATTGGCTCATCGCCCAACCATAGGGCAATAGAGCGAAATTCGATAGAATAAACGCCACAGAAAAGCCACAA
>CAVGOI010000096.1:0-2169 GCA_963630875.1 Mycobacteriaceae bacterium | reverse complement strand
TACTGATACCGGCACCCACGGGCAATCGTCCAACTCGAAAGACGGTGCAAAGGTACAACAAAATTCCGACATAACAAATGCCTTAAATAAATTAGCAGAGGCATTGTCGGGAAAGAACGCTTACACACCGAAAGAGTTCGTTGGGCAGATTGCGCTTGCATTGGGCATTAAAAACGCTTCAACAAACAAATCGAACTACACAACTATCACTCTTGGCGACGGCACAACTGCCAACATACGCATCAGCAATCATCAAGGGAACGCCATAAACTTTACTATCAGAGGTAAGGGTGGCGATGTTAATATCGGCTTTGTTATCAAAGATAGCAAAACGGCTTTTCATTCCAACGACAACTCGAACTATGTAGAGTTTGTTTACTATGGCGACAAGACCACAGATGCGGCACGCCAAAAGGCGATAGTCGATGGCATACGCCACTTGATAAAAACAGGCGAGTTTGGGCAGATACCGCAAGCCGACAATATAAATACATCGGGAGCGTTCCGCGCACAAGCGATGATAGTCTATCAAGGCGGCATTGCAAAATTCGACCAACACGATAGCAAATTTTTTACCACAGGTGTGGGTGGAATGGCTTTCGGCTGGGGACATTATACTGCCAAACGAATGGATGTAGGCAAATTGTATGCTTACAATACAGCAGCAGAAAAAGGAAGAGATAAAAACATTGATGCTGTCTTGGTTAATGGAAAAGAAATAAAAAAAGATTTACCTAATCCGACAAACAATGATACTGCCAACACAAACATATGGGTTGCTATTAAGAATACTGCAAGGAAAGCCCTATTGGATACTGCCCTAAATTCAGAAGGGGCACAAATACTACAACTAAAAATCTCTAACCTCAAACAAAAACTCACTGAAGCACAAGAAACCGAGAATCAATCTGAAATTGACAACATCAAACAAGAGATTGCTATAATGGAGCGGGAAAAGAGCGAGTTGAACAGAGATAGAAACCTGTCTATACAAGATAAATGCAAGAAAAATTTACTGGAGAGTATAAACTCTTTCAAAACACAATTAGAAAATAATCGCCAACAAAAACTCTCTTACGAAAAGATGTCGAAAGATGGAAAGTATGGAGATTTATCGGGACTAATCAATAAAGTAGAAGCAGAGATAGAAACATTAGAAAATACTTTGTCTTGGTTTGAAAATAATATCGACCATATTTCGTATGATGCCGTAGAAATAAAAGCAGCACCGCAATTATACACCATTGAAGTTCCCGATGATACAGGTAAAAATTATTTGAGTTGGAACGAAGAAGTGCCAGCGCAAGAGCGCAGACGCATTGCCGATGCGCTATTCAACTTACCAACAAATATAAGCGATGCACGATTGTTTTCTGTAATTAACACTTTGTATGCGACAAATACACCGCTTACAGGCGGAGATGTTTATAAATTATTGAGTTCGGGGCTTATAAATTTACGAAATGCAGGCTTAATCAATAATAAAAATGGCGGTTACGCAAGTCATTTTTTGAACAGTATAGGTTATGTAGGTATTAAAACACCATCAGGTTTTGCACCACCGGGTTTTGAGAGTAGTACTCATAAAAAGAGTAGCGATGAAAATAGCAATTATGTTATATTCAAAGATTCGGACTTGAATATAATCGACCGCGTTCAACTCCTTCGACTCCCCAACGGCGTGGTCTATGGCTACACTCAAGGCGGCGAGATATACTTGAACCGTGAGCGGTTGAACGCCAACACGCCTTTGCACGAATACACCCACTTGTGGGACACGGCGTGCAAGCAAAAGAACCCCGAACTGTGGAAGCGTGGTGTGGAACTGATGAAGCAGTTGCCGCTGTGGGAAGAGGTAAAGAACGACCCGAACTACGCCGACCTTACCACCGACGACGAGATAGCCAGCGAGGTACACTCGCGCTTGACAGGTGAGGGCGGTGCTGCGCTGTTGGAGCAGTTTGCGCAAGAGGCTGCCGATATGGACGCTATGGGAATGACCGAGCGGTTGGGTGTTGTTGGTAGGCTCAAGCAGTGGCTTTCCGACTTTTGGCACTGGGCGCAAGACACCTTTGCGCCGTGGACTAAAAGCGAAGCCGAGCAGGTGTCGCTCGACGACTTTGTGCGTATGCCGCTTGCCGACCTCGCGCGTGGTGTGAACCCCAACGA
>CAVGOI010000095.1:0-2465 GCA_963630875.1 Mycobacteriaceae bacterium | reverse complement strand
TGCCATGCTTCCTCTGCGATATGCGGTGCGTAGGGGGCTAACAACACAGCGAATACCTCCAACACACTTTTTTTCGTGCAGTGCAGTGCTTGCAATTCGTTCTGTGCTATCATGAACGCAGGAATGGATGTGTTGAACGAGAAGTTCTCGATATCCCAAGTTATCTTCTTGATAAGTTTGTGCAGACTGCGTAGTTCGTCTGCAGTCGGGGCATCGTCCGAGAGTGTCTCATACATGTTCCACAGGCGTTTCAAGAAACGGTGTACGCCATCGATACCGTTCGTGTCCCACGGCTTTGACATCTCGAGCGGTCCTAAGAACATCTCATATAGGCGCAGGGTATCTGCACCGAACTTGGCTACTACATCGTCGGGATTAACCACATTGAACATCGATTTCGACATCTTCTCTATCGCCCACCCGCAGCGGTATACGCCGTCCTCGAGCACGAACTCGGCATCTTTGTATTCGGGCAACCAGGCACGGAAAGCGTCCAAGTCCAGTATGTCGTTGCTGACGATGTTTACATTCACATGGATAGGTTGCACTTTGCCCTTGTATTCCTCGTTGTCAATCAGCCCGTACGAGATATAGGTGTTTTGGCTGCCTACCAATCGATAGACAAAGTTTGACCGCCCTTGTATCATACCTTGGTTAATCAGTTTGCGGAACGGCTCGTCCTCGCATATATAGCCGAGGTCGAATAGGAACTTATTCCAGAAACGACTGTAAATCAAGTGTCCCGTAGCGTGTTCCGTACCGCCGATATAGAGATTCACTTGTCGCCAGTAGTCGTTTGCTTCGTGGCTTACCAATGCTTCCGAGTTATGGTTGTCCATGTAGCGCAGGTAATATGCCGACGAACCTGCAAAGCCCGGCATGGTGCATAGTTCAAGCGGGAAGACCGTCTTGTTGTCAATCAGTGCCTTATCCACCACTTGCTCGTTCTTTTCGTCCCATGCCCAGAATTGTGCGTGTCCGAGTGGCGGCTCTCCGGTCTTTGTCGGCTTGAAGTCGCTCACCTCCGGCAGACGCAAAGGTAGTGCCCTTTCAGGCAGCGTATAGGGCATACCATCCTTGTAGTAGATAGGGAATGGCTCGCCCCAATAGCGTTGGCGGCTGAATACGGCGTCCCGCAGACGGTAGTTCACCTTCACACGCCCAAGTCCTGTGTTGGTGATGTATTCTTTCATCTTCTGTATCGCCTCTTTCACTTGCAATCCGTTCAGGAAGCCCGAATTCATCATCACGCCCTCTTTAGCATCGAAACTCTCCTCGCTCACATCGGCACCTTCAATCAGCGGCACAATAGGTAGGTTAAAGTGTTTGGCAAAAGCGTAGTCGCGGCTGTCGTGTGCGGGCACTGCCATAATAGCCCCTGTTCCGTATCCGGCTAATACATAGTCGCTTATGTAGATAGGTATCTCTGCATTGGTCAGTGGGTTGATAGCGTACGAACCGGTGAATACGCCTGTCACACGACGGTCGGATATACGCTCGCGCTCCGTGCGGTGCTTCACCATATCGAGGTAGTCCGATACGGCGGCTTGCTGTTCGGCTGTTACGACGCGTGCTACGTATTCGCTTTCCGGTGCTAATACCATAAAGGTAACACCAAATACCGTATCTGCACGGGTAGTGAATATCGTGAACGGCTCATCTTGCCCTTTTATCTTGAATTGCATTTCTGCGCCCTCGCTGCGTCCAATCCAGTTACGCTGCGTCTCCTTGAGGCTGTCCGTCCAGTCGATACGGTCGAGTCCTTCCAACAGGCGTGGTGCATACGCACTGACCCGCAAGTTCCACTGCCGCATCACACGCTGCTCCACGGGGTAACCGCCTCGTACTGACAGTCCTTCGCTTACCTCATCGTTTGCCAATACGCAACCGAGTTCGGGGCACCAGTTTACTTTCGTGTCCGCCAAGTAGGCAATGCGGTATTGCATCAGCCGCTCTTGCTGTTCTTTCTCGCTGAGCGTCTTCCATGTCGGGTCTTCGGCTTCCCATTTGGCGATTAACTTGCTGATTGGCTGTGCTTTCTGCAGTGTGGTGTCGTAGTACGAATGGAACATCTGCACGAACGCCCACTGCGTCCAACGATAGAAATCTGGGTCGCAGGTTTTCACTTCTCTGTCCCAGTCGTAGCAGAAACCAATCTTTCGCAGTTGCTCAATGTAGCGGGCGATGTTGGTCATCGTCGTCTTTTCGGGGTGTTGCCCGGTCTGTATGGCATACTGCTCAGCGGGCAGGCCGTACGAGTCGAAGCCCATCGGGTGGAGTACATTGAAGCCTTGCAGGCGTTTGTAGCGGCTGTATATGTCGCTGGCGATATAGCCAAGCGGGTGTCCCACATGCAGTCCAGCCCCGCTCGGGTAGGGGAACATATCGAGTACATAGAACGGCTTTTTGTCGCTCCGGTTGCTTACTTTGTAGGTGTTGTTCTGCTCCCAGAACGCCTGCCATTT
>CAVGOI010000094.1:0-2590 GCA_963630875.1 Mycobacteriaceae bacterium | reverse complement strand
GAATAAGATAGCAGTATTCTCCGAGATTTACTACCCGTACGGGTGGAAACTCTACCTAACGGACAAAGACAATCGTTTGGATAAAGAACTGCCGCTGGCGCGTGTTAACTATATGCTACGAGGTGCGGTGATCCCTGCGGGTACGCATACGCTTGCCATGGTCTTCGCACCCGACAGCATTCGTAAGGGCAATATCTTGTCGCTCGTATGCTTTGGTTTATTCTGCCTTACGCTTTGTGGTGTAGTGGGCTACGAAATCCGTAAGCGCAAGTGTCCAACCGCACAGACCAATGCATAGCCTGCACTTAAGACAGTCCTAACAAGCAAACAGAAGGCCTGTCAAACGCCAAGGAGGCTGTCTAACAAGTTTTGGTTAGGCAGCCTCTTTTAGTGTTATGTTGGGGATGATGGAGAGTGGTTATTCCGGTTATAAAAAAAGTCTTTCTGCTTGTTTTTTATTGCAGAAAGACTTGGCTATGTCAAAGATTTTCAGTAACTTTGCAGTGTTAGAAACATAGTTGGAAACTCTAACATAACCGATGGCAAAGTTAGCAATAAAATCCGAGACTGCAAAACAAAAAGGTCTTTTCCCGATAGAAATAGACGATTTGATTCCTCAAACCCACATTGTTCGTGCGGTAAACACTCTCATCGACCGCTTGGATATTACGGAAGTATTAGGTACATACAAAGGCGGTGGCAACAGTGCATTTTCCCCGCGTACAATGGTGAAGATACTGGTCTATGCCTATCTGTGTAATATCTATTCCTCCCGAAAAATAGAACAAGCCCTAAAAGAGAATATCACTTTTATGTGGATAGCCGGTATGAGGCGTCCTAATTGGCGCACTATCAATCTTTTTCGTGGCAAACGCCTCAAGAATCACTTTGAGAACTTGTTTACGCAAGTAGTGCTTCTTCTATCCGAACAGGGTTTTGTTAGTTTGAATGTACAATATGTAGACGGTACGAAAGTGGAATCTTGTGCAAACAAGTACACTTTTGTATGGCGCAAGACTGTAGAGAAGAACCAGGCAAAACTCAAAAACCGTTTGGCTGCGTTGTTGCAAAAGATAGAACAAGAGAATGAGATTGAAAGCGGTGAACTTCCATCTCCTGATACAATGAGTGTAGCGGATTTCAGTAGTCGTATAGAGCGAATTAAATCGTCCATTGATGAAACGAAAATAGAAAAGAGTAAGCAGAAAGCACTGAAGGAAGCGGAGAAAAAGGATATTCCGAAACTACAAGAATATGATAATCACCTATCCATTATGGAGGAACGCAATTCCTACTCTAAAACGGATACGGATGCCACTTTTATGCGGATGAAAGAAGACCACATGCTGAATGGGCAATTAAAACCGGGATATAACATTCAGCAATCAACGGAGAATCAGTTTATTACTCATTATGAGGTCTATCAAAACCCGACGGATTACCTAACCCATATTCCGTATCAAGAGAGTTTTGCGCAGTGCTATGGTTTCTATAGCAGTATAGTAGTTGCAGACTCCGGCTATGGTAGTGAACAGAATTATCAGTACTTTGAGCAAAAAGGCATTACGGCGTATGTGAAATATCCCCTTTTCCACAAGGAGCAGCACAAGAAATATAGGGAAAACGCTTTTCTTCCTAACAACTTGTATTACAACGAAAAGGACGATTATTATGTTTGTCCGATGGGGCAACACATGAACCATGTACGGGACGAACAACGGATTAATGATGTTGGCTTTAAGAGTACAATTAGTATCTATAGAGCACAAAATTGTGATGGATGTCCGTTGCGAGGACAGTGTTACAAGGCACGAGGTAATAGGCAAATAGAAGTAAACCACCGGCTAAATGCTTATAAACGCCAAGCACGCGAATTGTTAACAAGCGAAGAGGGGTTGAGGCATCGGAGCAATCGTCCTATTGAACCGGAGGCAGTCTTCGGACAGTTGAAAGCCAATGGCGGGTTTCGCCGTATGCGTTTGCGTGGAAAAGCGGGCGTAAGTCTGGAGTTTGGGCTGAAAGCGATGGCACACAACATCAAAAAGATGCATGTAAAAAGGGCATAAACAGCCTTTTTTGTGTTTTGTAGGCTCCTTCTGCCCTTTTTTGAGCATTTATCCTCTATACTTGACAAAAACCGGAGGGAAAAATCATTCAATGATTTTTTCTCGTTTCAGTCTGTGGGTTATCCGCAAAAGCGGATAACACTCCTAGTGGTACCCCTATAACTGCGAAAGAACAAAGACTGCCTAACAACTTTGCATTGTTAGACAGCCTCAATTCCTAATTTAATTAGAAGATTATTCCCCTCTTTCGAGCCGGAGCGTGTGGGTCGGCAGGTCGCATACCTCCGACGGTCCGTAGTACTGAATCGGACCCGGATAGATATAACTTGTGTTGGCGTCAGCCCACTCAGCACGGTGTGCTTTGAAGTAGAGATACGGAGCGCCGTTCAGGTCTACCAGTGCTTTTTGAATCACCGGTTTCATTTTGCCGTTGCGTTTCTCCATATTCATCATCATTGTGATAGGCACACCGCCGGCAATCCATTCTTGAGCGGGTTTGGTCAGGTTGCGTACCAGTGCCATGT
>CAVGOI010000093.1:0-2733 GCA_963630875.1 Mycobacteriaceae bacterium | reverse complement strand
AAAACGGGCGTTTTTAAGCAGCCACTACAAATTAAAGAATGACACCTACCCATTATCTGCTAAAAGACCCTTTGACTATTGTGTATATCCGAGAAATGGAGTACCTTTGCAGCGTCTTATGAAAATGGCTGCTTAAAAACGCCCGTTTTCATGCCGCCACCACAGAGACAATCAGCCAATAGTCAAACCATGTTTATGTATATACAGATATATGGAAAACAAACCTACAACAACATACAAACATGAATTTTACCCGAATTATTGGAACGGCAACACTCCTATTGAGTGTCAGCCTGACAACAATGGCTTATCAGGCACCGCCCTTGGTATTGTTGGAAGATGAAGACGGGGTGGTGGAGCAACCCGCCCAACCGCAGTCAGACACACAACCTACACCCCAGCAAGATGCAGACTCTCCTACCCCAACAACCGCGAAGCCACGACCTTCTACGATAGGAGGATTAGTATTGATTGACGAGGAAGAAGATGCGCTTCCAGCAGCAGAAGAACCCGCTACCACCATCGAAAGCAAACACAAAGAGGAGTTTTACCCAACTACTACGCCTGAGCCTGCTACGGATTGGGGGATCACGGTCTTCCAACGCTACGACAAGCATAGCGGAAAAACAATGGTATCCATCCTCAGTATGGGCTATTCCACCTACTTCCAAGTAGGCTCAACGATGGATGGTGCGCCCGCTGACTATACATTCCTGCGCAATATGCTCAACTTCGAGATACTTGAGTGGCGTGTAAAGTGGTTCGGTATGCAGATACTCAATTTTGAGATGGGGATTAACCAAGAAACAACGATACGGGGGACTCCGACGCGGTACATTTATACCTTTGAGCGAGGAGGCGAGAATTCGGATGAGCGGTTAGAGGCAACATCAAAGACCAAGTGGTTCGCCTACAAACCGGCTGTCAAGTTCTATGTCCCGTGTACCAAATGGTTGGCATTGGAACTCTATGGCGGTATTGAAGTGGATATAACCAAGATGTGGAGCAAGATAAACAGTTCTTATTACACAAAATCTCCGGATTACAGCGAACAGGAAGGTGCCAAGATTCCCGAACAGAACTTCTTCCTTGCCTTATACTGCGGAACAGGCTTTATGTTTACGGGCATACCGTACATCCCCATGGAGATAAAAGCGGAATACCGTTGCCCCGTCAAAGGCAATACTGCCCTTGTGCCACAAGGTATCTATATCTCTGCTCAGTTTCACATAGCGGTTCCTGTAAAAAAGTAAATCTATAAACATTAAAATCACAAGAAAATGAAAAAAGTATTTTCCACCAAACAAACAACGCTGTCTATTAGCCTTGCAATGACTGCAATGTGCTTCTTGCTTGCCGCTTGTGGCGGTAGTTCGAGAATGAGCAAGTCCACCTCTGCTCGTGTTGACTTAGCACAGACAGTCCGTATCATTCCCTCGTTGGCGAGTCTGGAGGTATCCCCCACACATACAACGGCTACACTGCAGGCGGCAGAATTAGAATCGTTGGATGTCAAAGCAGCCAAGCAAACGGTTGTCGCCAAAGCATTGGCTATAGCCCATGGAGATGTTATGCTGGCTCCTCGGTTTGTTATAGAGAAAGCAGCCAAGGGCAAGATGACTTCCATATCCGTTACCGGCTACGCTGCTACTATTACTGCGTTCCGACCCATGACGGAAGCCGATGTTCCCTTCGATGATTCGCTGCTCATAAAACAGGATGTCAAACGGGATAAGATTGCCATCAACACCATGCTCGTTGCAGATGTGGAATACGGGTCTAAGACAACCGTTTCATTAGACCCCGCCGAATTGGCGGGAAAGAAAGAAGCGTCTGCATTGAAACTCGCTAAAGAAAAACTCCTCCGCCAAGAGAAGATGGATGTCCTGTTTGGGGAGCAATACTCTATATCTATCAACAACGGTACCATTACCTCCTTCTCGCTAACCGCCTTCCCCGGCAAGTATGTCAATTATCGCAAGGCAACGCCCCGTGAACTGCTGACCCTCAAGCCGAGTTCTCGACCTGTGGTTACTTATCAAACCATAGCGGCTGACATCACGCCTGTTGCCTCCCGCACACAAATGAAGTTCGGTACGGGCAACGCGGAACTCAAAGAGGCGGACTTGAAAGAAACGGCACGCGCGGCAGCCTTGCAGAAACATAATGCGGATTTCTTGCTGAACGAGACCTTCTATTTTGACTATTTGGACAAAATAATCACCCATGTTACCATTTGCGGTACACCGGCAGTCTATACCAATTTCCGCCCGTACAACCCGCTGGCAGAGGAGGAAGTCGTAGATACTCAATTGGTACCGATGGCAGGAGATATCCAAGAAGCCGAGAAACCCAAAACACTCTGGGAAACCATCATCGGTATCTTCAAGAAGAAATAACTCCTCATCCTCTTACTTCGTTAGAACCTGTTTATTGAATCCGTTAGGAAGGCCTTCTCTCTTTTAGTGGAGGAGGTCTTCTCTTGTGTACCCGATTACGAACAACAGGGTTCACGCAGGGCAAACATCCCCGCATAGACCAACGAAGACGGTATCCCAATCATCCTATTGTCAGGGTACGGTCGGAGTCGCTAAATGAACCGTATATCTACCGTGTATCTACCGTATATCTACCGTGTATGTACCGTAGTTAACAGCGGAAAGAAAGAGAGAATAAGGGGGTGTCTTGTCCTAAATTAGGTTGACTATTTTGTATGGTATGCCGGAGTTAGGT
>CAVGOI010000092.1:0-2842 GCA_963630875.1 Mycobacteriaceae bacterium | reverse complement strand
ATATATAAATGCGTAGGACGCACACAAAACGATCACCAATAAGCGAGGGCGACATCCCTGCCGAAGGGGCTACGGGCGATACGGGGTCCCCACAAACTATGTGAAGTGGGGTGTCGGAACAGGTGGGGTTCAAAAGTCAGGTCTCGGGCAGGATAGTCATGGCAGAAGAACCCGCCCATAGACCTGACTTTGTGGAGAATACGCCTACTGCTTGATGAAACGGAACACTACCGATTGAACATGGAGCAAGTAGGTACCCTGTGGCAGTGTGCTAACATTGAGCGTTGCTTCCGCTGCCGCAAGCGTGGTGCAAACCATCAATTGTCCTTGCAGGTTGAAGATACGCACCTCCATAGCGGCTGCGCCCTCGATATGCAATGCCTCACGCGTCAAGGTTGGGAAGACGCGGATAGCGGTTACCTCCGACGGGCGGCAGTCGGACGGAGTAGCGTTCACCCACTCGTAGGCTCCGATGGTGGGCACTGCCGCACGCGCACGCCCCGTGATGTCGGCGGTGATGAAATCCAATGCCTTGGCACTGACCAAGTTGCCTTTGTCCTTCGGACGAAGCACATCGTCGGACGCAAAGGTAACCGCCTCGCTGATGTCGTTGGTGCTGCCTATAGCCGTGCGCCATTCGGCGATATCGGCGTACTCGGTGCTGCCTATCTTACCGAACTTGCCGCCTTCGGAATAGAGCAGGTTGTAGTCGAAAGCAGTGATGTAATTCTTGCTCGGTGTCCATACCGCGTCCAACTTACTACTGTAGAAGAGATTGTTGAAGATTTGCAGATTCGTGCCTGCCTTCTGCACAAACAGTGCGTAGGTGTTGTCGCCCGTGGTGCGCACGGTGTTGTTCGCAAGGACCACATTTGTCTGTGCCTTGTTGATGGAGATACCATAGGAAGCACTTGAGGCACTGTCGTAGAGGTCTATCACATTGTTGTAGATGTGTGCCGGTGCTGCTTCGGTGGCAGTGATGTCGCGCAGATAAAGACCGTGGCAGACATTGGTCGTGCAATTCACATAGATGTAATTATTGCTAACCTGTGCGCCTGTGGACAGCCTTAAATCGACAGCCCATGTACTCTTATCGCCTTCCAAGGTCTTGCGGACGGTGTTCCCATCCACTACGGCATCGGCTTCGCCCAATGAAATGAGTATAGCCTGTGCACCCTGACGCTCAAAGGTATTACCGATGATATGTGCGCCTATCTGCTTCGTAGTCCAGTTGCCGTTCACCGTTACGCCCGTATAGCCGCCTTTGAGCAGCGAATGGCTGAGTGTGAAGTAGTTGTTGTTCGTGGTTTCGTTTGCCGAATTGGCATATACCAACCGCATGGCGGTACCCGCAGTGTTCTCGGCACGGTAGATATAGCAACTGTCGATGGTAACATGCTCGGACTTGTTGTCCACAAGCACGACGGTGTGGTAATTTTCGTTGCCAGTAGTCAGCGTCAAGTTGCTGAGCGTGATGTAGTCTGCACCGTGGATGGTGAAGACACCCTGCGTCTCGTCGCCTGCCGAAGATGACTGCGCCACATATTTGTCGTAGGTAATCACCACATCTTCCCGGTTGCCTGTGAGCGAGCGTAGCGTAACGCTGTGGTCGGCTGAGGTGCCACTGACTTCGGGCAGGGTAACTTTCTCGGTGTAGGTACCCGGTTCGATGAGGAAGGTTACCGCACTCTCGATGCCGAATTGCAGCGCATCGACAGCGGCTTGTAGGGTGGCGAAGTCCGCCTCGGTGCTTGTTCCTACGCGGTAGGTGCCGTGCAGTCCGCCAATGACTTTGAAGGAAGCCGTAACCTCGCTTTTCGGTTGCATAGCCGCTCCGTTCACCGACACGGTCCTGAGCGTGGCAGTGGCGGTGCTGTTCTCGGCGGTCTCGGCGGGGATATCCAATGTAATCCAGTAGTAGTGCGTACCGCGTTCGCTGATGGCATCGGCTGCTGTTACCGGATGGGTAGTGCCAAACGAATGGAGTGTGCCTGTCTTGTAGATTTTCACCGCCTCGGCACCGAAGGTGTTTTCGACCACAAAGTTGTCAATCGCCAGCGGCGTGCGGTCGCCCGACACATGCATAGCCGCGCAAAGCACCTTCACATCCGTACTGCCGCGCAGGACCACATCGCCCGACACATCGCTCACCACGACGGAGTCCAGCGCGAGGGGTTGCAACGCGTGGCAGGTAACCTCAATCTCCCAGCCGTCGGTCGCGATGGAGCCTTTGCTCTGGAAGTTCACCGTAAGGGCACCACTATCGTCGCTCGAGATGATTACCATTTTGTCAATATCTTTGGTGTAGTAACTCAGACTGACATCGGCTTGGTCTTTGGTTTGGGTTCCGTAGTAGATATAGAAACAATCGGCACCCGTTATCGCCCATTTGTTCACTTTCAGTTGAATGGCGGTATTCGCCACCGTCGGAACGAATGTTACCGTGCCGCTTGTGCCGACGGTTATCTTGGCGTCCTGCCCGCCGTCGTCGTAGAAGAGCAGCATGTTCTCATCCACATTCACGGTGTTCGTGCCGGTTTGCAACAGATAGATATTGCTTACGGTGCGTCCGTGGTCGGGCAGTGTAGTCGCCAATGTACTACCGCCTGCCGTTATCTGCACGCTCTCCAATTTCACAACGGTGTTGAATGCGGCATTTTCCTTCACATTCACCGCCAAGGTCATGGCGTTGTCGCCCTCGACCAAGGTGAGGTCGGGCGTGAGGGTCAGTTCGGTGATGCCGGTCGTCACCTCGGCTTGGGCTATCACTTGGCCGTCTTGCAACATCACCACCGAGTCGAGGGCGGCGGCGCAAGCACTGCTCAGCGTTACCTTCACGCCG
>CAVGOI010000091.1:0-2958 GCA_963630875.1 Mycobacteriaceae bacterium | reverse complement strand
ATCGACTGCGGCGCGCCCGACCTCACGCTGCTGCGCAACAACCTGCCTCTGGCGTTTGTGGAGGCCAAGAACCTCGAGGACGGCGACCTCGACGGGCGGCGCAAAAACAAAGAGCAGTTCGACCGCTACAAGTCCTCGCTCGATACGGTCATCTTCACCGACTACCTCGACTTCAAACTCTACCGACACGGCGAGTGGGTGATGTCGGTCCACTTGGCAGAGATACAGGGCAAGCACATCTGCCTCTGCGACGAGGCCGCCGGGGCGGCCGGGACAGGCCTGCCCCGGCAGGCAGGCCTGCTCGAAATGCTCGCTATCGTGCGCCAACAGACCCCACAGCACATCACTTCGGCTGGCCGTCTGGCGCAACTGATGGCCGCCAAGGCACGCCTGCTGCGCGACATCATCGCTACGGCTATCCGCAACGACGAACAGAACGGACGCACGCCCTACGACTCCGAACTGTTGGGCTATATGCACTCGTTCCAAGAGGTGCTGCTCCACGACATCACACCCAAAACTTTTGCCGACATCTATGCGCAGACTATCGCCTACGGCATGTTCGCTGCACGCCTGTCTGCCATGGCAGACGGGTACGACAATACGCCCGACACCTTTACCCGCGACAAAGCCGCCAAACTCATTCCGAAAACCAACCCTTTCCTGCGCAAGGTGTTCCAAGAGATAGCGGGCTACGACCTCGACGAGCGTATCGCATGGATAGTAGACGACCTTGTGGCCGTATTTGCCGCCACCGACATCGAGAAGATTATGCAGGGCTTCGGCAAAAACACGCAGATGACCGACCCGCTGATGCACTTCTACGAGGATTTCCTCTTCCAATACGACCCCGCGGCCAAAAAGGCGTGCGGCGTCTATTACACCCCGCAACCCGTGGTGAACTACATCGTGCGGGCGGTTGACGACATTCTGCGCACCGACTTCGGGCTGCCCTTGGGGCTGGCCGACACAAGCAAGGTGAGCGTGGAGCAGGAGCGGCAGCAGGCCGGCCGTGGTCGGCAAGACAACCGCCACCGCGCGGAGCGTGTGCAGAAACACCGTGTGCAGGTGCTCGACCCTGCCGTAGGCACAGGCACTTTCTTGGACGAGGTGGTGCGGCAAATCAAGCGCAACCTTGCCGCACAGATGGGTGGCTGGCAGGCGTATGTGTCCGAACACCTGTTGCCGCGCCTCTATGGCTTCGAACTGATGATGGCACCCTACACCATTGCCCACCTCAAACTCGATATTGAGATAGGCGTGGCGGCGCAGGAGCGGCTAGAACCGCCGGGGCGGTCAGAGCCGCCGGGGCGGCTGAAAGTGTTCCTCACCAACTCGCTCGAGGAGTACAACCCCAACGCAGGCACGCTCTTCGGCAACGCGCTGAGCCAAGAAGCCAACGCCGCCAGCACCATCAAAAAATCCGCCCCCATCATGGTCATGCTCGGCAACCCGCCGTTCAGCGTTTCGTCGAACAACAAAGGCGAATGGATAAGCCACCTGCTGGAGGACTACAAAAAGAACCTGAACGAGCGCAACATTCAGCCGTTGTCAGACGATTATATCAAGTTTATTCGTCTCGGTCAGTATTATGTGGAGCGTAACAGCGAGGGCGTATTAGCATACATCAGCAATAATAGTTTCATTGACGGACTTATACACCGCCAAATGCGCCACGAGTTAATGCGCTGCTTTGACAAGATATACATCATTGATCTGCACGGCAATGCGCGCAAAAAAGAGACTGCCCCCGACGGCAGCAAAGACGAAAATGTGTTCGACATTATGCAGGGCGTCAGCATCAATATCTTTGTCAAAACAGGCAACCACGACAAGCAATTAGCAGAGGTCTATCACTGCGACCTCTATGGGCTGCGCAAAGATAAGTATGCGTTCCTTGCCGAACACAACTTAAACACAACAAAATGGACGAAATTAAACCCTATACAACCCTATTATTTTTTCGTCCCGAAAGACTTTGGATTGGAAGAACAATACAAGAAAGGATTTAAGATTGACGAACTAATGGGAGTGAACACTAATGGAATCAAAACACACAATGATAAAGCATTGGTTTCCATCGATGGGTTTTCAACTACAACCAATAAATATTTCTTTTATAGACCTCTTGATAATCGTTGGATCGATTATGATTTGTCAAAAGTAATTAGACATAGATATTCTGTAATGAGGAATATGCTTCACCCCAATGTATCTCTGATTCTTTGTCGGCAAATAATTTTACCCACATACCAACATGTATTTGTAAGTACCTATTTGTCTGATATTAATTCTGTATCATTACAAACGAAAGAATCTTCATTTGTTTTTCCCCTCTACCTCTACCCCGAAGAGGGCTCTATGGAAACGGAGCGGCCCTGTCCGCCGGGGCCGCCGGGGCGGTCGGGGCGGCGGGCGAACTTAGACGAAAAGATATGGGCAGAGATAAACCGCAGGGCTTGCCTGCCGGGGCAGGCTTGCAAGGAAACCACGCCCGAAGAGGTGTTCGACTACATCTACGGCGTGCTGCATTCGCCCCGCTACCGCGAGCAGTACCGCGAGTTCCTCAAGGTGGACTTTCCGCGCATTCCCTACCCCGAGAGCGCAGAGCAGTTCGGGCATTTCGTGTCGTATGGACACCGGTTGCGCGAGTTGCACCTGCTGCACGCCTTGCCTGCCCCGGCCGCCGGGGCGGCCGAGGCAGACAGGCCCGCCATGCCCGGTGTGGCCACATTCCCCGTGTCGGGCACTTGCACCGTAGAGCAGCCCCGCTATGCCGCCGGGCGCGTCTATATCAACGCCACGCAGTACTTCGATAATGTGCCCGAAACGGCTTGGCAGTTCTACATCGGCGGCTACCAACCCGCCCAAAAGTGGCTCAAAGACCGCAAGGGCCGCACCCTCTCGTTCGACGACATCGCCCACTACCAAAAAATCATCTGCGTACTCCTCGAAACC
>CAVGOI010000090.1:0-3001 GCA_963630875.1 Mycobacteriaceae bacterium | reverse complement strand
AGTAGGTAGCCGCCGCTTTCAGAACCTCGAAGAGCAATCTTCGGGGTTCTTTGTTGTAATGTGTAATGTTTAATGTGCATTCCTCATTCCTCATTATTTTCAGCGGTGGATAAGCAGATGATAGGCGGATGATAGGTGGGATGGGGGAGGGTCTGTCACAAGCGGGGCGCCCGTGTCCCCGGTAAATCCCAATTCCTCATTCTTATTCTCTGTCCATTGCCCAGCGGAAGCCAATATACACTTTCCATCCGTGTATCGGTCCCCAAACCATAGAAGCATCGTAGTCGGCAGAGGTCGGGTCGATGTACCCGCTATCTGCCATTCGTGCGCCAACGATAGGCGAGTCCTGACGGAAATTCGTCATATTCTCTGCCCCCGCATACAACGAACAGGTGCGCCAATACTTGGTGATTTGCGCCAATAGTTGCGGAAACCAACGGTGATAGACATAGCCTTTGCGTTCTTGGTATTGGCTGCTCCCATCGGGTATGACGAAACCGTCCGGCATACGCCCGTAGCCGTTGAATTGTGCCGTGAAATCGAACTGCCAAGTGTGGAGCGGCGTCCGGTAACTGGTTGAGATAATGCCCTTGAACTTATTTTGCAGCGGTTTATCGCGCAGGAGATAGGTATTCTTTGCGGCAGAAAAGGTGCTTTGCTGCACATCGGTATAGCGAAATGCGGCCGTCATTGTCCAACCCCGCAATAGTTCCATATCGGCTTCTATCTGCCAGTTGTGTGCAAAGGATTGTGCTTCGACTATATCGCTGATATTGAATAGATCAACACGGTGCAAGTCGGCGTCAATATCGGCAATCACGCCATCCAAAAACCGCGTGTAGTAGTACTCGCCCGCGAGTCGCAATTCGCGTTTTCCGATGGGGATATAGAAAGTGGTGGTAATGCCCGTATTCACCGTCTTTTCCTGGGTAAGACGCTCTTTGTCCATTGTGTACACCCGATTGCCAGGAAGATAGGCGGCGTTGTCGGCAATGGCATTGGGCGAGCGGTAACCCATACCCGCCGAGGCACGCAGAGTCCACCACGAAAAAGGTGCATAGCGGATGTTCATGCGCGGGGTGAAGAACGCGCCGTAGCGGGTGGAGTAGTCGGCACGCACGCCCGCAAGAAGCGTCAATGCCTCGCGGTAGGAGTAGGTATATTCGGCGAAAATACCGGGGGTGGTTTCCATACGGCTGAAATCGTATCGCTCCACCGTGGGCGTGTTGAGCCACATCATCGCCAACGGAGCCTGCAGAACCTCGTCGTACCGGTCGAAATTAACGCTCATACCCGTGGAAAGTTTATGGGTGTGCCACCCAAACGGGTCGCGCGGGCTGTCTTCAAATTCGGTTTGGAAGATAGCATTGAGGTAGGCATTGGTTTGGTTGGCATCCCATGCCCGCATGCCGTATCGGTTGTCCTGGCTATGATAGGAGGCGGCGACGATGACCCCGATGGAGCGGTTGAGGGCGGCATCGAACACATAGCCGTTCTTCACGAATCCGTCTATGCGCCGTGTGCGCAGGTCAATGCGGTAGGGGTTGTCAGGGGGCGTATGCCCGTGCATGACGCGGGTGAGTTGTCCGCCAATGCGTTGGTCGTAAAGGGCGCGGACCAACACTTGCCCCGTGTAATTGCCGCGACGGATAAACCAGCGGTTGAGAAGATTGAGGTGATGGTTCTTGGGCATATCCAAAAAGCCGTCGCCGTTGTCGTCCATCTCCCATGAGGCATCTTGTGCGTGTAGCAATACGCCGGTGGACATATGCTCGTTGATGTCCCAACCGCCGGTGGCGTTCAGTTCGGTATGCAGGGCGGAGTTGAGCATGAGGTTCACGGCGATGGGGTCGGTGGTTTGGGGCTTGAGATACTCCACATTGATTTGCCCCGTAATGGCTTCGTAGCCATTGATGACGGATGCCGTTCCCTTGCTGACCTGTATCGACTCCATCCACGGTCCGGGGATGTATTCCAACCCAAAGGACTGCGCCAATCCGCGCACATTGGGGGTGTTCTCGGTGAGCAGTTGCACATAGGTGCCACTCAGCCCGAGCAGGCGTATTTGTTTCGCGCCCGTAGCCGCATCGGAATACGCCACATCCACCGAGGCACTCGTCTCAAAACTCTCGGAGAGATTACAACAGGCGGCTTTGGTGAGTTCCTGCCCTGTCAGCGTCTCTACATTCAGCGGCGACACGCGCGAACGCAAGACCGACATCTGCCTCTCGGTGATGCTAATCTCGTCCAACACCATATCGTTCACCAGCACAATGGTAAGCGTTTGGTTGCCGCGAACCTCGGTGGTGTCGCTGTGATAGCCCAAGTAACTGCTCACCAACAGGTGCGTGCCGTGTACCGACGCAATGGTAAACACGCCTGCCGTGTCGGTCGCTACGCCCGTTGTCGTCCCCGCCCAATACACATTTGCGCCTACAAGAGGCGTGCCGCTATCGTCCAACACCACCCCGCGGATATGCGCAGCACTCGCCCCGAGCGACAACACGATGATTATGCAAAATACAATATACCGTTTCATGAACGATGTTATGTTAATTACGGTTTGTATTGTGTTGAATTTGGCGATGCCCTGCTCTTGACTCATAACTCAACGCAATGACAACTTGCTGTATGGTGGGTTCGAGTCGGTCTTTGGTTAGGTTGCACGCCCACAATGTAATCACTTGCCAGCCGTTGGCGCGGAGCAGTTCTTCGTTCTGCCAGTCATGTTCGCGGTTGTTCGAATAGTGGGAGTGAACATGAAGGTGTGTAAACGGCATAAGTATCTTTTGTCTGAATTTGTGTGCAAAGATAGATATATTGATTGGTATTGGCAAGTACGGTGCGAGTTTTTTTAGCGAGGGTAAGGGATTGTTCGGTCTGATATTCGTGTTTGCATATGTGCAGAAAAAGCAGTACTTTTGTCTCCGTTTTTGGGGAAATATCTTATGTTATTCAATTCGATTGAGTTTGCGGTGTTTTTGCCGATCGTGTTTCTGCT
>CAVGOI010000089.1:0-3139 GCA_963630875.1 Mycobacteriaceae bacterium | reverse complement strand
ACCCAGAGAAAAATTGAACTTCTCTACACCTTACGAGTGCTTCTTCAAATATTTTGTCTAACTTTGCAGAAAATTGCATTTGTTATTGGACAGTACACCTCGAGGTCGTCTGTGTCAGCACCCAACTCCACATGCTTGATAAGTTTTACTTGCTCTGCCTCTTCGTCGGTAATCTGCACATCCGGACTCTGTCCTCGCCGCAGGTTGGGTGTGGCAGAGAAATTGAGTACCTTGGTGAAGTACGAAGGGGAGAGGCTATCTAAGTTGGAGGTGAGTTGGTGGCACTCGTCTTTGATAAGGTAGATTTGCTTGCCCTTTCCGCCAAACAGACCGCCGTCTGTTATTTGTTGCAGGAAATTGACCATAGGGCCTTGCATAAGTTTGCCCTGCTTTTTGAAAAGGTCACGCGGCAGGACATAGACATTGTAGTCGGTGGGGATAAAGAGCGTTTCCTCGCCGCTTATCTCCGAGGAGATAAGATAGGGGCGGAGCGCAGGAAAGACACCGTCACGCACACAGTCGACAAAAGACTCGTAGTTCTGGCGTGCGAGGTCTCCCTTCGAAAGCGAAGACACAAGAAACACGACTTGTTTGTTCTCGGACAAGACACGGTTCATCAGGTCGCCCATCATACGGGTCTTGCCGCTGCCCGTAGGTGCACGAAAAGTTAGTTCTCGCTTGCTGCTCAGTTTGGCTATCAGTTGGCTGACGGCACGGTCCTGCAGGTCTTTAATCTCTTGTAGCATCTTGGTTGTGTGTTCGTTGTTTCCACTCTTGGTCACTCTCTACTTGGTTTTGCGTGGGGGCAAAATAGGTGCATACCCATTCTATTTTCTCACGCATGGTAGCAAACTTAGGCTTTCCGTACAGTGTCTCGTCGATAACCTCGAAAGGCGATTTGCCCTCGTGGCACTCAAAGTTCGATACATGGTCTATCTCGACCACATCGAGATTGCCCCCGTAAGGGGTGTTGTTTTGCGCCCACTTAAAGTCGGTAGTGCCGTCGTAGCAAGCCCCCGTCATTATGCGTTTGAGGCGTTTGGCTGTCACATCGTAGGCAATGCCGTTGGGGGTAGTGTCGGTCTTCTCATTGAGTTGGCAGAGAATGAAAGTGCGGTTGCCCCCGTCTTGCTTGTTAAGGTCTAACACCGCATGACCGGTCGTGCCGCTGCCGGCAAAGAAGTCGAGGACGGTGATAGAAGGTTTATTCAATAAAGAGCATAGATATTCAATTAAAGAGTAAGGCTTTGGATATTCAAAAGGTTTATCGCCAAATATCTCATAAAGTCCATTCGACCCGTCTTCATTCGTACCCACCTTCTTTCCATACTTATTGGTGGCTACAAATTCGTTATTGCTATTTGTAAATAGTATCTGCTTTGGGGACTCTTTTGATTCCCTACCATCTGCATATATAGCACGAATAGCAAAAGTTTGAGTCTTTACCCAGAAGGTCGTTCCGCTTTTTATTTCATCTAATACAGTCTGTCTTGCCCAACGAGAAGAAAACGAGAGTTCAAAATCATTGTCGTTTACGCCATTCTTTACAACGACCTCATTTTCTAATATATACTTCGGATCTGTTGTTTTGGAATAGCATCCATCTGCTATATTAAATTTGACGCTCCCCTTGGGGAATAATAACTTGTTGACCGGATTTGAGGCATTATAAAGTGGTGCATCCTCTAATTCTGTCTTTATTTTCTCTACAAATAATTCTTTTATACCATTGCTATTGCTTTTCTCTTTTGCATAGGCTATCACATAATCTACATTACAATAGTAATTGATTTTCTGCCGTCCAAAATGTTGCGTCTTTTCCCATACAAAATTAGTTATGAAGTTACTTTCTCCAAATACCTCATCGAATAAGCACTTTACATACGCCTGGTTCTTGTCATCGATAGAACAGAATATAACGCCTGTGTCGCTGAGCAGTTGTTTGGCAAGCATTAGGCGCGGATAGAGCATAGAGAGCAGGTTGTCGCGGCTGATGGCGTTTTGGTAGTTGGTCTGTGCAAACTCACCCATACTGTCTTTGCCGTAAGGCGGGTCGATATAAATCACATCGATACCACCCCGGTAAGAGACCAACAGGTTTTGCAATGCCTCGTAGTTGTCGCCTATAATCAGTTTGTGGGTAGGTTGGCTGTCGTCGGTATGGAAAGAGAGGGCTTCGTTGCGACGGAAATAGGCAATGCTATCCGTCATACGCTCAAAGCGTTGGTCGAAATGCAAGCCCGTACGCTTGTAGGTAGTGCCGAGTGCGGCAATAGAGAGTGCCTCGTTGAGGTCGTCGGCTTGCAGAATGAGTTTGCGCAAGAGGGCAGCATTGGTCGGCTCCAAAATACGGTCAACCACTCGCTTGTCTATCTCCTCAATGAGCGATTGTTTGAGTTGGTCGAGGTTGGTGCAGTTCGTCGGGTTCATGGCGGGTATAGCAGATATATACAAAAAAAATGCGGACTTGACGCATTGCCAATTCCACATATCGAGGCTCTCGCATTGCCCTTAGAGTCAGAATTGGCAACACGGAAAGCCCACACCGTACAAGTATATACAACTATACACCCACTACTGCACACCAAAGTGTACAGCATAGGCATACAAGATACTCATACCTTGTGAGCGTTCACTGTTGCATTATTCTTGACTCTGACTGAAATTTGCGAGATTTCGATATGTCAGAACAAGCGTCAATAAACGCTGTTAATATGTCCGAAAGGCTGCTTGCATACACAAACTACACCTTTCGGCTGCAAAGATACAACTTTTATCGCACATACACAAAAAGGCAGGCGAGATTGGCAGGGAAACCATGCCCTAACGATACGGATTTGGGTCGGAGTTGGTTCGGCTTTCGTTCGAAAATCACATAAGAATCACATAAGAATCACATAAGAATTACATAAGAATCTCTTAAGAATGGCATATAGTGATATATTAGTTACAAGAGAGATGATACGGAGAGGGTTGCAGAAAAGAAAATAGAGAGAAACGGGAACGAAACAAGAACGAAAATAGAGCCAAACAAGATAGGATAGGAAAGCCAAAAGGGAGGGAAGTTTTAGCCACTAATCTCGGACTTATATCCATACCACATCCATAGCACATCCATAGCACTACCTTACCACCTATA
>CAVGOI010000088.1:0-3284 GCA_963630875.1 Mycobacteriaceae bacterium | reverse complement strand
TATTCGCTGTGTTGTTAGCCCCCTACGCACCGCATATCGCAGAGGAAGCATGGCATCGCTGCGGGCATGACACGACCGTGTGCGACGCTCAATGGCCGGAATGCAATGAAGCGTACTTGGTGGAGAATACACAGAAGTACCCGGTGCAGTTCAACGGCAAAGTGCGTTTCACGATAGAGGTAGCCAAAGACACTCCGCGTGAAGAGGTAGAGCGTATCGTCCTCGCCGACCCACAGACAGCGAAACAACTCGCCGGTGGCACTCCGAAGAAAATCATCGTTGTGCCGGGACGCATCGTGAATATTGTGTTATAAACAGACCCTGTGCTATAAGTAAATATCTAGCCATAACAAATTGTAAACCAGAGTAGTATTCTATGCAGATTGGTTTATCTATATTGAGTTCTATTCTGCTTCTTAGTTCGGAAACAATCAGCACCATTTTGATGGTGTTGATGATACCATTGGCATTGTATTTCGTCTATTGGTTCTACTTTGGTATCACTCGCAAGATGGCACACAAACGCAATCGAGACCCGCTTGGGTGGATATTATTGTCTTTCTTTATCACCCCTATCTGGGTATGGATACTCCTTTTAATAGTAGGCAACAAGCAATAATATATCACCCCATCCCAAAACAGATTAGCCGCCAACAAAAACAACATAGCACACAAGCCATCACTCTCGTGAATATCGCACCCGAATAAGTTAGAGATATGCAAAGAAACACCATCTTCATACTCCCCTATCACACCCCGTGCGGGGGGCTGCTGCTGGGGGCGTATGAGGATAGGCTTTGCTTGTGCGACTGGCAGGCTGCACCCCACCACACACAGATAATCAAACGACTACAACGCCTACTGCACGCAGATACAGCACAAGGCACTGCGCCTGTCATAGCACAGGCTATCACCCAATTAGACGAGTATTTTGCAGGGACACGCCAAGTGTTTGGTGTGCCACTACTTTTTGCGGGGACAGCGTTTCAACAAAGCGTATGGAACGAACTGCTGCACATTCCTTACAGCACCACGATTTCGTATGCAGACCTCGCACTGCACATCGGCAACCCCACTGCGGTACGGGCAGTGGCGAATGCCACCGGTGCGAATGCGCTTTCTATCTTCGTGCCCTGTCATCGTGTGATAGGCACTAACGGCTCGCTCACCGGCTACGCAGGCGGACTCCCCACGAAACACTATTTATTGGCGTTGGAAGCACAGGGCGATTGTGTCGCCCCGTAAGCCATTTGGCTCCATAAATGCCCGTTAAACAAGCAGCCTAAATCTACCCATATAACACAGTCGTACATTGTTAATTCTTACGGGGATTGCTATAAATTGCCTTGTCGTGATTTTTGGAATTTATTGAACGGGGAAATGATAGAAGTCCCCTATAGCCTTTGTGTGTAGAAAAAGGGACGATTTTAAGCAGCCACCGGTTGTATTTTTTTTCGGGAAAAATGCACCCTGCTATTGCGTATATTCGCGAAAGGCACTACCTTTGCAGCACTTTGATAGGTGGCTGCTTAAAATCGTCCCTTTTTGGACAGCCATTGTGGGCAAAACCCGTCAAAGTGCGATGTTAAACTTATTGTTAAATGGGGGATTTATAGGAGTCCCCATAAGTATTACCTTATACAAACGAAAACAACATATTGTTTCACTTCTAAATTTAGTATTATGAAAGATGAAGAAATGAAAACGGTTAAGGATGCTATCCAAGAAGTCGTTAAACAAACTTTCGATGCTATCGGCAAAGTGTATGAAACCCAAAGAGAGGGAGTGCAAGGATGCCATGCCACAGGAGAGGATTCCCGCTTGATATTTCCTCGATATCACAGGAAAAATCAGGATGATGTAGAAACTCGTATAAGCGAGCAAGAATTGCGGTTCTTGTTTGTTGAGAAACTATTACAGACATTAAAGGATAATAATTGGTTCTACTCGGTTGAAACTCCGACTGTCGAAAGTTACCGTTTTACCGGAGGAAAAGACGGACGCCCTCGCGAGGATAAAACTGGACGGTCTGCAAGGATAGATTTGACCATTTATGACGAGAACCTAAATCGTATAGGTCTCATTGAGTTTAAGGCACGGAACCCTAAGAAGTTTGACTTCGCAAAAGACTTTCTTAAACTACAAGAAGAAGGGGAAAAAGCCCCAAAAACGCCTACATTTTTCATCATGATGGTCAAAAATGCGAATGAAGGTACTATAAAAAGTTTGAGGAATAAAGTATATAACAAAGATTTAGTTCCAAAGGGTCAATCTACTGAATTCTATTGTTATTGCTTAGAGAGTAAGGAGTGTATTACCTCAAAGATTATATCACCGAAAAATGATGAAAATAACAAATAATGGTGTAATGAATATTATGAGAACGAAATTATTTTCGTTACTGGTGGCGCTCTGCGCCGCCAGTAATCTTTTTGCGTATAGTAGGTATTTTGAGTATGGAGATTTATGTTATTACATCACGAGCAGCACAGAGCCGTACACCGTTGGAGTAATCTCTCCAGACCAAAGTTCTTTGATCAACTACAACGGACTCACATCGGTTACTATCCCCGCTACTGTAACCTACAATGGCATAACCTACGGCGTAACGAGTATTGGATTGTATGCTTTCGTCGGTTGCACGGGTCTTACCTCTGTTACTATCCCCAACAGCGTAACGAGCATTGGAAACGGTGCTTTCTCAAGTTGCACCGGTCTTACTTTTGTTACTATCCCCAACAGCGTAACGAGTATTGGAGGGTATGCTTTCTCTGATTGCACGGGTCTTACCTCTATTGTCGTTGAGAGTGGCAATACGGTATATGATAGTCGTGAGAATTGTAATGCAATTGTAGAAACCGGAACAAATACACTGATAGGAGGTTGCCAAACAACCATTATCCCCAACAGCGTAACGAGTATTGGAGGGTATGCTTTCTCTGGTTGCACCGGTCTTACCTCTGTTACTATCCCCAACAGCGTAACGAGTATTGGAGATAGGGCTTTTAGGTGGTGCACGGGTCTTACCTCTATTACTATCCCCAATAGCGTAACGAGTATTGGAATTAGGGCTTTCGCGGAATGTACCGGTCTTACCGAGATCTATGTCTTGTCAAAGACACCCCCAGCAATGAGATCTGAAGCAATGGGATCTGACGCTTTCGACGGTGTTGCAACGAACATTCCTGTATATATTCCATGTGGTACCACAAGTGCCTATAAATCGGCAGATGGATGGAAAGATTTTACGAGTTATATTGAACAATTTGAATATGCATTAGTGG
>CAVGOI010000087.1:0-3455 GCA_963630875.1 Mycobacteriaceae bacterium | reverse complement strand
GGTAACTCGTATCTGACCCGTATCTGACCCGTAGGTGAACCGTGTTGGGAGAGTTATTCGTGCTTGTAGTTGGCGTAGTTTCCCAATATCTGCTCAATATGGATTACTTCCGGACAAGTGTCCCAAGTAACGCCACCGCCTATCAAATACCATTTTGAGCGGTCTTTGACCGGCACCTTCTTGACTGACGGGAAAGAGGAAAGCGGGACAATAACCACTCTGCCGTCCTCTAATTGCACTGCCATCTTACCCCGAACGGGGAAAAACACCTTTTTAATCTTAGGTGTGATATTCCAATATCCATCAATCTGTTGCATAGTCATTTACTTTTAATGGTTCGTATTTTGATTTGTTCGCCTCGTTTGAAAGTCTCCCACTGTTGCAATAACTGCCGGCGGTACTTAGTAACGATGGGCAACAACTGATTTATCTGTGCTTGCGTCAAGTCGCCGGCATCGGCAACGGAGATGTCCGGCTCAAGCCATATCTTGCACGGGTGTTCCATACCACGCTTGGCGATATGAACATGTGCCCGGTTCTCATAAAAGTCCGTACCATAGAACAAGAATATCCATGTAATGCGGGCTGTGATATACAACAATACCTTTGGCATAGTTCTATAAGTTAGAATTTCGCTGCAAAGATACGGAAAGTTCTGCAAATATACAAATCAGTCGGAGAGTAGAACACGGGGAGAAAAAGCGAGGGAGTGCCAAGAACATACTTAGCACTCCCTCACACTACTTACCACCCGAATGGTTAATCGTCGCCGGCGACACTCTGCCCGCTTGCGTAGGCTTGGCTTTCTTGGGCGATGGCGTGTAGCACGGCATAGATGTCGGCTACAGTGTCCATCATCTCGTGCAGTTCTTCGCGCCGCTCATCGTCGAGGGCGAGGTCTATACCGAACTGCCCGAGTTGGAAGTGCAGGTCGCGTAGGCGTTCGCAGTCTCCGAGGATAGGCTGGCTATCCGGCATACCGTTGGGGGAGAGGTAGTCCTGCGCAGAGGGCAGAACACTCATCGGAAGAGCGGTCATCATAGCACACCTCCTTTCGTGCGAAACATACTGACGGCGATGACGGCTCCATCGGCAAGAGAAAAAGAGGACTGGAAGCCGTAGGCGTTGAGGTCGAGCGAACCGACTACCTCATCGTTGGGGTTAATGACTTCGGCGAGGTTGGTAAAGAACTCGCGCGTCTTGGCACCACTCAGGTGCTTGCTTGTGATTTGCATCTCTCCGGATGCGTTGGCTTGGATGTTGTTCATTGTGATTAAGTTTTGAACATTAACAAAAAAAACCGAGTACTACCTGCTGTTCAAAGTCTTAATCACGGGCTCGCATACGCCATTACAGCAGCATGCACAGGGTACTCGGTCTATACCGTTATTTACACTACGGCAACAAAAATACCACCAACATAGGCGGCACATCATCACCGTCCTACAACTTCTTTGAACGGCGCAAAGGTACTGCTTTTGTTTGGGATATGCAAATTTCGGTGCAACTTTTTT
This sequence comes from Mycobacteriaceae bacterium, assembly GCA_963630875.1. Taxonomy (GTDB): domain Bacteria; phylum Bacteroidota; class Bacteroidia; order Bacteroidales; family Paludibacteraceae; genus Colicola. Next base: position 1,941 of record CAVGOI010000087.1, on the reverse strand, counting down.
CGGATTTGAAGGAATTACTACTATGTAGTAAAAAAATCGCCACAAGCGTTTGCTCGTGGCGATAATCTTAGCGTTTAATAGTCTTGCTTTTGAGAATATCGGCAAACTCTTTTAGGCGTTTGACATCGGTTTTTGGAAAGGCAACGGCTTTCAGCACATTATAGTGTCTATCATTCGATACGATATAGGTAGCACCGGCAATGATGGCACAATCTACAAACTTATTGTCGTCAGGGTCTTCTGTTATCAATCGAAAACGAAAACTTGGGTCTATGCGTTCCGTATTCGAACCAGTGAGCAAGATTTGCAGCACAGCCTTTGTCAGTTCTGCATCACGAAAGAACCGATTCAATACCTCCTCATACTCGCAGAGTATTTCCGTGGTATAGCACAAGACATACTCCTTTTTGAGAAAGGATTCCCACACTGCATTCTTGTAGCCTCTACCGGTTACGATTTGGATTAAGCAGTTTGTGTCTAATACGATTTTCATCGAACGGGTTTTCCGTGCTGGTGGGTTTTGACATAGGTATCCACAGCAGCCGCATTGAACTTACCCGTTTTCATTACGCGCTTGCGTGCGACGACAAACCGCTTTACATAGTAATCTTGCAGAGCCTGCATCAGTTCCTGCTCCTCCTTAGGCGTAGTGGCAAACTCAAACATCTGTATCAGTTTGAGTTGTGCATCGTTCAGTTTAGAAGTTCGTGCCATAGTTGTGCGCATTTAGAATTTCGCTGCAAAGATACGGAATTTGCTGCAAATGTACAAGTTTTTCCGCATTTTTGCATATCTGTATGGCTTGTTGTCTTCGGCGACACACCAGTTAGAGCATGTTCCATGCAGCGGTGATGGTGGCTGCGTCCGGAGCGGGGGTAGTGCCGTTCTCGGAGATAGCCATGGCATAGACTATCTTCGTTATCTGCTCCTCGGAATGTGCATCAATAGTAGCCGTGGAGGCGATACCCGAACGGCGGCTGACATTGGCTATGTAGGCAGCGGTGTTGTTCTCGGATGCAGGTGCCCAACGGGACACAATATCGGCAATGGTGCGGCAACCGTAGCGGGTGATGTAGTTGCGTATGGTCTTGATGGCAGCACGGTAGCCGTATTTCATTTCGGAGAACTGCTCGAATACCCCATCGGTATTGTCCGCCACTTTGCCCAACCAACGGTCGGACGAGATACGGAGATTGAGCGGGTTATTATTGCGATAACCGCGCGGAAGATTGGAATTGGAAAACTGTTTCATTGTAGTGTCGGTTACTCTCCGCGCAAGCAGGAACCGCACCAACAGAGCGATTAACACCACCAAGACAATGACCGTGGTGGCGGCTGTAGCGGAGATGATTATTTTAGTGGTTCGTTTCATTTAGGAAAAGAAGCGTACGATGCGTAGAACGATGAGCAGCGCAATGAGCGACCATGCGATGATGCCCGAGATACGAAAGAATGTGCGTATAGGACGCTCCGGCAGCACCTTGGTAACTGCCACATACTCCACTACCGGCACCTGCACCTCCTGTTGCACGATGACCGTGTCCGGCAACTGCGTAGCCACGAGGGCGAAGGAATGGTCGGAATAGGTAAGCGAGGCACGGGCATGCGAAGCGGTAATGCTATGGCTTGTCGTCTTCGGCGACACGCCGGTCAGCGTGGATTGTAAGAGGGAATCGCAGTAGCGGTCGCAGGGGGTATCGGAATAGTCAATGGGCAGATATAGAGTATCAGACGCGGGGGCAATAGGCACCGTGAGGTCGAAGACCTGCACCGTATCGCGCACCTTGAGTTCCGGATGATGGCGCAACAGGCACGAGAGCCGCTGCTGTGGTGAGCAGGCAGAGAACCCGCACACCAACAGCAGAAGCAGGGAGCAAAGAATAATATATAGTTTCCATTTAGAAACGCAATTTTTTAGTACATCAAAACCCTCTCTATCCT
>CAVGOI010000086.1:0-3648 GCA_963630875.1 Mycobacteriaceae bacterium | reverse complement strand
TTAGGTCACCGAGTAGAGTGTGATGGCGTACATAGTCGAGATTGATACGCAACTTATCCTGCATAATTACCTCGACATAGTACTGCTCCGGCTCTGCCTGTATGGCTAAGAGTTCATTCTCATTGTGGTATTTGATAGACGCAGCGTCTGTAATACCCGGGCGCACATCGAGTACATGCAACTGCTCAGGTGTATACATATCCACATACTTACGCACCTCAGGACGGGGACCTACAAACGACATATCTCCCACAAAAACATTTATCAACTGAGGCAGTTCGTCTAATTTCAGTTTGCGGATATAATATCCTGCTCGTGTTACACGAGGGTCGTGTCCACCTACTGTTATAAGCCCTCGTTTGTCGCTATCGGTGTACATAGAGCGGAACTTATAGATACGAAAGTCCTTTCCCCCACGCCCTACTCGCACTTGGCGATAGAATACTGGTCCCGCAGAATCTAATTTTACCCATATCGCCACTGCCAATAGTAGTGGACTAAGGCAAAGTAACCCTATGCCGGAAAGCAAAATATCGCACGCTCGTTTTAGCATTTGCCGGTAACAATTTCGGAGTAGTTGTCAATAATATATGCCACATCCTCATCCGATAGACAAGTATGGAGCGGCAGGGTAATCTCGTTGACAAAATGGGCATACGCATTGGGGTAGTCCGCAATATCAAAACCGAGATTTTTATATGCCGTCATCATCGGCAATGGTTTATAGTGAACATTGGTTGCGATGCCACGCTCTGCCATCCGAACAATGATTTCTTGGCGTCGAGCAGCGTCTGCACCCTGTATGCGAGTAATATAAAGGTGCCCTGAGGACTGATGTGTTGCGTTATAGTGGTCGAGAACCTCGATACCGAGGGGCTTGAAGGCTGCATTATAGCGTTCAATGATTTCTTTACGGCGTGCCAATAGTGTGGGGTAGCGTTTCAGTTGTACCAACCCGATAGCCGCCATAATGTCTGTCATATTGCATTTGTACCACGGACCGACAATATCGTATTCCCATGCACCCAACTTTGTCTTCGCCAAAGCGTCTTTAGACTGTCCATGCAGGGAATAGAGTTGCGCTTGGTGATAGAGTTCTTCGTTGTCGATACCCGCAATAGGACGCCATGTCAGTGCACCGCCTTCTGCAGTCGTTAGGTTCTTGACGGCATGGAAAGAAAATGCCGTGAAATCTGAGACAGAGCCTATCTTTTGTCCTTTCCATACTGCACCGAAAGCGTGTGCACCATCAGCACAGATAGCGATACGCCCGATAGCGGCTTGTATGTCGTTAGCGGGGTGGAAAAGGGATTTCTTTTTCTCTACGATTTGGAATATACGGTCGTAGTCGCATGGCACACCGCCCAAGTCCACAGGGATAATGACTTTGGTGCGCTCAGTAATAGCGGCTTCGAGAGCATCGTAGTCCATCTCAAGGCTGTTGTGTTGAATATCCACAAAGACTAACTTTGCTCCGACATGGCATACTACCGAAGCAGAGGCAGTGTAGGTGTAGGCAGGTACAATCACTTCATCGCCCTCACCGATACCCAATAGACGGAGTGCCATCTCGCCACACGCAGTCTGAGAATTAAGACATACTGCTTTGGGCACGCCTATATACTCGGCTATTTGTCGTTCAAACTCTTTGGTGCGAGGACCTGTGGTTATCCAGCCACTCAAGATTGCGCTTGCAACTTCTTGTACCTCTGCATCCGTCATATCAGGTGGAGAGAAAGGTATATTCCGTAATTTCATATTCATAATGGTGATGTATTTTTTTTGTTTGATTTTAATATTGTGGCTATAAATGCCTACTATCATCTATTGTTCGTTCTGTGTATTTGTTGCGATGTACTACGCAGCAAGACTTATATATTTTCTTCTAAAAACGGCAGCAGAGTATTTTTTTATTTACTCTAAATCCTTGATAAATTTCACGCTGTTTGAAAAACGATAACGTTCTCTTAGTCCCATCTTTTGATAAAAAGCAATGGCGCGATAGTTTTTCGGCCAAGTGGAGAGTGTATAGGCTTTGACACCATGTTGTTTCAACACTTGTTCGTATTCTGTTACTAACATACTGCTTATTCCTTTCCCTTGGTATGCAGGTAGAACTCCGATAGAGAGCAGCGATGCAGAGGGCTGATTAATATCTTGTGACATTCGTTTGCCGACCTCTTCTTTTCGGAAAGGTTTTGTTAGTGCAGTGCTAACCTTTCTCCATGCTAACGAATTTCCTTGCAATAGAAGAGCGCAAGTCCTACGGACAAATTGCCAACGGTGTTTCTTATAAAAAGTACCCATTGCATCGGAGTTGTAGAAATAGCCCATACAAAAGCCGATAATTTTATTTTGGTCTTCTGCAACAAGAAATGGATTTCCTGCTCTCAAATACTCCAAATACATCAATCCTGTTAGATTTTTATGCCTATTCTGCCCCCCCCCCATAAGGGTGGTGTAATGCTCCGTTGCGGGGAAGCATTCACGATGTACTATACTTACATCGTATAGGTCTGCTGTCGTTGCCGGTCTTATCTTCATATATTGGTTTGATTAATTGTGTATTTATTGGTTTTGTTAATCGTGTGTATGTGAATAAAATTTATTTCCCTTGCAGCACACCAACAATAGTCCCTATACCATAAGATATGTGTACGCAAAGAAATAAGAACAAGAGAGGAAATATGAACTTGACTGATTTCTTTTTGCAGGCTGCTACGGTAGCAATTATAGCACAAAGAAAATAAACACTTATTCCTGCGAGATATATCCAAGCAAATGGATGCCACATTATAGATAAGATGACACCAACTATTAATCCTACTACAAATACAAGAGGTACTAAATGGCGTAGTCCCACAGCCTTTCTATCTACATATAAAAGATGCCCGATGGAAAGTCCGTTTGCATACATTTGTTTTATGTTGCTTTTTATAGTATTTCGAGCATAATAGGTGCAGACAATTTCCGGGTTAAGATAAATTATATATCCTGCTTTGCGTATTCTTGAGTTGTACTCATTATCTTCTCCACGAGGTAAATCTTCGCGCATTCCCCCAATTTGTTCAACTACTTTACGGGGAAAACAACCAAAAGGAACAGTATCAACAACACCTGCAGGTGCCCCAACACGAAAAGCCGCACCGCCTATCCCAAACTTAGAACTATTCAGAAGAGCCGCTGCTTCAGGAATTAAACCAGAATGTTGGGGGCGTATGTTCCATACGCCCCCAACATTCCCTAATAATTCAGGGGCGAAGCCTAATTTCTCGGCGTTAGCCGAGTAAATTTTAATGCAATTTTCGATGTATTTCCTATTGTATGTTGCATGTGCATCAAGACGAACGATATATGGGGCTGTAGAATTTGCAACACCAATGTTAAATGCTACAGATTGTATTTGTTTTGGATTATGCAGTAAGCGAATGTTAGAATACTTTGTGTGGTAGTGATTAACAATGTCGCAAGTTTTGTCTTTGCTTCCGCCATCAACAACCATAATATCCAACTCTTGGATGGGATAGGTTTGCCCAAGTACAGAATCAAGACATTGGGCAATAAACTTTTCTTCATTAAGAGTTGGGATTATAACTGAGACGCTATATTGGTTCATATTCGTTGGATTGTCTTTGATTTCCAATGGGG
>CAVGOI010000085.1:0-3702 GCA_963630875.1 Mycobacteriaceae bacterium | reverse complement strand
CGGCAAGCCTGCCCATGCGTCGGGCAGAAGAATCACCCCGTTCACACCGGCAATGTTGCCCAAAGCAAACAAACGGGCAGCATTGGCACGGGTTACAAACAAATAATACCATTCATCCTTGGTCAGCGTACGCCAGGTCGTGCCGTTACCGATGTTCTGCCCCCAATCCACAAAAGTACCCGTGTAATCATCCACATTCAACGACAAACTGATACCCCACGGCGTAGCAGGGTTGTCGCTGCTCCAACCGAACAAGTCAATGGTGTCGGACAGAATCACTTTGCCCGAAGCATCTTTCGTGATATTGGCAGCACCCAAAAACGCATACTGCTCCGAAGCAAAGCCCCAACGATACTGACCGCTCTGCACACCCCAACACTGCAAGTTACCCGGCGCAAAGCCCACATATCGGTCAGCCGCTACACTGAAACGACCAATACTCTGCGTCTCCGATTCAAAGGTGATACTGTCTATCGCGGATATAGGCAGAATGTACAAGGTATTGTCCGATGTGCGCACTACCACCTGTGCCGAAAGGCAAAAGGCAGCAAATACAGCGCACAAAGCAAAAATTAGTCTTTTCATACCAAAGAATGTTATAGCATTATCCTATCTTTTGTTTTTCTTTGTAGTAGCGTACGCCCATCAGCAACGCTACACCTACCCCGTACAACCCCCACGGAATATCACCCACCGGCAACGAAGCACCGGGGTCATCCCAAGGTTTGGGACGGGCACGCAACATGCCGCTCCCGGCAGCAGCAGGACCATAGTCTTCCTCCGTGCCATACAAAGCAGTGCGGGTAGGATCGGAAACCAAGGCACGGTCGTACGAGTAGATATGCTCTTGGTAATAACTGTCCGAGACCGACGAAGGGTCCAGCGTGTATGGGGATACCGATACCCCAACCTCTTCGTTATACGGCGTATAGTAAACAGGCTCTGCACTGTATCCTCTGCCGTACGCCGTTGCACGAGAGAGGCTCATAAAGGACAAACAGAGAAGACCGATAAAATATATTCGAGAATTCATTTTTGCTCGTAAATTAGTTGTTTGTATCCATTATCCAAGTATCATCCGCCTACGGAACCAGAATGCGCCGCACCTGTGTGGGGGTACCACTCCCCTGCGGGACCGTAATTTGCAACAAATAAACACCCTGCGGCAACGGAATATACAACGCGGACTGTACCGCCGACTGCGAGGCATGGCGGGTGGCACACAAACGACCCAACCGGTCATAGACCTGCACCGTAGCACCCACAGGCAATGCCGAAAGCAATACCCCACCCTGCGCCAATGTTATGCGCACGGCGTTATCCCCGTCCACCTCCGTGGTAGATGCGTGGGATTGCTCCTTGGGGATGCACGAGAGAGTGAAACGGCCGTTATCCTCCTTGCTCGCAGGCGTGAATGTATAATCGCCCAACAACAGATTGGTCGTAACCTGCGTTACGCGGTCGTAAAGATAAAGGGCGGCATAATCCGCATGGTCCTCCAAGTCCATCGCCGAGAAAGTCAATGGGAGGAGGCTCTGAACACGGTAGCCGACACGCAGCGGCTGCTGTGCCGAAGCAGGCGAGGTGGCTTGGAATGCCAAACGGGTGGAGCCGAGCAGCGTATAAAGGCTGACAGGACGACTGTCCGACCACTTGGCAAGGTCTGCATTGATCTCGTAGGTGTCATCAAACGCCTCCCCGATAAGCAACTCCGTTTGGTCGGTATTCGTACCATCGGTCAAAGAAATACCTACCGAGTGCTCCGTACTACGATCGTTGTCGCGGTAACGGGCAGGCGCCAACAAAGCCTGATGGCTGCGGTAGAATACCAAACTGCCATCGGTACCTGTCTGTACAAAGAACGCATGAAAAGGAAGCAGCGCAAAGTCTTCCGCCTTCACCTGGGCATAGATCCCGCGGTTGGAGGGCACCGTATAGTAACGGACCAGCGTATCGCCCTGCAACGCATCGCCCTGCAGCGTACCTGCACCCTGCACAGCCGTCAGGAAAGGATTACCGAGAAAGTTCCAACCCCGATCGGAGATATCCGTACTCGCATCGCCGTAAGCCACCAACGGGAGCGTAGCACCCGTAGGTATACCATAGTCATTAAGATAAGGAACCGGGATACGCAAAGTGGTCGTCGTACGAGGTACCGTACCCCACAACTGCGGCTCCGCCGCAATGGTGTAACCCGTCATAGCGGACAGCGTGCTGCCGCTGAACGCTGTAAAGCCCCTCCCCGTAGCAGCACGGGCGGAACCATCATAGTAATCAATATAATAGTCCTTGTCCAAAGCCGGCGTGTCCCCCGTACCGCTGTTCTTCTCACACAGGTTTTGAAACGATATATCCGACAAACTGACTGCACCCTGCGCCGCAAAAGTGTACATGCTCTCTGCGTCCAACTCATAATCGAAATAGACCTTCGGAAGTGTACCGATGCCCGTCTGTGAAATAGCCACACCCACATCGTAGAGTTGTCCGTACTTGTTCTGCGGAGCATTGGCACGGATAATCAGGCTGTCCACACCCAAGAACCAAAGGCTCTTATTCGACAGCGTGAGTTTGGCATTGGCATTCACCGTGACAACCCCCAAAATCACCGTTTTAAAAAGAGGGTACTCTAGCGTAAGCGGGTAGCCCTCCAAAACAACGACATCGTTCTTAATAACTGCACCTTGCGCATCGGTCGGCAGGGGTTTGGTAGAGTTGGACAAGTAGGGTATCGTCCCACGGTACAGGCAGATATCCGCATTCGACGCCGCAGCATCCGAAGGCATCCATATCACCACCAACGACTCACCCACATGGTCCTCCAACACGGGCATGGGAACCTCAAAGACACCCACCGAAGAAGTGGTGGTCGTCGTAGAAAGCACCTCTGTACCCCCCACATACACATGCGCATTCCCCGTACCCGCAAGAGCAATACCCTCTGCCGAAGTGAACAAGGCACTGCCCGCACGCCACTCCACCAACTGCAACTTCTGCGTGTGCTGCGGGAAGAAGAGTTCCGTCGCATGGGCTATCGGCTCACCGGCCGACGATGAATACCATACCTTCATGGTTACATCACTGTCGGACAAATACACACGCTCCGACGAGGCACCCAACTGAAACGAGTCCGCATGCTGCAAACCCCCATCCACCTGCACCAAGAAAGCATCCAAACCATTGGCGTCCGTCACGGACGACGCCTGCGTGTTAAAGACCATACGGCGCGTAGCGGACAACGCAAAACGCTCCGTACTGCTACCCGAACCGTCCGCCGTAACCACATAAGGCTCCGAAGCACGCAACGCACAAACACCAAACGGCACACACAAAAACAAAGAAATGAATAGCAAACGCGTACCATACACACAACGAGCGATGGCGGCAAGACATGCTACCTGAAAAGAGATTACTCTATTCATACTGTTTATTGTTAATCGTTCCATATACCTTTGACTAATACAGACATACCTACCCTACCGATACAGAGCAATCCCCTACCACGGGGATACCTCACACTATACCGTATTGGGGCTGCAAAGGTACTGCTTTTTCGGGAACCACGCAAAACAAAAACACCGAATAGAGTGGATTTTTAAGTATATATTTTAATCTTTTTGTAAAACTACCCCCCCCCGTAAGATATTTTAATATATAAATGCGTAGGACGCACACAAAACGATCACCAATAAGCGAGGGCGACAT
>CAVGOI010000084.1:0-3792 GCA_963630875.1 Mycobacteriaceae bacterium | reverse complement strand
AGGCGGTAGCACTTGCTTGTGCCGTTCACCCACGCATAGACGGCGTCTTTCTCTGCCTCCTGTGCGCGAGTAGTCATCATCATAGCCATGAGGCTACATAGGATTAAGATGGTTCTTTTCATACGCATTTATGGTTGGTTGTGTCATTAGCGTTTTTGCCGTGCGCTTTTGCCGTATAGGCTCTTTTCGCACCCGCAGCAAAGGTACTGCTATTATTGCAAATACACAAAAATATCCCTATAAAAACATACAATTACCCCCAAATCTTTGGGGATGTACTGTCCAATAACATTACTGGGTGATTCCCGAACCAACTCCTAATCTACACCTTACCGACTCCTAACCTGCACCGAAGACTCAAGCATTGACCAACCTCTATCCCCCCCCCCACCCTTGCAAGAACAATAACAGAAACAGACCGACAGACATTCCTTGTATCGGAACACCTGTTGGTCCGCTTCATCGTCGTAGGTCTTGTTTTATGCCTTCTGATTGAGCAAAACCACAGAATAGAGCCTACAAATCCTGCACCAAACGCACACTACTCCCCCCCCAACGAATGAACTCGAACGTATGCAATTGACCATCCTCATTAAATGTAAGGTGATCCACTAGAAGTTCACCAAATGTTGTACTCGAATGATAGTGGCCATCCCACTGTACTCGACTTACGCTCGTCCCTTCTCTAAAACCCGCAGCGGGCAAAAATACGGCACCTGCTGACTCCATCACTGCCCATTCATCGATGGTATAGATATTACTCGCGAAATTCCCGCTTGCAACGAATCTGGCACCACTTGGCAGCGTCCATGCATCGGGCAGAAGAATAAGTCCTCTTGTTTCATCAATTGTGGCAAAGCCATAGAGTTGGTCGGCGTTAGTGCGGGTACGGTATAAATAATTCCACTCATTCCTAGTTAATGTCCGCCATGTCGTGCCATCACCTATAATCCAACCCCAATCTACGAAGTTCCCGGTATAGTCTGAATATTCTGTTGATGTACTGACACCCCATGGCGTCGCAGAATTGTCCGTACTCCATCCGAACAGGTCTATCTTGTAATAATTCAGGGCTTCGCCATCTACATTTGCCGTGCCTATCACATCATATTGATTCTTTGCGAAGGACCATTTGTTGGACGCTATACTGTATTGCAGATTTCCTCGGGAGAAACACACTTGGTGGTTTGCTGTCACCGAGAAAGCACCGGCAAGAGCATATTCTTTTGTCAAATCGATATAAACAGGCAGATAGATCGTATCTTTCTGCACGACAGTAACGGTCTTATACACCGTATCGTGCTTCTCAACCGTAATCGTGTCGTAGATATACTTCTCCTGCGAGCGGGGCAAGATGAAGTGCAGGGTGTCGCTTGCCAAGACATTGCCGGGGAAAGTAATGCTGTCGATGTTGGCGATAGGTGCAGCATACTGCATACGACCGTTGTTCCAGACCAATTGATTGCTCTGCGCAAAAGACAGCAGGCTAAACAACCATACAGCCAATAGAGTGAGTAGTTTCTTCATAATATAATTATTTTTATGTGTTAGAGAAAAGCCATCGAGCCTACAAATCCTGCACCAAACGCACACTGCTCCCTTCCTTACGAGAGGATGAATTACTACTACTGAGGATATTAGGTCTAAAGTGGTATAGATTATATGCATGGTGACCTATGGCTTCACCGGGTATCACAGTCGATGACCAATAGTATCCACATTGCTGTAACCCACCTACTCTCGTCCCGAGTCTCGCTCCCGCAGCGGGCAAAAATACAGCACCTGCTGACTCCATCTTTGCCCATTCATCAATGGTATAGGTATTATGAAACCCTGCACCGGCATTGAAAGTGATACCACTTGGCAGCGTCCATGCATCGGGCAGAAGAACAAGTCCTATTGTTTCATCAACTGTGGCAAAGCCATAGAGTTGGTCGGCGTTAGTGCGGGTATGGCATAAATAATCCCACTCATTCATAGTTAATGTCCGCCATGTCGTGCCATCGCCTATGTTCTTACCCCAATCTACGAAGTTTCCGATATAGTCTGCATCGGCTGTTGATGTACTGACACCCCATAGCGTCGCAGAATTGTCTGTACTCCATCCGAACAGGTCTATCTTGTAATAATTCAGGGTTTCGCCATCTACATTTGCCGTGCCTACTACATCATATTGATTCTTTGCGAAGGACCATTTGTTGGACGCTATACTGTATTGCAGATTTCCTCGGGAGAAACACACTTGGTGGTTTGCTGTCACCGAGAAAGCACCGGCAAGAGCATATTCTTTTGTCAAATCGATATAAACAGGCAGATAGATCGTATCTTTCTGCACGACAGTAACGGTCTTATACACCGTATCGTGCTTCTCAACCGTAATCGTGTCGTAGATATACTTCTCCTGCGAGCGGGGCAAGATGAAGTGCAGGGTGTCGCTTGCCAAGACATTGCCGGGGAAAGTAATGCTGTCGATGTTGGCGATAGGTGCAGCATACTGCATACGACCGTTGTTCCAGACCAATTGATTGCTCTGCGCAAAAGACAGCAGGCTAAACAACCATACAGCCAATAGAGTGAGTAGTTTCTTCATAATGTAATTATTTAGAGATTCGGGGACAAAGGTAGAAAACATTTTGCAAATATGCAACTTTTAATCACAAAACCATCATTACTACCAACAAGTCTGCTCCGTGTACTGTCCAATAACAAATGCAATTGATTGTGCAAAGTTAGGAAAATAGTTGAAGAAGCAATCTTTAGGTGTAGAGAAGTTCAATTTTTCTCTGGGTCTTCGATTCAATTTCTTCTGTATTTTCTTTATATATGCATCATCGAATCTATTGAAGTTAGCCTGTTTAGGGATATATTTACGGATGAGTTTATTTGTATTTTCGACACATCCTTTTTGCCAGGAGGAATACGCATCGGTAAAATACACGGTCACATTTTCTTTTCCTTTCATATAGAGCCATTTTGTGATGAGGTGATGTGCAGCGAACTCGCTTCCGTTATCTGTGGTTATATCTTCTTTGTACACGCATAGACGATAACGAGTTGGTCGATACGCTCCGCGGGTACACGCAACTGCTCTACGCCGTTGATAGTCAGCACGGCGTCACCATTTTCGTAACTCACCTTGGGCATATCCGTCAGGCGGTAGCACTTGCTTGTGCCGTTCACCCACGCATAGACGGCGTCTTTCTCTGCCTCCTGTGCGCGAGTAGTCATCATCATAGCCATGAGGCTACATAGGATTAAGATGGTTCTTTTCATACGCATTTATGGTTGGTTGTGTCATTAGCGTTTTTGCCGTGCGCTTTTGCCGTATAGGCTCTTTTCGCACCCGCAGCAAAGGTACTGCTATTATTGCAAATACACAAAAATATCCCTATAAAAACATACAATTACCCCAAAATCTTTGGGGATGATGCCTACTTGAAGGGGAACAAAGGGGTCTATCCCCTCCCAATCCCGAATGGAACCACTCCCCCATTAAAAATTACAAATTAAAAATTAAAAATTCCCTTTCCCCCCTGTTGCATATTCCAAAACGATTTCCTACCTTTGCAGCGCAAAACGGTCCGAGCGGTTTTTTCATCGTACTAAGACAGTGCAAGGAGAGTGGTAGGAGGGTGCTATGCGGGTGCTACCCTGTGGCGACCAAAACCGAAGAATTTTCGAACGACCTTCGAATCACCTTCGAATCACCTTCGAATCACCTCCGAACCACCTTCGAAGTGTCTTGTCCTAAATTAGGTTGACTATTTTGTATGGTATGCCGGAGTTAGGTTG
>CAVGOI010000083.1:0-3949 GCA_963630875.1 Mycobacteriaceae bacterium | reverse complement strand
ACGCCGAGCATTATTTCAAAGTGCAGAACACAGACGACGGGCAGAAAATCTATGCTGTCGGTTTAGGAGAAAGCGGCGATAGCGGGCAACTGATAAAGAAAAAAGGGGCATATAAGGATTTTGGAGATAAACTGCGGAAATTTATGCATAGTTACATCAAACCCACTGCAAAAGAAAGCGGATTTTCAGCGGCACTCGATGACATTGTTGATGCTCTTCCCGATGATATTTTCATTACATCGGTGTAAAAAAAAGAAGCAGGACTATTGTTGTCCCGCGTTCTTTTTATTGTTCCACTAATCGGTAATCGGCACTCCACCAACTTGTTAGATATGTATCGTGGTAAATATAAACTCCTCCAATTGTGTCAAAATCCGTAGTGTTGTAGTAAGTATGTATTGTATCTACTATCATAGTAAAATGCATTTCAAAAGACTCTTTCGTGCCTGCCTCAGACAAGATTGTTTCTATGAGCGAGTTGCCTTTTTTAGCAAAATGCAATTCTCTGCCGCCATATTTTTCCTCAATATATGTTCTCCCTGACACGGGATAGAGTTTACCGTCATTCTGCACCCCGTTTTTATCTTCGCACCCGCCAAGCACCAACGGCATAAAAGCCAACAGAAAGAGAAACTTTTTCATAACGGGTAAAAATATGAATGGTTTGTGTTTCATAAGGGTGTTAGTTATTTAGTGTTGTCATATTGAATGTTGGCAGAATAATAGGCGGAATACCTGCCAACGCCGTAAGTGAGGTAATGTACGAGCGCAGATAGGGGAATAGTATTGCAGGAGCGTTGGTTTTGCAGAACACCTCTCTTTGCTCCGCCGTCAGTTCCTTCTCGAACTCAAACACTCCATACATAGTTGCGTCTATGTGCAAACATTGGTTGTTGTCACTAATGTGTACCGACATTGTGTGTCGGAGTTTATTGCTATCGCCAACCGCAGTCAGTTGGTCAAATTGCACATTCAATCCGTTGCTTATTGTCTTTTCGTCTGCAATATCAATACTCGCTTTTGATATTTTATATCCTAAAAAGCGAAAATCTGCTACTTGTGCTTCCATAATTTATGCGGCTAATGGTGTAAAATAATCGTATTTATATGCAGCCCTCTTGTCCAAATTCAATGTATAGACCATATTCGGAATATCCACTATGACAGACAGCATTCTCCTTTCTCGTGCAAGTTCGGAAACTGCAAACCACATATCTTTTTCCGTGAGCAGGGGCGCATTCTCCCCGAACAGCATATCCAACTCGTTCTCAAATCGGATTACCTCATTGCAGAAATTGTCGTTGCTCAATACATTTGCAGGCGCATCGTAAGATACAAGGTAAGTTCCGTGTTCTTTACTATACTCATAGCGAAACGACAAACTCGGATATAAGGTCAGCATTTTGTCAAACCACGCTACAAGTCTATTTTCAACCTCTTGTATTTTCATATATTCCCAAAATTAGTTTTCAGTTTTGTGATTAGTTGCACTATGTTTACAACGCAGTCCCTCGTCTGTCGTAAAAGTTTTGCTTGTATAATCCGCTGCCACTCGCTCTCTTTTCAACACCCTTATACCATCATTGAATTGTCTCTTTAACTCTACATTATGAATGCGATTTTGTATCTCCGTAATTAAAAACTGATGGCTGTTGTCTATTGCAGAACCTTGCTTTTCGTAGGGTATCGGGGCGTTGTCCGTAGTGGCTAACATATATTTCATATACTGCAATACCGCATAATAGGAGCAATGTACACTCTCCGTTGCTTGTTTATTATTAAGCAAAATTTGTGCCGCTTCCAAATTCCTTTGAGCCTTGTATTTCATATCGTGGTCTGCGCTCTTATGCAGAGTTAGGTAAGCCGTGTTTCAAAACACGCTGCAAAGGTAGGCAAAAATCCTAATATAGCAAATCACTCTCATCGTTTTTGCCCCGAATATGCTGAACAACATAAAAAGCGAGGTCGTAATACCCCGCCCTACCCCACTTTTCTTTTCCGTTTAGTCATAAAAGGAATACTTTCCTGCGCATATCGTTCTTTATCTGCTCTTTCGTGTGTACCTTTGCACCAACAAACACAACAATTATGTTAGTAGCAATCATTATCTTATCGGTTATTGTGGCGACAGCCATAGTAATCTTTGCCGTAGGGGCGGTGAAAATCTACAATGAGGTAGAGGAGTTCGACACCAAGTACACTCTTTTGCACGACAAGTACTGCGCCCACGAAGACCGTATCACCTGCAACTACAAGAGTATTGCGGAGTTGAACCGCAGGCAGGACGAGTGGCAGAAGAAGCACCGGACAAATGATGAGAACATTGTCAATGCTATCGGTCAGTTGGGCGTAGATGTAGCGCACCTGCAAGAATACAACAAGAAGCGTGAAGCCGAAGAGGCGGAGGTAGTAGCGGAAATCGAAGAAGCGTTGAAGGTAAACGGCTGTGCTAAAATTGTGCCACCCGATTTCTTCAAATCTGCAAAGATAGCAGCAGAGAAAGCCACCAAGAAAGCAAAGCCTGCTGCCGACCGACTTTCGACCGACCTGCGACCGACCCCCGAAACGGCAAACGCTAATCGTCATCGTTTTGCCGACCTTCGCAAGACGATGAGTATGCACGAAGCACAAGTGGCATTGGGTATCTCCCGAACCACCGCAAGACGCTATGAGCAATGGCGCAAAGACAATAAGCAATAGAAACCCGTGAGGGCTCTTGTTTCTTTTTTCATGGTTTTATTTGTTAAGTTCCGAGTAGTCGGTGCAGAGGGGAGGTGAAAGCCCCCTCTCGCCGCCGAAAGGGTTAAAAAGAGAATGGTACAATGGAAACGATTTACAAAGGCGCATTATACGAGTGGGATGTGGATAGCGACACGGCGATAGATACCGCTACGGCGTGCCTATTCAACCCCGCCACACGGGAGAAAGTGCTATTCTCGGTGAAGAACAATGGCACAACGGACGGCATTATCTCCTATCTTTTCACGCTCACGGCAGCCGCAACCAAAGCAGCGTCCGCAGGCGTGTATCACCTCGAAATATACGACACCAACGGCGCAATGGTCAAGCACGAGAATAACTTTGCACGCATAGTAACCACCTCTAAATCCACAAACTGATATGGCAAGCATTCATATACGCACCAAACCCTCCACCGCCTATATCACAGACGGTGGTTGCAATTATTATCTTGATGTCGAAATGCTTTGCGTGTGCAAGCAACTCTTCCTCGTAACCAAGAAAGGCGCATTGCGGGACACCGACAGCATACACCTCTTCCGTTACAGCCGAACACGGAACAGATTGCGCTACTATGCTGACGACACAAGTGATAAAGGTAATCAAGTAACATTCCACCGTACGCGCACGGGGTGGCAGATACCGATGCGGAAAGACGGAAGCCCTGCCATAAACCTTGTAATGCGCAAGATAAGTAGCGATGAGGCTGTGTCATTTCACATAGAGAAGATAGCCGCTGTGAAAGATGTGTGGTTTGTGGAGGATAGCAAAGGCGACTCGCTGGCAGATAAATGCTCAGACTCTGTTACCCATTGTTCTCCCGTCCTCTACAACAATAAATTAGGCTTGCGTATCAAGCGGGGCGGAGAGTGGATAAGCGACTATATCTGCTTTATGTACAGGTATAGTTCGGTTACGAGAGAAAGCGGAGAAATACAGATATTTTCATCTGCCATTGGTCGGTGGGCGAGATAGGCACAAAAAAAATGCCTACTGAAAAGTAAGCATTACCTAGATATAGACTATCTCAGATACACGCGGATTAAAACAATCTGGCGACAGACATAGATATAGACTATCTTCGATACCGCAAAGGTACTACAATTATTTGGAACGGCAAAACATAGGGCGATTTTTATTGCAAAAATATGCAGTTAGACCTCACGAAAATAGTATGCACGACCATAGGAGTGGCAGCAGTCCTCTTGTT
>CAVGOI010000082.1:0-4038 GCA_963630875.1 Mycobacteriaceae bacterium | reverse complement strand
GTAATGTGTAATTCGTAGGCGAGGGGAACGGGCAGGCGAATGTACTATTTACAAATTTACGATTTGCGAATTTATGTACGATTTGGGGGGATTTATCCATTGGCGAGGATGATTATCAAGATGATTATAAGATGATTATCAAGGTGATTAGCAAGGGATGATGAACTACAAGAATACGAAAATAAGGTTACAAATAGGGGCAAGGATAGTGGGTTCGTCGTGTTAGACCCCATACAACACTACCTTAAAAGGACGGGCTTGAAAAGAAAAGAAGGAGTATGAAAAGGTACGGAATGGCAGAGAGAATAGGGGATGAAAGGGTGCGGAAATGGTAGGGAATAGCAGAAAAAAACGAGAAAAAGTGAAGCAACACTTGGCATTCTCATTTTTTTGCTATACCTTTGCAGCCGCTTTCGCGTGAAAGGTGTTGGCGGGGTAGCTCAGCTGGTTAGAGCGCATGATTCATAATCATGAGGTCACCGGTTCAATCCCGGTCCCCGCTACAAGGTCTTTATAGCCGTTCCCCTTTACCAATTCACCACAAACCCTGCATGCACATGGATGCCTGCCTGGGCATAGTACCATGGCCAGCAGGCTGTACCGTCCTCGAAGACCGCTAAATCGCTGCCGCCGTTGCTTGCGTATTTCGCATTGAACAGGTTGTTCAGTTGGCAGAGTAAGCGTATCTGCGGCACATTGTCTTTGTGGCACCAGTGCGACATCGGCAACTGATATTGCAAGTTGAGATTCGTGGTCGTAAAGGCTTTCAGCGCAGCCGACTCGTTCTCCGTATTGTCGAGATACTGCTTGCTCGTCACATTGGTCTGAATGCCTGCCGTGAAGCCCGCATAGTCAAACGAGAAAAGCGATATGGCAGTAATCATCGGCGAGAAAGCAATCGTCGTTTCTTTGAGAGTAATCTCCTCGTTGCGCAACCAATTATAGTCAGCGTCATACACATCCCGTGCGTCCGTATAGTTCAGTATCTTGTTGCGCGAGAGGACAAAGTTCCCGTCCCAACGGAACCAGTCGAGTATCTTCACACCAGCCGTCAATTCCATACCCATGCGGTACGAGTCCTTCACATTGGTAGTCGATTGCGCACCCACATCGTTGATACGCCCCGTCAGCACGAGTTGGTTGTCGTAGTCCATGAAGTAGAAGTTTGCACCCACCGAGAAGCGCGGATGTGCGTAGGTGTATCCTATCTCGTAGTCGTACAGTGTCTCTGCCTTGGGCATGTTGCCGCTATATTCTTTTGTTTCTTGGTTGTAAACAACATTTTCTTTGAAATTATCACGACTCGGTTCACGATTCGCCATGGCAAAAGAAGCATAAAGCAAATGGCCGTGGTTCTCGTAGGTAAGACCCGCCTTGGGATTGAAGAAATGGTAATCTGTCGTCAATGGCAACTCCTGAAGATAGGGCTTGTCCCAAAATTTCTTAAAGGTCTCGTTATTTTGCCCGGACATCGTGTAATGGACATAACGATATTGCACATCAGCATACAGACTTAATTTCTCTTGGGCGCGGTGGATAATACGCCAATTGGTCTTGGCATAGAGGTTGGCATCTGTCTTGTTGCCGGTCGCACGGTAAAACTCATAATTCGGATAATCTGCCAAGATATGTTCTCTAGCGGCATCTGCGGTGGCAGGGTCTGTTTGATCCAACCACAACAGGTTGCCCCAGTGCTGACCGTAGTAGTGATTCGCCGCACCGCCAAATTGTACATCTACGGCACTATGAACATACTTCGCGCTGACAATTCCACCTGCAAAATGATTATTCAGATGTTTTTGATAGATACCATTGGGCGTGTAGTCGTCTCCGTTTTTATCTTTAATGCGCTGAAAGCCAAAATAGCCGAGTGATTTCTGCTCCATTTGTTCGTAGTAACCTCCACCATGCGTATAGTGAAGTGTTGCATTCAGGCTCCAATTAGGATTAAAACGATGACTAATAGATAATTGTGCATGTTGCTGTGCATAATTGTCTGTTTGGTTGTCGTAGAACTTTGTTTCCTTCTTTTGCTTACTATTCTCATCCAATACAGGCTGGTCATTTTCATCCCAAAGCAAGACTTCATATTTTCCCGAGGGGTTGTAGCGACGGTCTTCGCCGTTCTTGCCGTAGGCCACATCGTAGGTAACGCCGTCCCAGCCCATACCGGTCTTTTCCTTTCCTCCAAAGACGCGGGCCACCACCTGCGTCTGCTTGCCGTACCAGCCGAGGTCACCGTAGTACGAATAGAGGTCGGAGTTGGTGCGATAGAGAAATCCGTCGGAGTTCACCTTGCTGAAGCGTGCGTTTGCCCGCCAGTGGTTGGGCAGCACTACATGCGCCGATGCCATCTCGCGGAAGGTGTTGTACATACCGCCGTTGAATGCCAGCGTATAGTGGCTCACCGTATCGTTGTCGCCTGTCTGCATATTCAGGCTTGCCCCGAACGAAGCCGAACCATTAGTCGAAGTACCCACGCCGCGCTGCACATCAATGCTTGACATTGACGCCGCCATATCGGTCATGTTCACCCAAAAGACCGTTTGGCTCTCTTGGTCGTTGAGCGGTACATCGTTCACGGTCATGTTGATACGGGTGTGGTCAGTTCCCCGCACACGGAAGTAGGTGTAGCCCACGCCCAGACCGTCGTCGCTCGTCACCTGCAGCGCCGGCACCGTCGAGAGCAGATAGGGCAGGTTCTGTCCCGTGTTGTCGCGGTTCAGTTCCTTTTTGCCTATCACCTCGTGGTTGATAGTGGTTTGTTGTACTCGTTGTGCAACGACTTGAATTTCATCGAGTTGATGGTCTTGCACAAGCATTAGCGTGTCGGCAGCGTAGCCTTGCACGCTGCTCAAAAGGAGTGCCGCATATCCGCAGCATACTCGCAAAAAGTGATTGATTTTCATTTCCCTCTACAGAATTACCTGTGCAGGTTCTATGGGTATTATCTCAGCCTCCCGGCACCCCAAACGAATCTGAACGAAAGTTCTATGTATATGAATTAGAGCCGATACACAAAGGTTACCATCCAACCCCACTCATTCAACTTTTGGTTGGACAACAGCGGGGAACGCATCAAGTTGTTCAGCCCGAAATCATAACCCGATTGCAGGCGATAGCGGTCCCATTCCATACCGCCGCCTATGCCGAACTGAATGTTGGTGCGGTAGAGTTGCTTTTTGGCATATCGGTCGTACGATAGAGTAGGTATGTTTTTCTCTTGCAGCCATGCAGTGGTCTTGTCGGAGGTATAGTTGGTGATGATATCATAACTGCACAGCCCTACTTGCAACTGCGGACCCGCGTAGAAGAACATGCGCAACTGTTTCCACAATGTGATGGTGTAATAAGCACGCACGGGAATGGTGAGTTCCAACTGCACAATGTCGTGTTGCAGGCGTTCTACCTGCGCCGACTCGGCATCCATCGACCGCCAATGCTGCTGTTGCTGCCCGTAGGCGAGGGTCGCCAAGACGCCGGTCTGAATGCTGAAATGATGAGGAAGCAGAAAATCCACCGTGCCGCCCAAGCGCAAGCCGTGCAGATAGACGGAGGTTGTGTCTTGCGTGCGATGTTGCCATTGCATATAGCCGGTTTCCCAACGCCATTCGGTGGTAAAACGATAGGGCTCCTGCTTGACCTCTTTGCGCGTCGGATCGAAGAAATCGGGTTCGGCGGTTTGCAGATCGGGTGTGGTCTTTTGAGTGTCTTGTGCCGATAGTCCTGTGCAGACTAATAGCAGGGCGAGTAGCGTATGGAGGTGCGTTTGGGTCATGAGCGATGTGATTGTATGTTTGTAAGGTTGCCTGTACGGGCTCTGTTTTGCGGGGCAAAATTACAAAAAAAACGGGGAATGCAAGGTAATAACGAAAAAAATAGGCTTTTTTGCTCTAAAATTTGTGTAATCCAAAAAGTAGCCGTACCTTTGCAGCCGATTTCCGCTTGTGCGGCTCTTTGATGTGTCTGCATTTCGGTGATGGTCCATTCGTCTATCGGTTAGGACGAGAGATTTTCATTCTCTAAAGAGCAGTTCGA
>CAVGOI010000081.1:0-4145 GCA_963630875.1 Mycobacteriaceae bacterium | reverse complement strand
TATGCTCCGTGCAGCAGGCATAGAGGTGGCGTACCACGAGGTGTTGGACTATATCCCCAACCGAGACCACACGGGGGAGTGTCCTATAGAGCGCAGTCTCCGCGGTTATACCGACCCCGCCCGCTGCCTCCCGATAGTCAACGCCATGGTCGAATCAATGAACCGATAGTACTATGCTCCGTCGCATTCGTATCGCCCTTGCCGCGATAGTCTTTATACTGCTGACCGCCCTGTTTTTGGACTATACAGGCACGCTGCACCATTGGCTTGGTTGGTTGGCAAAGATTCAGTTCCTGCCCGCTTTGCTCTCGCTCAATGTGGGCGTGGTGCTGGCATTGGTGCTGCTCACGCTCGTCTTCGGGCGTGTCTATTGCTCAGTTATATGCCCGCTTGGTATCTTCCAGGACATCATCTCGTGGTTCAGCGGTCTGCGTAAGAGAAAGAAATACCGGTTCTCCTATTCCCCCGCTCGCTCGTGGCTGCGCTATACCGTATGGGTGCTTTTCGTCGTGGCGATGATTGCGGGCGTGGGCTCTTTCGTGGCATTGCTTGCGCCGTACAGTGCCTATGGGCGTATGGTGCAGAACCTTTTGATGCCGCTCTACGATTGGGCAAACAACGGTATCGCCTATCTCGCGGAGCGTGCGGGCAGTTATGCCGTCTATAGCAAAGAGGTCTGGGTGCGTGGTTGGCTGACTTTCGGTATCGCACTGACCACCTTCGTCGTCCTGTTCGTCCTTGCCTGGCGCAACGGGCGCACCTACTGCAACACCGTCTGCCCTGTCGGTACTATGCTTGGCTTCTTGGCGCGTTTCTCGTGGTTCCGTGTGCATATCGATACCGACAAGTGCAACGGCTGCCGCCTCTGTGAGCGCAGTTGCAAAGCCGCCTGCATAGATGCCGCCCACCACACCGTGGACTATTCGCGCTGCGTCTCTTGCGGCAACTGTTTGAACGCTTGTCGCCGCCATGCGATTCATTATACCCATACCCCTATGCGTAAACCCGTAGCCGACACGCCTGAGGCAAGTGCCGAGTCGGTCGATACCGGCCGCCGCAGTTTCCTGGTAGGCACGGCTATCTCTCTATCTGCTGCGACTTTGGCGCAGGAGAAGAAAAAGATTGACGGCGGTCTGGCGGCTATCGAAGACAAGGTAGCCCCCAAGCGCCTTACGCCCATCACCCCGCCGGGGTCGCTCTCGGCGCAGAATATGGCCAAGCACTGTACCGCTTGCCAACTCTGCGTTTCCGCCTGCCCGAATGATGTGCTGCGTCCTTCGCAGGATTTGCTTACCCTTATGCAACCCGTGATGTCCTACGAGCGCGGCTACTGCCGCCCCGAGTGTACCCGTTGCAGCGAGGTCTGCCCCGCGGGGGCTATCCGTCCCATTACCCGTGAGGACAAGTCCGCTACACAGGTAGGGCACGCCGTCTGGGTGCGCAAGAACTGTGTGCCGCTTACCGACGATGTCGAGTGCGGCAACTGCGCCCGCCACTGCCCGTCGGGGGCAATTACCATGGTGCATATCGACGGCTGTGCATACGCTGTACCATCCGTCAATACCGAGCGGTGTATCGGCTGTGGTGCCTGTGAGAACCTATGCCCTGCCCGCCCGTTCAGTGCTATCTATGTAGAGGGAAACGAAGTACATAGGACTATCTAAATTCGAAACACAATGAATAGACGAGATTTTCTCAAGACCATAGGTGGAGGCGCAGTTGCCTCCTCGGCATGGCTCAGTGCCTGCACCGCTCGTACCGCCGACAGGCAGTCGCCCGCCGAAAGCCGCGAGCCCGACAGCAGCCAAATGACCTACCGTACCAATCCCAATACGGGCGACCGTGTCTCGCTCCTCGGCTACGGTATGATGCGCCTGCCCGTCGAGGGCGGGGCGAGCGGACGGGAGAACAGCAATGCCCCCATCGACCAAGACATGGTCAACCGACAGGTAGACTATGCCCTTGCACACGGTGTGAACTATTTCGACACATCGCCCGCCTACTGTCAGGGGCGAAGTGAGCGTGCCACGGGTATTGCCCTCAGCCGCCACCCGCGGTCGTCCTATTTTATCGCTACCAAACTCTCCAATTTCAGCCCCGCCACATGGAGCCGCCGTGCTTCTCAGGAGATGTTCGAGAACTCGCTCCGTGAACTCCAAACCGGCTATGTGGACTATCTCCTGCTCCATGGTATCGGCTATGGGCAGAAACCGATGGAGGAGTTTTATAAGCGCTACATCGACAATGGTATCCTCGATTGGCTTGTCGAGCAGAAGCGCAAAGGGCGTATCCGCAACCTCGGTTTCTCCTACCATGGCGACATCCGGGTCTTCGACCTTGCCCTGCGTTGGTTCGACGAGGGCAAGTACCATTGGGACTTTGTGCAGATCGAACTCAACTACCTCGATTGGCACTATGCCAACGAAATCAACCCGCGCAACACCGATGCCGAATACCTATACGGCGAACTGCACAAACGCGGTATCCCCGCTGTGATTATGGAACCGCTCCTCGGCGGACGCTTGGCGCGTGTGCCGGACTATATCGCTGCCAAGATGAAGAGCCGCGAGCCGGAGCAGTCGGTGGCATCGTGGGCGTTCCGTTTCGCGGGTACGCCCGAGGGCGTGCTGAGCGTCTTGAGCGGTATGACCTATATGGAGCACCTCCGCGAGAACTTGCACACCTATTCGCCCCTGCGCCCCGTTACGCCCGACGAGGATGCGTTCCTGATGAAGATAGCGGACGACATCTACAATCTCCATACCATACCCTGCAACGAGTGCAACTACTGCATGCCCTGCCCGTATGGTATCAATATCCCCGCTGTCTTCTCGCACTACAATCGTTGTATCAACGAGGGGCATGTACCCAACAACGCCCAAGACCCGGAGTACCGTCGCGCCCGCCGTGCGTTCCTTGTGGGGTATGACCGCTCTGTCCCCAAGTTGCGTCAGGCGAGCCATTGTATAGGTTGTCGCCAATGTGTGGCGCATTGCCCGCAGAACATACAGATTTCCGACGAACTCCACCGCATTGACCGCTACATCGAGCAACTCAAACAAGGCACGCTGTAAATATCAAAATGTCTAATCATATAAATTCATCAATATATCAATATGTTTAACCCTATAAATTCATCAATACTATGTTTGGCATAGGTTTACCCGAAATCATTTTTATCGCACTCATTGTCCTGCTGTTCTTCGGCGGCAAGAAGATACCCGAACTGATGCGCGGTTTGGGCAAAGGCGTGCGCAGTTTCAAGGACGGCATGAACGACATCAAGGACGAGGTGGAGAAAGCCGACCCGACCAAGACGGATACCACCAAGAGCGACACCAAGACGGAAAGCCCCAAGCAGGACGACAAGGCTGCCGCCAAGCAAAACTGACCCCGCCCGATATGGAGGAACAGATGTCGTTTTGGGAACATCTCGATGTGCTGCGCGGGGTGCTTGTCCGCATAGCGGTGGTGGTGTCGGTGTGCGCGGTGGTGGCGTTCTGTTTTAAGGATAGTCTCTTCGCGCTACTGCTTGCGCCCAATAGTCCCGATTTTTTCCTCTATCGTTTGTTGTCCCGCGTGCTTCCCGCCGATACGCTGCCCACGGCTGCCATTGAGATGATCAATACAGGGCTGGCAGACCAATTCACCATCCATATCAAAACCGCCTGCTATGTGGGGTTGCTGTGCGCCTCGCCGTATATGGTGTATGTGCTGCTGCGCTTTGTGGCACCTGCATTGTATGAGTGGGAGAAGCACTATGTCTATCGTCTTGTAGGGTGGGGCTATGTGCTGTTTATGGCAGGCGTGGTGCTGTGCTATTGTATCATTTTCCCCTTTGCGTTCCGCTTTCTCGGAACCTATCAGGTGAGTGCCGATGTCGCCAACAAAATCACCTTGCAGTCGTATATGTCCACATTGTGGACGCTGCTCCTGCTCATGGGGCTGTTGTTCGAGGTGCCGATAGTCTGCTGGACACTCGGACGTATGGGGCTGCTCACTTCGCCCCTTATGCGCCGCTACCGCCGCCATGTAGTGGTCGTGATACTTATTGTCGCCGCCGTCATTACCCCCACCACCGATGTCTTTACCCTGCTCCTGACCTCCGTGCCTATCTATATTCTCTACGAAATCAGCATTCTCCT
>CAVGOI010000080.1:0-4283 GCA_963630875.1 Mycobacteriaceae bacterium | reverse complement strand
ACCCAGAGAAAAATTGAACTTCTCTACACCTTACGAGTGCTTCTTCAAATATTTTTCCTAACTTTGCACAATAAATTGCATTTGTTATTGGACAGTACACCCATCAGTGAGACCTACAAAGCAGGCGTAACAGCGTTTCTGCAGGAACACAGGATGTAGTGTCGGGCAGTTGCCAGGTGTTCGCAAAGCCTCATAGGAGCAAATATCGAAGTGGATGCGCAATTTTTTGGTGCATTCCGTAAAATTGCGTAATTTTGCGGTCGATATGACCTCGAAGAGTCTGT
The DNA here is from genome assembly GCA_963630875.1 of Mycobacteriaceae bacterium. Taxonomy (GTDB): domain Bacteria; phylum Bacteroidota; class Bacteroidia; order Bacteroidales; family Paludibacteraceae; genus Colicola. The sequence continues at coordinate 3,999 of CAVGOI010000080.1, read as the reverse complement.
ACCTACATATTTTCAATATCCTGCTGACCATCGCTGCATACGGCTATCTGGTGTACCGGCTCGTGCTATTTGATGACTACGCCTCGCTTGCCCATAGTTTTCAGACCGCCTCGTGGCGCGGATACCTCTGCCTGGCAGGTGCACTCGCCCTGATGCCTGTGAATATCTATTGCGAGGCATGGAAATGGCGTTCCCTGCTGCGGCATATAGAACCTATGACCATGGCCGAGGCGCAACGGCAAGTGTATTACGGGTTTGTGGGTGCGTTTGTAACTCCCTATCGCACCGGCGATTACCCCGCACGGGTGCTGCTGATGCGCAACCGCGCGGCATGGCCTGCCGCTATCACATTGGGGCTGGTGGGGACTGTGGCAATGCTTGTGGTGGAAATCGGCTTGGGTCTGCCCGCTGTCATCCTGTTTGCCCAGCAAAATGCCGATATACCGCTGCGCAATGTGCTGATAGCCTTGGCGGTTGTCGTGTTGCTATTAGGGCTGCTTCCGCTGATGATTAAACGGTTGGAACACCGTCGTTGGCACAACAACAGGCTGCAACAACTCTTTGCCGAATTGTCCCTGCTTACCCACCGACGCTTTATGGGCATTGTGCTTATGAGTTTCGGGCGGTATGCCGTGTGGGGCGTGCAGTTGGCAATGGTGCTGTATTTCTGCGGCATCACGCTCACACCGGCACAACTGCTGATAACCATTCCCACCTACTATCTTTTGTTGGGTATTCTTCCCTCCCTGCCCGTGGCGGACATCGCCATTCGCGGAAGCGTTTCCATATTAGTGTTCGGCGCGTTCTGCCCCAACATCGTCGGCATTGCCACCGCCGCTGTTGTCGTGTGGATTGGGAATACCGTCTTGCCTATGATTGTCGGGACACTGCTGAAAAAGCACGCCCCTGTTACTGAGATAAACTTTTCAACACAATAAACCTATGACACTCTCGTTTTCAATCAATTATCAAACGCAATGGGGACAGAAAATCGTTATTTTCTATCAACCCGATGCCGATGTATGCCAAGATACAGCCGGTATGCTTCCTTTGGAATGCCGCGGTGCCGCGCAATGGGCAGCACAGATGACGCTCAGCGATATTCATCAGTATCTGTCGTACTACTACGCGCTAACCGATGAACAAGGTACGATACTGCGGCGCGAAGCATTGCCCCATTATATCACTTGCACTCCCAAGAACACCGTGGTGCGCGACCGATGGCAAGACCCGTCCGACACCCTGTTCTCCGCGAAAGTATTCCGCGAGGTGCTGTTTGCTCACCGCTCCTCGGACAAGGCAACGGCAACGGTAGGCAACATCCGCGTGGAAGTGGCAGTGCCGCGCTTGGAACGACACCAAGCCGTTGGTATCATGGGCAATATACCGGCTCTTGGACAATGGGACAAGAGCAAAATGGCGGTACTGAGCAACTGCCTCGCTGCCGATGACAATGTGTATAGTCCGTATTGGGCAATTTCGTTCCATGCCAACGCAGGGCAAGTGGTAGAATACAAGTATGTGATATTCGATACCCGTACACGCGAGTTGGTGGATATGGAATGGGGCGAAAATCGCAAGATATGGGATGTGCAGAAAGGACGCCACTACCTGATCAACGATGAACCTTTCCGCTATACGCAAGCCAACTGGAAGGGTGCCGGTATAGCCGTCCCCGTGTTCTCGTTGCGCTCGGAGCAGGGGTTTGGTATCGGTGAGTTTTTAGACCTGAAACTATTAGCCGATTGGGCAGTGAAGACAGGGCAGAAACTCATACAGACACTCCCGATTAACGACACGACCCTCCGCCACGATAATCGCGACTCGTATCCCTACAACGCTGTCAGCGTCTTTGCACTGCACCCCATCTATATCAACATCGAACATACGGGAACGCTGACCCCCACCCAGCAGAAGCGGTATGACAAGACCAAAGCCGCGTTCAACGAAAAGACTTTCGCTGATTACCAATGTGTGTATGATGAGAAGATGAAGTATTTCAAGGCACTCTACAAAGCCGAGAAAGAGATTGTCTTTTCCTCGGCGGCGTATCAGGCGTTCTACGCCAAGAATGCGGAATGGCTGCTCCCTTACGCGCAGTTTATGTCACGCCGCGACAAGTTGCCCAAAGACTTCTACTGCTACTTGCAATACCATGCGGACAAGCAACTTGCCGAAGCCGTGGCATACGCTCATTCGGTGGGTGTTGCCATCAAGGGGGATATACCCATTGGTATCTCACCGGACTCGGTGGACGCCTACACCCACCCGCAACTGTTCAACCTGCAGACCAGCGCAGGGGCTCCTCCCGATGACTTTGACGCACGGGGACAGAACTGGGGGTTCCCGACCTATAACTGGGATGTGATGGCCGAAGACAACTATCTGTGGTGGCGCAAGCGTTTCACCAAGATGGCAGACTACTTTGATGCGTACCGTATTGACCATATCTTGGGCTTCTTCCGTATCTGGCAAATGCGCAAGAGCGATGTGTGGGGACTGTGCGGTCAGTTTGCACCGGCAATGCCCTACTCGCTGCAAGACCTGTGGAATATGGGCGTGAAGTTGGACGAGGACAGAATGGTAAAGCCCTATATCCGTTCGAATTTCATAGGCGATGTGTTCGGCTACGACACAGAATATGCCAAAGCGCATTTCCTAAACACAAACGATGGCTATGTCTATTGGTTTAAGGACGAGTTCGATACCCAAGTGAAGGTGCAAGACTATTTCAACGATGCTGCGAACCGCAGTGCGTTGTCTGCCCATTGCGATGTGGAGAATGTGAAGAACGGGCTGCTCTACCTGCATTGTGAGGTATTGTTTGTACGCGACCAACGCGCCCCCGCCCTGCTGCATCCGCGTATCGCTCTCTACCAGTCCCATAACTACAGCGAGTTGTACGAAGACCAGCAACAGATACTCGCCCGTATTCACAACGACTATTTCTATAGGCGGCATATTGATTTCTGGCGCGACTCGGCTATGCGCAAACTCCCCACGCTCACAGCGGCTACCGATATGCTATGCTGCGGAGAAGACTTGGGTATGGTGCCCTCGTGCGTGCCTGAAGTAATGCACCGGTTGCATATCTTGTCGTTGGAGATACAGCGTATGCCCAAAGACCCTGCGAAGCGGTTTGCACACCCTGCCGATGCACCGTACTTGAGCGTTTGTACGACTGGCACACACGATATGAACCCGCTGCGTGCATGGTGGGAAGAAGACAGACAAACCACGCAACGCTTCTACAACGAGCAGATGGGTTGGCAGGGTGAAGCCCCGCAAACGATGACGCCTGAGATAGCCGAGTTTATCATCAATCAGCACTTGTACAGCCCTGCGATGTGGGTGATACTGCCCTTGCAGGACTGGTTCGCCATTGACGAGAATGTACGCTTGTCTGATGCTCACGCCGAGCGTATCAATGTGCCTTCGAATCCGCAGCATTTCTGGAACTACCGTATGCACATTGCTTTGGAAGACTTGTTGCAGAAGACGACCTTTAATGAGCGTGTGCGGGCATTGACGAAAGTGCGATGAGGTTTAGAGCAGCCCTGCCATAAGCATCTGACGAGATACGCCCTGTACTTATTTGCCTCCCGATATTAGCGATATTAGGGGCATCTGTTCTTTCCTTGCCTAAACTGCTTTCCATCAAGAAGTCTTTTTTTTTGGGGGGGGGTATAATCTTGTGCTTCATACTCTGAATGATTTTATATTTTCAAGCGGGGTGATAAGGTAAAAAATTTTCATTTTCAAGCGTTACTCCGCCGCAAAGGTAGTACTATTCGGGCAAATACATCTTAAATCATGGGCTAATAGACATTTCTTGTACCTAAAATTGCTGTACGAAATGATTTTCATATATTTGCAGGCAAAAAATATAAAATGAACTATTACTGTCCGGTAAAACTTATTTTCTTTGGGTCAGCATAGGGGCAAAAAAACGGCTGGTTCTTTTGGTAGAATCAGCCGCTCGTTGTAATTTTGTATTGT
>CAVGOI010000079.1:0-4358 GCA_963630875.1 Mycobacteriaceae bacterium | reverse complement strand
TATAGACAACCAAATAATCAACCATTTTAATATCAACATTATGAAGAAATTATCTTTTCTTTTTGCCGCGCTCATAGTGAGCGTGAGCAGCGTGATGGCAGAAACCGTCGCGTACACATTAACCCCCATAGTAGGCAAAAATACTGGCTATGCTTCCGAAGAAGATGTTATAGTCGGGGATATTACATGGAATGTTACAGGAAATGTCTCTGTAAACCCATGGCGTCTCGGTGGGAAGGAGATTACTAAGGTGGATCGTGCTCTTTATAGCAAGACTGCCATTGCCAAAAACATCTCCAAAATAGAGATAACACACGGTGCCGGAACCATTACAGTTAATTCGATGAAATTGATTGTATCGGCTACTGCAAACGGAACCGGCGAAGAATTAACGGGTGCTTATACGAGTGCAGGAACTACCACATTCACGCGTCCAACGGATAGTGATTGGACGGGCAAGTACTACAAGATAGTGTACAATGTAACCAATAGTACAAAATCAAATAAATATGTTGCTTTTTCTGAAGCCAAATTCTATACCGATGAGACAGCGGCTGTTCTTCAACCCGTTTTCACACCGGAAGAGGGAAAGGTTACGGATGGTTCATTTACCGAATCGTTTACGCTAACGATGAGTTGTGAGACCGCAGACGCTACTATCTACTACACTTTGGACGGCACCAATCCTGCAGAGGAAACAGCATTGACTTACTCGACTCCGATTACAATACCTGCTACTTCGACCAAAGTGCGCGCTATTGCAAAGAAGGGGGCGGATGAAAGTTTTGAGACGGAGCAAGTATATGCATTTATCAACTCACCCGCAACGGCTTACACGGTTACCGAGGCAAAAGCCGTTATTGACAAGGCATTAGGATTAGACTATGAGTTGTATGGCAAGGGAACTATCAAAAGTATCAAGGGATATTACAATAGCAAATACATTACCTACACCATAACGGATGGTACGAATGACTTGACGGTTTACAATGGTCTTGGCTTGGAGAAGGCTGCCTTTGCTGCTGCAACAGACTTGAGCATTGGTGATCAAGTGGTAATATGCGGCAAATTGGTTAAGTTTAGCGGCACTTACGAATTTAATACGGACAACTATCTTATCTCGCTGACCCCTGCTCCCAAGTACACCATTACAGCCCTCGTTAATGATGAGAAAATGGGTACGGTTTCCGGCGCAGGCGAATACAAGGTAAGTACCGAGGCAACCCTCACCGCCACCGCCAACACGGGCTATGTGTTTGTAAACTGGACAGACGCTGACAACAAAGAAGTTAGCACCGATGCTAAATACACTTTCACCGTTACCGCTGCTGCCACCTACACTGCCAACTTCGCCGCCAAGACATTCGAAGTCCTGACCGATGTTAACGACAAAACCATGGGTTCTGTAGAGGGTACTCCCACAGCCAAAGTAGCCTACGGCACAGAAATAACACTAACCGCCAAGCCCAACACCGGTTTTGAGTTTGTGAACTGGAAAGATTTGGAGGATAAAGTAGTCAGCACCAAAGCGGCTTACACCTTTACCGTTACAGAAGATGTTGCCCTCATCGCCAACTTCAAAGAAAAAGCCGTACCGACTATAGCGGAATTATTCACCTACACCACCGACCAATCGTGGGGCGAAAGTACTTTTGAGGGTACGAAGTTCCGCGATGTAGCCGTACACAATGGCGTGGCGTACGCCCTCAAGAATAACGAGGCACGCATCGTAGCCTTGGATGCAAGGACTGGTGCATATATCCAAGACCTCGACATGACAGATGTCAGCGGTGGAGCCATTACATTGAGCGCCATCCAAACATTGGCGGATGGTACGCTGTTGGCTATCAACTGCCAATCGAATTGCGCAACCGGCGATGTAAAAGTTTATAAGTGGGCAGACAAAGACGCTATCCCCGAGGTACTTTTTGCCGGTAAGTTGGACGAAGCACTGCGCATTGATGCTTTCTACTATGAAGGAACTTTGGAGAACGGCGCAATCTGGACATCGTATTCCGGTGGCGTAAAAGGTTCGACTTGCAAAGCCATAAAGATACCGGTTGTAAGTGGTGTAGCAAGTACCTTTGAGTCCTATGTCCTGACCTCTTATGCATTGGAAACCTCTTCACGCGTAATCTCTGCAAGCGATAGTGAGATTGCCATTGCAACCAAGGGCAAGATGTACACCTGGACTATCAACGCCGACAAGACCACTACCATTAAGTACTATACGGAAATTGGCAACAAACGCTATTCCAACAATGTGAAGTTGTTTGAGTTTGACGGCAGCAAATATATGGCAACCGTATATTGGGGCGATACAAACGGCACTATATCCAGCCCGCAAATCATCGTTTCTACCTACACGGCATTAGGACGCTGGAGTACAACCGGCTTGACGGAGGTGTTCAAATCTCCTGCAGAGGGATTGGGTACCGGTCGTAACACCTCGTTCTTCAACGGTTTGGATGTGGTAGTAGGCACGAAAGGGTTCTATGTGTATATGACCAGTATCAATGGCGGTATCACGGCTTGCTACTACGGCGAGGCGGAAACTCCCACCGAGATAGAGGATATTACTCCGAGTGAGGTTGTGGCTCCGAAGGCAACGAAGGTATTCCGCAACGGACAAGTCCTCATCCTCGTAGGCGACAAGACCTACAATGTAATGGGACAGGTAATTGAGTAAAGACTATGTATATAGCAAGGGTGGCTCTGCTGGGAGTTGCCCTTGCTATTATCTATTTATTCCACATCGATTAAACTTATTATGAAACGGGGGATTTATAGAAGTCCCCTATAATCACTAACATTTAACTTTAATACCCGTATGAAAAAATTATTCCTTTTTTGCACCGCTTTGGTGTGTGCAGTGTTTACGGCTTCTGCATTGAATCCGTTTGCTTATGGTTTATCTTCCGAACTGTCAGAAGACGGCTCTTCGCTGACAGTTTATTACACACTCAATGCAGACGCAACAGCCGCTTATGTGGTCATTTACGATGATGAAGGCGAAGTGGGATCTTTCCCGGTTACCGACATCACGGCAGGCGAACACTCGGCAGTTATCGTAACGGCAACGCTGCCTTCCAACAGATCTTTGACTTGGGGCATCAAGACAATGGGTACAAGCCCCGAAGAGAAGACGGCGGTGAAATGTGATACTCAATATAATTTCTACCACCCCCAAGGATTGGATATTGACATGAACCCCGAGAGTGCGCATTTCGGTCGTATATTGATTACGGAGTGTATGGAGGTCGTTGCCACCAAGACAAACTACCATGCTTCGGGCAAGGGGGCCGGTCTGTATGCATTCAATCCGGATATGACACCTGTGGCAGAGGGAGTTGCCTACCGTGGCGGACATACCTACTCGGCTACCATAGATATGTATGGTGCTTATAACCGCTACTCGCCCCGTAAGGTGCGTATCGCAGAAGATGGTCGTATTTTCCTCACCACACAAGACGACAAAGGGACTGTTCTGTTTGAAGTAAACCCCGACAACTTAGACGAATGGACAAAAGTGATTACCGGCACGCAGAACGATGTGGGCGAACTCTACAACGGCGACGATTTTGTGGCTGCCATGAATGTCAGTATGGATGTAACCGGTGCAGGCAATGACCTGAAGATTATGCTCTTGTCGGCCAATAAGAGTGGTCTTGGCTTTGCATATTCCGGCTTCCGTTTGGATGAATATAACTTGGGAACTGCTACCTCTTGGAATGCGGCTCCCTCCAAAGCCATTGCAGGACTTTCGGGCAAATACACAATATCTCCGACCAATACCAATGTCATCTACGATGGCAATGGCGGTATTTGGTATGCCAATTCCCGCAGTGCGGCTACGGCAGAACAACCCCAGATAGTGCACTTGAATGCGGACAGTGTTGAAGATTTCAGTATCAAAACAGCAGGCATTTACTATGGGGGTGCCGGTATTCGTTTCAACCGCGACGGTTCGATATTGGCTATCGGTCGGGACCGCATTTCTGCAAGCAATGGCCAAGTGGGCATCCATACGGTAAGTGCAGATGAAGAAGGCAAGCCGGTTTTAACCAAGGAGTATGACATCACGCTGACCGGTATAGGGCGTAACATCAATGATATTGCTTTTGATGTGGCTAACAATATGTATGTCTGTGGCAACAGCGGCGAGAAATTCCAAGCCTATGCGCTTCCGTATAGTGGCGAAACCGTAGTTCCCGCTGCCGGCAAATATGCATTCACCCTCAGCGGAACCGGCACCTACATAGACAACACCGCGGCTGACGCTACCGTTACCAAGAAGATTGTCCGCAACGGACAAGTCCTCATCCTTGTAGGCGACAAGACCTACAACCTGATGGGGC
>CAVGOI010000078.1:0-4358 GCA_963630875.1 Mycobacteriaceae bacterium | reverse complement strand
CCAACCCTACCCCTGCTCCGCAGGTACTCCCCTTGAAAAGGGGAGAGGACTGTACCAAGTTGTGCGCGAACCTGTCCCCTTTGCAAGGGGACGAGAAAAACGACAGTTTTTCGGAGGGGTTGGAAACCAAATCCACAAGTAAGGACGCACTCGGTGCGTCCCTACAATTTGAAATTTTGGAAAAGCAGATGCAGCCCAAAAACAAAAAGCGCACAAAAGTGTTCAAGGAATCCCACAATTAATAAAACGGAGAATTTATAGAAGTCCCCTAAAATTTGACACGATGAAAACAACGAAAAATTGGGGGTTTGTTTCTGCGGACGAAGGTTGAAAATGGCGATTTTGCAGTTTGCAAAAAAAGTGTTATATTTGCAGATACGATGAATGCAATTTTTGGCGATAGTAATGCAGCGAAGAAGACGGCGTTTGATGTGCTTCTAAATTTTGCACATAACTCGCTGAATATCAGCATTTTACCCCCCCCCCACCCTCATCGGGCAATGTAATACCAATAGCCATATTTTTACAGAAAATAATTTTCGGACGGATTCTTATTCGCCCGCTTTTGGTGTGTGGATTAGTGGTTATTATTTGAACTGGAATGAAATTGGTGATGTATAAAAAATCAAAACAAAAAATTGCAGTTATTGCAGGTGCCGGTCCTGCAGGGTTGACGGCTGCTTATGAGTTGCTTCGGCAGACGGATATTCATCCTATTATTCTCGAATCGACCAGTGCTATCGGAGGTATCTCGCAGACCGTGCGTTACCATGGCAATCGAATGGATATAGGCGGTCATCGCTTCTTTTCCAAGAGTGAGGAGGTAATGGAGTGGTGGAAGCAAGTTATGCCGATGCAGGATGCTCCATCTAAAGATGCGTTATTGTTGGACGAATGCGGCTTGAAGCCTCTTCCGTCGGAATATGCACATCGGACTGCCAATGCTTTGCATGATCCGGAACAGAGCGACAGGGTTATGCTGTTGCGCGACCGTGTGAGCCGTATCTTTTTTCTTCGCAAGTTTTTTGATTACCCCATCTCTATGAAGAAGGATACTTTTCTTAACATGGGGTTTGCCCGTACTATGCGTGCAGGATTTGGTTATCTGTGGTCGTGCGTGCATAAACTACCGGAGACCTCGTTAGAGAACTTCTATATCAATCGCTTCGGGCGACCTCTCTACGAGATGTTCTTTGAGGGATACACAGAGAAAGTGTGGGGAGTACATCCGTCGGAGTTAGGTGCAGATTGGGGTAGTCAGAGGGTCAAGGGATTAAGTATCCTTTCGGTACTGAAGGATATGTTTTGTCGTGCGTTGGGGATTCACAGCAAGCATGTAGAGACCTCGCTTATTGAACAGTTTATCTACCCTAAGTATGGTCCTGGACAACTATGGGAGACCGTAGCCGATGACATTAAAGAACAAGGCGGGGAGATTCGATTGCAGCACGAAGTAGTCGGGATTAAGGTAGAAAACAATCAGGTTGTTTCTGTGGTGGCTCGTGGTGCTGACGGCGAAGAACATACCTTCGAGTGTGATTATTTCCTCTCTACTATGCCGATTAAGGATTTAATACCTGCCATACATGGTATGGATGTTCCCCGAAGTGTGATGGATATTGCCACGAGCCTTCCTTATCGTGACTTTATCACAGTCGGGTTATGCGTTCGAAAGATGCGTATAGAAAACAGGACGGCTATTCCTACTTTTGACCATCGTGTACCGGACACATGGATTTACATACAGGAACGAGATGTGCATATCGGTCGTTTGCAGGTGTTTAATAACTGGTCGCCGTATTTGGTGAGTGATTACGAACATACGATGTGGATAGGGTTAGAGTATTTCTGCACAGAGGGCGACCGATTTTGGACTATGCCGGAAGAAAAGTTCATTGATATGGCTATCGATGAGTTGGTGAAGATTGATATTATTGATCGTGAAGATGTACTTGACTCTTGCCATGTTCGAATCAAGAAGGCTTATCCGGCATATTATGGTTCGTACTATCAATTAGATGAGGTGAAGTCGTTTTTAGACAAGATACCTAATCTGTATTGCTTAGGTCGGAATGGGCAGCATCGTTACAATAACATGGACCACTCGATGCTGACTGCTTTTGAGTGCGTTCGCAATATCAAGGATGGTGTTACGGACAAGACAAATATATGGAATGTAAATACTGAAAAGGAATATCATGAAAGCAAGTAATATCCTTCGTTATATCGTTTTTCCTGCGATTATTGTTGTTGCCTGGCTGCTGGTGGTGCTATACACTTTCAATAGCAAGCCCGACCTTAACGGCGACAACTTCTGTTATTATATCTATGCCACTTCGTTGGCGGAGGGACATGGTTATTGCGATTTGTCATCGCCCGGCAGTCCTGCCACTTCTAATTTTCCTCCTGGCTACCCATTGTTGATGACGCCTCTTCGTGCTATTACGGATAGTGTTGTGGCGCAAAAATGGTTGAACGAGGTATTTGTTTTGATCAGTATTGTATTGCTGTATTTTGCTTTGTTGGCGTTGTCACTACCGAAGGACATTAGTTTTGTTGCCGCAGTAGCAGGGTTGTTCTGTCCTCGATTGCTTCATTTTTCGACGATGATGATGTCGGAATCCTCCTTTCTTCTGATGAGCATGCTTGTATTCTTTGCGTTAGTTCAGTTGAGCAAGCATGAAGACAGGTGGTGGCGTGAATTGTGTTCGCCATGGTTCTATGTTATGCTTGTGGCGTTGGTGTTTACTTATCATATCCGTACACAAGGGGTTGCCTTAGTTGGTGCTGTGCTGTTAGTCTTTTTGGTGCGTCGTCGGTGGGCATGTTTAGGTGGTACGATGGTAGGGTTTGTGTTGGGTTGTCTGCCGTGGATGTTGCGTAATCGTAGTTTGGGTCTTAACGGTAACCGATATCTTGACTCTATTATGGTTGCGAACCCGTGGCGTCCGGAGATGGGACAGATAGGCTTGGGAGAAGTAGTGTCCCGTTTCTTTGATACCCTTCGTATGCTTATTTTCAATGCATTTCCGAGTACGATAGTGCCTTTTGTTAACCTTAATTGTGATGAGCCTACTTATACATGGTATATCTATTTGTTGGGTGTGCTTATGCTGGCTATCCTTCTTCTTGGTGCGTGGCGTTTAGGCAAGCAGCGTTGGTTTGCGATTGGCTATATTGCAGCCACTTTGGGTGTTATCTCCATTTTCAGTACGCCGAGTGGCAATCGCTACATTACATCTGTATTGCCCTTCCTGACTGCTTTTCTTATGATTGGTTTGTGGTATGGGATTTCGTGGTTGGTACAGCGTAAGTGGAAAACCCGTTCTTTCCCTGCGTATATTTTGTTGGTGCTGCTATTCTTCTCGAAGTCGGGTTTGCAAGAGGAACATCGGTTGGCGAAACAAAAATATCCTATTCCGTATCAGCAGTTCTTCAATATAGGCAAGGCCATAGAAGAGAATTTGCCGCATAGTACTATTGTTTGTTCCCGTAAGCCGCAGATATTTTACTTGTATAGTCAATGTCCGGGTATTGTATATAAATATACCCCTGATGCTCGTGAGTTGATTGCCGATTTGGTTGACAAACAGGTGGACTTGGTAGTGGTTGATGCGTTAGGTTATAGTTCTACCTATCGTTATTTGATACCTGCTATTCAGCAGTACCCACAGTTTTTCCCGCGTGCGCTGATGTACTACGAAAATACAGGTACTTATTTGCTCAGTTTTGACCGTGCGCGTGCTATGGAAGAGTTACAATCGGAATAGTGCTTTATGAATTTTCGTCGTTTGATAGATATTCTTTTTCGTCAGGATACTACTAATATCTGGTTACAGTGGTTCCGCTACTGTTTTGTGGCGGTAGGTGCGTTTATTGTTGATTACGGCACTTATTTTCTTACTTCGTATATCATCGGTATCCCTTACTTGGTTGCTGCCTTGTTGGGTTTTATTACGGGTACACTGACTAATTATGCCATTGCCAAGTTCTTGGTCTTTCGTGGTGAGCCTAAGTCTCGTGCCTGTGAGATTGCAATGGTCTTTATGATCGGTGGTATAGGATTGGTCGTATTGGAGGTGGGTATATGGTTCTTCACCGAATGTGTTGGGGTTCATTATCTGATTTCGAAGTTGATTATGACGGTCATCTGCTTTGCGTGGAATTTCCTTGCCCGCAAGTTCTTTATGTATTCCAAAAGGTTCAATATCCTCAAAGACAACACAATCGATTAGACTCTGTTGAAGCGTTGAATTTTTATTTCTGGTTTTTTCAAAATTGCTGTCGCAATTTTTGTTTCTAAGTTTCTAAGTTTATTGGGCTAATCCGACAATTTGAAATTTGAAATCTGAAATTTG
>CAVGOI010000077.1:0-4552 GCA_963630875.1 Mycobacteriaceae bacterium | reverse complement strand
GTGTAGGGGGCTCGTCAAAGAAAAAATGTGTTTCCTGTCCCATTTTTACGATAGTATTTAGCCCTCTTTCGGAACATCCCAACTTTTACCGGACAGCAATAATTTTTAGTTAAACTTACGATCCCACCTGTCTGGATGGATTTGTAAGGTACAAAACATATCCGTGCTAACCAAATCTAACCCGAAAAAAACGCAAAAAAAATCCTATTTGAAAAACTCAAATAGGGGGTCAAAAGGAAAATGGAATTGAGGGGTCAGTACAAAAATGGGGAAAGGGGTCAATCAAAAACTGGCAGAAGGGGTCAAAAGAAAATGGGTTTTCCAGTCTGATACGAATAAGAAAATAACCTCGTCAGGGCTTTTATTACACAAAAAGTCAATGGACAACAAACTCTATTGCAAACCACAAATATACTCAATAGGCATACTAAAAAGTCATATTTTAACACAAAAACAAAGAACATCCTTGTTTATGTGAGATATTCTGACTACTTTTGCAGTCAAATTCGTAGGGACTATGACTATTCCGGCAATTCCAATGACCATTAATGTGCTATCCTCGTACCTAAATGGTTTTATAGCTCCTATGCAAAAGATACTTGACATAGAGCAGAAGGGCGAGTTGGTTCGATTGAAAAGAGGATTGTATATTACTGCCAATGGCAAACCCAATCTTTTCCTTGTGGCGAATCATCTATATGGTCCGTCGTATGTGTCGTGTGAGTCTGCTCTGCGATATTATGGGCTTATACCGGAACATGTAGAGAGTGTGATATCGGTAAGCACATTACGATCGAAGGAGTTTGAGAATGCGCTTGGGCATTTCTCCTATCGACATATTCCAATGGACTATTATCCACAGGATATCTGCATTCAAACCGAAAAGGATGTGAGTTTTCAAATAGCATCACCGGAGAAGGCGCTGACCGATTTGGTGATACTTACCGCGGGCATACGATTACGGTACAAAAAAGAGATACTTGAATACTTAGAGCAAGACTTACGATTGGATATGGACGCCTTCTACAAGATGGATGCAGGCGTATTTGAACGCCTTGCAACAGTAAGCAAGAAACGGAACGCTTTGTTGAATATCGCAAAAATTCTTCGGGATGACAATATATGAACAGATGTTGGCTCATTACACTGGTGATGAGCGCAAAGCGCATCAAGAAGTGATGCAACAGATTGCACTGGCAGGATTATACCGTGCCAGATTTTTTGAACAAGCAGCGTTCTATGGCGGCACTTGTCTGCGTATCTTTCATGGTCTGCAACGCTTTTCAGAAGACATGGACTTTTCGCTATTGCAACCAAACGATGCTTTCCAATTTGAGTCTTATTTTCCGGTAGTGATCAATGAGTTTGAATTAGCCGGAAGAAAGGTGGAAATCACAAAGAAAGACAAGCGTAATTTTGGCAAAGTGGAGTCTGCTTTTTTGAAAGACACTACGGATGTATATGATTTATCGTTTCAAACAGAAAAGAGTTTGAAAATTAAGATCGAGGTGGATGTGAATCCACCATTGCGTTTCCATACCGAGCAGAAACTATTGATGCAACCCTACTCTTTTATGACGCGTTGTTTTACTTTGTCGGATCTGTTTGCAGGCAAGATGCACGCATTGGTTTTCCGTAATTGGAAGAATCGTGTCAAGGGTCGTGATTGGTATGACTTTGAGTGGTATGTGCGCAATGGGGTGCAACTCAGTTGGTCACACCTGCATGAGCGTATTCTGCAATTTAATGGTGAAGGTATGACAAAGGAACAATTTATGTCACTACTATTGGAAAAGTTACAAACCACCAACATAGATCAAGTGAAAGCCGATGTGGAACCCTTTGTCATCAATCGTCACCAATTGGATATTTGGTCGAATGACTATTTTGTACAGGTTGCTCATTTGATGCAGATTGCAGAGGAATAGAACGATAGAATCGTAATGTAGTTTTTAGGACTATTATTCTCTTAGTAAGCGACTTGTTTGCTATCTAACGGATTTTTTGACCTATACGCCGATTTTTTTTGTCCACATAGTGGAACGAGTAGAATGGTTCGTTCGCACTATAATGGCACATCTGTACTAGAATTGCGTGCTTGTACTAGAATGGTGTGTTTGCACTTTGGGCGGCGGGGGCGAGGTTGTTGCCTTTGCGATAGGTGCCGCTACGGTAGTTGCCACCATTGTAGTTGCTGCTATTGTAGCCTCCTCGACTATAACCGCCTTGGCTATACCCTCCCCTGCGATAGCCACCGTTACCACTATTGCTATAACCACCGTTACCGCTGTATCGGCGGGTATAGGAACCGCTGCGCTGCTGCTTGCGGGCGTCGGCTATGCGCTGAATGGCATCGGTGTATTTGAGTGCCACATACCCGAACTTCTTACCACTTGGGAAAGTCTTCCAACGGGTGATGTACTGATCCTTGTGCGCACGCACAATCTCTTTCTGCGTCTCGGTGGGCAGAATACGACGGCGCAGGTTGTTCATGTACTTGCACGCCGACACGATATCGTTGCTACGATACAATCGATCCACGACATACACATACAACTCGTTACCATGGTGCTTGCGCATTACCTTGACCACCTCGTAGGTGGCAAACGGTTTGCCGTTCTTACTCGTACCCTTGATTTGGTACATTACATAGTCGTTCCACGACTGACAGGGCTTGATGTTCGGATTCTTGGAATCCACACGGAAGTTCTCCAACGGAGTGGTCTTCCCCTGACTTGCCTTCTTCAAGTCTAAACCTTTGATTACTTTCATACTATTGATTATTAGTTGTTTAGCAATTTATAGAAATTCCCTATAGTTTCCAATTCTGCTCTTGCTGCTTGGTCACATGATATTTCTTGTAGATGAATCGTTTTACCCGGAGCAGGTTGATCACATCCTCTTGGTTGTAGAGCAGCACGCGTGCGCGGTGTTGCGGGTCGGTGTACCAATCACGATGGACATTGAAAATAGAGTTGTGCTTGTACCCCTCCGTTTCGCGATAGATGCCTGCCTGATGTTCGTATTCGACCAACTTGTGCGACCGGGCGTTGGGTTCTAACTGCTTGGTGGCGGCAAGCAGGTTGATACAGTTGTAACGGCTGCGCAAGTCGATATGAAAGCACTTCTCGAGCATGCCGATGTCCGGACCATAGAAATAGATATTGTCCACCCCTCGGAATAATTCCAACACACTGCTGCGTGTCAGCAGGTTCTTGCCCCGATACGGCAAACGATAGAGGGTCTTGCCCATGTAGGTGTAGTCGTTCTCATCGTAGAGCCACCCCGCATGCTGCTCGTCGAAGCAGTAGCCCAACAGGTAGAACTTCTGCGGATGGGTCAGCGAGTTCCACTCTCCATCGATGTAGATGCTTTTGGCGTTTGCCGGCTTGTTGATAGACGGCGCTACATGGCGTGTACCTTCTGCCACCGCTCTCTTCTCGCACGACATCATCGGCGTAGTGCGTGGGCGACCCCGCCTGCGCTTGGGGGTGCGAGGTGAGGGGTTAGTGTCGAATAACCAATGATAGAGTCCCATGCTATTTAGCGTATTTGTCTTTGAGTTGTTGCAAGAGTTGTTCTTTCCGGGTCTGCTCTTCCTTGCAGGCACGCTCTGACTGAATGCCGTCTAACCAACTGTGGTCTTCTCTGCCCTCGCGGTAGAGGTGCATATTGGTAGATTTCAGTTCGTCGGGCAGCAGTTCATCGGCTTGGCGTTGCAGTTCTCGCACATCGGTTTTGGGTTGGATCGGTTTCTGCTCTTCGTCTTTCCACTGAACAGACAGATAGGGATGATAGCGCATACCGGCATCGTTGGGGTTGTGTATGCCCGACAAAGCGATCGTGCCGTCGCTCTCGAAATAGCGGTAATATCGTTTCTCAATGCTCTTGACTTGGTCGAGGACACACACGGCCTTGTAGGCGAACGAATCGGCAAAGCGACGAGAGTAGTTGGTAAGGCAATAACGGTATTGCGCCTCGACGAACTGCCGAGATGTCATCTCGCCCGCCCGTAGGATATACAACCAATCTTGTATGAACCGCAAGGCACATAGTTTGCGCTTGCGGGCGTCGCACCCTTTCTTCTCGAGCCACTGCAGTCGCTGCTGCTCGGGTTGCGTAAGTCCGCCTTGCACCGTTTTGGCGGGCGTAGTTTTGCTTTGCGTATAGCGTGGGTCTTTCCTGAGGTATTGCTCCAAAAAGGCTTTTATCGTCCGGGTATGGCACCTGGAAAACCCATTTAGTTTTGACCCCTTCTGCCAGTTTTTGATTGACCCCTTTCCCCATTTTTGTACTGACCCCTCAATTCCATTTTCCTTTTGACCCCCTATTTGAGTTTTTCAAATAGGATTTTTTTTGCGTTTTTTTCGGGTTAGATTTGGTTAGCACGGATATGTTTTGTACCTTACAAATCCATCCAGACAGGTGGGATCGTAAGTTTAACTAAAATTTATTGCTGTCCGGTAAAAGTTGGGATGTTCCGAAAGAGGGCTAAATACTATCGTAAAAATGGGACAGGAAACACATTTTTTCTTTGACGAGCCCCCTACAC
>CAVGOI010000076.1:0-4675 GCA_963630875.1 Mycobacteriaceae bacterium | reverse complement strand
GCAACCTGCCAACCATCGGCGAGTTGCTTTTTTGTTGCTGATTTTGCTCAAAAATGTCAATGGAATCCTCTACAAATCCCCCGTTTTCACAAATCCGCAAGTGCTTCGGGCAGGCTGAACGATACGCGCTCGAAATCGAGTGAAATATGTATTTTCACTCAATAAAAGCAAAAAAACGCCACAATTTTTCTCTTATTGGGTGATTTTTTTGCACACATAACAAAAAGGGTGTATCTTTGTAGCCGAAAGGTGTAGTTTGTGTATGCAAGCAGCCTTTCGGACATATTATTAACAGCGTTTATTGACGCTCTGTTCTGACATTCTGAAATCTCGCAAATTTCTTAAGTCTTATCAGAACACTGCAACAGTGAACGCCTACAAGGTATGAGTTTCTTGCATTTTTGCGCTGTATATTAGCGTTGATGTATGTACTTATATTGGTGTGGGCTTCGTGTTGTCAGTTCTAATAAGACTAGGCAATGCGAGAGCCTCGGAATGCGGAATTGGCGATGCGTCAAGTCCGCATTTTTTTTGTGTTTATATGACATCCTCTATATTGACTGATTCATATCATCTTCCTCATAACGCCATTAGGGTTGATGAGTTGAACTTCATGTTGCATGCCATAGATACCTCTAAATCTTTTTATACCTATGACGAACTGCGCCTGCTATTTCTTAGCACTGAAATTCAAGCAGATGTTTTTAGGGATTTTCATGCGAAAGTTCATTCCAATTTATGTAGTCATCAAAATCCGAAATTAAGGACTTTGTATCAGCAAGCCCAATTGGGCAATAATAGTTCCGCAGAGGCAATGCTGGAACACGGATTAATGTACACAAATCAGAAATCTTTTAGACAAGTATGGAATGAATTTGTGCGAGACTATACTGAATTCTTTGCTTTTTTAGGATTGCTTCCTACCTATTACAAAGGTCTTGCAGGTGGAGAAAACCGACACTATGTTACATCTTTGCTGAAAGATTATCAGTCTAATAACATCTCATTACAAGATTTATTACTCGCTTTCAAGTTTCGGAATAGCAGTAAGGATTATACAAATTTGGAGATGTACCATATCGAGGTACGTCCATTTGTATTAGCCCTAAAATCCCTACAATTTTATAAAAAGAGCGGCTTGCGTATAGTAAACCCTCATATTATATCTGCTATTGTAGTATATTGTCATAACGAAAATGATAGTTTGCAAAATAACCTTCATTTATTTCCTTATCCTGCCGAAAATATAGAATACTACCAAGATGTATTCCATAATTTCAGTGAGAATATCAAGAAAGAAATCGCCAGAGTTACATTGTTCTTAAAACCCTATCTTATAGAACTCGGATTGGTTACTATACGGAAGAAAGGAAATACACATTACTATGAAATAAATAATAAAGTTGATAGTGTATCTGTTCCTCACAATGTGGCATTTTGTAATGGTCATGTCGGAAAATACAAACTAACACCATTGATAGGAAAAGTCATATATACATGTTTGCAAAATCCGCAAAGAGATATTCCCATAAATAGCCTTTTTGATAGCAACTTTACGGAAACCGATAAAAGGGCAATTTTAAGGCATTTCCAAGAGTTGGGTATAATTAAGGATTTTAATGATAAGTTTATCTCTGTGGCAGGCATTGAACATCAGTATGCGCTCAATCCTTTTACGGATTTTATGACTTACGGGGACGCTTGCTATGTGGCTCATAATAATCAACTACAATTGCAAAACGAGCAAATTGTAATTGATAACACATTGCTACGAGAGGAGTTGGATAAATTGAAACAATCTGCTCTTTCCTCTGATGGCGCTGCTTACGAAGAATCTTTATATTTCTTTTTGAATAAGAATATTCATTTCTTTTCCAATCTCAATCACTATGGCACATCTGCAATGGGGAAACGCTTAAGCGATATTGCCGGCATTGCAAAGATTTTTAGCCATGGAGCGACAAAAAATATCTTGATTATAATGGAATGTAAGGCTGCCAATGCGATACGCGCATTTGATGAACGAAAGGAGAGAGATGATATAATTAATTTATTAAAAGCATACAAGAACAATGGTATCACTTATGATGGCGTATGGTATTGGGTTACCGATAGTAATTCTTTACCTGATACAGATATCCATGGAGGATATAGGGATAATCAAATGAGTAAAAGTTTAGTGGAAAAATTAAATATCTTGCAATTTGATATTAGTGAAGAAAGTCGGTTGCCTTCTATTGTAACAGCATTTTCAATTGATGCTTTGGTTACATATCTTTCTTATCTCTACCAACATACACAGGCCTTCAAGAAAGAGGATAAAATTACAGAAACAACTGTGCCACATTTTTGGCGTTGGAGTAAAAAGTTTATGAATGTGCAATATGTTACAATTCACAAACAAATGAACTTATAAAATATATGATAGTCAATAAACTCAATAACTTATCAGGGAAAGATTGGATTCGATTTACTAAGAGCTGGTTTACAATCAATGCCCACACTCGTACTAAAGGACAAATTCAACACCCTGCAAAATATCCAGAGGAATTGGTCGCTGAATTTGTGTCCTTTTTTACCAAAGAGGGAGAAATTGTGCTAGATCCGTTTGTCGGTGTGGGTTCTACTATTATCGGATGCCAAAACACATTTCGTAGATCTATTGGCATCGAACTCAATCCATTTTTTGCAGAAGAAGCGAATAAATATCTTAGTCCCGTATATAGCCGCTTACTGCAAGGAGATTGCAGGGTATTACTTAATCAAATCGAGAACGAGAGCATAGATTTTGTTATGACCTCGCCCCCTTATTGGGATATGTTAAAAAAAACACGAGGACATAGTAACTCGCAACACAAAGAGCGTGCTGCTAAAGAATTACCATTATATTACTCGGATGACATCCGAGACATTGGAAATATCACCGATTATACGGAGTTTTTAACAGAATTAATTCGCATTTTTCTGCAATGTGCAGATAAACTGAAGAGTAAAAAGTATATGTGTATTGTAGTACAAAATTTCCGTAATACGGATGGTGCATATATAACATTGGCTTGGGATATAGTTCGACAACTATCAGAATATATGTGTTTTTGTGGTGAAAAGATATGGATACAGGAAAATAAGACGCTTGGAATATGGGGCTATCCTTCAAAGTTTATACCGAATATTCACCATCATTACTGTCTCATTTTTCAGAAGATATGAATTATCTAAAATTGCATAACCTGCACCCATATCATGCAAAATTCTATCCTGGAATACCATTGTATTTCTTGCAGAAATACGCAACTGCTACAAGTCTGGTATTGGATCCGTTTTGCGGAAGCGGAACAACATTATTGGAATGTAATGCACAATGCATACATTCTATAGGGATAGATATAAATTTTCTATCAGCAAAGATTAGTCGGGCAAAGACAGATATTTATGATAGATACCACATAGAGAAATCTATCACAAACATTCTTAATGCTACTGATAATACTCCTATTGAATTTATGGATTCTGATGTTTGGTTTACAAAAGACAACT
Organism: Mycobacteriaceae bacterium; assembly: GCA_963630875.1. Lineage (GTDB taxonomy): Bacteria > Bacteroidota > Bacteroidia > Bacteroidales > Paludibacteraceae > Colicola. Next base: position 1,138 of record CAVGOI010000076.1, on the reverse strand, counting down.
ATGTGAATTTATGTATTTTATTCAATGCTATCCAGAAAATAGAAGACGAGACCTATCGCAACTTATTCGAGGTAGTTTTGTCTTCACTCCTCAATAAAGTGTGCAATAAGCGTAATACATGGAATTTGGGATATTTGTCGGATAATATCTTACCGAATAAAGAAACTAAGATTTCTCTAAAAACAGAATTTGAGAAAAAATGTACTTGGTTATTATCGGCAATTCGTGAAACTGAGAACTTTACAAATAGGGCTGCAGTATATTGTGGTAATGCAGGGACAATACAACTTGACAAGAAGGCAGATATTGTCATTACTTCACCCCCTTATCCTTTTGCTGTTGATTTTGCTCGGAATAACAGACTATCCTATTATTTGTTTAATGAAGATATAGAAGAAGCAACAGCAGTAGAAACGGGTGCACGAAACAAAAGGAATAAACGAGATTGTGAACATTTATTCTTTGAAGAAATGCAAGTTATATACCTTAACATAATGTCTCAGGTAAAACAATACGGGTATTTTTGTATGACGGTATCAGATACAAAACGAAAGAATCAACAAATTAGTTTTGTACAATGGTTGTTGGATTTATTTACCATAAATAATTGGGTTGTTATAGAAGACACTATACGCCAATTAGAACACCAATCAATGGGACAGAAGAGGATTACAGAGGAACATTTATTGGTGCTGCAAAAACAATAGTCACATTATCTTCAAGTTGGAGCGAGGCGATGTGCGCTTCGTGATACTATATAGCGAAGACACGGTATCGGCAAACCGATACCGCGTCTTCCATGTCCACCACCATGCCGTTATGAGTGAGGAGCGTATGCGCCGTGCTCTCTATCCCAATCCGACTGGTAACTATTTCTGTTTTGTGTTCGATGAAGAGGTGCAACTGCAGCCACACATAGATATAGCCAAGTTAGTCAGTATGCAGCGTCTGAGTACCAATCCGCCTTACATAGACGGCGCTCCCATTATTCTTTCGGGTAGCGAATTACAAACGCTTCTCTGTAAGTAGTTTTGTCCGAGTAACAACTAATTTTACGAACACAAAAACGAAGATGATAAAAGGGGGAACCCTCTACAAATCCCCCATTTTCACAAATCCGCAAGCACTTCGGGCAGGC
>CAVGOI010000075.1:0-4714 GCA_963630875.1 Mycobacteriaceae bacterium | reverse complement strand
CAAAAGCACACGATATATGAACGGAAACAGAATAGCGATTTGTGGCACTTGCGCCCGCTATGGAGCGGACTTGGGCTTGTGTTGGTATCGAAACAAGAAACGCTCGCCCAAGACGGAGGCGTGCCAAGATTACGAGGAGGACTGACTATGGAATGGCTGACAGTAATAACAACGGCAATATGCTCCCTGCTTGCTGCCATAGGTGGCGGCAGTATCATCTACTTTAAGCAGAACCGTGCGATGAAAGAGGTAGAGGTCGAACTCAAAAAGCAGGAGGGGGAGAGTAACGAGTTACACCAATGGCAGGACATAGCCGCCGAAAAGGATAATCAGATAGCCACGCTCAAAGGTGAGCAGGACAAACTGAAAGGCGACAATGAGAAACTGAACGATAAGATAAGCCGCTTGTACGAGGAGCGCAACCGAGAGTATGATGACGCTACATTCTACCGCTACGCCCTTGCGCATATCCTCTCGGGGCAGTTCTACTGCGAGGTACACGGCTGTCCGAACCGCAAGCCGCTGCATATCACGGAGGACGAGTTGGAGGTAACGCTGCGAGATAAGTTCGGTTTAATCCGCTTCCGCAAAAACAAAGAGCAAAAAGAAAGGGAGGGCAAATAATATGGCAAAGACAAATATCATCAACAAAGGTGTCCACTGCAAGATACAAGTGTCGGGCAGCGGGCTTGTTACAGGCACGAACTATACTGCCTGCTTGTACTACTCAGCCAAGAAGACGGAGAATCGTGCAGTGGCAACCGCTGACGCGCAGGAGGATACCGACACAAGCACCATTTTCTGCTTGTTTGATTTCACGCCCGAGCAGACCGCAGAACTCAAAGCGGGTACGGTTATCCTCGAAGTGTACGACACCGACACACTCCAACAGATGATGTACGATGACGCTTTCGCCACCGTCCGTTCCACCTCAATAAAGGACTAACGCAATGAACGCAGAGATAGTAGATATTATCGATGTTCATATTGACGACCTCCAAGAGTTGCAGGTAAATATGGATATGCCAGAACCGTTGTCGCTTACAATGGACTTGGATAACTCACTGCCTACACAGGAGAAGTCTATCGCCATAGCGCAGAACGGCTCGTATGCCATAACACCAGACCCTGCCTATACCCTCAAAAAAGTGGATGTAGAGGTTGCAGTAAAAGAAAAAGTATCGGGTTTTACAGCGCTTTCCTTTAGAGGTGTAACAGATACCTATATAGATGCTTCTAAATTCGATGTAAGTCGCGTAACCCAAGCCGGTGATATGTTCATGAGGTGCGAAAAAGCAGAAACGATAGATATTACGGGGTGGGACACGAGCAATTTCAATTATATTGCATTTAATTTCGACTCAAAACTCAGACGCATAATAGGGCACGAAGATATAGATACCTCTAAATGGACAGAGTGTGCTAACTTTTATTTATGTCACGCTATTGAGTGGCTTGACTGTAGCAAGTGGGACTATACAAATGTTAAATCTATATCCCAAAACAGTTTTATGATGAGTGGTATAAAGACATTTATCGGCGACCACACATTAAAAGAGGTAGAAGATGGGGAAATAGTTGCATTTAAGGGATGGGGAACAAACTATTATCGTCTACAAATCTCAAGTTGGTATGTTCGCGATTTGCGCTTTTCATCCCTCTTGGCAGTATTGAAAGGTATGGCAGACCGCACAGGGATGGAACAGGCGGGTAGTTTCGAGATAGGAAATACATCAAGGTTATTTGGCAGACTTAAAAACGACAATGATACTATTCCAGATGCCACAACATTGGCAGAACGCCAGGCTACTGTACGGGCAATCTGCGCAGAAAAGAATTATAATTTAGTATTAGCATAATATGAAAATTTACAAAGTGATTTTATTGAATTCCGAAATAGGCTACAAACTGCATAACAAAATAGATGATATATTTTGTGCAGCGGTACAGTTGCCTATCGATAGTGATTTATCCGACTGGGAGGAGATAACAAACGCAGAAGCGGAGAGTATGCAATCTGAGCAATTTGAAAGTGAGGTAACAGACGAGGAAGCAGAAGAAATAGAAAGGGCAGGCAAAGATGAGCAAGCGAACTGACAAATTCATCTACACCCTGCGCCGCGTGTCGCACCACCTGCGCACGATTGTCGCCCTGCCGTTCTTGGCGGTGGCGGCTGTGTTCTTCGGAGTATGGTATCTCATCACCTACACGGAGTAAGACTATGGCAGCAATATACAAGAAATTCAGCGTAGATATATACAAGCGTGGCGTGCTTGTATGCTTTGGCACGCTTGCAGACTTGTACAAGATTGCCAAAGGCACATTGTCGGACGAGAATAAAGCCGAGTTAGAGCAGGTGGATTTCAACTACACAACGGCTGTCTGCTTGCGGACGGAAACAGACGCTATCATCTATGCGCCCAAACGCCCGTATGACGAAATAGTTGCCCACGAATTGAGCCATGCTGCATTCCACATATTAAGAAAGGTAGATATAGACCCAACCGCAAGTGAGGAAGCCTATACCTACCTGTTTGAATACTTATACTACAAAGTATTCTTGTGGCTTAACGCCTTGGACGATGTTCGTGAACAGTAGTTCTCGGGTGCTTGTCGGCATAGTCCTCCGACACATACTGCCCGGTTACTGCACTACGATATGCGCCTACCGTTTTAGATGTAGATTTTGTCGCCATACTCGTATGATTTATGGAGTTTCTGACACTATTGTCATTGACTACCCAATAGACAAAATCCAAGCCAACACACAACAAATGACAAATTGACAGATTATGCAACTGACACCGCATTTTACCTTGGAGGAACTGACCCGTTCCGCCATAGCCAAGCAGCGGGGCATTGACAACACGCCTGCACCGGACATTGTAGAGAACCTGCAAGCCCTATGTCGTAACGTCTTGGAGCCTGCCCGCCTGCGCTTTGGTGCGCCGATATACATCACAAGCGGCTATCGTTGCCCTGCGCTCAATAAGGCAGTGGGTGGCAAGCCGACAAGCCAACACCTCTTCGGAGAAGCAGCCGACCTGCAAGTGAAAGGCGAGGAGAACCTGCGCAGGCTGTACGACATACTCGACAACCTCTCGCACGACCAACTGATATGGGAAGAGAACGCCAAAGGCACAAAGTGGCTGCATATCTCGTTCCGCCATATCGGCAACCGCAACCAGTCGATAGACAACTACAAAGCATAAACCCACCTAAATCGGTGGGTTTAGAAAGCGTTCTTTGACATACTGAATGGTTAAAAATATAATTATTACACAAATTCTTGTGTATATAAATTATATTATATAATTTTGCGCAAAAATTCAATCGTTATGGAGAATAGTATCAAAAACATTTTGAAAGAGAAAGGTATTGCGCAGAAAGAGTTAGCCGAAAAAGTAGGTATGTCCGAGATAGGAATATCAAAGGCTATCAATGGGTCGGCAACTCTTTCCACATTACAAAAGATTGCACAGGCATTGGATGTTCCTTTGGAAACAATTAGTCCTAAAATGCGTACTGCTAAATATGGGTCGGATAAAACCCCATTGCTATTAGGTAATCTATCGTTGCCGTGCTATGTGTTAGATGACGGCACACGAGTTTTCTCGGGGCGTGGCATCCAAAAAGCCATTGGTGCAGGTGGAAGCCAATCTGGAACATGGTTATCTACTTTTGTAAATAAGTCTGCTATGGCTGCATATATTGACCCCGGACTTTTGGATAGGCTGAATAGTCCGATACCATTTGTCCGTGCTGGTGCAGGAGGCTCACAATCAATGACTTACGGGTACGAAGCAACCTTACTGATAGACCTATGTAATGCCATACTTTCCGCCGGTGAATACGGAAAGGTGGACAAAAATTTAATCGCACACGCCAACATAATAATCCGCTCTGTTGCAAAGGTAGGCATCATTGCCTTGATAGATGAGGTAACTGGTTATGACAAGGCAAAGGAAAAAGCAAAAGAAGAGTTGCAGAATTTCCTTCACCAATTTATGTCCGAAGAGGCTGCAAGGTGGGTGAAAACTTTTGACGATACTTTTTTTGAGGATTTGTATAAAATGCATAATTGGACTTGGACAAAGACCAATCAACGCCCAGGTGTTGTCGGACAATGGATAAACGATATTGTATACAAGCGTGTCGCACCACTTATATACAACGAATTACAACGAGTAAATCCAAAGAATAAAAATGGAAATAGGAGTTACAAACACCACCAATTTTTTACTGATGAGGTAGGCAAGCCAAGATTGCAAAGACATTTAGAGGCAGTACACGCTCTTGCAGTTGCATCTCATTATAATTGGAGCAGGTTTATGGATATGCTTGACACTGTTTATCCGACTAAAAATCAGCAATTACCACTTGATTTCGATTGGGAAGATTAGTCTTTTATTGCATAGTTATCGGAACGACCATTCAGTATTTGAGTGGTCGTTTTTTATATACATACCCGAAAATGATTAAGACCTACACCATAGATGAGTTGCACGCCCTTTGGGAGAAAAAGAACAAGGGCAAGGCGGCGCAGAGCGAACACGCCCTGCAAGTGGAGTGCCTGCGTTGGCTGCGTATGGCGCACCCGAATGTGTTGTGCTATGCTATTCCGAACGGAGCGTATACGACCAAGACGACCGCTCGCAAGTTGGTGGCGGAGGGCGTGGTACACGGCATTCCCGACCTCTGCATACCTATCGG
>CAVGOI010000074.1:0-4758 GCA_963630875.1 Mycobacteriaceae bacterium | reverse complement strand
CCTGATGAACATAACCCCATATAATATATAAGGTATGTCCTCTTGTACTACATCTTGATTAATCATTCGTTCAAAGATCACTCGGTGCTTTCCCCTCCCCCTGCTCATTTTCCATCCCCCTTTTCGGGCGAAAGCGGGTGCAAAATTACTGCCTTTTTCCCAACTGACCAAATCTTTTGTCACTTTTTTCGCATTTTCTTTGTAACGAACTGAAAATCAGTATTCGTTAGAACTGCTTTCCGCCGGCTTTCGCCACTATGGGGTGTTCGATATATCCTAAAATCTGCGGATGATGGCAAGGGCGGCGCGGATACCATCCAACGCCGACGAGGTGATACCCCCTGCATACCCTGCGCCCTCCCCGCAAGGGTAGAGGTTCGGTGCGGATAGCGATTGCAGCGTTTCGGGGTCGCGCAGCAGCCGCACCGCGCTGCTGCTGCGGCTTTCCACGCCCAACACCACCGCCTCGTTGGTGAGGAAACCGCGGTATTTTCGATCAAACTCCCGAAATCCCTGTTGCAGGCGTGTGCCTATCATCGGCGGCAGCCACTCGTCCAAGCGGCTGCTGCGCACGCCCGGCAAGTAACTGCACGGCGGCAAGTCGCCACTCTGCCTTCCCTCCACAAAATCGCGCAGGCGTTGTGCCGGTGCAACGGACGGGACGGCTCCGTGCAGATACGCCAGCCGCTCCAACTCCTCTTGGAAGCGCAGTCCCGCCAACGGGTCACCGGCAGCGAGGTCTTCGGGTCGAATCTCAACCACGATGCCGGAATTGGCATAGGGTGAGTTGCGGCGGCTGGCGGACATACCATTCACCACACAACTTTCTATGCTGCTGCCCGCTGGGACGATATGCCCGCCCGGGCACATACAGAACGAATAGACCCCGCGCCCTTGCACCTGCGTTACCAACGAATAGGAGGCGTTGCCCACCCACCCCACTAACTCGGGCGTTGGGTTGTGGTACATCAAACGGTTGATGAGTGCCTGGGGGTGCTCCACACGCACCCCCATGGCAAAGCCTTTCCGCTCAAGTAGCACACCTTCCGCCGCCAACATGCGATAGGTGTCGTGGGCGGAATGTCCGATAGCCAGAATAACCGGCGCACTTGTGAGCGTACGGAAGAGGTCTTTGTCCACGCAAGTATGGAAATATATTTCGCCGCCGTGGGCAAGGATACATTCGCGCATCGCACGGATAATCGCGGGCAGGCGGTCGCTGCCGATGTGGGCATGCGCTTCGTACAGCACACTATCGTCGGCACCGAAGTAATGGAACCATTCCATCACGCGCTGCATATTGCCTCTTTTCTTGCTGCGCGAGAAGAGTTTGCCGTCCGAGAAAGTCCCCGCGCCGCCTTCGCCAAAGCAGTAGTTGGACTCGGCATTGAGTCCCCTATTGCGGTTGAGCGCGGCAATATCCACTTTGCGGGCACTGACCTCCTTGCCGCGCTCAAAGATGACGGGGCGGACGCCATGCTCCAACAGGGTGAGTGCCGCGAACAGCCCCGCAGGACCCGCACCCACGATAAACGCTTGACGGTCAGCGCAATGCACATCTTGGAACACCGGCGGTTCGTACAGGGGTATCGGCGCATCTTTGGGGACGGGGTGTCCTTTCTCGTCCGCCAACAAAGTGAGATGCACCCTCAACTCACGCTGGCGTGCATCCACAGACCGCCGTACCAAGCGGTATTTTTGCGCCGCCTCGCAGGCTTCGCGGGGCGACAAGGTTTGTGTCAATAACGGGTAGTCGTTCGTAACCGGTCGGAATTATTTCTTGTCGGCACGCATGATTTGTGCCTCAATCTCGTCGGCAAGATCGGGATTATCGCGCAGTACGGCTTTTGCCGCATCGCGTCCCTGTGCCAATTTCTTGTCCTTGTAACTATACCACGAACCCGACTTCTGCAGGATACCTTTCTCCACGCCCAAATCAATCAACTCGCCCACTTTGGAGATACCTTCATTGAACATCAGGTCGAACTCGGCCTTCTTGAACGGAGGTGCCACTTTGTTCTTCATCACTTTCACGCGCACCTGGTTGCCGACCACCTCATCGCCGTCTTTGAGTTGCCCGATGCGGCGGATATCCAAGCGCACCGATGCATAGAATTTGAGGGCATTGCCACCGGTTGTGGTCTCGGGGCTGCCGAACATCACGCCGATTTTATCGCGCAACTGGTTGATAAAGATACAAGTCGTCTGCGTCTTGCTGATGGTGGCGGTCAGTTTGCGCAGGGCTTGGGACATAAGACGGGCTTGCAAGCCCACTTTGTTGTCGCCCATATCGCCTTCGATTTCGGCTTTCGGGGTGAGGGCAGCCACCGAGTCCACTACCACCAAATCCACCGCCGCGGAGCGTATCAACTCGTCGGCAATCTCCAACGCCTGTTCGCCGCAATCGGGTTGTGCAATCAGCAGGTTATCGGTATCCACGCCGAGTTTCTCGGCATAGAAACGGTCGAAGGCATGTTCCGCGTCGATGATAGCCGCAATGCCGCCTTGCCGTTGCACCTCTGCCATGGCGTGAATGGCAAGCGTCGTCTTACCGGAGGACTCGGGACCGTATATCTCAATCACGCGTCCGCGTGGGTAGCCGCCCACGCCGAGTGCCATATTCAACCCTACCGAACCGGTGGAAATAACGGCGACATCCTCGATGCGGTCGTCGCCCAACTTCATGATTGCACCTTTGCCAAAGTCTTTGTCAATCTTGGCCATTACCGTCTGGAGAGCCTTGAGTTTCTCCGGAGAGGGGGTCTTTTTCTCGTCTGCCATAGTTTTAGAATGGTTGGATGTTAGTCGTTTGTTGTTTGTTGAATCGCCCGCAAAGGTACAACATTTTTCCGACAAGTGCAAGGGGCGCCTGACGGGATTCTGCGTTCAGGGACGGTTGTGGGTTCGGCATCGTTGTCTTTTTTACTTGTAGAGGAAGCGTTTGATGCTGCGTTTGGGGGTCTTTTCGAAAGGTTCTCTTTTTATCTCGATGTCGCTAACCTGCGAGTAGGAGGGAATGAGGGCGTTCAGTCGCTTGAGGTTTTCGCGCATCAAGCGTTCTATCTCCTCGAGCGAGAATTTACGGGTGGTCTGTTCGTCGGGAAAGACAAGCCCCACCAGTTTTCCCTCGCGCTCCACAATGATGGACTCGCCCACGCCCTCTTGGTTGTTGAGTTTGTCTTCAATCTCTTCGGGGTAGATATTCTGTCCGGAGGCGCCGAGAATCATGGTTTTGTTGCGTCCTTTGAGGAAGATATTGCGGTTTTTGTCCATATAGCCGAGGTCGCCCGTGTGCATCCAGCCGTCTTCGGTAAAGGCGGCGCGAGTGGCTGCTTCGTTTTTGTAGTAGCCCATCATCACATTCTCGCCGCGCACGAGTATCTCGCCCACGCCTTCGGAGTTGATATTCACCACTTTTGCCTCCATATTCGCCACGGGGCGTCCGCCGGAGTGCGCCACAAACTGTTTGGGGTGCGATCCACCGATGAGGGGTCCGCATTCGGTCATGCCATAGCCCACCGACAAGGGGAAATGGATATCAATCAGGCACTGTTCTACTATGGGATTGACCGCTGCGCCGCCACAGAGGAAGTAGCGGATGTTACCGCCAAAGGCTTTCTTGAGGGCGGTCTTCACTTTGCGGCGGATAAGGTCGCCGAGCAGCGGCGTGCGCCAGCAGAATTTGATGGCGGGCTTGGAGATAAGGGGGTTGATATTCTTCTTGTGGATTTTCTCGATGACCAACGGCACGGTTACAACCATATAGGGTTGCACATCCTGCAGGGCTTTGAGCAGCACGGTAGGGGTCGGGCTTTTGGTCAGAAAATAGATGTGTGTGCCGGCACACATAGGATAGAGGAATTCGCATATCTGTCCGAACATGTGCGCAAGCGGGAGCATAGACACCAAGCGTTGTTTCGGTTCTACGGGCAACAGGGTCAGCCCTACCTCCACATTGTTGCTCAATGAGCGTCCGTTGAGCATCACACCCTTGGGCGATCCGGTACTGCCGGAGGTGTAGTTGATAAGAGCCAGAGCGTCCGGGTCTGCCGCAAAGCGGATGTCTTGGGGTCGTATGCCCTGCGGATAGGTATCCGTTACGGCTTGGAGCCATTGCGCACGGGTCAGGTTGGGGTTGCCTTTCGGCGGGCGAAGGAAGGAGAAGTCTTCTATCGACACAACGGTTTCCAACCCATCCAAGGCTTCGTGTTGCAGTTCGTGCCACACATAGGGTCCTACGAACAGCATGCGTGCGTCGGAGTGCGTGAGCAGTTTGCTGATGTCGTTGGGTTTGAAATCCTGGAGGATACTCACCACCACGCCCTCGTAGGTGGTGATGGCGAGATAGGTAATTACCCAGTTGGCACAGTTGCGGGAGGCGATGGCTATTTTGTCGCCCTTTTGTATGCCGAGAAGATGGAAGAGTACATGTAATCGTTTGATTTCCTGCGCCATTCCGCCCCATGTATATTCCTGTTGTTCGCCATAATTGGTCAGTGCCGCGTCGTCCCATTGACGCTGTATTACCTCGTTCAGGTAGTGTAAATAGTGATGTTGCATTCCTGTTTGTGTTAAATTCGGGGCAAAGGTACTGCTTTTTTTGTGAATATCACATACCGTGCCGCATTTTCCCGCAACGGCATCCGCGGATGTCTTGTGCGGGAGGGGGGAGAACCTCCCCTTATGAAGGTAGCGTGAAGGTATGTCTTGGTACGGAAAAAGTTGACTCAAAAGAGTAAAAAAATGAGTCAAGAAAGC
>CAVGOI010000073.1:0-4932 GCA_963630875.1 Mycobacteriaceae bacterium | reverse complement strand
AACAAGAGGACTGCTGCCACTCCTATGGTCGTGCATACTATTTTCGTGAGGTCTAACTGCATATTTTTGCAATAAAAATCGCCCTATGTTTTGCCGTTCCAAATAATTGTAGTACCTTTGCGGTTGATATTGAGATAGTTCTCAAGATCGTAGGTTTTGAAATAGTTCTCAATGCCGTTCGCAGCGAAATAGTTCTCGCTGTGTTTTTTATGCCCATTGTCCTACAGAGAATTGAGGATAGCGATAACCTGCGGCATCGGGATCAGAATACCATCTTTTAACAGCGAAAGGAAGTATTGGACTATATAAGGTGTTATTATCGTATGTGATGATTGCCCTTATTCCCAATTTCACATTCATGGACTTTATTAAGGTCGTTCCTGGAATTTGAAAGGATGGCGTTGTGCCTCCGTCTTTGTACTCTCCTGTAAAGAAGCGAGTATACCTCTTGTTGGAGTTCCATACTTCCATATCTTCTGCTATATTTTCCGGTTCTCGATCCACACTTACTGCCTCATATGCTCCTGCATCTGTAATATTTGCTATGCGAATATTATAGGTAATACCTAGTCTATGCTTGTCGGTAGTAACCTTCCGTTCGTATTGTAGGGATAATCCTGAACATTTGCCGACCTCTGTCCAGCCATTTCTTTTCAACCTATGTCTTGTTATTTTTGGGGATTCACTGTCGTCTAAGTATGAATACCGAATCTTGCCATTGGTGCGACGCAGGAGTATGAATTGTAGTTTTATTCTACCGCTACTCACAAGTGTGTCAATGTATTCTGGCATTGTCACATAAAGGTCGGCACTTTCTAATGACACTACTGCCATCGAATTCAAGGCTGCGAGTATAGACTTCACATCGTCAGTAGAAGTCCTCCAGACTTGTATATCGTCTACCTCTTTCTGGACGCTATTTGCGGTAGCACTTGCATTATTTGCGGCGGTGATTGCAGCGGCTGCAGTCGTGCCTGCTCTGTCTGCTGACGACATTGCATTGTTGGCTGTAACTTTTGTATCCACCATAAGAGCCCGGAGGTCTTGGTTATCAAAGTTAACCTTAATATTGATATCTGCCATAATTATGCTTCTTGTTTAATGGGGGCATATAGGATTTGTATGCCTGTAGTTACTGATTTGATGCATTTATAAACGCCTGTGTCGTTATACACATAAACATCCATAAGTAGCGCACCATTCATTTGTTTGGTGTGTTCTGATTCCAACACCCCCTGTAGGTATTTTAGGTTACTATCCAATGTGAGCGTGGTGTATCCACTCGCAGTCCCACTCCTAAATTTCGCTATATAACTTGTGTGGGTATAGAAATAAACGACTACACCTGCGAAAGACGACCAGTTGGTTGTATCGCTTGCTGTTAGTTTTTCCAACTCTAACGAAAAACTGATGTTCTCTCCTTGATAGCGTATCATAAGCGTTTGGGAATAAAAACAGCAACGGGGAGGGCGGCTGCCCCGCCCGCTGCTGAACAAAATGAAAAACAATCTATTACATGAAAAAGAGGTTGCTTGTTGTGTTACTCTTTCTCTACCCAGCAGCCCTCGAAGTATTTCTCGAGTGCCTCGAGCGGAGCGATTTCGGGCTTCTTCTTGCTCTTCCAAGTGGCAGTTACATTCCATACCACCGCCGAAGTGAGGTCTTGCTCTACTGGCGCAATGGCTTGAATGTTGGCTGGTTTGTCGGCAAAATGGAGCAGCGTTTCGGTGCGCCATATCAGTTTCCAATGGGCGTTCTCTACGCTCTCGTAGAAGTCCTTGTTGCCGCTGTACGACGGGTCTTTGAACGAAAGGGTATGCAGGTAGCCGAGCAGGCGGGTTTCCTCGTCGCCGTAGCCGTCGCCCGTCTGGGCAGAGCCGCCATCGTAAGTACCTGTGGTCTCGCTGATGAGGTGTATCTGCCCCGCAGCGATGTATTTCTCGAAGAGCGTCTGTGCCTCCGTGGTAGAGGTCTCGGTGGCGGTCTTGAGTTTGTCGATGAGTTCGGTGAGGTCGAGCGAGCCGTCTACAAGGCAGACGCCACGAATACGACCAAGTTCTCTACTGCACGGGTCGCAGGAGTGGATTAATGCCTCGCCCGATGCGCTCTCACATGTGATTCGTTGTAATGACATAGTAGGTGTTGTTTTAGTTGCACCTTGGGTTGTAGGTGCTGGTTATACGATAGTTGATTTTGAAGAGGTAGTACTCTGGGGACATGAAGTAGGACACGCCCACATACTCGGAAGCAAATATCTGCAACGAAGCAAAATCGCTCTGCGAGAGGCTGCATTGCTTCTGCTTTGCGATGGCTTGGCGTGCGGCTCGCTCTGCCTCCAAAGGCGACAGGCTTGCCCGCTTGCCGAAGACGATACACGACATATCATCGGTCTCCGTATAGCCGTTGCCGCTGCCGAAAGAGGAGGTGGTGTCCTCCTGATAGGACACGCCATTGAGGCGGTGGTAGAGCGTGAGGTCGTGCTTGTCGGTCTCGCCGTAGACGCTGACGCACTCGCCATTGGGCAATACCAACGCAGGCAATGTAACCTCATCCTCGCTGCGCAGGCTGACCGATTCGGCAAGGCTGTATGCCTTGATGTCGAGGTCTTGCAAAAGGTCTGCGAGAGCGTCGTTGATATGTTCGATTACTGCTTGCATAGGTTGGCGATAAAGTCGTCGGCAATCTGTTGTACGAGTGCGCGTTCCTCGGCGGTGGGCGCAAAGATAGGCTTCTTGTAGGTGTCCTCGCACCAGCGGGCTTTCTGCATATTCTCCATCGTATTGAAGCCTATGCCGTAGCCGTTCTCGATAGGATAAATCTCGTAACTGTCCTCCATGGCTCGTGTGAGCGATAGAATGACCTTGCTACTGCTACCTCGCTTGGCTTTGACACGCGTGCGGATGTAGGCGGGTGTGTATGTGCCTATGGCAGCACCGCTGCTATCCTTGCCCTGTACATGAATGCGGTCGCGCAACACTGCCAATAAACTGGTCGCCTGCAGGCGGGTCATCTGGTCTTTCTGCAATGCGGTCAGTTTGAAACTGAGTGTATTGAGAACCGTTGGCAGGTTGTTGGAGTAGGTCATAGGATAGGTGTTCCGTAGGTGATGAGTTGGCGGGGTTCGGGGTGTTCTTCCTCTCCGAAGCACTCGGAGGCGTGGATGTCAATGCCGTTGACCGCCGTGGTGAGTTCCTTGGCGAACTGGTCTTCGAAATAGGCACGCAACTCCTTGCTCTTGGTGCGGTCTATGGTAGCCGCATTGATACGCGAGGAAGCGTGGCGGGTGAGCATGACCTCTGCCCCAAGGAGATACCACAATGCGGTTGCGAGTATCTCCTTGTTGCTGAGAATCAAACATTCACACAATCCAATATCTGTTACCTTATGGCACTTGTTGACCTCCGAGATGAAGAGGGTGCGGAACTTGAGTATGCCTCGCCACTCGAGACGCGACCAAGTGTCGGTCTCGTCCTCGTCGGTGCGGCTGATGTCCTCGAGTAGGGATACGGAGATATCGGGCAGCGCATCAATGTACAACCCGCTGGGGGCTTCGGTTGACCCGCCGCTGATAAGTCCGATATATCCTTTCAACTCGTCGAGCATGGTTCTACGCTTGTTCTGCTGCGATATAGTGGAACGAGCCGTTCACGCCCTTGAGCACATCCGTTGCGGCGAATGCGTCGGTCGGTGCGGAGAACAATCCGTAGTTCTTGGACACAATGAGTTTCCAACCGCGTGCCTGCGATACTGCTCCCTCTGCGTCGTACTCGGGGCAGTCGACATACTTGAGTTGGCAGTCGAAAACAAGCGAGGTGAGTGCGCCATCCAACTCGACGGGTACGGGGAGCGTGAAGAAGACGCTGCCTGCTTTCTCGCCTGCGAATGCGCCGACATAGCGATTCCAATCAACAAAGCCGATAGAACCCTTGGCGAATGCGCCGAAGTGGTCTTTGCCCCAACCCGTGATGGTGCGGGGGTCGTAGTAGGCGTTGAGCGGCAGGGCGGCGATACCCTCGCTATCGGCACTGGTCTTCAGTTTGTGGAAGATATCGTAGCGGGTGATGAGTCCGTTGCCGCAGATGAGCAGTTTGTCGTTCACCTCGTTGACGAGAGCGTCTTCCATCAGTTTGACATATCCCGTGCTGAAGTCTGCCGACTTGCCGATGGTCAGTGTCTGGGCAGAGGTGGCAAGACTATAGGCGGCGTTTGCGCCCCACTTGGTGGCTTGGGCAGCAATCAGGTTGCTGTCTATCTTACCAATCAAGCCGATGAGTTTAGAGAGCAGCACCTCGTATAGACCACGCATGAGCGGCGATTGTTGTGCATCGCCGAGAGCGAGGGTCTGAACAGCCTCCTCCTCGTATTGGCGCATCTCATCATCGGAGATGAAGATACCAATCTTGGAGAAGAGCGGTTGCTCGATCTGGTGTTCTTGCCAATCTGCGCCGAGCGGTGTTTCGCAATCGTCGGTGTCGGTGACCTCCGATTCGAGACCACGCTGCAGATAGCGCAGTTTGATAGTGCGCTTCAATCCCTTACGCAGTTCCTCGATGTTGTTGATTTCGGTGGTGGCGTTATTCTCCAGCAGCAAGCGCAGGAAGCCAGTGGGGGTGAGTTTGAGTTGCGGGTCGTTCTGCTTAGCCACGAGATTGAGGTTCTTGATAGTGGCTTGAGCAAACCCTGTGAGTGTGATAGGCATAGTTGCTTATTGTTTTTATTGTTCGAGGTCGGCAATAGCGGCTGCAGCGGCTGCATCGATATTGCCTGTGTCTACCGTCTTGCCGTTGGGCAGGGTGATAGACTGGGGCTGTTGAGGGGTGTATTGTACACCACCTCCGTCGTTGGCTGGTTGTTCGTTGGAAACCTCCAGCAGGTGCTTGTCGGCGAGGATACGATTGGCGAAATCGCTGAACGAGACGGGCTTGTATCCGC
>CAVGOI010000072.1:0-5027 GCA_963630875.1 Mycobacteriaceae bacterium | reverse complement strand
GATGCAAATCACAAGCAAGCACCTGAGTGGTGCCAAGACGCGCGAGTTCTTTACCCATCTCGCCGAAGTTATTAACCCCAACGATGAGGTGGTCGGTTCGCTCGACCTCAACGCCTACGGTTTCCAGTCCTCTTTTTCTCTTGTCGATGGAGCCGTCATTGCCGTCAGTATGTTTCGCACGAAAGGAGGTGTGCTATGAGAACACAACTCAGTGTCCTGCCTTCGGTGCAGGAGTTCCTTGCTCCGAATATTGCTGATAACACCAGTAGCATTGCGGGCAATTACTGCAACAAGATGAAGGATGTCTATATGCAGTTGGGCGTGTATGTTGCCAGCGGGGTTGTCTGTGATGAAGACACCAAGCACATGTTCAGCAATGCCATGAACCTCATCGCCAACCTCTACGAAGAACTCGATGCCATGCGCCTCGAGCAGCAGGAATACCTGCGTACGCACAAGGAAGGTGCGGAAGATGATATTTGATTAATAGTCCTCAAAAGGAATCCACCGCCACGAGCCAAACGCTTGTGGCGGTTTTTTATATGCCACTCAGACCAATATAAGGTCGGGGTGGCATTTTTTCGGAAATAATCGGAAATCTTCGGCAATAATCGGCAATTTTCGGAAAGTGTGTTGTGGGGTTGCTGTACCTTTGCGGCAAAATTTAACATCAACCTCAAAAGCAACATAAAATGAACAAAGTTTCCACCGCCGTTATCATCGGCATCGTATGTGTCGTTTTGTTGGGAGTATTGGTATATCTCAACCGCGACCGTTTCCGTTCCACCACGGCTGTTTCCGCCGCCGAAGAGGCGAAAGCAGAGTAAATTCATTATCTATTAAAACAATCAAACATTAAAACAATGAGTAATCCTAAGAAAGTAGGTGCCGTAGTTGTTACGGACGAAATGCTACAGAAAGCGATGAACGCCAATGCCGAGGGTGCTAACTACACCGGTGCGGGCGACAATTTTCTCGATTTTGGTTCAGCCAAGACCTTTTTGTACGAAGACCAATCAGGCAAGCGTGTTACTATCACGCTCGACAACACCAAAGGTTCGGAAGACCGCAACATTCAGTTCAACAAGATTATCGCCGACATCGCCGACGCTGTTCTGTTGAAAGACGGTGCTGCTGCCGAGAATCTGACTATCACTTGCACGCCCTGCAAGTCGGAGGTATTGGCAGAGTTCCTGAGCCACAACCCCACGCGTATTCAATCCATCAAGTTTGCCGCTTCTACAGCCGCACAGTTGGATGAGCCCTTCCGTTCCTACAAGGTCAGCCCGTTCACCAAGAACCCTGTCGAGGAGGAGCGTATCCCATCCAACTACCAGAGCCAGAACACCAACAACCCGCTTATGGTGGATGTCAGCGACTTCCAAGGGTATCAACTCTCGTCGTTGCAGACCGCTACATACAATGTGCAAGCCGGTGTTAAGGTTAGTCTAACCATTCTCTTCGGTGCAACACTCGACATCGCAGGTGCGCTTGCCAAGAAAGCAGACGATGCTGCTATGACGGTTGCCAGTGCCTATGTAGCAAGCAGCGAAAAGTAATCAACCGCTATTCATCAACCCCAAAACAGAGTATAGTATGAACAAGAATGCTATTCTCGTGGAGTTGCTCGAAAGGTCAAAGGCACACTCGAAAGGTGTGTCTTTGATTTTCCAAGAGACACCGATACAAATCGATGGCGACTTCCCGAGTATTACCGAACTGCAACAGTTGCAGCAGAACTACCCCACGCAATTCGACCAACTTATCCGTTTCCTTTATCCGGAGAAATTCCCCGCAGGAACGGCAGGTGCATTCGATTGGATGACGCTTGTCGGCGGCGTGCTGTCGGGTGCAGGCGCAGGCTTAAGCCAGATTGGTTCCAACCAAAACGGACAGAGTGCCGCCGAGAGTGAGTTGGCAGCCCTGAAACTCCAACAAGAGGCAGCCGCAGAGACCAAAGCGGAGTACCGCAAGTATCTCATTATCGGCGGTGTTATCTTTGCCGTGATTCTCATCACCATCGCTGTCTTAGTATTCCGCAAGAAGTAAGTATGACCCCTCCGACTGTCACATACCTGCCTGTCTTCAATGACAATCCGGACAACCCCGCTCGTTGCGAGGTGAAGACGGGGCGTATTCAAATCAATCGCCTCATCTATGACTTGTTGCCGGACTATCAGAAGGAGTTTGTTCTCGAACACGAGAAAGGGCATTACTATGGGCAGTCGTACAACGAAGTAGTCGCCGACCGGTATGCACTTGACCGCCTCAAACTCCGCAAGCCTAACAGTCTGTGGAACTATGTGCGTTCGGTGCGTGCCATATCCCACGAAGACCCTGTCCGTTGCTATGCTGCCGAGCAAGGCGCTTTGCAGGTAGCAGCCGACAAAGGGTCAGACGAAGCCCGTCAACTGCTCAACGCATATCGGTCTTCGGGTAGGTATGCCTGCGCCGATGGACAAGCCACCACTTGTATTGACTTGCCTATCGAAGCAAGGCTCAACCCTATGTATCTTGCGTTGACAGCCACTTTGGCAGTCGCTTTTTGTCTTATTCTCTCCACCATCAAAAATCACTCGTTATGAAAAAGAAAACTGTATATGTTGTCATTGTTATTGTAGTACTTATTGCCGCCGTAGGTGGTTATTATTGCTACAAGAATAGTAAATCGGAGTAAGTACTCCTACAAATTTAGAAAGAAATGGAAAAGAAAAAGTATATCATCATTGGTGTAGTCGCTGTAGTCGTTATCGCTTATTACTTGTACAAGAACAAGCAGACTGCGACTACGGCTACCGCCTCTGCCGAACCTACCGACGAGGAGAAAATCATCCAAGCCATATCCGGTTCCGGTAAGAGTGTGGCGCGTGTCGCTGAATCAGCAGTTACCGCTACCGTGCAGACCGAGGAGGACGAGGAATACAATCTCACCCGCGAGAAATATCGCAAACTGACAGGTAGTTATCCTCCAAAAAGTTGGACGAAGGCCATGATTGATTCATGGATAGACGAGCAGGACAAGAAGAACAAGGCCATCAAGGAGTATATTTCATTAGTGTCTTCTTCGTCGTATGTTACCGATGAGCATACCGACGACATGACACTCTCGGAGATTGAGACACTCATCTCCAAAGCACAGAACCAGATATCAGCAGGCAAGAAGGCAGAGCGTACTAAATACATCACCGAGTTAGTTGACCGTTTCAAGTCCACCCTGCAAGCCCCGAACTACCGCTTGATGAGTGCAACCAAGAAGAATGCTTGGGATGTTTCAACGCTCAACGAAATGTACAACTTGACGAAAGACGAGAAGAAGGAGTTTAACTCTATCTTTGCTGCCAAGGGAGGTAGTGGTAAGATACCGGACTACTTCAACCAGGCCTCAAGTAAATGGCGTAATCGCACCACCGTTTATGATGCTATCGTCAGCGGTAATGCCAATACCGGTCGTACCGGGGCAAGCACAGCACAGAAAGTGAAGGAAGCATACAAAAACTTGTAATTATGGCTCAACAGATAGACTTACTCATCGACAAAGAGGACATCAGCGAGTTCTCCTCTGCCAACGAACTGAAACTACTTGCGCAACTCAACGCCATCAAGTCAACGGCTGCCTCTATAGAAAAGCCTGCCGACCCTGAAATATCGAAGACGCGCAAAACAGTTAGTGTTCAAGCGGCGCAGGATAATTCGGCTACGGGGACTGTTACAACTTCCACCGGAAGAACTACAACTGCCACCTCGCACAAAGGTGCAGCCGTACTCTTGGATAGTTTCTTACAGAATCCAACCAACTATCTGCTGATGCTGATAGCCTTCCTCTTGTTCGTTAATCTTATAATCCACGACTAATATGGATAGTACTCAAACCCTGACAAATATAGGCGTACGCATACAACTCACTCCATCCTCTGCTGTTTACCTTTTTCTGGCATTGGCTTTGAGTTGTGTTGCCTTCTTTGTCGCTAAACGCTATATTTGATATGAAAATACCCGCTCTCCGCAAAGGACAACTCTATACTATTGCCGTTGTGGCGGTGGTTGTTATTGTCGCCGTTATTGTGTTCTACCTCAACTATTCCAAAATCAAGGAATGGATTCAAGAGAAGAAACTTGAGAAAGAGATTGCTGCCGATATCGACAGTTCAAACATCTCTATCTCCACCACGATGATGCGCCAATATGCAGACCGCCTCTATACGGCGATGAAGGGGTGGGGAACAGATGAGGACACCATATATGATGTGTTCGGCAATTTCCACTCAAGCGACGAGGTACTTCAACTCATCAAGGTCTATGGCACACGCGACAATATGACGCTGCCGCAATGGATTATTGATGAACTAAACACCAAAGAGCGCAAGAAACTCAATACCCTCCTGACAAATAATGGCGTAACCTACCAATTCTAATGACTGATAGAAAGAAAATAATCATCACCATAGGCGTGTGTTTGTCGGTCGTTGTGGCTGCAATAGTAGTATGCGTGCTTATCGCTCGCCGTATAGATAAAGACGATACTACAACGGTAACTTCAACCACCGACACACACCAAAACGCCTTACTCTCGGACTCCTTGCTTGAGCGAGGCAGCCGAGGCGATAAGGTTAAGACTTTGCAGAAATATCTCAACACCAAACTACTCTCCAACTACTATATCCGTACCGACTATCCCGTTACCGCGACCGGCGAGCGTATTACCACGCTCAGTGTGGATGGTATCTTCGGCGAACAGACGGAACTGGTATGCCGTTGGTGGTTTGGAAAACCAACTGTTAAAACAAGTGAACTATGCTAAACCATTATCCGGATTATATTACCGAAGCCATACAGGCAGACATCATCAGCGAAACTGCCAACGGCACCTATTTGGGCTGGTTCGACCGCACACACCTCGACCGTTCTGAGGGTGCGGCAGCCATAGATACGGGCAGGAAAATGAAAGGTGCTTTGGGGAAATTTGGTAAGGGGCTGAAAATGATATAGATAGAGAAACGGGCGTGCAAAATGAAAGGTGCAGCACACTT
>CAVGOI010000071.1:0-5933 GCA_963630875.1 Mycobacteriaceae bacterium | reverse complement strand
TTTTTTGCCCCTATGCTGACCCAAAGAAAATAAGTTTTACCGGACAGTAATAATAGATTATAATCGCCTACTCTTTGGTGGGATTTTCGGCATTACTCCCTTCTGTTTTTACATATAGGTACACAAAAAAGCGGGACTTGCACCTTTGCTTGTTCCGCTTATTGAGGCCTTCGCATTGCCTTACCAGAAGAAACAAGCAACGCGAAGCCCACGCCGATATGAAAATACACCATTATAACACACAAAGGAATACACCATTCCTTCCTACATGCTTTAATAGGCGTGATAAACATACCCCGAGGACATCTATCGCTGCAATGTTCCGAAACTGGTAAAATGAAAGTTGCGAAGTTTCAATAAGCTCGAAACAAAGCGTGATTAGACGCCTTTTATTATGTCTTGTAGAGACACTTCTCTACTCCAGCCCACACCGTTTATAACATAATCCCGACGCGGGCTTGTTTTTCTGCTGAGGTATCGTTTCCGCAGAGAACGGTCTTCTTTTTTGAGTCCGAAGACAGGACTTTATCACTATACATATTCAACTATCGGTGTATCTATACTCGAAGTACTCTCCATCATGGTTTTTACATATAACTTGAGTTATCAAGGCTGTTAATAACCTAACCTTCATAGTTATCCATAAAGTTAAAACACATTGTACTCGAACTCGGTGCAAAATTATACTTTTTTTTCTGTGTATGCAAATTTCGATGTACTTTTTGACATAATAGGCACATTTTCTACAACCCTTAGTGGACTTCTAAAGATCTTCCCGCTCTATAATAAAGCCTATCAATATTAGGACTCCCTATAGTTTGTGTGCTTTTAGTTATTTCGCAACATCTGTATTTGATTGTTTGACATTTGAAATAAAATGAATACCGTGACTACCGAACAAGCGATTTAGCAGCATTGATTTAATTGTGGCTATGCAGGGAATTGTGGTCTACAATTAGGGTGATTCGCTTTGTTTGCGTAGTTTCCGTGATGGTTTCGCTTTGTTTGTTCAAAGGGCTTCGTCCCGCGGTCGAGGTTTGCAAGTGTTTATCTTCCTCGGTCGCAAAACAGAGTAAAAACGGAAAAATAGTCGTATGTCAGCCCGCTGCTACAGAGTAACTGTTAGACCGTAGAAAGATAGGGGAAAGCAAACCACTCCTCGGCTCATAGTAGTCGGGGAGTCGGTGTTTTTCAGTATTGGCATGGTATTTGTACTTGAACTTTTGTTGTATATGCAGCCAAATTACAAGTCTAAACACAGATACTATGCCTATAGAAAGACCAGATTATATCCAACAACTTGCAGAAAAAGCGTGGAACGGGAAGGTGAAAATCATCACTGGTATCCGCCGTTGCGGCAAATCGTTCCTACTATCCCATTTGTACAAGCAATACCTTATCCGACAAGGGATTAGCGAGAAATGTTTCGTTGAAATCGACCTTGAGAAAGAGGAGTTTGCCCCCTATCGCAATCCAATCACCTTGCACGAGTATGTAACACAATGCACCAAAGACAAACGACGCAAATACTATGTCTTTATAGACGAGATACAGCGTTCGTATAAGGTGAAGAGTACCTCTATCAACGAACAGGATGTTCCCCCCGAAGACCGCGACCTGCTGTACACCACCTTTTATGATGTCCTAAGTTCGCTCATGGCACTGCCGAATGTGGATGTGTATGTTACGGGAAGCAATAGCAAAATGCTGTCGAAAGATATTGTAACCAACTTTCGCGACCGAGGCTCGGAAATACATGTCTATCCGCTTTCGTTTGCGGAATACTATCGTTTCTCGGGTCTGGAGAAAGCCGATGCGTTAGAACAATATCTGACCTACGGTGGTATGCCTCTTGCTGTGTTAGAACCCGATGAGCAGGAGAAGCAGCGCTACCTGACCGGCTTACACAAAAATGTGTACTTAAAGGATATTGTAGAACGCTACCGACTGAATGATGATACCATTTTGGACACACTGACAGATGTTATTTACTCGGCTGTCGGCAGCCTGAGCAACCCGCACAAGTTTGCCCATGCAACAAGTACCGCTATGGGTAGGCGGATAGCCGATGATACAATCAAGAACTATTTGGACTACTTGGCGGATGCCTATCTTGTTGGTGCAGCCGACCGCTACGATGTCAAGGGGAAACGCTATTTCGACAGTATAAAGAAGTACTACGCCACGGATGTGGGTTTGCGCAATGCGCGGCTCAATTTTCGGCAACAGGAACGCTCCCACCTAATGGAAAACATCATCTATAACGAACTTATTCGGCGGGGATATCGTGTGGATGTGGGCGTTGTGGAGGTATGGCGTCTGATGGGGGGCAAACGCCGTCAAGTGCAGTACGAGATTGATTTTGTGGTCAATACGGGTCACGAAAAGATATATATCCAGTCAGCACTCAACATAGATACCCCTGAGAAACGCGACCAAGAGACTTTCTCGCTCCGGCACACGAAAGACTCATTCCGCAAGATGGTGATACTGGACGGCAACAGCAAGTATTGGATAGATGAGGACGGTGTGGCATACATAGGCGTGATACCTTTTCTACTAAACAACTCTATCAATACCATTGGAAGTTAAATCCAACTCCGTGCATCATTTGTTCCATCAATGCACAAGCAACATACTCCTCGGCTCTCATCAAGTCGGGGAGTTGTTTTGTTCTCTAACTTTAAAGATTGTGCCTTGTGACTATAGCAATCCTGTCATCGAGAACGGCATTGCCCAAGAGAATCATTACCAACTCTTGAAGCAGGGTTATTTTGTAGTGGACAAAGACACTACGGCAGACCACTTAGTTCTCAACCGCACCGCCTCGCTAAAAGACAACTGGCAGAAGTAAAGTCATCTCTCACCAAGGAGAACTTGAAAATATGGCTGCTTGGCAAAACTTGTCGAGCAGCCATATTTGTATATTTTCCCTTCTAATCCCTCTATTTCCTATTCCTTCCAAAACTTCCAAACGAATATATTGATTATCAAACTTGCATATCTCGAAGAATAGGTGTACCTTTGTGGGCAGTTATAGTTGAATCCAACAAACAAAGTATAAGTTTATGAATATGAACTATTTCCGTGCTATGGGGCTGGCGGTATGCAGCCTTGTGGCGTTCGGGTGCAGCCCGAAGAACCCCGCCGAGGACACAAACAACGATGGCGACCAAGAGAAGCAGGACACTGTACCTGTTGTGGTTGTGGAGGGTTTCTCTGTCTCGGCTACACAGTATGTGCATTTTGCGACGAGCAACTTGCAGTATCAAGCAAGCACTAAGACATGGCGATTTGCACCGAATGCCTACGATACGATAGGTACTGCCAACGCTGCAGTCTCCGATACCTACGATGGGTGGATAGACCTCTTTGGCTGGGGAACAAGCAGCAACCCGACCGAACATATCAGTTATACGGAGGATGCGGACTACTATAAGTACTATCCCACCACTTTCGTCGATTGGGGTACGAATGTCATCGGCACCGATACGGCAAACACTTGGCGTACGCTGACCCGTGCGGAATGGAAATATCTGTTCTTTACACGCCCCAATGCGGAGAAACTCTTTGCGGGTGCAACGGTTAATGGCGTGCATGGTTTTATCTTGCTGCCCGATAGTTGGACTACGCCCGAGGGGATTACCCTTACGCCGAGTATAGAGAAAGGCATGGCCTACAGCAAAGGTTCGTATGTGAACGAGGATGCCAGTGCTGCTACCAGTAATTTTACGCACAATATTTTTTCTTCCGCCGAGTGGCAAGTGCTTGAGAAAGCAGGGGCAGTTTTCTTGCCGGTTACCGGTTGTCGTTGGGGAGTGGAAGTGCGTCCGTCGGATACCCAATGGTATTGCAACTATTGGTCGTCAACGCTTTTCTCTGCAGAGGGATATCCTGCGTCCTATTGGGCGCAGTTCAGTTGGTCCACGATGTCGATAGGCTATTCGGACAACGCCATAGGAGCAGCCGTCCGCCTCGTTCGCGATGTGCACTAATGTCTGTCGGAAATCCCGCTCAGTTCGCCGAATAACCCGTACAATCCTATCGCCTGCCGAACCTCTGCCGAAGGATGACCATCGTACCTTTGGCGCAGGATATACACAAAACAAATAGCCGCCGGTATTGCTACCGACGGCTATTGTTTTCTTTGGGGTCGCCCCCTCGTTGTCTGCCTGTTGAGCAGTACCTTTCGTGGCGCTTACTTCAGCAGCGACTTGTGACCGAATGCAGGCTTATGTGCTTTCCCTGCAACCTTAGCCGGTGCAACGGTGGCGCTCTCGCTTATCGTTACAGTGTGCGTGTCAGTCACAATGGTACCATTGACTGCCCCATCGAATGGAGCCGCAACAAATACATTCTCTCCCGACTCTATATTCAGTCCGTATTCTTCAAAGTCTGCGTATGGAATGGTCATATCACCGTTAAAAATGGGCAAAGTATAATTCATACTTGACCATAGTCCAACAATCATATTAATGAATTCAGCAATGGCTGTTTGTGGGCCGTCACCTGCTATGGCTTCCCATAACTCCTTATCGTACGCATAGAAGAAATAGGGAGATTCGTCCGTCGTTTGGACACTTATCCCGTCATCCGTATAGGTAAAACTGATAGCGTTCGTAGAGGTATACGATTCCTTCGTAGTGAAAGTCTTTTTCGTCACTTCTGTCAATGCTTTGCCTGTCTTAGGGTCAAGTTGGTATGCATATACGGTGTACTCTGTATTGGGCAACAAGGTGCTATTAGCAGCCAATTTCTGCCTGCCTTGGTACAGCAGATCTGCGATTGTCAATTCCACCTCATACCATATTTTATAGTGTTCAATTACATCTTGGAAATAAGCAGAATCGTAGGCAATCAGTTCTGCATCCGTAGCAAAATAAGCATTGAGTGTATCCGTAGCCAATGCATCCAAGTAGTAATACACGGTGTCATTCGAAGGGCTTACCTCGATAATTGCGCTCTGTGCATATACAGACTGAACGGTAATGTCGAGAGTAACCCCCTTCGGTTCGTTTGGCTCGTTCGATTTCGGATCGCAACTTGTTGCAACCAGCACTACACCGCTCAACAGAGCGAGAGAAGCAAAGAATTTCATCTTTTTCATATCCTTAAATTATTTAGATGTTAGTAATGCCTATGGTTCGTGTTTCGGGCAGCAAAAGTACTGCTTTAATTCGAAATATGCAAGAAAAAATGCTTTTTGCGGCAAAGGTACATTTTTCGTCTTTCGTCGCAATTTGTGACCGGTTCTTGTCTTTCTAAATCATGAGACAAAAGTACACCTATTTTTGCATATATGCAAAAATAGTAGCCGTATCGTTCATCGCCCAACGGAATTCCTCATAGTCCATGGGGGAAAGTTCTATAGATTTGCAAGTGTTCTGCATAATTATTTTCTATCTTGGCTTATATACAACATATTACATGATGTACTTTTGCTGACTCAAAAAAGTTTTCACGCAAAACATTGGCTGCCCCCAAAATGTTTGTCTATCACCAAACAGTTATTCAGTACCAAAAATGCGTTTCGAAATGGGGACTACACACTCCATTGAGTAAATTTACTCACTGCATTGAGTATTTTTTCGGATATGATACAACGAGAACAATACCAGACACTTATGTTGCTTCCTATTGCACCGTTGTATCTCTGTGCCAAAGTTTCCGGTGTAGAACACCGCTCTGTTATCGTGGGGGTCAATGGTATTTCGTTGGTATCCATTAGGGGGACCCCGACTATCGGACAAAGCAAACCCCGAGTCTATCCATCTTAGTACTAAACCCAAAATGGTCAACCCCAAACGGGATATGGCACGGTAAGGGACTACGGATATGGCAGGTAAGCCCTACAAAACCCCTCTAAAACCCTTATAAAAGTTATAGGTGGTAAGGTAGTGCTATGGATGTGCTATGGATGTGGTATGGATATA
>CAVGOI010000070.1:0-6006 GCA_963630875.1 Mycobacteriaceae bacterium | reverse complement strand
GTGTGTCTTGCTTGTGCGTAAGTTGCTGATATTCAGCGTTTGGGTGGAGTGTGGGACTCGAACCAACGACCTCAAGGCTGTAACCCTTGCAAGCACTCCGCTGCTCTATCCCGCCATATTAAGGCTTTGAAACGATGTCAAACTCATCTCTCTGCCCTCTGTAAACGATGTTTGGATTGACCCACCACTCACCTCTCTTCTTCGGTCTAACGACATCTATCTTTGCCAATTCCATTAGTCCTCGATAGACCGCTTGGCGTGAAGTGTAGTGCGTGTACTCCATACATTTAGCGTAATCAAAAAAGATATACCCTCCAAATTGTAAGCGGCTCACTATATAAGCGAACACCGCCACCGCACTTGCACTCATCCCAATCAAGATAGCAGGCTCAAAGAACTTCACAAAGTCGGTAGTGTCGTATATCTTCTGCGTTCCAACAAGTTGCGTTGCACTCCTAACCTCTCCTGTCTTGAGATTGATTGTTTCTATCGGTGCTGTGCCAATAGAATCAGCCTTGAAACGCCTGCGATACTTCTTTGCTACCACTTTATACGGATTCCCTTCAATCATCGCTCTGCAAAATTACTGCATATTCCTATTCTTAACAATACTAACATACAGATATTTACATTTACTGCAACTTTTCTTGACCACCGAACACAAAATCTAACACTTTTCTGTTCGCACGGTCTATTCTCGACCAGTCTGGACGGATATAAACATCAGCCATCGGGTTGTTTCCAACATGAGCAAGACACAAATCAATATCATCTTTCGATACATCACAATTATTCCTCGCAATGGTAGCCCAACTATGACGGAACTGATAAGGTGTTACAATGCCTATTCCTCTCTGCTCACATATTATTCTTACCCGCTGACCGATATGCTGATTAAAAATATGACTTGGCAGTCCTTCTCCAAAATCGAGCAATCTGCCGTCTTTATCGTCAGCCCTATACTTCTCAAAGAGAGCCTCAACCTCTGGCTCTATGTGTATCGAAATCTCCACTCGGTTGCCACATTTGTCTTGGGTCTTATGCCTAACGAATGTGATGCGCTTATTGATGGGGTCGTACTGTTCTTTGGTCAGTAGTTGC
Organism: Mycobacteriaceae bacterium; assembly: GCA_963630875.1. GTDB lineage: Bacteria > Bacteroidota > Bacteroidia > Bacteroidales > Paludibacteraceae > Colicola. The sequence continues at coordinate 4,905 of CAVGOI010000070.1, read as the reverse complement.
AGGTCAAGCAGGTTTATTCCGCACAAGCAGAACGACATCTTGACCACATCGAGAGCCACCTGCGTGCGATTACGCTCGGTTGTTATATCAAAGAACTGCCGCAACTGCTCAACAGTAAGACTACGCTTCTGATTTTCCATAACCTTGTAGTTCTCAAAGCCGATGAATGGGTCGTGGGTGATGACCTTGTGGAACTCGGTATTATACTCCTTCACTAATAGCCGAAAGACCTTGTTCAACGACTTTACATAACTCATTTTACTCTGCACTTTGAGTGGCTTATAGCCTATTATCTTGCCATTTTGCCGAATAGGAAGTTGCTTGTTATCAAGATAATCCTTGAACCTACGCAAGAAAGCAGCGGTAAAATCAGTTACCATCATCTGCGTAATACCCATTTCCTTCAAGGTCGTTAAGGCACTTCGCAGACTACGATTAGTGGTCGGATTTTCTGCTATCAGTTCCCTGCAACGAGCGAGGAAGTCAATGCTCCTGTTAGTTATCTTGAACAAAGCACATAGGTCTTGCACGCTCATCGACCATAAAGTTTCGGTGTCTATTTCGAGAAGTTGTTTCTCGTATTTGAGAATGGTCTGCCCAGTGCGAGCGAGGATAAACTGGTCTTTTATTTCAAAGGTACGCTTGTTGATTTGCGAGCGAGTGCAATACAGACCAGTTGAGATGTAGCACGGCTTGCGATTGTGAATAACTCTAATGCTTACAGGGTACTTCCCATCCCTGCGAAGTTGGTGTCGTAATACGACTGCCTTAAATGTTGCCATAGATTGATTGTTTTTTAGTAGTTATACATATACAACATTTTTGGTAGCGATGCCTGCGTATAGCCTTTGTATGCAGTCGTTATGTGTGGCTATCCTCGTTAAACAATCGTAAAACAAAAGTGTTGTTAAATGATTATTCATCGTCATTTAACAACACTCTATCCTTGTAATATCAGTTTCGCTATCTAATTGACGCTTCTGATAATCAGCATTTTACCTCATCCTCTCCATTCTGTTATATCCATTTCCGCTCGTTTTCTTATAAGAGTTATAGGTGGTAAGGTAGTGCTATGGATGTGCTATGGATGTGGTATGGATATAAGTGGCTAATTAGTGGCTAAATATTCCCTGTTCTTTTTCCATTCTCTTCTGTTTTGTTCCTCTCTTCTATTTTCCTTTCCGCACCCCTCTCCGTATCCTCTCCCTTGTAACCAATATATCACTATATGTTATTCTTATGAGATTCTTATGTGATTCTTATGTGATTCTTATGTGATTCCCGAATGAGAGCCGAGCCTATTCCGAACCATTGGGGTATAGATTCCTTGCCAATTTCGTCTGCTTTTTGCGTATGTGCGATAAAAGTAGTACTTTTGTAGTCGAAATAGACCATTGTGCGGAAAGGGGTGCGCCGGTGGTCTGCACTACATAATCACTCCAAACTTTAGCGTTTGCTATTGTTCTATTCGCATTGAAATGTGGAAGTTTCAAAAGACAGAATATGAACAAGTCGAGCAAACGCTCGTACTGTATCGTGCGGGCGTGACTTGTATTCTGTCAGGCATCTTCCACAGCCGCAATGCGAGCAAGTTACGCTCGCGTTTTTTGTGCATATAGGCAATGGAAATGCATAGAACTGAATACCCATGGCGACATCTGCACAGAGTTTTGAGCAGCAGGCACAACAGATTGCCCAAATACGAGGCTTTGAGAAATCTACTATTGGTTCCCATATCATCTATTCGAAACAATACCCGAATATAGACTCTCCCTTGCGCATAGACTTCTTGAACAAACGCTTCGACTATCCGGAGGGGCTCAAGATTAATCGTGAGACAACCTGCAACTTCTCCGCACCGGAGAATCTCGTGGTCTTTGAGTGTGTCGAGGCACTGCTATCCATCGGTTACAAGCCTTGGCAACTTGTGTTGGAGAAAGGCGTACCGGGAGGGCATAAGGATGCCGGTGGCTATTGCGACATCACGGTACAAGATAATATGGGTGTGCCATATCTCATTATCGAGTGCAAGACTACCACCGGAGAAGATAGTGATGAGTTTCAGAAAGCATGGTCGGATACACGGCGCAATGGTTCACAGTTGTTCAACTATTTCAACTCCAACCGTCAAGCCCAATTTCTGTGCCTATACGCCTCTCGTCTGCAAGACAATGAGATATTGCGCGACTATCGGCTTATCTCTATGCATGACAATGACGACTATCTTGAGGCTAATAAGTCGCTAAAGGGTTATAAGCATGTGACCCAAGAGGGTGGCACTCGTGATGACTATTTCCGTGTTTGGAAGGACACCTACCAATCGGATTATGTGACGAGCGGACTATTCGAGGCAGGGGTGCATCCCTTTGAGATTCACGAGCAGAAAAGGACTATCAACAATTTGGTTACTCCTCCCGATACCAACTACATTAAGAGCAAATACAACGACTTTGCCACTATCCTGCGTAAGCACAATGTTTCCAGCCACGAGAATGCCTTTGACAAACTCGTGAATCTTTTTTTAGTCAAAGCCGTTGATGAGAACCGCAATCAAGACAACTTGAAATTCCTTTGGAAAGGGGCAGCCTACGATGATGACTATTCTTTCCAAGACCGACTGCAAGAACTCTACCAAATAGGTATGAAGGAGTATCTCGGCGAGGAGGTAACTTATATCAAAGACGAGCAAGTAGAGCAGGCGTTCCGTATGCAAAAGAACGATCCGGATGCCATCAAAGATACCATTCTGCAGTTCTTCCGCCAACTGAAATTCTACTCCAATAGCGATTTCGGCTTTCTCGATGTACACAACGAGCAACTATTCCGACAGAATGCCGTAATCCTAAAAGAGGTCGTACAGATGTTGCAAGACCTGCGTATCCGTACCGAAGAACCCAATCAGTTCTTGGGCGACCTCTTCGAGGGCTATCTCGACCAAGGTGTGAAGCAGAACGAAGGGCAGTTCTTTACTCCGCTTCCGATTACTCGTTTTATGATTTCTGCTCTGCCGCTCGAGCAGATTATTCGAGACAATACTGAGATACCTCGCGCTATCGACTTTGCTTGCGGAGCAGGGCATTTTCTCAATGAGTATGCCGCACAGATTAAGCCTTATGTCCTCAAATACAAGAATAAAGACGAACTGAAGCAGTATTTCGAGCAGATATATGGCATTGAGAAGGAATACCGTTTGTCCAAGGTATCGAAAGTATCATCGTTTATGTATGGACAAGAGGGACTGCAAATCGTATATGGCGATGCTTTGACCGACCATTCCGACAAAGGTGTGAAAGACAACTCTTTCCATGTACTCGTTGCCAACCCGCCCTATTCCGTGTCGGGTTTCTTGGGTACAATGACCAAAGAGGAGCGGGAGCGATATACGCTGTCGCAGTATGTGGACGACAAAGCCATCGATACCAACAATAGTATTGAGACCTTCTTCATCGAGCGAGCCAAACAACTGATGACAGCAGGCGGTGTAGCGGCAATCATTCTGCCTATTAGTGTGTTGACAAACGGCAAGGGTGTTTATGTACATGCCCGGGAGATATTTCTGCGCTATTTCGATATAGTAGGAGTGTCCGAGTTTGGTGGAGCCACTTTCGGCAAGACAAATACGAACACCGTAGTGTTCTTTCTGCGTCGTAAGCAGAATAATCCCGATTTGGCAGAGCATTTGGAGATACGCATCAACGATTGGTTTGCCGACAACCACACTCAAGACAAACGCTATCAAGATTTTGAGCAACTGCAAGCCTACTGCAATCATGTGGGACTGAACTACGACGACTATCTTACTCTCCTGCAAGGGCAACCCAATGTAGCATTACTACAAACAGAGATATTCCAAGCATACGCAAAAGCCTTCGCCCAATCTGCTACGGCTAAGAACATCCATAAGAAGAAGATAACGGCCAAGTATTCCCAAGAAGACAAAGACCTCGAACTGCAGCAGGCGAAATTTAAGTTCATTGTTGATATCGAGAAAGACAAATTGCTATATTTCCTTTTGGCGGCGAACAATCTAACCGCCGACAATCGGCAGGGTATGGTGTTGGTAACGAAGATGCCAACCGATACCAAAGCCGCCAAGGCTTTCTTGGGGTATGAATGGAGCGAGCGAAAAGGGAATGAGGGTATCAAATATACAGGAGCGCAAGTCGCAGACGATGATGATATTTCGTGCAATAAGGGTATCGCACAGATAAAGACTCCGCTTTTCAACCCTGCCGATTTGTTTGATGAGAACAAACTAAACTCTCTTATTCGTGCCAACTTCAACGGCACACTGCAATCTATCCCACAAGACCTGCAACCTTTTGCCTCTTTGCATAGCCTAACCGATATGCTCGACTTCTCCAAAGCCACATTCGATAAGGCTTTGTCTACTTTGAATGCAACAAAGAAAACAATTATTCAAAGTAAATATGAACTTGTTTATTTGGGAACATTGGTAGATGTTTCAACTGGAGGTTCTGCGCCCCAAAATCAACAATATTACGAGAAAGGGATTTATCCATTTTTCCGAGTATCCGATGTCGCAAAAGAACATTTATCTAAAAATCTTACTGTCACTGCAGATAAACTCAATGAAAATGGAATCCGTGGGTTGCATCTATTTCCAAAAGGAACAATTTTACTCCCTAAATCGGGGGCTTCTACTTTTCTTGACCATAGAGCTATAATGGGAATTGATGGATATGTTGTATCTCACTTAGCAACTATCAACATCAAAGAAGAAAAGAAAAAGAGTTTACTTACCGATTTTCTATATGAAGTATTGGTACTTATTAAAGCGCGAGATTTGAGACCTGCTAATTCCTATCCAACACTAAGCAAAGAAGATATTGACAATATTAAGATACCTCTTCCACCCATAGAAATTCAGCAGCAAATCATAGA
>CAVGOI010000069.1:0-6107 GCA_963630875.1 Mycobacteriaceae bacterium | reverse complement strand
TATTCCTTCGTATTGTATTTTGAATCGATTTGTTCATATTCGCATGGGTGTATTCTTACTCTATTGCACATCGACGATGCGGGTCATTTGATCTATTAAGTTGTAACCATCCCACACAAAAGAGAATGCAGTTGTTTCACCAACAGGAACGATACGGTCGATACCGGACAACCGTAGTGAGTGTACAAACAGCCCTAAGTCCTCACTATTCAATCCGTAATAGGACAAAGTTTGATACCTACTATCGACTATCTGCACTATATCCTCTATATGCAATGTAGCATACTCAGTAAAGTACCCTCCTAAACAGCGGTAATGCTCTATGTCCTGTGTCAGTCGTTCTGCCTCTGTGCGCAGCAATGTATTATCTTCTGTGTCAATCCTGTGTATATCCATCCCTATGGCTTGGCGGCATAGTGCAGTCCATTTGTCCACCGCCATCACCTCTTGGAAATTGTGGTAGTGTGCAGCGACATAGTGCTGTACTGCCGTCCAGAAACGGTTTTGTGCCTGCCGAACGGTTTCCGTATCGCCTATCCATATTATCAAGTGCGGTGAGGTGCATGCGTTTTGGTCAAAGAGATAGGTGTCGTTGTAGAACTTCTCTGCCAGCGCTGCCATATTGTCCTCGTGGAGTAAGGCTTCTGCTCCGAGCACCGCCATAGAATACCTATCGGCAAAGCATATCTCCGTTGCCCGAGGCGGAATGGGATAGGAACGCAGGGTAGCGATAGTCTTGTCTCCGCCCCAAATCACACGCAGACTGCATAGCGCAGAGAATATCGCATTTGCATTGCTCTCGTGTTCATAACGCACAATTCCTATACGCTGTGCAATATCGGGATATTTCTCCGCCGTTTGAGCGATGTGTCGCACGATGATATCCACCTGAGGAAAAGTTTTAGAGGATACACGCACGATATTGTAGTTGCCTGCCACAAGCCCAGTAACCAACGAGTAGGCAAAATTGACCGGTACATTGGATGGGGCGATATGGAATACTAATCCTTTGCCCAGGCGTATCTTGTCCGTACGAAACAATTCTTTCTGTTTTAGCATATTGGCACGGCGGCAGAAAAAGGCAAAAGTAATCACATCGGGATACATTCTACACGCTGTATCGTGCAGCAACGATTGCGACAGACTATTCAAAAAATCTATTACGCCATCGCTAAAAGACACATCAACAGCCTGTTGCAGCCATTGTTCTACATCTATCTTTTGCGGAAAAAGATATTCTATTTGCGTGAGTTCTTCCATATCAGTTTCGCTTTTGCGTATAGGTGTCGGAGCAGCCTCTTACTTCCGCATTGCGAAGACGCCCCTCTATCTTGAAGTACTTTCCTTTGCGCCCACAAGGGCAGTCGTCTATGCCAAGTATAGTCCCCTTATCCTCTGTAAGCAATATATGTCCTGGATAACTCTTGGGCAGTATGCTTACCACCTCAATCACGCCTGCCTCTCCTATGGCAGCCAACGACCAATCTTTTGGGCGGCGCACTATAATATCCGAAAATATAGAGGTATGCAGATGTCCGCACTCACATTCCATATAGATAGAGCCTGTTTGCTCCACCATACCATAGTAGTCGTGTATATTTTCGGGCATTATGCCGCATACTTCGTGCAAGTGTTGCTTGTATTCGGCGGGCGAAATCTGCTCCGAAGCCATTTTTTTCCAGCCGCCGCCATGAATAAGTATACCACGACTCAGGTCGGGGTGGTAGCCTGTTTCTATCAATTTCTTATAGAAATGCTGCCATATCATAAAGGTAAAGCCGAAGAGAAATATCGTTTCTCCTTGGTGTTTCTCCAAAAATGTCTTAATTCCCTCTATATCAAGTTCCATATTCTCATCCAACGCATACTGTCGTTGGCTGCCGAAGATAGAAAAGCCCAGTATTCCGGCACCGCGAGCGGAGAACATAGCTCGATTCTTTATAATGGCTGAGGTGTCCAATATCAGCATAGGAACACGCTTGGTGCCGATAAAAGACGACACTATTTTGGTTAGACACTTTGTTTGCAGACTCGATGTCTCCCGATCCAGATAGATACGGCTCACTTGTTGCCCTGTCGTGCCGGAAGATGTCATGGTTTTTACAACTTCTTCCTGCCCGCACGAACGCAGATTGAACTCTTTGAATAGCCGAACGGGCAAAAAGGGCAGTTGCTCGTAGTCTGGCAATTGCTTCATATCTACGCCAAGTGTGTCTATAATGCGTGCATACGCCGTACAATGCTGATAGTGGTAGCGAGTCAATTCGTGCAACCTCTCATTGAGCAATGTATGTTTCTCTTTCTCACACAACGAATAGGGGGCAATATCTAAAATCTCTTCTGTCGTCATAGGATTGATTGCAGTGTCTGATAGTCAGTCTTCCCACTTGATTGGATAGGAATTCCATTTATTTGCCGAACCTCAAAGGCTCGGCTATTCAGTCCCGTATGCTGACTTAACATAGTGCGAATAGCGTCTTCTAATCCGCTCTCAGTTACGAATATAGTTATTAAATCATCCACCCCCACGCAGGCACAATCGGGCGCAATTGTTTTTACTAACTGTTCTATTTGGTCAAGGCTACAGCGGTTGCCCCAGATTTTCACAAAGCGTTTCTTCCTGCCAATGATGTAGAAAAAACCGTCCTCGTCTTTTTGTGCAATATCGCCCGTGTATAAACATCCGTTATTCTCATTCCCTTTGCATAAGTCTTCAGCACACTCTGCATAGCCCATAGATACATTCGGACCATAGTATATCAGTTCCCCATCATCGGCTATCTCAAATCGCCCTTGTGGAATAGCCACTCCTATTGAGGCGTATTTCTCTTTTGCGTTCTCCCATGGCAGGTATGCCATGCGAGCGGTGGCTTCTGTTTGTCCGTACATCACAATAAAGCGTTTGCCACATGCATCTGCTTGTTCTATATATTCCTTGGCAATGTCAGCATTCAGTTTCCCTCCTGCTTGGGTCATGGTGCGTACCGATGGCAAGTCCATACGGAAGAATCGCAATCGGCGTAGCATTTCCCATGTATAAGGCACACCTGCCATTGAGGAGGCTTGGTTCCCTCTGAGAAATGTCCAAAATTCGCGTTGCGCGTATGTCTTGTTGGTCAGCAGCAGAGTGGCTCCACTTACGAGGTGGCTGTTGATGATGCTCAACCCGTAGGAGTAATGCATCGGCAGCATGGTAATAGCACGCTCCTGTTCGTTTATATGAAGGTACTCGGCTATCGCTTTTGCGTTGGATAGCAGGTTCTTTTCGGTCAGTCGTACCAATTTAGGGCTACCTGTACTTCCGGAAGTGGTTAAACATACGGCTAATGCTTCGTGGCAATAGGTCTGCCCCGGGTGATATATTTCTCGCAAGTGTTTAATCTGTTCCGGTGTCTTGTGTTTGTCAAGAAGCACCACAGGGGCTTTTGCCTCTAAGCACGCCAAATAGAACACCAACGATTCGACCGAATTATCGCAAAGACAGAACTGCAGAATATGCGGCGGTAGTTCGGCTGCCTGCTGTTTTACCCGTTCGTATAGTGCGCCATAGGTAAGCTCCTCCCCCGTATCAGCAATTACGGCAGTATTTGATTGATATGTGTGGTAATCAAACATTTACTATATCTTCGGCTATCAAGTCAGGTGTCAAACGATTTTGTAACAACAATCCCTCATAATCTTCTGCGCAATCAAACGAATCGTGTATGCCTAAACGCAATAAATGGGGTGAGTTGGGTTGAGTGGTTAGTACCTCTGCAATAATAGCCCCTAATCCTCCCATACGGTTGTGTTCTTCCAAACTGACTACCAGTTTAGCACATGTACATTCTCTAATTCTTTTCACATCGACTGGCTTGAGCGAATACATATCCACCACCGAAACATTTCTACCCGACTGCGTTAATATCTCTGCGGTTTTAATAGCCGTCTTTACCATTGTTCCGCAAGCCATTATAACAATATCCTCGGGGACAGTACCATACACCCAATGGCTTCCGCCATACTCGAAATCTATGTCATTCTGATAGACAATCGGGCAATTCAAGTTCCCCGTTAAGCGTATATAAGTGGGGCGACTTTGTTTCATTGCCATCTTGAATATCCCTACCGCACTCGCAGCATCTGCCGGAGAGAATATCGATAAATTGGGTATTGCCCGCATCATAGATATATCCTCTATAGTATAGTGTGTGTTGCCTGCAAAACCTTGGCACAATCCGGCTCCGCCACCAACAGCAACAATTGGCAATGCCATATAACCCATAAAATGTCGTATTTGTTCGCAAGCCCGCATAGTCAAGAAAGTGGCATAGGTAGTAACTACGGGGTGAAAGCCTTCGGCGCAAAGCCCTGCTGAAATACCTAACATATTCTGTTCGGCAATACCCACATTTAGAAACTGCCCAGGATACATTTTTTGATAGCGTTCCAATCCGGAGAGGGTTGCCAAATCTGCTGTTAATACAACGAAATGCTTATCTTTGGCTGCAACATCCGTTACCCCTATGCCGAATATAGCCCCTCGCTGTCCTAATTTGCTGTATATGTGTGCCAATTTGTTGTTCAGTTGCATGCCAGCACCTCCTTTTTGGCTTGTTCGTATTGCTCAAGGCTTAGTGTTGCATGGTGCCATTCTTTTCTGCCTTCCATAAAACTGACACCCTTTCCCTTGATTGTTTTGGCAATAATACACATAGGTCGATCCGAGCGGTCTTGCAGTGCTGCGCATAGTGCATCGCAATCGTGTCCGTCCACTTCGGTTGTGTCGAATCCGAATGCTTGGAATTTATCGAGTAGGGATAACTGATTCATTACCGTTTGTGTTGTGCCGTCGTATTGTAACTGATTCTTATCCACAATAACAACCAAGTTATCTAAATGGAAATTAGCAGCCGCCATAGCCGCTTCCCAAATTAAGCCCTCATCACACTCTCCATCCCCAACCAGCACAAATACCCTGTTGTTCAGTCCCTTCTGTTTACATGCCAATGCTTGTCCTACTGCAAAAGACATCCCCATACTCAGGCTACCGCCCGAAAACTCAATCCCACGTAGTATATTTCGTGTTGCATGCCCGTGCAGGAACGAGCCGTTTACCTCAAATTGCTGCAGCTCTTCTTCGGACAAAAATCCTGTTTCGTACAATGCCGTATAATATGCTAATACACAATGCCCCTTGCTGATAACCAATCTATCCCGCTCTTCGCTATCGGGGCAAGCACTATCTATATGCAGCACCTTTCCATAAAGGGTAGCGAGAATCTCTATTGCAGACAACCCTCCCCCTAAATGCGAGCCGTTTTTGCCGCTTTGATACGCCATCTGCAATGCCCGAAGACGCATTTTTTTCGCCAATAGAGTACACTTGTTCATCGTCAGGGATATTATTTAATGGTCGAAACGAAATTTATCCCTCCCCCATCTATGCGAATCACTTGTGAAGTTATGTATGAAGCTCGTTCGCTCGATAGGTAGGCGCAGAGATCTGCTACTTCGGAGGGTAACCCTTTTCGGTGCATTGTATTTCTTTCTATCATTTCATTGGTTACTTTTTCGCACATCTCCCCAATCATTTTGGTTTCGATCAACCCGGGCGCAATGGCATTGACACGCACCCCGAATCTTCCCCACTCGTACGCCATCTTTTTTGTGGCGCAGATTAGTGCTGCCTTGCTTGCGGCATACTCCAATTGCGCATAGTCGCCATCCAGTCCTGCAATGGAGGCGATATTGACTATATTGCCCTCTTTCTGTCGACACATACTCCTGCTGACCAATTGGCACATTTGGACTGCTGCAAAGAAATTCACTTGCATTACTTTGCGCATATCCTCAATCGGGGTCATTTGTATCAGTCGGTTAGGACTGAGTACCCCTGCTGCATTGACCAAAATATGGATAGCTTTTTTTTCTTGTACGATTTGCTTAATACCCGTTGTTATACTCGCATCATCATTCAAGTCGATATACACTACCTCTATCCAAACTTGATATTGCGTCATTAGGGTCTCCATTTGGTGCAGGAACTCGCTATCATCACGATGAACAACTGCCCAAACATTCACACCTAACGAAGCAAACTTTTCTACAATGGCTAACCCGATTCC
>CAVGOI010000068.1:0-6292 GCA_963630875.1 Mycobacteriaceae bacterium | reverse complement strand
TGAGCGTAACCGCTGGCATTGTCATCTGGGAAATCGCCAAGAAGATGCGGTAACTCCGTGTTCCTATATGGAGTTTGTTTTTGGAATATAGCAATTTGTAAATTTGAAAATAACAGGGCGAACGGAACAATTTGGCTATTGCGCCCGTTGAGTATGTTTGACAACCCCGATGCTTCCTTCGTAGAGCAGGTAGAGCGGGACGGTAACAAGCAGCAGCGAGTAGCGTTTCTCCTGCTCGTAGAGCGCGGGCGCAACAAAGCCGTAGAGTTGGATAATCAAATACGGTTTATTTGCCACCGAGCCATATCCACACAAAGAACAGAATGCCGCCTGTAAGCACTCCAATGCTCTTTTGCGGTACACCTATCAAATAGAAGATAAGTACCAATACTGCACCTATGCCTATCATGGCAAGGACACGCTTTGGGTTTGAGTGGATTCGCATAATAGTGTTATAGTATGTGACTTAACTATAGAAAATTCTATCCAATGTAACATTGATTTTATGCGAGCATTTGCCAAATAGTCAAAATCCAAGTATCATTCCTGCGAGTAATATAACTCCTTCTTATGTTGAAATAGACGACAATAACTATGCATTGCCGTTTATTCTTTTATCTCCTCATAGGGAACATCTTCTATTGTATTGTGAGAATTGTCATAGTTTTGGGCGGAAATGTCAGTTCCTTGTTCCGAGTGGTGAAGGCGTGGATGTTCGGATAATGTACTGATGTCGGTTAATCCCGTGATGATATTTTCATCCCATTTAAGAATATGGAAAAGGGCAAGTTTGGAGGCTATATGTGTGGAGCACTCCATAGTGGCACCATATGACAACTCAATTTCTTTATCCTTTGTACCCTTCACCCATGAAGAATGGTCGGTATAGTACAAGTAGGAGGTATTTTGTTCCTGATGTGTACGCACAATGCAGGCATTAACCAATGGTGTAGCTTTCGAGTGGAGTGTTTCGCATACTTTTTTGACATCAATATTCTTAATGAATGGAAACGGTTTTTCCCAATTAATATAGGTATACTCTTTCATCTCATACTCGTACGCCTTCTTATTTTCTTCGTGCAATCCGCCGAGTGTGTGGACTTTTTCATCTCGTTTGAGCCACCTGCTTTCTACCTCATGCATCCGTCCTGCAGCAGTATTGCTTTCGTAGGCTCTCAATCGCTGTAAATCGATTAAGTTATCTACGCTGGCGCAGTGCGTGGTAAGGCGGAAATGATCCATTTGCTTTTTGTAATCCTTACATTCTTCTTTCGTTTTCTTTTCGAATCGGCATAGTTCACGGTATTGCTCTTTTTCTGCAAGAAGTTCAGATAATCTTTTTATTTGGAGCAAAGCAGCGTTGCTACTATTGGTCGCTGTGGTTGTATTGTTCGGATTGCAATCTGCTTTTGCATCTTGTGCTATTTTCTTTCTTTCAAACCAACGGGCAAATAGATTGCACCCACTATGTTCTTCCTTGGTTTGTGGAGCAGCGTTGCCAATAGAAAAAGTGGTACTATCGGTCGAATTGGTAGTCGGAGTAAGGCTACTTTTATAGGTCAGTGATTGCACAAAATCTATCAAATGCAGGTATTGCTTTTTAGCGTTTGCACGAAGCGTATTATCATCGAATTCCTCTTTGGGTTGCGAGGTCTGCAGCCAAAGCGTGTATATCTGTTGTCTATCGATATAGTCGGGGTATTCTCGATTTACTCTTTCTTGTTCCGTTTTGACAATTATAGTTTCTACTTCCTCTCTCCCTTCTTGCGCTGCTTTCTCGCGTTTCTTTTCAGTAGCGGCTTCGTCTTTGGCTATTGCCACCTCCATTGCTGCCTGCTTTACGGCAATGATTTGTTCTCTATGTTGACAAATGATTACATCGATTTGCTTATCGTTGGAGTTTAGGTATTGGTTAATATCTGCATCGTAGGGAACATCTCCATATTGATGGCGCAAGCGTTCTATTCGCTCGGAAATACCTAATGGAGCGGTGCGGTAGTCTAAAGATATGGAACTATTGACACCATCCAAGATAAGCAGTTTCCGGATATCGTATTGATAGGCGATGTCATAGTAGGCACGAACATCCGGGTAGTAGTACATACATTCGGCATAGCCGATAGAAAATACTTTATCCTCACAGTGTGCGGCATTACGGATATTATATTGCGAGCCTTGCGCGGACATTAGCAACATAAAGTCGCAGAGCATTCGTGGGAGCATACGATTGTGCTCCTCCCGGTCAGTTGCTAGTGCTGCTCCGTATCGGTTTTGATTATCGATATAAAGAATCTCGGAGTAGGCATTATTTTTGATGTCATTGATATGCCATTGTAAGGTATTCATTGGCACTTGCTTACATACATCACAAGGGCGGCTCACATCATAACTGAATAGTATGCGAATGACATTGCAATCATTTTCACTCTTGCTATTGATGGCAGTATCAATGGTTTGGTATATTCCACTGCTATATACCAAAGACTCTTTGTTTATAGGATTATCTAACACAAATATCAGCAGGTTGTCTTTTACTCCTGCATCGTGTCGGAAATGGGCTAATTGATTGGTTATTAGATTTTGTAGGTCTTGTTCTTCGTCTGGCGTTTCGTGCTCAATATGGTCGTTATGTACATAGTACAATCCATTTTCTTTTTTTTCTAATTTACCAGTACCTATATGGGACTCCACTGACGGGTTTAGTGGGCAACACCTTTCGATGTCGTCCACTATCCAGTTCAGTTTTTCCGAAGCACTAATGACTATAAATGCAGCCATATTAATTTGAATTTAGTATTCGGGGCTCATAAATTGACATTCTTGTTCCACCAAATCGCATACCGACTTGAATTTGGGCTCTTCCAATTGCGATTGTTCTATCGGACTGAGTTGTGCATACTCGGACAAGTAGGAGCCTGCTTGTTTGATTTCTTCGATAGTATTTTTGATAATATCATTCCCCTCGTGCGAAATCCGTTTGTTCATTACTGCTTCTATTTCTTTGTACAGATTTTCCGATTTGAACAAGTCGTATGCCACGTCGCGCTGTGTTCCTAACTCGAAACGGAATTTATGAATGGCGCTACCGCGTTTGGTTGATGTAATCCAATACTTTCCAGCCTCTTTATCAAAGTGCATATAACCAAAGACAAACGCATACACCCACAATTGAAGCACATTGTCTTGCTCAATGGTCGGCATCAGTTGGAAATTTTCGGAGTTGATACGATTATTCAGTTTCTCATCAATATAGCAGGCTAAACGAGTTCCATTGGCAATCTTACTGTTATAGTCCGCTTGGTAGGCACTAAAGTTATTGACTGCATATACAGGCAGCAAATCTTCTACTACCAAAAGATAGATACGGTCGTCCTGATGGGTGGAAGCCCACGAGGCTTTATTGTCTTTCTTATCGAAATAGGTAGCGAAATGTTTGTCAGTATGTATGAATGATGTATCTCTATTGCCTACACCCACAATAACAAATCTATCCATATTATGGGCAGAATTTTTGTAACCTTGTGTGTTGTAAGTCCATAGGGGAGACGCCAATGTCTTCAGTTGTTCCAAATATAGTTCGATTTCCTTTTGACTCATTTTGCGTAGTACATCGTCTATATTTGTATTGACGGCTTTCAGTACATCCGGTGTATCTTTTGCAAAAGCGAACATCTGCTTCGATATCTGTTCTTGTGATAGGTTGAGCCATGCAGACAATCCACCCTTGTCTTTGAAGAAATGGTGAAAACTTGCCTTTGCGGCATCATCAACATTGTACATGCCCAACTTGTTGACATCTTGCTTGTGTAAAAATATCTGGAATTTGGAGGTTGATGAGGATAATTGTTGCTGTGCAATTAATTTATTACGATATTCCTCCTTAATGCCGGTTACATACGTTATAAGAGTGTCTAGTTGGTTCTCTACATTGGCAACATACTTGTCAAAATCGTTGTAGAAACGAATTGCCCAGAGACGGCGTTGCTCTTCACGAAGGTCTGTCACATGTTTACGAAGAGTATCGCCCAATATCGCAACAGCATCTTCATCGCATTTATTGCTGCTAAATATAGAAGCAATACCCTTTTTAGGTAGTTGGCTGATATAGGAGTTCCATTGTGTTGGTTGTGTGTTCTTTTTATTTAGTGCCTGTTGTTCTTTATGCATCTCTTGATTACACAAATTGAGTATATTGCGCAGAGCCCCTACAAATGCCTTGGTCTTTCCTAAACAACCATCTGTCGTTTCATCTAATTGATGGGCGATTTCTGCATCAAATAGGGCTTCTACGCTGACTAATTTGGTGTTTAGTTTATCTTGAATATCTTTTTGAATGCGTTGCCCTACATTATAGTCTATATATCGATTGATATTGTCTTCTGTGGTGGTCTCATCGATATTGAGCGAATACTCTGGTGCAGGATTGAGCAGAGAGTCAATTACATCATCTCGCCCGTCGTTCTCACGAATAAGCACATCTTGATGGTCAACGAAGTTGTTTGCCGTTTGCGTGCCATCATGCGAGCCACCTATCATCGAGTTGCAAAGTTGTGATATGGTACGATAAGCAATGGCTCGCCCCACGGCTTGGCTATCGTATATCAATTCGGCACTACCAGATGAGGCTACCCATGCTTTTTTATCACGAATATCATATACCCCACTAGTTATTTGGTTCTTAATGTTGTCAAACGGCGAGGCTAATTCATCTCCCATGCGGTTTGCTGGAAGAAATGCGCTCTTGGCTATAACATCTAACAGATCTTCTATTTTATCAAAAGCAACTCCGACTTGGTTATAGTTGTTAATAAGATATGCATAACGGAACAATGGAGTATCAATCTTTGCATATCCAAAGTTTACCGCTGGCTGCTTTGGATCGATATGTTGCAAATAGTCTAATGTGCGTAATGCTCCAAAAGTGTTATATTTAACATTTGCCATAGCAGGACTGCCGGGCATCATATTTTGGAATATCTCTGGTAGGACTAACCACGGATAGATGTCAAAGGGTAAGGATAATTCGTTGAGTGCTTTATTGATAAGGCATAGTACATCGACTATCAGACCACTACCAGTACCACCCGCTACAGATGAGAATACATGAATGGTCATGGGGAATTCAATGCCATCCTTATTGGCATCGACCGAATAGGCAGAGGTTTCAGGAAGATGTTGGTTGATTTGGGTAATAGAAGTTTGTATGTAATTCTGTATGGTTTGGTAGTTAAAGTAGGCAATAAACCGTCCATTGGAACGAACTTGTCCTGCTCCTTGTCCTGCTATAGAGGATAATTTGTTTACATTATCGGCAGGTACCCAATCGTATTCACTTGGATTGTTTCGATATACACTCAACGCATTTTTGACGGTGCAAACCAATAACTCGTTTTGCTCCAATTTTATTTTCTTCCCTATATTGCTGGTTACTTCTTTATTGTAATCCGCAGAATCCGTATCGATAGCCAAGAAACCGATCATTGGAGGAATCTCTCCATAACTATCAATGAAGCACTTCTTAACACGCAGCAGAGTTGCTGCGCCTGTACCGCCAAGACCAATATATAGGGTCTTTTTCAGTTTGATTTTTTCTGTTTCCATATTGTTTTAATTTAGAGTGATAAGTATTCCATATTCTTTATTTTCCAATGTAGCAATACCGCTCTTGGGCATCGGATTGGGCGTAACGGTATATCCAAGAGCCTTGACATACGCATCTTTTCGGTTGCTCATAGGCTGGATTGTAACAGGTGCTGTGATTTCAGGGGAAATATGGGTTACAATCTTGCCTGTAAAGAGCCGATTCAAGAAAGATTGCTTTACTGTCTTGTCCGCAAAAACTACTTTCCGTGCACCTGTAAAGTCAATATTGCGTTGTTCAAAGATTTTACCGTTTTTTTGTAGCAACATCTGTTTGCGCAGTTTCTTGAAAGTGCGGTACTTGGCAGGCTTAATCAACATAAACCATAACAACAGCAAAAGCAGAATGCCGGAACCAATCCCGATCCCGATTTTTGCCCATGGGGTTAGATTGTCGCAATGGACGGTTACTTGATTAGACAACAAATAGGTGAATGTTGCCTTTGGCATAGTAAGTGTAAGGTCTATAGTGCTGAGTTGGGGAATTTGAGAGAGGTGTTTTTTCTTGAGAGAGAAATAGACACGAAGTTTATTCCCTTTGATTTCTGTTCGATTTACTCGTACATACTTGTTGCTCCCCTTGGCAGATAAACCAGTATGTTTAATGTTCCCGCTCATAGGAATATCGACAAAGCGTTCCCCTTTGTTACGG
>CAVGOI010000067.1:0-6383 GCA_963630875.1 Mycobacteriaceae bacterium | reverse complement strand
CACTTTCGCACGCTTAAATTCTGCTGCGTAATGCGTCTTTTTTCGAGATTTTGACCCAGAGACTCTCGATAACTCTTCGCTTTCTTGACTCATTTTTTTACTCTTTTGAGTCAACTTTTTCCGTACCAAGACAAAGAGGGAAGAGGGAAGAGGGAAGAGGAATTAGGAAATGGGCAAGATGTGGTCAAACGCTTTGTGCCAAAGCGACCGCAGGCGAGGGCGCCCGCGCCCCCGGTTAAGACCCCCATAGTCCCCCTTCAGAGGGGGGGCGTTGTCCCTAAAAATGGGGAAATAAGCCCTGCGATTTTCACAAACACAGGGAAATGCCTACTTTTGCGTCGTGATTCAAAAGTCGTTCAATGATGCATAAGTCCGCAGAAGATAGTCATTCGCCGGTGCGCAACAGCCTGCTAAAAATAGGGGCTGCCGCCGTTCTGCTCGCTGCCGCCGTGGCAGTGGAAAAGTGTTGCGCGTTGCCGATGTGGCAACTGCTTTTGGTGTATCTCGTCCCGTATTTGGTTGTGGGCTTCGATACCCTAAAAGAGGCAGCGGAGAACATCGCACACGGCAAGGTGTTTAACGAAGATTTCTTGATGTCGGTTGCCACCTTGGGGGCGTTGGGTATCGGCTTCCTGCCCGGCGCAGCGAGTCAGTTCCCCGAAGCAGTGTTCGTCATGCTGTTCTTTCAGGTGGGCGAGATGTTTGAGGCGATTGCCGAGGGACGCAGCCGCAAGTCGGTCGCGCAACTGATGAACATCCGCCCCGACACGGCGCATGTCTTGCGCAACGATGAGGAATGCACCGTATCGCCCGAACAAGTGGCGGTCGGAGAGATGGTCATCATCCGCGCCGGCGAGCGCGTGCCTTTGGACGGCGTGGTGGCGGAGGGGGAATCCACCTTGGACATGGTCGCCCTGACGGGGGAGAGCGTCCCGCGCTCCATCCACGCAGGCGATACCGTGCTGTCGGGCTGCATCAACCTGACGGGCGTGCTGCGCGTGCAGACGAGCAAGGTGGCGGGCGAGTCCACTGCGGCGAAGATATTGGCGTTGGTCGAAGACGCCGGCACACACAAGTCGCGCAGCGAGACCTTTGTGGCGCGTTTCGCGGGCATTTACACGCCGATAGTCGTCTTTGCCGCGTTGGCTATCGCCTTTATCCCGCCCTGCTTCGGGGCGGGGGCGTATGCCGAAGCCCTGCCCGTGTGGCTGTATCGCGCCTTGACCTTCTTGGTGGTGTCCTGCCCGTGCGCGTTGGTGATTTCGGTGCCGCTGTCGTTCTTCGGCGGGATAGGTGGTGCCTCGCGGCAGGGAATTCTCGTCAAAGGGTCGAACTTTTTGGACGCTTTGGCGAAGTTGGAAACGGTGGTATTCGACAAGACCGGCACGCTGACGCAGGGGGTCTTTACGGTTAATCTAGTGCACCCGCATAGCATCTCGGAAGAGGAGTTGCTACACATTGCCGCGCATGTGGAGCGGTTTAGCACGCACCCCATCGCCCTGTCGTTGCGCGCCGCCTACCCGCCTGCCGCGTTGGACGACTGCGCGGTGGAGGATGTGCGCGAGATGGCAGGCGAAGGGATAGAAGCCACTGTGAACGGCAAACGGGTGAGCGTGGGCAACGAGCGGCTAATGACCACCATCGGCGCAGACTGGCACGCGTGCAGCCAACAGGCACAAGGCACGGTGGTGCATGTGGCGATGGACGGGCAGTATGTGGGGCATATCGTCATCGCTGACCGTATCAAGGCAGACGCCGCCCAAGCCATTGCCGACCTCAAGCGCGAGGGGATACGGCAGACCATCATGCTCACGGGCGACCACGCCGCTGTGGGGCAGTATGTGGCGCAACAACTCCATATAGACGCTTGCTATACCGACCTATTACCCGCCGACAAAGTTGCCCAAATGGAAACACTGCTGGCACACAAGACAGCAGGCAAGACGCTGGCATTCGTGGGGGACGGTATCAACGATGCCCCCGTGTTGGCGCGTGCGGATGTGGGTATCGCTATGGGAGCAATGGGCTCGGACGCAGCCATTGAAGCGGCGGATGTGGTGTTGATGGACGACAAGCCTTCGCGTATCGCCACGGCGGTACATATTGCCAAGCGCACCCGATGCATTGCCCGTGAGAATGTGTGGTTCTCGATAGGCGTAAAGATGCTGGTACTCCTGTTGGCAGCGTGGGGCATCGCCCACCTGTGGATGGCAGTATTTGCCGATGTGGGAGTAACCGTATTGGCGACGCTCAACGCTATGCGCACCCTGCGCAAGGCGTAAGGGACAGCGTATTTTCTTTTCTGATTCCATCGAACCGCAGGCGGAACACACACCGCGGTCGTATACCTTCCCCTGCAGAAAATGCAGGGGGTGTTGCCTATACCATAAAAAAAGCGTAACTTTGCGGCGGCAAATACAAAGCAAAAAAAGTATAACACAATATGAATACCACACAACTTATGAATCGAGCTGCGGACAACATCCGCATTCTCGCAGCAGCAGCAGTAGAAAAAGCCAAAAGCGGACACCCCGGTGGTGCAATGGGCGGAGCAGACTTTATCAATGTACTCTACTCCGAATTTCTCGAATATGACCCAGAGAACCCCGAATGGGAAGCACGCGACCGCTTCTTTCTCGACCCGGGACACATGGCACCGATGCTCTACGCACAGTTGTGTCTGATAGGCAAATACACAATAGAAGACCTAAAGAACCTGCGTCAATGGGGCAGCGTAACGCCCGGACACCCCGAACGCTGTGTGGCACGAGGCATAGAGAATACTTCGGGACCGCTTGGGCAAGGACATACCTTTGCCGTCGGTGCCGCCATCGCTGCCAAATGGTTCCATGCGCGGTATGGTGCAGTTCATAATCCTACCATATACGCCTTTATCTCCGACGGAGGCATACAAGAAGAGATTTCGCAAGGCGCTGGACGCCTGGCAGGACACCTCGGACTGGACAACCTCATCATGTTCTACGACTCGAACCGCATTCAACTCTCGACGGGTTGCGAAGAGGTAACGAGCGAGGATGTGGCTGCCAAATACGAGGCATGGGGTTGGTTTGTGCAAGAGATACCGGGCAACGACCCCGACGCCATACGAGAGGCATTACACCGTGCCAAAGGCGAGAAACAGCGTCCGAGCCTTATCATTGGACATACGGCAATGGGCAAAGGTTGCGTAACGGCTGACGGAGAGAACTGGGAAGGCAAATGCTCGACACACGGGCAACCGCTGAGCAAATCGGGGGCTTCGTTCGAGGCGACTATCAAACACCTTGGAGGCGCCCCGGAGAATGCGTTCTGCATATTCCCCGAAGTGCAGACACTCTACGACGAGCGTGCCATTGCGCTGCGCGAACTGACCAACCGCAAGTATGCAGAATACCATGCTTGGGCAGAGCAGAATCCGCTTGCAGCCAAAGAATACGAGACCTTTATGAGCGGCGAAGTACCGTGCATCGATTGGAGCGAGATAGTACAAAAACAAGGTGCTGCGACCCGCAATGCATCGGCAACTGTGCTGTCGTATCTGGCAGAGCATGTGGGCAATATGATTGTATCGTCTGCCGACCTGAGCAACTCGGACAAGACAGATGGTTTTCTCAAAAAGACTCATACCATACGCCGAGGCGACTACACGGGGCAGTTCTTGCAAGCAGGCGTAAGCGAACTGACTATGGCGTGTGTATGTATCGGAATGTCGCTGCACGGAGGTATCATTCCTGCCTGCGGTACATTCTTCGTGTTCAGCGATTATATGAAACCCGCCGTACGCTTGGCAGCACTCATGGAAGTGCCTGTGGTATTCGTATGGAGCCACGATGCATTCCGTGTGGGCGAAGATGGGCCGACACACGAGCCTGTAGAGCAAGAAGCACAGATACGACTGATGGAGAAACTGCACAACCACTCGGGCAAGCCCTCGATGTTGGTGCTGCGTCCCGCAGACGCCGAGGAGACAACTATGGCATGGCGACTGGCGATAGAGAACACCGCCACGCCTACTGCATTGATACTCTCACGACAGGACATTGCGCCCGTGCCGAACACCTGCTTAGAAGGCTTCCGCAAAGGGGCATACATCGTAAGCAAGGATGAGAACCCACAAGCCGTTCTATTGGCATCGGGTAGCGAGGTCAGCACACTGATGGCGGGAGCAGAACAGCTGCGCCAAGAGGGCATTCGCCTGCAGATAGTGAGCGTTCCGAGCGAGGGACTATTCCGTCAGCAATCCAAAGAATATCAAGAGGAAGTATTACCGAAGGGTGTAGTACGCTTCGGGCTGACCGCAGGACTTCCCTGCACACTCGAAGGATTGGTAGGCGAGAACGGCAGCGTATGGGGATTGTCCTCATTCGGGTTCTCGGCACCATACAAAGTTCTCGACGAGAAACTCGGTTTTACGGCAGAGAATGTGTATAAGCAGGTGAAAGGGTTGCTGGGATAAACGAGAGAAATAACATCTCTGCTAAGTAGTTAAAGGAATCCTTGACTACTTAGCCCACTGATCTAAGAAGGCAACACTATATATACATTTGCTCTAACATAAGAATGTGTGCGCAATTGGCACACATAACCAATAAAACTATGTTGTATAGCCTTTAACAGCCCCGAGCGATATAACATCTAACGACAATGCTGAAAACTATCATACTTGACTTTGGCAGTGTGCTGGTGGATTGGAATCCGCACTATTTGTACGACTCGTATTTCGGCAATAAGGAGAAAACGGATTGGTTTATTGCCCACATCTGCACACCGGAATGGAATGCACAGATGGATGCCGGGAAGCCCTTTGCAGAGGGCATTGCCGAGAAAATAGCCGAACACCCCAAATACGAGAAAGAGATACGCCTCTATTGGGACGAATGGGACAAGATGATGGGCAACCAAATAGAGGGTATGCAGGAACTGCTCGAGGAACTACGACATAAAGGCTATCGCCTCTACGGGTTGAGCAACTGGTCGGCAGAGACCTTCCGGCAAGTGCGCTCACGATATCCTATTTTCGACCTACTGGACGGCATCGTACTATCGGGCATAGAAAAAACTATCAAACCCGCACCCGAGATATATCACATACTGCTCGAACGCTATCAAGTAGTGCCCAACGAAGCCGTATTTCTCGACGACAACTCCGCAAACATTGAGGGCGCAAAGGCACTCGGTATCCACGGCATTGTCTTCCACTCCGCCACACAAGCCCGACAAGAGATTGAGGCATTGGCGACAGAATTGGAGGGCCAATAATTGGATATACTTATATAGCAACACAACAACCCAACTATACGAAAAGTTAGGTCAAACAAATTCAAATATCTAACACATTTTCTTGTACAAAAAAGTTGTATCTTACAGCAAGGGATAGGCAACCCTGCATAAGAGTTACCTACATCCATAAACAATAAACATAGTCAAACCAAAGAGTCTAATCTATTAAGATATGAGAGTACTAATCATAGGAGCAAGTTCGGGTATCGGGAAAGAACTATCCATTCGATATGCCTCACAGGGGAATGAGGTTATAGCGGTAGCCCGCCGCAAACCGTTGTTGCAGGAATTGGCGCAGATGAGTCCCAATATCCAAGTCGCTCTATGTGATGTGGCAGACCTTGAGGGGTCACAGGCTCTCCTTATGCAAGTCTTCGCGTCTCCAATAGACTTGGCTATCCTTTGTTCGGGAGTAGGAGATTTGAACCCTGACTTGGATTTTGCCATAGAACGACCGACATTGGACATCAATGTGGTTGGTTGGACGTTCTTCGCTGACTTCATCTATAAGAAGTTCGAAGAACAGCAATATGGTCATTTGGCTGTCATTAGTTCTTGTGGTGGTCTTCGGGGTGAACCAATGGCACCCGCTTATTCTGCCTCCAAGGCGTTCCAAATAAACTATACGGAGGCGTTGCGCAAGAAAGCCTTCAAAAGCCAACTGCCCATAGTGGTTACGGATATCCGTCCTGGATTGATCAATACACGTATGGCAAAAGGAGAGGGGTTGTTTTGGGTGATGCCCGTAGAGAAAGTTGCAACCCAAATAATGACGGCTATTACTAAGAAAAAAGATGTTGCTATAGTCACAAAACGTTGGTCTATACTCCATTGGATCATGAAACATCTGCCACGCTCCATCTACAAGCGAATGTAGGCACAACAATTATTATAAACTAACGATACTCAATGAAATAAAATCCTCTCCCACAATTAATGGGTAATTATACGGTTATTAATGTTTTATACCCAATATGCGTAGGGGTGCAATATGGTAAAATAACTTATACAAAAATATATGGACTACAATTTCACGGAAATTGAGAAGAAATGGCAGGCGTTCTGGGAGCAGAACAACACCTACAAAGTAAGCAACCGGAGCG
>CAVGOI010000066.1:0-6518 GCA_963630875.1 Mycobacteriaceae bacterium | reverse complement strand
ATAATATAAGCGCACCCATAACGGGAGAGTGCTATAATTGGTAACTATTATGAACACAAAGTTTTTCGTGCCGTACGAAACGGCAAAAGCCCTGAAAGAAAAGGGGTATAATGAGGAGCATAAAGACTGGTACGACAGTGAAGGTAACCTATGGTCGAACGACTACAATGATATCACTAACAGCGAGTTGGCAGAAATTCATTATTCTGCTCCAACTTATCATGAGGTGTTGGATTGGTTGGATGGGAAAGGTATAAGGGTGTTCGCCCACTACTACATCGATAACGGCAAGTGGGTGTATGTGATAGAAGATTTCAAGCGGCTACAAGACAACGCAGGCTTTTTCCACACCCGAGAGGAAGCCCTCAACGCCGCAATACTTAAAGCATTGGAATTGATATGACACAGAAACAGAGAGGCAACTTGTTCACGTTGGGCGTGGTGCTGTGTGCAGCCACCGAGATATGCCTGCACGATAGTGCCATGCTCAACATTCACAACGTCAAGCGAGATGCCAAGTACACGCTCACCAACCTGCTCAAGAGTGTGCAGAGTGTGCGGTACTGGGCAGAGCGCATGAACGAGATAGTGGTAGGCAGCGATGACAACAGCATGGACGTGTTCGACAACATCACCTACAACGCCAACAGGTTTGTTCAACTGCTGATGATGTACTGCGACATCACCAACGGCAGCAACAAGAACATGGCTGCAGACGCGGAGTGTATGTTCAACACGCTGCTCAACCTCGCACTCAAAGCGGGAGCGCAACCCTTTGACCAAGAACTCATCAACAGTTACGAACCCAAAGTATAAGAAGCAATGAACAAAGAAAAAGCAATAACCAAGTATGAAAGATTATATATTCAACGATTGTGATGTGTGTATCAATGCCGATGATGTCGGGGTTGCAGGCGACTATTCTAACCACATATCCGTTGCACAAGCACCTAACGGCAAGTGGGGGAACGGATACTATGCAGAATTAGATAGCGGGGAGAGTGGCAGTTGTTCGCCACTGATGAAGCGGTATTGTACATATGCGACACGAGAGGCTGCGCTAATGGCAGCGTGTGATGAATTGCGTAGAATGGTCAAGCGGCAAGAGAGTAGCGAGGGCTATGAGATTACCTCGTGGTCGGAAGATGGGAGAATGACGAAGCGCAAGCGGGACACCTGCAACCGATTAAGAGCGTGCATTGAATATGCCTGCAACGCTGTACAACAACTAACATTGTTTTGATTATGACAAAGAGACAAGCATCCCTTACACCAACAGAGCAGCACACCTGCGAGGAGTGCATACACGCCACCTACGATATGCAACACAAGAACCTCTCTATCTACGGCAAGCCCACGCTCATCATCTGTGCGTTGCACCCGTTCCCCAAGATAGTCGTCGGCTCTCTTGCCTGCGAGAACTACAAAAAGAAACTATAAACATCAAACACAATGGAAATAACAGTAAGTCATTTCTCAGTCAAGGCACGCCCAGACGACCCAATCCCAGAATGGTATTATTTCACACCGTACGACAGCCAGAAACGGCGAATCTACAAACGAAATTGCTACAAGGCATGGTGCAAGGTGCGGGGAATAGAATGCGATTTCAGCACACTCGACCAAGCAAAGGATTAGAAAATTCACAACAACTGCACGGAATAATAGTTTTTATTTGCAGATAACAAAATAAAGCAGTATCTTTGCAGCGTAAACAGACTAACTGCTATCTATTGATAGCGCAGTGCGTTCTTTGACATGTTGAGATAATTGCAAAAAAGACGGCAAACTGCTATAGGAACACTATAGGAACGCTATAGGAACTCTAAAGCAAACACGAGTCACCTACGAGTCACCTACGAGTTACCTACGAGAGACCAAATATGGGGTTGTACATCGCCATAATGGAGCAGAAAATGCTGCTTTTACCTCCCAAATCACCCGAAATCCAACAAAAAACACACTTTTTTGATAAAAATCACGGAAAAATTTGGTGGTATCAAAAAGAAGCAGTACTTTTGCAGCGTTCAAACTTAAACGATAGGCGGAGTATAAGGATACCGCCCCACAAGGTGGTTTTTTTGTGCTCCGTAGCATAGTAAGCATTATGCCGTCTTGCCCCGTGGTGTAGCCGTAATAGCGCACCAACCCTATCGTTAAGGTTTGAACAACGGGTAGTAAGGCGGCTTTTTGTTTATTGTTCAAAATTAACGATTATGGCAGCAAGATGTAATGCCAAACTCCAAGTGGAGTTAGAGAGTGCGCAAGGCGCACAGTTCACCCAAGTTCCAAACCACGCCAAGATGCAGCGTCCTCTCTTTCTGTGCGACAGCAGCGCAAAAGAGTTAGAGGCGATGCGTCAGATGTTCCCGCCCCTCGTGCAAGAGGCGGCGAAGTTGTTGATTGAGTGTTATCGGTTCGAAGACCGTC
Source organism: Mycobacteriaceae bacterium (assembly GCA_963630875.1). GTDB lineage: Bacteria > Bacteroidota > Bacteroidia > Bacteroidales > Paludibacteraceae > Colicola. The sequence goes on along the minus strand of CAVGOI010000066.1, from coordinate 4,088 downwards.
TGATGGATGTCGCACGCCTTGTGTTCGACCGATTGGAAGACGCTAATCCCGAAGAGGGACCGGACGAGTACACCATGAGGTACTACAACGAGAGTCTCCGTCCGCACATTGACGCTATCCACAAGGAGATTGTCCGTGTGCTCGAGAACAAGTTGGAAGACAACGCAATGAATGTAGCATACTAACAGGAGGACGGGACTATGACAACAAGTGAAGAATTTGAGAAAGTATTTGCAGCACGCAAAGCGAACTATACCGCTACTCGCAACGAGATAGTAGAACAGCAACGCGAACTTTCTATCCAATTGGAGACATTGGCAAAAGAGTATCACGGCGGCAACATCGAACTGGAAAAGATACGCTGCGAGATACTCCGCAACCAGAACCCGAAGAAAGCCATCAAGCAGGCGTGCTACAGACTGCAGCACCACTTTGGCGGTTTCCTCAACGACTATTCCAGCAAGAACCTCGACACCACGCAGGCGATAGTCCATTTCGACTGTTGCGGCGACGAGGCAGCCGTATTCACGATAACCATTCCCTACGGGGCAACCGGAAACGAAAGGAAGGAGGAGTGATGATGGCAAGTATTCAGTATCGCCTGTCGTCGCGTGTGTCGATGGGAATGTCGGAAGTGCTGGTTCGTTTCTACGACAACGACCGTTGTGCCCAGCGTGCCAAGAGCCGCGTTTATACGCCTGTGGTGCTTTGGGACAACAAGGAGGGTCTTCCCGCCTTAAGCAAGAAATGTACGAAAGAGAGCGTTGCTGCCTGTGCCGCACGCATGAAGTTGGAGCAGATACGCAGCGTGGTATTCGCGCGTTATCTTGCGGAAAAGGATTATGCGGATGACGGCTGGTTGCAGCGCGTCATTGACGAGGTAATGATTAACAAACTCATACGGAAGGAGGCATAACATGACGACGAACGAAATCCAAGTGTTCTCCAATAGTCAGTTCGGAGACATTCGCACTATCATTGCCGAAGACGGCGAACCGAGATTCTGCCTCGCGGATGTGTGCAAGGTGTTAGGGCTTTCTGCCAAGGGCGTGGGGCAAAGACTTCCAGAGGGGGTCATTTCAAATTACCCCCTTTCAACAATAGGTGGCATTCAACAACTTAACTTCGTCAACGAGGACGGTCTCTACGATGCCATATTCGACAGCCGTAAAAAGGAAGCGAAGTCATTCCGCAAGTGGGTCACCTCGGAGGTACTCCCCTCTATTCGCAAGACAGGCGGCTACATCGCCGCCAAGCACGACGACACCCCCGAGGAGATAATGGCACGTGCGTTGGTAGTGGCGCAAAGCACCCTCGAGCGTCAGCAGAAGCGGCTGCAAGAGCAGACGATGACCATCGAGCGTCAGGAACAGCAGATACAGGAGCAGCACAAAGAACTGCAAGCCGCCGCCCCGAAAGTTTCCTACTACGACGAGACGCTGATGTCCACCAACACGCTGACGATGACGCAGGCAGCCAACGCCATAGGGTTGAGCGTCTATGCGCTGACCGACAGACTGCAGAAAGCGGGTATCATCTACCGCCAGAGCGGACAGATAATGCTCCGTGTGCCGTTCTGCCAATGGGGGCTGCACAAGACGCGCACCAACACCTACACACGCTCCAACGGCGAGATTGGCACCAGTATCTACATGGTGTGGACGCAGAAAGGCTTGCGTTTCATCAACGAACTGCAAGTCCATAACTTCAACACCTCGGAAACGGTGGCAGCCCTCCGCAAAGCCAAGGCGGAAGTCGCCATAGCCATAGCCGAGTAGCCACAGAAAGCGTCGGAAACTTTTTTTGCAATCACCTCTCTTACAAAGGGAGGTGGTTGTTTTTATGCAATTATCTCGATAAGCACAAAGAGAAAAGAAACAGGACAATGAACAACAAAGGCATAGAAATAGTGGATATAGGGTTGCACGACCTTGTCCCCAACGAGGGACAGATAGAGGGAGTGCCCGCCAATCCTCGTGATATTAAGCGGACTGCTTTCGACAAACTGAAGAAGTCTGTCGAGGACGACCCGGAGTTGCTTTCGATGAAGCCCTTGTTGGTCTATCCGCTTGCGGGCAAATATGTGGTGATAGGAGGGAATATGCGTCTGAAAGCGTGCAAGCAGTTGAAACATACCACTATACCTGCCATCATCCTGCCAGAGCAGACCACGGCAGACAAACTGCGGCGTTACGCTCTCAAAGACAACTCTTCGTATGGTGATTGGAACTTTGATATGTTGTCATCCGAGTGGGGAGAAATGGAAGTGGCAGACGCCAACATTATTCCGACGGAATGGGCTGCAATGCCGGAAGAAGGACTGCAAAAAGATATACACGAAAGCGACCAAGACGAAATGATGAGCGTACCGGATGTCATCTACCCGTCCGACAATGTCTATGAGATACCTTGCCTGCGGTTGGACAAACAGCCCGAATCGGGACTACTGATGCCATTCCAAGCGTGGGGAGTGAACACACGGCTGAAGAAAGTCATCGGAACCTACCATTTCTATGTGGACGATTACCGATTCGACGCAATATGGAAAGACCCTGCGAAAATCATTGCAAGCGGTTGCCAGTCTGTTGTAGAGCCGAACTTCTCGCTGTTTGACACCACCCCTATTGCGTACGGGTTGTATCTCATCTACAAGAAGCGTTGGTTGTCCCGATGGTTGCAAGAGCAGGGGATTACGATATGGGTGGATTTGAATGTATCGAAGAAGTTCTACGATTACAATCTTCTCGGCATTCCCGCCGGTTACAATGCTTTCTGCACACGAGGCTATGCAGACAGAGTAGCGGATTTGTCGGCAGAAATAGCCATTGCACGCCGGATTAGCGGCAAGGATAAGCCGAGTATGCTTGTTTACGGAGGAGGTCAAGAGGTACAGCGTATCTGCGAAGAAAAGGGTTTGATATATTGCTCACAGTATATGGCACAAGTCAAAGCGGCAAAAGACGATGAGTAAAGCATCGGGAGGTGTACGAAATGTTTCGAGCGGCAGTGTTGCTTACGACAACCGCCTGAAAGAGGTAACCGCCATGCGACTGAGCGGAGCCTATTCATCTGTCGAAATGGCACCGGGCGGAACGGGATGGGTAGCAGTGGAGAAAAGCCCCAAACGGCATGGCAGCGAAGAGACGGAAGCAGCGCAGATTTTGGCACGCAAGGGGTATAAGGTAACGCTGACTGACGAAGCAGGACAAATACGAGTGGAAGATGGTCGGCTGTTCCGAGCCTCATTCGAACAACGGACACCGACCAAAGGAGGAGCGAGAGTGGTAGTGAAAGCATTAGAACACGCCAAGTACAAACCGGGCATTCAAGTGGCGGTTATTTATGACAGGAATGGTCTGTTCCGTCGCAGAGATATAGAAACAGGGATAAGAGAGTATGAGCGTTTCAACAAATACCGATTTGAGCGGATTATCGTAATCGGGAAAAGCGGACGAGTACATGTGCACAAGCATGGTACATAAAAAAAACGCATACGCGGCAGTTCGAGTATGCACCGGGGTAGCAGAGGAACACACCTCCTGATCAAGCGGGTGGTACCCCTCTCCAGACCCGCGCATCCTGCGACTGCAAAGGTACGGCAAATTTTGGAAACCACAAAATAAAAAACGATGTACAACAAAAAAAAGATATACGAACAGGCTTTACAGGACGCCGAGAAGTACCATTTCTTCTTCGTTGACGACTTGGTTGCATGGATCGGCATATCCCGTACTACATTCTACAATTTCTTTCCGCCCGATTCGGACAAACTGAACAATATAAAACAGAAACTCGAAAAGAACAAACTCTCCACCAAGCACGAGATACGCAAACGGTGGCGGGAATCCAATAACCCCAGCGAGCAAATTGCATTGTACAAACTCATCGCCACGCCGGAAGAACGGAAAAAGTTGTCATCCAACTATGTAGAACTCACCGGCAACGATGGCAAAGCCATAGAAATATCCGCCAGCAAGGGTATGTCTATCCAAGAGGCGCAAACATTCCTACACGAACTCGAACAGCAAATATGACTCGCACGGATATCATACGCAGCAAGTGCATAGCGGACACGCTGTTTGCGACCC
>CAVGOI010000065.1:0-6880 GCA_963630875.1 Mycobacteriaceae bacterium | reverse complement strand
AGGATAGAGAGGGTTTTGATGTACTAAAAAATTGCGTTTCTAAATGGAAACTATAGTGCAAAGCCCAACATCACCTTCGATGCCTATTGGGGCTTCCAAAACCGTTGGAAGAAGTTAGACTTGTTAGGTGCAAAAGATCATGCCGCTACGGAATTGGCAATAGGTGCTATGCGTAACGGCGCGGAAGAGATAGCCTATTACAATCAGAATGGTTTTGCTGCATGGCTCCAAGACTACAAGTTGGGCAAGGCTGTCTATTACCCCACAGAGTTCGATTACGCGAATCAAGAAACGGACTGGCAAGACGAGGTGTTCCACAAGAATGCCTTTATGCAAAACTACAACTTAAGTATCGACGGAGGCAACGACAAGGGGCATTATGCGTTCTCGTCCTCGTATTTCTCCCAAGACGGTACTATCATCGGCAGCAACTACAACCGCTTTACCATTCGCCTGAATTCGGACTATGCCATCCGCAAATGGCTGACGGTGGGTGAGCATCTGTCGTTTATGGTCAGTTCCGGACGCAATGCCATGAACAATAGTTCATCGGCAGGGGCGTCCATCATCTCCGCCGCTCTCGCGATGGCGCCTTGGGATCCCGTTTACTACCCCGAGGGGAGCGTCAATGTGAACGGCGAAGACCTGTCGGGACACTATGCGGCAGGGTCTAACTTCAAGAATGTGACCAATCCCTACCAAATGGCATACAATTCGGAACCGTCGAACAAAAACGAGCGTATGGTCGGGGATATCTATTTGGAGATAAAGCCGGTGGACGGACTGACGATACGCCCGAGTTTCTCGGTGGACTACACCCTCAACCGCACCCGCAGTTTTACCTATCCGAACACCTATACTTCGTACAACTACTCGGAGAAGAACTTTATTTCGTCCTCCATGGGACGCTATTGCTCCTTGCAAGAAGAGACCACCGCCACGTATGCCAAGAAGATAGGGAAACATAATTTCTCCGTGATGGTCGGGCAGACCTGGCAGGAGTACAACACCTATAGTATCGGCGGTTCGGGTGCCGAAATCCTGAACCCTATCCCCAGCAACTGGTATTTGAACAATGCGACACAAGACCAAACAGAGGCATCGGATAGTGTATCGCGCATTCGCCGCCTCTCGTTCCTCGGGCGCGTATTCTATTCCTACAACGACCGCTATATGATTACCGCCAACTTCCGTGCTGACGCGTCCTCCCGCTTCAGCAAAGACCCATGGGGTTACTTCCCGTCGGTAGCGTTGGCGTGGCGTATGAGCGAGGAGAGTTGGCTGAAAGAGGTGGAGTGGCTCGACAACCTGAAACTGCGTGCCGGCTTCGGGCAGGTAGGTAACGACGGCATTCCCTCGGGGTCGTTTGTGGCTACGATGGGTTCATCCGACAAGGTGTTCTACGGTTACCCGTTGGGTACCGCACAGACCATGACCAATGGTGCAGCCGTACTGACCTTGGTGGACACCCACGGCAAGTGGGAAACCAACCAGCAGTGGGACGCCGGTGTGGACTTTGCTTTCTGGAACGGCAAATTAAGCGGTACGGTGGACTATTTCTTGCGCGATACCAAGGACGCGCTCCTCTATGTGAATGCTCCGGCACATGTGGGCAACCGCTATTCGATGGTGCGCAATGTCGGCAATATCCGCAACCAAGGTGTGGAACTCACGCTCAACCATGAGAACCAAGTGGGGAAAGTACATTACAACATCGGCGGCAATGTCAGTTATATTCACAACGAACTTACGGCAGTAAACGGCGGTTCCCCGCTGTGGGGCGACCGCACCAAAACCGATGTCGGTATGCCGCTCAACGCATTCTGGGGTTATGAATACGAGGGCGTTTACCAATCCGACGAGGAAGCCTTGCAGCAGTTGTACTCCTATACCAAGGAGACGATCGGTGTGCATGCGGGGGACGCCCGCTACAAAGACTTGAACGGGGACGGCAAGTTGGACGAGAACGACAAGAAGAATATCGGCAACCCATTCCCGAAATTGACCTACGGTCTTAATTTGGGTGCCGAGTTCTATGGCGTGGATGTGCAGTTGTTCTTCCAAGGCGTATGGGGCAACAAGATATACAATGCGCTCCGTGAACGATTGGAAGGCGACGGCAGTAGCAACGCTTTGGCAAGTTATATGGAAGACGAGGTGTGGGTAGGCTATACGGATGTGGTGCGTGATGCGCTGATTAACCAAGGAGTAAACTGGATGGAAATGGAGAATAGGAACGGTACTATTCCTAACCCGCTGGGCAGTCCGACCAACACCGAAAACTCCACGCGTTTCCTGGAGGACGGCAGTTATTTCCGGTTGAAGAACATACAGATCGGTTATACACTGCCCAAGAACATTACCCAAAAGTTCTATTGCAACCGCTTGCGCTTCTATGTGACAGCCAGCAACCTCTTCACCCTAACCAAATACTCGGGCTATGACCCCGAAGTCGGCAGCGGTGTGGACTACGGTAACTATCCGCAGAGCCGGACTTTTACCTTCGGACTGAATGCCTCTTTCTAATTTTGAATGAAGAATTACGAATGATGAATTATATAGATTAGGGAGATTCTACTTATGAAAAAGATACATTATATCGTGTTGGCACTGACGGTTTGCAGCACACTGCTGACGGGGTGCAAAGACTACTTGACCGAGATAGAGCCGGGTACGACACGCTTGGAGGATTATTTCACCTCGACTGCGGCAGCGACGGCGAATGTGAACGGCTGCTATGTGCCACTGATGTGGGAATACAACAAGACCTACTGCTCGGAGTGGTTTATCGGTGATATCGTGTCCGACGATGCCCTGAAGGGTGGTGGTAGCACCTCCGACATGGCAGACGCTTACGATATGGAGAACTGGCGCACCACATCGCAGAATACGCTGCTGCTGGATTTCTACCGCGCCCAGTATATCGGTATCGGGCGTTGCAACTTGGCTATCCAATACATCTCGAACATGGAGGAGGGGATAGACAAAGAGTTTACGGCAAGTATGAAAGAGCGTCTGTTAGGCGAGGCGTACTATCTGCGCGCCTACTACTATTTCCGTCTGGTACGTATCTATGCGGGTGTGCCTCTGGTGACGGAGGTGATGGACGATGCCGCCAAATGGGGGCAGCCGCGTGCGTCGGTGGATGCCGTATATATGCAAATTCTTTCGGACCTGGCTATGGCAAACAAGTACTTGTGGGTACGCAGCCGATTGGGTGATGCCGATTTGGGTCGTGCTACGAAAGGTGCGGCGCAGGCGATGCTGCTGAAGACCAACCTGTATATGGCTTCGCCGTATTGGAGCAAGCAGGTAAGCAAGTCGCAAGCCGATTGCTATGCAGACGCCAAGTTGTGGGGCGACTCGATTATATCGTCAGGGGAATACACCTTGTGTCCCCGATATGTGGATAATTTCACCGTGGCGGGTGAGAACGGACAAGAATCGGTGTTTGAGATACAATACGCAGAAACACCGTGGGGGGATTACGGCGAGGGCTTCGGCTTTACCTCGGGTTCGTTTACGCAGATATTGGTACGCTCGCGTTCTTCGCTGATAGGTGGCGGATGGGGTTTTAACAAGCCCACGCAAAACCTCTACGACGAGTTTGAGCAGGCAGACAGCGTACGCCGCGATGTGGCGATATTAAACCCTGCTGATTCGCTGATGGAAACCCCTGCGGCAGAGATATACTTGGGCTCGCGGTACCTGAACAACAAATACGCTATGTACCGCGACACGGCAAAGGCAGACGGCGGCGGTTTCGGGAAATGGGGATTGCACGCCAGTCGCGGTCCGCTCAACAACAAGCAGATACGCTATGCCGATGTACTCCTTATGTATGCCGAAGCCTGTTTGGGTACAGGCGATGAGGCAACCGCAAAGACCTGTATCAACAAGGTGCGCGAGCGTGCAGGCTTGGGTGAGGTTGGCACATACAGCATCCGTGTGAACGGTACAGAGATAGCCTCGCCGACTGTGGAGCAGGCATTGCGCCATGAACGCCGCGTGGAACTGGCAATGGAGGGACACCGTTGGTTTGACCTTGTGCGTTGGCAAGGCGTGGACGGCAAAGGCTTGAAAGAACACATGGACGCTTATGCGAAGACCGAATCGGCAGAGGCGCAGTCGCATCTGCAGGCGTTTGTGAAAGGTAAGCACGAGATATTCCCGATACCGCAGGAGGAGATACAACTCAATCCGACAACCATGGAACAAAACCCCGGGTACTAATTCCGCGGGATCCGTTTGGGCTCCGTTAAAGCCCATTAAAAGACCATGCAGGACCATTAAAACCTCCGTTAATTGCCGTTAATGAACCGTTAATTATAAAAGAACATGTAAACAACCACGAATTAACCATTAACTTTATTATATGGGAAGAGCGGCATAAAGGTAGCGTATCCCTTGCTTATGGGTTGCTTATCCCTTGCTATTTGACAGGAGGAAGAAACGAGTGAGAAAGAGAACAAAAGTATAACAATATTAACCATTTAATAGATGATTGTATGAAAACAAACAAAATTTTTGCGGCTGCTATGGCAGCATTGGCATTGGTAGGCTTTAGTGCTTGCGAGAAGAAAACAGGCGACAAATTGGAACTGACGGAGACATCCGTAAGTATGAAAGTGGGCGAGACCCATCAGTTGGTGGCAAATGTAACGGTTGAGGCATGGGAATCCTCCGCAGAAGAGGTGGCTACGGTGGACAATAAAGGTCTGGTAACCGCAGTGAAAGAGGGTACGGCTATTATCTCGGCTACGGCTAACGGTGTGACCAAGACCTGTGTTGTTAAGGTTACCGCCAATGGTGGCGATGGTGGTGATACCAAAGAGGTAAAGGGCAGCCAAATCTGGTCTGTTATACTCGATGCAACCACCGCAGAAACGGTTAAGTCAAAAATCGTGGCTTCATTTGCGCCCAACGATGTAGACCAATTCCTCTATGTCTGGGATGCAACTTATGAAGCAAACACCAATCCGACAGGTATGAATTTCTATGGTAATACAGAAGGTTTCACTGCAATGACAGTGGCTCCTGAAAAGGGATGGTCCGGTTGTGGCATCTGCTTAACAGCGAACGGTACGGGTTGGCAGGCTGCAGAGGCGTTGCGCGCGGCTATCGTTGCCAATCCCGATGACTACTATCTGCACCTGGCTATCAAGTCGACCGACAAGTACAGCCACTGCTTCTATATCTTTGGTTCAGAGACCACCAAGTTCGTGTTGGGTTCAAAATCAGTGTATGATGGCGCAGTCTATTCCGATTTCACGCGTGACGGTAGTTGGCATGAGTTCGATATCCCGATGTCGAAATATGCTACTGCCCTGGCTTCGACTACTTGCGTTGCCGGTGTCAATGTATTTGTAATCTTGACAGAAGGCGTTCCAGGAGCTCAGCTCAATATGGATGCCATTTATTTCTACAAGAAATAATTTTTGTTCGTAGCGAACTATCTCTTTGCTATAAGGAGGCTGATATCCTCCTTATGGCTCTAATAAAAATCTTTTTACCATAAAACAGACTCTTATGACGCGCCAACTGACCACGCTTTTCTTGCTCTGCTCCCTTTTTCTCGCGGCTTGCACCGATAAGGTAAGCCTCGTGCTTACGCCCAATATGCTCCAAATGGTTCCGGGTGATATTCAGACCATTACGCTTTCGGGTGATGCTTCCGATGTAGAATGGACTTCTTCCAACGATTCGGTGGCGACGGTTTTCTATGGCACGGTCACGGCTAAGGCTATCGGCAAGGCGGTTATTACGGTCAAGAAAGGTTCTGCTACAGCCACCTGCGAGGTGTTTGTTACGGCTACCGATGGCTCATCGTTGCGCATCACGCCGGCTCTTGTCAGCCTGAATAAGGGTGATACCTATCAGTTTTCGTATGGCAACACCTACGATTTGGAACTCACTTGGTCGTCTTCCGATGAGAGTGTGGCACGGGTGGATCAGTCCGGTATGGTTACGGCCATCGCTCCGGGTAATGCTACCATCACCTTATCAACTCCTGTTGAGAGCCATACTGCTACCGTGGCAGTAGCGCACCATTGGGGCGACTACAAGTTGGTGTGGTCGGATGAGTTCAACGGCACTGCTCTCGATGAGAGTGTGTGGGGCTACAATATCGGTGGCGGTGGTTGGGGCAACAACGAGTTGCAGTATTATACCACCCGCACCGAGAACATCCGTGTGCAGAATGGTTGCCTCGAGATTGAGGCACGCAAGGAGGATTACGAGAACCGCAATTATACCTCGGCGCGTATTCTCTCGAAAGACAAGAAGACTTTTACCTACGGCAAGATAGAGGCGCGCATCAATTTCCCCGGTGGGCAAGGTACTTGGCCGGCTTTCTGGATGATGGGCAATAAGGGTTCTTGGCCGGCGTGTGGCGAGATCGATATCATCGAGCATATCGGTTCGCAGCCCACGCGTGCATCGTTTGCCCTGCATACTCCGCTCAAAAACGGCACGCGTGGCAACAACTGGTCGAGTACGCATTTCTTCGACCAATCGTTGGCGGGCAGTTTCCATACCTACGGAGTGGAGTGGTGCCAAGAGGAGGAGAATGGTAAGGACTGTATTCGCTTCACGGTCGATGGTGTGGTCTATGCCACTTCGTGGGAAAGCGATATTGATAACGAACGTGCTTGGCCGTTCAATAAGGCGCATTTCATCATCTTCAATATGGCCGTGGGCGGCAATATGGGTGGTACGGTAGACGACACTATATTTGGTCAGCAGCGCATCATGTATGTGGATTGGGTGCGGGTTTATCAGCGTGAAGAGATAGAATAATGGGAATTAGCAGTTGGCATAAGGTGATAGTGGTGCTGTTTGGCGCGATGATGGCATTGGGCGCGTGCAAGGGCAGGCAGGT
>CAVGOI010000064.1:0-6926 GCA_963630875.1 Mycobacteriaceae bacterium | reverse complement strand
GTTGTTCATAATCGCTATCGAGTTTTATCGTAAAATTGCGAGTATATTGTAAGCATGGATATTGCAAAATTACTGCTTTTTGGAAATATATGCAAAATTACATACGCGCGATACCGTTTTTCTGTCGATGACAATATATCGCTCCTTACTCATATATTTTTCTCTTTATAACAAATGGGACTTGTTTCCCGAATACTCTATACAGGGTATTAACCACCTTCTGCCACAATGGACGCTGCAGTCGGCAATGCACATTATAGAATGCATTTATAATACGACTATCTTCATACAGCACATCGACAAACTTTGGAAACTCATTAGTTGATAGTACTGGGTTGTCCAATGTATGCATAACGCCGCAATTTTCTCCCGAACCATCATTACCTATATTGTGTACATACGAGTGAACAGGATAAATCGCCACAGCATGCTGGACAAAATGAGCTATTGTAAACTGAATAGACCATATATTCAATTCTCCTTCCATTCGCTGCCGGAGCATTTCGAATTCATCATCTCCCATACGGTTTAATGCCATCTTAATAGCCGGTGTACGCTTAATCTGCTCATACACATTCACATCCCAATCTATTTGTTGCCAGCGGTCTGCCCATGTGGCCCATCCCCATGAGGAATTTCGTAGAGACACATAGGTATCATAACCATAATCCTCCGGAATATGCATTTGTCCTGCCGGATAATTATATCCGCTAATAGAGAACACCGATTTATACTTTTCGTAAAAATCCAACGCTCGATTCATATACGACAGAAAGGCAGGTGATGTCTGCAAGTCATCCTCCATAACTATCACCTTGCCGTATTTTTCTACTATCTCCATAACACCCCACCGCACAGACTGATACAGCCCTTTGTTTTGCTCCGATTCGTGAATTACTACTTCACCACACCATTGTTGCGAACGAATTAGTTTTCGCACTTCAGTTACACGCCGTTTTATCTCTTCTGTGGCATTTTCTTTTAGTCCATCGGCATAGATATGCAACACACTCTCACTAGCGAGTTTGTTTTGTTGCAGTGCCTGCAATGTCTTGCGGGTATGTTCCGGACGATTATATACAAAAAGTGCAATGGGGGCGAGCGACATAGTAATTATTTTAGAAGCAATGAACAAACACGATCTGCCAAGACCGAATTATAGAATTTATAGGATGAAGTGAAAAACTTGTACTGATAACGATTCACCACATCTTGTACAAAAGAAGTAGGTGGCGTAAAACCACGCTTGCGTGCAAAGAGAATATAATCAGGGATTATCCCGCGCAATACCTCTTTCAAGAAATATTTCGGTACACCATGTTTGTATTTCATTTCCAATGGCAACGAAGATACAAACTCTATCAATTTATAATCTATCAACGGGCTACGGATCTCCAACGAATTTCCCATTCCCTCTCGGTCTGATAGATAAAGATATGCTCGTGTCATTATGTTATCTATCTGAAAATCATATACGCCATCTAATTCCTGACCTAATGACACATTGGGGAATGGCATATTGAGATTTATGTCTTTTACAGAGTAGGTTTCGTTACCATAAGAACAAACCGCATCTTGAGCAAAACGATAGTAGTCGTTTCGCATCCAATAACACAACGACTTGTCATTTATCTCGTATGGATGATTAGCAGAGAGTATCTTACGCCAATTATGCGCCAAAAAACGAATATATTTTTGTTTGTGTTTTTTTAGCGGGAATAGCGATTCATGATAACGGCGAATGGCATAAGACTCTCCGAGTTGGTTCCAATATGGATATCCGTAGAAAATCTCATCGCCCCCCATTCCTCCTAATAGCACCTTAAATCCGAGAGCCCGCACTTTTTTGTAGAGTGCCCATTGAGCAAGTGCCGCTGCATCTGTAATAGGCTCATCTATATACTGCGTAAATTCTTCAAAGCAATTATTAAAATCCGATTCGTCTAATTCTATTTCATGGTAGATGAATCCTTGTTCTTTTGCGAATTGCTTAGCAACACTTCGCTCATCGCAGTCAAAAGTCCCCTTATAGCCGGCAGTAATCGTATGTACTTCGTGTCCGCTATCTTTTGCAAATTTGGCAACCAGACTGGAATCTATACCACCACTCAACATAACAGCAACAGGTACATCACTGCGCAAGCACAACTCTACCGATTCGCGTAGTAGTTGTTCCGTTTTTTGCTTAGCCTCTTCGAATGAAATATCCGATAACACATGGTTACGAAATATATGCCTGTCCCAATACTGATAACGCCGACATCCGTTTGCATTTACCAGTAGATATTCACCATTCCCCAAACGCTTAATTTGCTGAATATATGTTTTTTCATTGTCAATCGGTCCTGTATAGCGAATCGGAGAGACCAATTGTTGTATATCTAATTGTGGTTGCTCTATGTATTGTTGCAGTATGGCCTTCAATTCGGTTGAAAAGACAACACCACAAGGGATTTCTGCATAATACAATGTCTTTTCACCTACTCTATCTCGTGCGGCAAAGACCTCTTTCGTTTTTGTATTATACAAGCAGAAAGCGAACATTCCCCGAATATGCTGCAAGCACTGCGTACCATATTCCTCATAGAGATGAATTATGGTTTCCGAATCACTCTCAGACATAAACCGATGTCCTCTGGCAATGAGTTGTTGTTTGAGTTCGATATAATTGTATATCTCGCCATTACAAATCAATACCAGTGTTTTATCCTCGTTGAACAAAGGTTGTTTTCCTTTTTCTATTCCTATGATCGAGAGTCGCACTTGCCCTGCCACATACTGTTCGTCTTGCCACACGCCTTCGTCATCAGGGCCACGATAGCGCATGGAATTATTCATGGCTTTGATGCGCTGCACATCTTGTTCTGTCGTTCGGGTATAACGATATACCGATGAAATTCCGCACATATATAAATTGTCTATTTGATATGTGTAATGAGTTGATAAATCAGTTCCGCATTCCGTTCTGCAGAGAAACACTCTACAGCATATTCGTATGCATTATTTCCGTGAAGTTCAAGACATTCTGGATGTTCTGTATAATACTGCAATGCATCTGCCAATGCCTCTATATCGCCAAGAGGATAAATCATACCATCTATTCCATCCCGCATCAATTCAGCATTTGCACCGGATCGACTTACCACGACAGGTATTTTCATCAACATTTCTTCAATGGTAACCCGCCCAAACGCTTCATCATGTGCACAAATCACCCCTACATTCATATCCTGTAGTGCCGCATATACATCATCTGTGTGCCCGACAACATGCGCATAAGCCGAAAACTTTTTTTGCGTAATAAACTGCTCCATTTGCTGCAAGTAATCGGCTTTCGGCGAACCTATGAAATAGGTTTCTATCAATATTCCTCGTTCGTATAAGATAGCCTGTGCACGCAATAGTTCGAGTTGGTTCTTCTGCTCACAAAGAACCCCAACACAAACTACCTTCAATCGTTTCTCGAGCCTATTCGGCAGCAGTCTATGTACTCCCACCGGCAAGGATACACCATTATAGATACAGTTCATCCTCTCTGTCGGCAGATAGGGGCTATAATAGTCCATCATATACTGCGAGATTAGTATGTATGCCTTATTGACAGGGCGATGTAATAGAGATAGAGATAGAGATAGAGATAGAGATAGATTAAATTGCACCAAACTTTCACGGAAATGCCAAATATGGGGTACATGTAAACGCTCAGCAATAAACATCCCAATGTCTATAGTGATAGAGTTAGAATAAACCATATCAAAATGGTTATCTCCCAACATTTTCACTATTCTGTCTAGGTGGACCGCATTGAGCAGTTGCTTACGCTTATTGAGTAATTTCTGGAATAATCCGTGGTTATCATTTACCCACCAGTAATAGTGAGATACCCAATATGGAATATCATTTTGTTTCAATTTCTCGCACATCACGCCATTCTGCGGCAGCAGCACCATAGCTTGAACATTATACCGTCCACGCAACAAGTTAATCAGTGCCAACATCGACTTATTGGCTCCATAAAACCCCGAATAATGTGTTACAAAAAGAATACGCATTAATTAATTCAAAGTCGTTGTTCTAATAGTGATAGTATTCCATACTATCTTGAGACTCTGCTTTATAGATAGATAGCGTAATAAAAAAAACGCTCTTTCTTTTTTTAGCAATCTAAGTATCTCACATTGTTCAGTTGCAGTAAGCTCTTTGTACACATCAACAGAGCGAGAAAGGCTATCATTGATCAATGATATTATTGTTGACTGGAAACGCAAATCGTATCCGCTATCATAGAAATGTTGTTTTATTTTATGCAATCGGATACTTAGTAATACCCAATATTTTATATGTTCAAAGCCATATTTTCTTCGCGTTATAGAGTTATTGTTCATACGATATACATATGGCTGCAAATCTATATGTCTTACCTTATCCAATAATGCATATAATTTGATTGAATAGTCTGTATCCTCATATTGAACTCCTTCTTGAAAATAGAGAAAATGCCGCAATAAGAATTCTCGTCTGACAATAGTTTGCCATGGAGATATAAAATCTTGCCACCAAACAAATGAGGGCAAAAAAAACAAATCATTTCCTTTGTAACATCCTGTTGAAAGGTGTTTGGCACCCAATTTCTGTATTCCACCTATATCAATCAAATAATCGAAATGCAATGCCGTTAGTTGTTCAGAATAAAGTGCGTGCAGTAATGTTCCTAAGATACTGGATAATATATAATCATCTGAATCCACGAACCAAACATACTCTCCATGAGCACATTTGAGTCCAACATTACGCGCACCTCCTTGCTTTATATTTTGCTGCAAATGAATTAGTCGTAGTGTCTTAAATTCCTTTTGCAATTTTTGAATAACAAAAAAGCTATTATCCGTACTGCAATCATCTACACAAATAACCTCATATTCAGTACACGGAATATCTTGTTCATACAGCGAGCGGATGCATTGTTCTATGTATTTTTCTACATTGAAAAATGGCACTATAATAGACAACCTTATCATACCAATTAAAAAGCAGATTTCAAAAATACATTCTTTTTGAATTGCTCATACCCATATTTATCTATTATTTGCTGAGAAATATATTTGCGGTCATAATTCGCTGATATTACTTTTCCTATTGTTGTTACCAACGCATCTATGTCTTTGATTGGAACAACTACGCCATTCTCTTCATTCACAAAATCCCTTACGCCACCGCTATCTGTGCAAACTACTGGTATCCCATGTGCTATTGCTTCTGCGACAGACAATCCAAATGTTTCTGAAATACTTGTAGATAGTAACAATGTATATGTACTATATTGTTTCAATAATTCATCATGTGGAAGTTGCCCCATAAAGGTTACATTATTTCCAACATATTCATTCAATGATTTACCATCTATCATTTCATTGCCTATCAAGCCAAAAACATCTATAGCTATAGATTGTGATTGCAAACGCTCTGCAACAGCAAAAAAAGTAAGCATATCTTTGTCTGCAAAATGCCCGGCGACAAACATAATACGACCTTTATTTTCTACTTCCTCCCAATCCATAGGTATTCCGCATTCGCTTACCAAATTACCTACGACCGATACTGATTTCATACAGAAACCACTTGTTAATAGATTTCTGTACAGATAGTTGCTAACACAAAACACCTTATCTGCCAAACTATACAATTGCTCTTTTCTGTATGATATATAGTTAATAGAGTGGCGCACATATAAAAGATGTTCTGCAAGAATAACTTTTATACCATTATGTTTCGCCCAGTCTACTACAAAAATAGCCAAATCCGATATAGATTGAATATATACATATTCTGGCAACTGTCCATTAACTAACGACATTATAGCCTTCCCCACTTTATCTGCCACCATTCTTATCACTTTTTCTGTATACCTCGCAAATTGGTATTTAGGACAGATAATATCAACCCTACAAAAACTACCTTGAATTGAGGTTTTCACTTTAGCAATCCCCTTCAATTCTATCAATCTCCCTAATTGTTTCCTTTTCGAGAGCCATAAGCAGCTACCAACTATGTTGTAAATATCATATTCATTTGCATACACACACTGCTGCTCCTCAAAAAAAGAGCAGGGATACCACGCTGGTACAAACAATATGCTTCTTCTTACATCACCTCCCATACTATTTTTGGAGCGACAATAGCCGCAGTAGAATACATTTTAGAGAAACCCTTGGTCTTATCCACGATAAATGTCAATGTACTCTCTGTTTCATTATACGGATCATAGAGCCAGTTCACATTATGACGACTTGCATCTATCTGGACATTATACAAACCAGAACGAAGTATATTTATTGGAAGTTTTGCTCGAATCAAATTATGTCCGACCTTTAGTTTTTTATTAAAGTCTTCATCTACATCAATATTCAGTGCCCGAAAAACATAGCGTCCCCGTTCATCAAAGACTGAAATTCCAAGCGTCATATCTGGAATTTCCTTGAGTAAATCGAAATCTATATCCACATACACTTCATCATCTGAGGTAATATTTTTATCCAGCATTTTTCCATCTACATTCAAAGAGAAACGATTAATACGAAGACCTTCTATCTCACGACCAGACGAATTAAGCCATTGCTTACGGTTCTGCAAAACATACATCTTTTGATACAAAGAAATAGTATCATTAATGGTTCCTTGGTATTCTAACATACCATTTTTCAAGAGAACGCCCTTTGTACATAAACGCTGCACGCTTTCCATATTATGGCTCACGAACAGCACCGTTCTTCCTGCCCCCCTAGAGATATCATTCATCTTGCCGATGGCTTTCTTTTGGAATTCGGCGTCGCCTACGGCTAATACCTCGTCCACTACCAAAATCTCGGGGTCGAGATGGGCGGCGACGGCAAACCCGAGCCGCACTGTCATACCGCTCGAATAGCGTT
>CAVGOI010000063.1:0-7329 GCA_963630875.1 Mycobacteriaceae bacterium | reverse complement strand
ACAAAATTACAACGAGCGGCTGATTCTACCAAAAGAACCAGCCGTTTTTTGCCCCTATGCTGACCGAAAGGAAATAAGTTTTACCGGACAGTAATAAATATTTTTCGGTTGTACCGTCGTTCTCCGGACAGAATACAGGCAAAATGGTGTATAAATTCGTGCGTGCAGGGATAGAATCCAAACTACCGCTCAAGTCGGTGTAACTATCGAACAAGTTGTCGGGGCAAGTCCATTTCTTTTGGTCACGGACTTGGAGTTGGTAGAGCAAATAGATGCTCTTCTTGTCCGGCGAAAGGGCTATACCTGCTGTATTCTCGGTCTGGGTAGCACCCGTACGGATGACATTGGCCAACTTACCATCGCGCGTAAGGGTCAGCATCCAAGCATCGCCACCGCCGTTGGTGTTATGGTTGAAGTTCTGACAATCCACCGATGTAACACCAAAGTTTTTCGTGGTGTGATATAGTTTGGTGGTACTATCGCCAAAGCGACCATTCATGGTTCCGCCCATATACCATACACCTTCGTCCGTGCAAATAAATGCATTGATGATAGCACCCGCACCATCCACGGTGTTGCTATAGCCAAAGTCGTAGAACCATTGATAGGCTCCATTTTCTTTGTTGAATGCCACCACCATAGCATGATACTGCGTGGGGGCACCGTCTAAATTGATGGTGAGGTTGTTCAGTGTATCGCCTTGCAGATCCACTTGCAGGTCTTCGCTATAATGATTGATTGCCAATGCCACAACTCCCGTTGGCTCATTCACAACAATGCCTGCTGCCTTGTCATTGCGCGAACCTGTCATGAGGTGTGCCCATTGCTCGGTACCATCTGCGGCATATTTCATAATAATGGCGTTGGCAGTACCGTTGGTTGCATAAGACCCTTCGGCAAAGGTTAGTTTGCCTGTTAGCGTTGCCGATACATAGATGTTGCCTTGCTGATCGGTGGAGTTCATGACATTGTTGAAGGAACTGGTTGTATTGTTGGCTTGCATGAATTTATGCCAGATGGGTTTTCCCTGGCTTGTGTATTTCGCCACGAAATACTGTGCTTGGTTCTCGAAATCGCCTTCTGCCGATTCGCCCTCAATGAAAGTGGCATCGCCATCGAGTGTACCCGAAAGGATGATGTTGTCTTGAGCGTCCACGCTGATAGCACCTGCCTGAACCCCCATAGCGGCAATCTGCCATGACGCAACCGCTGTGCCTTGCGGATTCAGTACAAGGGCATAGATAGCCTCTTCGCCCATATTCTCGTCGTTGAGCGTCATATCACCGTTAGCCGCATTGATTTTTCGATTGAATGAACCGATGACCGCCAAATTACCATTGTGCATAACCACGATGTCCTTGACAGAGGCCTTGCCTTCTTGTGCGAGCAAATATGTCCACTGCACCTGCTTATTTGCGTTCAGTTTAACAATAACCGCATCGCCGTTGTCCGCCGCCGATTTGCTGACTAACTTTGTGGATTCTACATCCACTTTATCGCCACCAAAGGTGGCTGCTACATAGACATCTCCCGTAGGAGCAACTGCAATTGCTTTCGGGTCAATCTGACTGCCTGCTTCATTGCTGCCCCAATAAGAGCACCACTCCATGGAGCGTTGTGCGCTGACCGCGCATGAGAGCATTACGAAAATGCCGATAAAGATCTTCTTCATAAATGGGTATGTTTGTGATGATAATTAGAATCCGAGCACATTGATATATCGACCATTATGGAGGATATACATTTGCCCGTCGATGATAACTTTGCGGGCTTGCGTCGTGCGTTGGGTATCCTCTACGCCGGTGGGGGTTACCCGCCCTTCATAACTAATCCACTCGATGTTATCAATGCAGAAGCGTTTTGCATTGTCGGTGCCGCCCGCTTCCGCCATGTTGACAAATTGAAGGATGAAACTACCTGAAATCTTTAGTCCTCCTTTGGTAAAATAGGGTTGTTCTCCGTCGGTGAATATGGCACCTGCTGTTTCTGTGATTTTTCCAATTGTGTCGTTGTTTATCAAAATAGCGATATTCCAGTTGCCTGTTTCTGCGCCATTGCTGTTCCAACGGAATGCTATTGAGTCAATGCCGCCTGTGATGTTATCCGAGATAAGATAAGCCATCGGTGCATCCGTTTCTGTACTTTTTCGTTGACGAATGACAGCACAAGTACTGTTAAAACCGCTTAACCCATCACGCACGGAACCCAAATAGGCTGTCCATGTGATACTGGTAGCCGTGCTGGGTTTAGCAGAAGAAGTAGGGGTGGTGTAATATGTCATAGTGCCTTCGAATTGGGCCCCATCGAAAGTCTCTATGTTCCATTTCTCGCCACGCGCATATACATTATACGATGCGGAGGCAGCATTGAACTTATCGGTGGCTGTTACCTCGGCGGTAATGATTGCATCGCCTTCGGACAGCAGCGTAACGGTGCCGTCTTCGGCGACCGTAGCCACTGCGGAATTGGAACTTGTGTAGGATACAACGCCGTCCGAGCTGTTGGTTAATATGTTGGTCAATGTCCCCTCGCTGAGGCGTTTGTAGATGTGCTTGGTATCGTATTTGAATGTCGGGTCTACTTTGGCTGCCACTCCATTGTACTTAATACGGAAACGAGAAATATTTACTTGTCCGTTTGTTTTCGTGCCTGAGTTGGCAATATACAGACAGACCTTGGTTTGTCCGGAAACATTGAGTACGGAGTCGGAAACGATCCATTTGTCTTGGGGTATCGAAGTGCCGGATACAGAACTTAATATACCATTATTCTTTCCCATCGACCATGTTAGTTGGACGCTCTCCAATGTCGCACCGTTTTGTGCTTCGATATACACCTCGGTTCCTCGTGCCTGATACAAACGCCAACCCGATCCCTCCATATAATAGCCATTCCTATTGCCCTCTGTTACTGTGGTAATTACATGTGCGATGATATTTCCATCCAATGTAAGCGTGTCGTGTTGTGTCTCATTTTTCCAATCGTACTTGTCTGCCAATTGTTTGGCAGTTACATCAATGTCAATAACATCCGCAAAAGTCAGTGCGGAAAACAGCAGTGTCGCTGTAAAAAGAAGAAGTTTTTTCATTGTTGTTCGTATTTTTAAGATTAAACATTATTTCTTTTCGTATGCGGTATAACCATCGTTCTGTCCCAATCCCGGATTGAGGAAAGTCTCATCGTAAGGAATCGGCAACAATACCTCGTAGGCTTGGTAGTTGGAGAATTTGTTACCGGCTTTTTCTTCTTGAACCGAGCGCATATAGGCAGCAAAATCCTCCTTGTCTGGATAAAGACGGCGCAAGTCAAACCAACGCTGATTCTCGAAGCAGAGTTCCACACGACGCTCGTGGAAAATAGCATCCCGTAGGGTGGGGCAGAGTGCTGCATATCGGGCATTGGTCATAGCAGTAGCGTAATCGCTTAAGGAATTACCGGTGCGCATACGCACCTTATCCAAATATGCTATCGCCTTATCCGTATCGCCTGTGCGCTCGTACGCCTCCGCCAACATCAGATAGACATCCGCAAAACGGATTTCATACCAATCGTTGTCGCCGTAACCTGCCGCGGATTCGAGACTGACATATTTCTTGGTATAATAAGTCCCGTCTGTATGGGCGACAATGGCGGTGGCTACACGGCGGTCGGACTTGTCAAAGCCATTGGCGGTCAGTTCAAACTCCTTGTAGAGATTACTCAGCCCCGTATTAAAACCACGCCCCTGCATTTGAGAGGTCAACCCTGTAATGCCATAAGGCTGGAAATAGTAGTTGAAAGAACTACACTCGTTCGGTGTCGCTTTGTATTGTGCAGAGAATATGATTTCCGCGTCTTTCTTGTTTTCGGCTTTGAACAGTTTCGAATAGTTGAGTTCCAATCCTGCAAAACCACTTACTTGTTCTGCCTGCGTCAGGGCGGTGATTGCCGATGAATAATCCTCCGGATGATTCAATGTGGCTGCATACTGCAGATAGACGCGTCCTAACAGCGCATAGGCTGCGGTGAGGGTGGCATGACCATACATCTTGTCTCCTGCTGTATAGACTGCCGGTAAATTGCCGGTGGCTATAACCTCTTTGAGGTCAGCAATAATAAACCGGTACACCTCTTCTTCGGAGTTCCGTTTGGCGGAATTGGCTTCAGCAGTGGAGGTTACTACATGGTCTAACTTGGTTACGGGTCCCCACAGGCGTACCAGATAGAAATGCCCTAAAGCGCGCAAGAACTGCGCCTCTGACAAGACGCGGGCACGCTCTTCCGTGCTATCCCATGCGATGTCGTCAATGTGCGCGATGGTTAGGTTGGCACGATGAATTACCTTGTAGAAATAGGTGTACATATTCAACACCGTTGTGTTCGAACTGGTAACCTGATGACTCACAAAAGTGTAGTATAGACCGCCATTATCCCCTATATTAGTTGTAGTGGCATTGTCCGATTTCATCTCCGTAACAAAGAACAAGTCGTTCACCGCGTTACGATATGCCTGATAGGAGGATGCCAATAGCCCATCAAGGTCGTCTTGCGATTGATAGAACTTGCTCTCATCAAACACATCGGGGTCTGTCAGTGTGAGGAAATTGCAAGAAGAGAATGCTACAGCAGCCAGTGTGCAAAAAACGAATATCTTTTTCATAATCTGTTCCTTTCTGTCCTTAAAATGTCAGTTTGATACCACCGCTGTACACGCGTGAGAGCGGGTAGGTACCAAAGTCAATACCCGGTGCCGTGTTGGAGGCATTGTAATCCACATCGGGGTTATAGCCTGTATATTTTGTCAGCGTGAACACATTGTCCACCGAAAAATAGAGATACAGGCGTCCTAAATGCATCTTTTGGAAGACTTTGTTGTCCGGAATGGTATATCCCAACAACAGGTTCGTCATACGCAAGAATGAAGCGTCTTCCACATAGTAGTCCGAGAACTTGGTGTTGAGGTTCTTGGCACTGCGATTGGCACGATAGAGGGTGTGCTCGTTCCACACATCTACATTGCCCGCGCGATTGGTGGCAATCGCCAATGAGTTTACGCCGCCCTCGTTGTTGCAAATATAGTACCGCGAGAAATTGATGACTTGGTTACCGTAACTGCCATCGAATGAGGCACTGAGGGTCAAGCCTTTCCAACTGACGGATGTGTTGAACCCGAAAGTAAACAATGGATAGTTGTCGCCGATGATGTCGCGGTCATCTTCCGTGATAACCCCATCGCCGTTAACATCTTTCCATTTTACATCCCCGATATACACATTGGCATAATCTGCAACGGCAGGACCCTTACGCTCATAGCCCGCTTCGCCGACATGGAGGGCATCTTCCTTGATTAACTCATAGTCGCTCTCGGTGATTAGCCCTTCGTGCACCATTCCGTAAAACGAGCCGATGGGAGTACCGTTTCGCGTGATATGGGTAATCTGCGACCGCTGTGCTTTGATGAGGATATCGTCAGTCAGTCCTTCCACTCTGTTGCGGTTGAGCGAGAAATTCACACCTGCGTTCCATTGCCAATCTTTGGTCTTGATGAGTACGGCATCCAACAGGATATCGCCACCTTGATTGTAAACGCGTCCATCGCGCAGATTCGTCCACATTTGTGTCCAGCCCGTGAGTGCCGATGTCGTGGCTTCATAAAGCAGGTCGGAGGTTACGGAATAGTAGTAGTTCGCCACCAAGTTGAGCCGACCACTCAGGAAAGTCATATCCGTACCGATATTAACCTGACCGGTCTTTTCCCAACCCAGGTTCGAGTCTGCCGACCGCGGATAGTAGGTAACCACAGTTTCGCCGCCGAAAGTATAGGAACCGGACTTGATGGTGCAGATATGGTTGTAATTACCAATGTTGTTGTTTCCGCTCAATCCCCACGAGGCACGCAGTTTCGCGGTAACATAGCGTTGTGCATCCACCGCCCACGACTCATTGGTCACATTCCAGCCTGCAGACACCGAAGGGAAATATCCCCAGCGGTTGCTACTACCAAAGCGCGAACAACCATCGCCGCGCATAGTGAGTTGGAGCGTATAGCGGTTGTCGTAGTTGTAAGTGGCGCGCCCAAAGACCGACATGATAGCCCACGAGGCTAAATCGGATACGGCTTTTGTTCCGTTCTCATCAGTGGCTGTGGGTTGTGCGTCAGCCAAGGTGCCGATACGGTCGTCCACGAAAGCACCGGTTACCGAATTGGCATCGATGTTGTTGTAGTTCTTTTTTTGCATGGAATAACCGAGAACGGCATTGATAGTATGCTTGCTGCGGATGGTCTTGTTGTAGTTCAAAGTCGCCTCCATCAGCCAGTCGGTATTAAAGTCGCGGTTGTCTTTAGCGACAACGGTTGTGTTCATCACATCGCCGGGGGCATAATTGTTCTGCCCCAATGCGATAGGACGATAGAGGTTATATATCTGGTCTGCAATCTGTACGCCCGCATTCACTTTTGCGTAGAAGCCGTCCAAGAAGGTGTATTGCGCTGTGGCATTGATCGAGAAGCGCGCTTTGGTATAATACTCTTTGCGCTCATGGGCAAGTGCCACAGGATTCTCGCCGCCGAAACAACTATAAGTGGTTGCGCCGTTGCGATAACTCCATCCCAAGGCATAACTGCCGTCCTCGTTATACACGGGGTAGGAGGGCGGCATACCCAAGGCATTGAGTATAACGCCATCGTTGAACGCTAACCCATCGGTACGCACCACGCGCTCTTTGACATAGTACATATTGGTGTTCACGCCGATGCTGAAGCGCTTGGACACATCGAAATCCACATTCAGACGCGAGGTGATACGCTGGTGGTTACCCGGCGCAATGATACCGTCCTGATTTAGGTAGCCCACCGAGAACATAAAGCGGCTGCGGTCTTTGCCGCCACTCACGCTGAAATTCAGTTTGTGCATGGGAGCATTGGAGAATATCGCGTCCTGCCAATCCGTGTCGTACTGCCCCAACACGACATCCAGGCAGAGCAGCATTGTAGTCGTCGCGCCATTGGCTTGGCGTTGTTCATTGATGGCATTGAGTTCGTCCAAGGTAGAGACATTGGCAGGATGGGAGAGGTCCCAGCACTCGGCATCGGTGCCGTAGCCGGAGGTGCGCAGATAATCGAAATAGGCGTTGTTGTATCCGTCCAAATACAGTTTCTTGAACTCGTCGGCGTCCATCATGTCTATCTTCTTCTGCAACTGTTGCATGGAGAACTGATAGTCCACATTCACGCTGATTTTGTCTTTTGTGTGTACTGTCCAATAACAAATGCAATTTATTGTGCAAAGTTAGGAAAAATATTTGAAGAAGCACTCGTAAGGTGTAGAGAAGTTCAATTTTTCTCTGGGT
>CAVGOI010000062.1:0-7389 GCA_963630875.1 Mycobacteriaceae bacterium | reverse complement strand
ACTGAGACGCTATATTGGTTCATATTCGTTGGATTGTCTTTGATTTCCAATGGGGCTTTTCTTGTGTTTGGAGATGAGGTATTTGTAGTTGTTTGTGCTTGAGAAAAGGAATGCGCAAAAAATGCACGATGCTTAGGATTGTATATTGTTTTACTCTGTTTTTTATCGAACCTGTGCATTTCTTGCATAGGTTGGAGTATTGATTCAGCAAAGATGTTGTTCCAATGTGTGTAGCCATTGGGCAAAGTGCGGGCAATTCTCTTTCATTGCCTCTAATCCGACTTCCAATGCAAGGATATTGCCATCGATGATTTTTTCGTAGGCAGGGAGAACAGAAAGCAGCCTCTTAGATGGTGCACCCGTTGGCGATGTGTTGATGTCTTCGGGATTAGGGAATAGCGCACGGATATGATGCAGAGCCTCTACTTGTTCGGGGGAGCAATATCGCAGAAAGCCTTTGCCGGAGGCAAAGAGCAACGCCTCGAACTCATGTTTCTGGATATAGGGAACAAAGCGGCTGTCTGCTATGTCCTCTTGGATAGCCTGCTCTATCAACCGGATTTGCGTGTCGTGGTTGCGTTCGTCTTTCCATTGCTCGTACTTAGGCATATTCGCCATAGGAAGGCGGAAAAAGTCCACAAAGGTAGTAACGACCAAATCCATATCCGCAGAATGCAGACTGCGCAATATATCATCTCGGAGGTGCTTGTAGTTGACAAATCCTCCTCGGGCATTAACGCCCGTGCGCAGCAGGATAGGTGCAACATGACCGACACCGCGCGCATAGAAATAAGGGGACAGAAGACTATTCACAAACTCCTGCTCAGTTTGTCCCTCTACAATGATTTCCAACCGTTTCATGGTCTGCCTCCTATTACATTTTTTTTCCAGAGGGTACCGATAGAATAGGTATCTAACCACTCCGCCAAACTATCTGCCTCCAACCGCCGGAATATGCTTTGCCCATCTTCCCGCTCCGATACGATGATGTCAGCAGGAGTAAAATTATCTACCAAACTTACCGATTGTGTAGCAACAATGATTTGTGTGCCATTAGCGGCTGCCCGCTTGATAAGACCAGACAGTTTGTTGATAGCCGAAGGGTGCAAGCCTAATTCCGGCTCATCAATGACAATAGTTTGGGGTGGAGTAGGTTGCAGAAGAAGAGTTGCCAATGCTATAAAACGCAATGTGCCGTCCGACAGGTTGTTCGCATCCAAATACATATCCGAACCTATTTCTTCCCACACGAGTGAAATCTGCGAGGGAGAAAGTTCACTCGGGCGAAGATTGAAACACTTGAAATAGGGTGCTACGGAACGGACAACGGCTTCTATCATAGCAAAATGGGTCGGGGCAATCTCCTGCAGTTTGTAGAGAAACGCTGCTAAATTGCTTGCATCGTGCCGAAGCATCAGGTTATCTTCTACCGAACAAGGTCTCCGCATCGGCGAAGTAATACTTGTGTCGTGGAAATGATAGACCGTAAAACTGTCGAGAAACTGTTTAATGTACCCCGCACGCCATGCCTTCTGTCTGCTAATTTCCGATTCTTCTACTGAATTGTCCCAAGTTGTTCGGTTCCATAGTTGTTTGTATGCTTGTGTATGGTCGGAGTGCGTATTGAAATAGTCGCCCGTTGTGGCGATAAACAACTTGTTGTTCACTGCCGGTTTTAGGGAGAAGAAGAACGCATTCGTATCGGCGAAATTGAACAATCCGTCTATCTGCTGCGATACCTTTACACCTTTGTATAACAACTTGTCTGCTCCACCATGCTCCACGACATATTCGCCTAATCGTTGCCGGTATATCTTGCGAAGCAACTCGAAAAAGGATATAAAATTACTTTTACCCGCACCATTGCAGCCCACCAATATGTTGATAGGTTGCAGGGTGATAGTTGCCTCGCGAATAGATTTATAGTTGTAAATCTGTACTTGTTTTATCATAGTTGTCAATTCCTAAAAGAATGTACGATTGCAATCTGCTCGCAAAGGTAGTCCTTTTCTCGGAGATATGCAAGTGTTGTACTATGGGAGCAATATATAGAAGTACCCATTAGTTTTAGGTGGTGTATTTTGATTTTGTTGGTCTTTCTTGGAGTGTGCAAATTTTGCACACTCCAAGAAAGGTATCTTTTACATGTTTTTTGTCGGTTTCTTATCTAACTCTTTCTGTTTTTGTATTTTTTTTACTGCTTAGAATTTGAGGTTGACTATGGAGTGCTTCTCGCGTTTATCTACAGGGGGAATTTGCATATAGTTGCCATACAACTTGCGGAGATAGGCGTCGTAGTTATGCGGAATGGGGGCTTGTAGACCTTCGAAAGTGTGTTCTACGGGCGGGAAAAAGTCCTCGCGTGAGTGTATCTCGCCAAAGTAATGCCCACGCCCCGTCGGGATGGTTATATCCTGTGTGCTGCGGTTGGCATACTTGGCGGCGAAGCGATCGCAGAAGATGTATAGGCGAGAGTAGGAGAAAAAACATGAGCCGATACGCCCTATGCGCAGGCGATGATTAATCTTCCTTCGGCCTTCCTTCGAGGCGCGCAGTACCTGTGTGGCATAACAAGCACGCCCTTCATACAAGTTGATGCACAAGGCGATATACTGCAAGAGATTGAGCCAAAATCCATGCCACAAGCGCAGAAGGTGGTTATTCGGGATATTCTCTATTGGGAATATGTCAATCGCTATTTCGTGTTTTGCGTCTGGTAGGTCGTAGATAGTGGTAAAGACCGTGCCTCGTTTGCCCAATTTGATAAACGGCGTGGGGCAATGTTCGGCGGTATTGGGACCGATGCAGGTATAGCGGTCGCCATATTCCTGTTGCAGGATGGCGGGGAGGCGGTCGTAGTCTGCACGGGGCATCATGACATCTAAATCATCGTCCCATGGGATAAAACCATTATGACGCACTGCGCCTAAACAACTGCCACCACCAAGAAGAACCGTCAGGCCGTGCTTTTGGCAGGCACGGAGTAAGTCCATATATATTTCGAGCAAGACCTGTTTGAGTTGAGTGGCTTCGTCGTCAGTCAGTTCACGAACAGGCAGGGATGAATGCAAGATGAGTTCTGCTAAGTTCATAGTTTCAACCAATTGATGGATTTTTCTAATGCTTGTTGCAGGGTGTTGTGGGGTGTCCAGCCTAAAGCACGCAGTTTCTTACTGACGAGTTTGATTTTTACCTCCGGATTGTAGCCATACTTTTGTGTATCGGAAATATCAAACCGTACTTGTGTTTTCCAATTGGATAATTGGGCAGCCAACTGTGCCATCTCTGCAATAGAACAAGTGGTTTCTTCGTTGGCAATGTTGTATATCTCGCCCGTTTGACCCTTTATCGCCAGAAGCAGAAGAGCCACTACGGCATCTGTGAGGTAACAATAATTACGTATAGTGTTGCCTTGTGTATGCAGGATAATATCCTCTCCTTGAACAACTGCGCGAGCAAACTGAGCATAGACACGGTTATCGGTAGGAGCAAAGCCTGCACCGAAGGTTTGTGCCAAACGAGCAATAATGATAGGCACCTGGTATTCTGCAAGATATGAACAACACAAACATTCTGCCATGCGCTTTCCCTCGGAGTAGGAACTGCGGACATTCGTCCAATCGATATGCCCGTTAGTATTCTCCTCTACCTCGAATTGGTCGGGAATACCATACGCTTCAAGCGAGGAGGTATATACCAATTTCTGCACCTGCTGCTCTCGAGCGAAAGACAGAATGGCATTTGTACCATCGATGGTTGTTTTGATAGTCTCTACCGGTTTTGTGACAAAGTCTTTAGATGTCGTTGTACTGGCGGTATGGATGATATAATCTACGGGTTTGTCATACACGATAGGGCTACAAATATCCCCCACAACCCATTCCAATTGGCTATCAATATAGTCAGCGAGAATGCTTTCGGCTTTCTCGATATTCCGTACATGTGCCACAATATGGATGTGGGTATGGTAGCGGCGATTGTAAGACTGTAGGACTTTGACAATCATACTGCCAATCATTCCTGTTGCACCGGTAACAAGAATATTCTTGTCGTCTAAATCGGACAAAAAAGCACATTGTGAGAGTGCTTCATCTATATCTGCTATGATTTGTGTATGTTCCATAAGTTATTATAACCCAAAGATTTGTTGATTCTCGTGTACATCGCAGAGCGCCCGAAAGGTATAAAAGTCGGCAGGAGTGGTAATCTTGATATTGTCGTAACTGCCCTCGACCGTGAAAAGATTATAGCCGTATCTCTTCATAATAGAAGCAGAATCAATGGCATTGATTTCTCCCTCTTGTTGGGACTGACGATGTGCTGACAAAAGGTCGCTCAAGATAAAACATTGCGGGGCTTTGGCAAGAAAACACTTGCTGCGGTCGGTAATGGTTTGAATTTGTCCGTTTTCGGTGGTAACAATCGTTTCAACTGCCGGTACTATCGTAATAGCAGAACCATGCTGCCGCACACTCTCTATACAATGGCTAATCAGTTGTTCGTTAGCAAAGGGACGCACACCATCGTGCACCAAGACTACCGAATCGACAGGACAGTGTTTCTCTAACTCCACCAGTCCGTTGTATATCGACATCTGTCCTGTTTCGCCGCCTTCGACTATCCAACGGACTTTTGTAAGGCTGTATTTCTCAACCAATTGCCACAAATAGTCTATCCAATCGGCTTTGCACGACACAACGATATTGTCTATCTCTCGGTGGTTCTGGAAATTCTCGAGCGTATAGACAATAATCTCTTTGCCATGCAGTTGAAGGAACTGCTTGGGGCGGCTGGTAGTGTTCATTCGGCTGCCGCTGCCGCCTGCAAATATAAGGACATTATTCATGATGTGTTATTCTTTGTTTGGGTTGATTATTTGCCAGTGTCCGCCTCGGTCGGCACCTATGCGGCAGATGGTACCATTGCGCTTGAGTTTGGTCATGTATTCTTTGACTGTATCGAAACCTATGCCCAACTGCTCTGCCATGGCTCGTTGCGAAATGCGATTGTTCGCTCGCAACAGTGTCAATATCCGCTCGGTCAGTGTATCTTCTTCGCTGCTTTTCTGGGGGGTATTCTGGGGGGGATTCTGGGGGGGATTCTGGGGGGTAGTTCGGAGGGTTATTTGAATACCGCCCGTTGCCTCTTCGATAGTGGGAGCAGGGAACCCCTCTGCTTGGCACGATTCGATAATACGATGAATACCACTGCCCCAAGCCTCAATCATATTGGCACGGAAACACGCATTGGCTATCAGTGGATTGCGCGGGAAAGAAGGGTGGGGCGCAAACAGCTGCTGCACAGTAAGTTCCGTAGGTAAGGTACCATAGTTCCACAGCACGATATGGTCATCGTACACCCGCATTTGCGTCATCGGACCAAGGTAACTGCGGTGAACAAGGCTATTGAGTATCATCTCGCGCAATGCCACACGCGGATAATTTCCACGCTGCTGCACACGGCTATAACCCTCTATCTTGACTTTGCGGATAATATATTTATATTCAAGTATCTCCAAAACATCTTGGAGCGTCTTCATTAGGTTGCCTTCCACCACATCTTGGTGCAGCAGCGTCACAGGGTCTGCAAATCGCCCTATCTTGAATTGGATATTGGGGTAGAAACGCCCCGGGTCTTTACCAAAGAGAATAAGGGCAGCGCGCTTCAACTGCTTGCCATCGGTCAAACGCAACTTGGTCAGCATATCCCAGTCCGTCAGCCCATCGATAACGCCCAAGCGGTCGCCCTTGCTCGCCTCGACCTTAAAACGCTGAATTGCCATGGGGTCAATGTCGTCCATAGTAGCACGAGGCTCGATGACATCGTCCCATGTCATCCCCGTCTTGGACAACAGAAACTCGTTGAGTGCCGTACCCGTCAGTTCGTTCTTAACACTCCCGCTTCGGTAGTAGTAACGCCCCCGCAGAGAGACCGGAACACTGCTCGGCTGAACGAGAATCTCAATATACGGCAAGTCGTTCTGCACCAAAAGATTGACATCGCAGATAATGCCAATATGCTCGCGAATCTTATTGGGAATATCCTCCGACAAGCGTTTGGCATCCGGCAGACCGACTAAACGACCATTGTCGTCCAAGCCAATATAAATACGACCGCCTTGGGCATTGGCAAAGCCGCATACCCACTTGAGGTACTCGTCGTGCCACGATTGCTTATATTCGATGTTCTGCGATTCCATGTAGGGTGGTGCTATTGCGTAGTTTGCGTTGTATTTGTAGTATTCGTCCTGTTAGGCTGTTTCTTGAAAGTGTGACAAATTGTCACGGGTTGGCTTCTTTTGGCTTTTTTGCTGTTACAAGTAGGTGCCGATCAGGGATTTGCATATGTCTGTAAACTTATCCCAAATAAGTGCGACAAAGGTACATCTTTTTTTTAGGGTGTGCAAAAGTTTGTTGGCAATTTCGTGGAGTTACGACTGTGATTGCTGTTGGAGTTGGCGGAGAATGGTGGCACGGGTGTATGCCCAAAGTTGGGTATAGACCTTTCGAGTGCCCGAAGTGGGGTCGTCGGGCGTGTTCAGTTCGGAATAGCGCAGTTGGTTCTGGAAGCGTTGCTCCCAATAAGCACGGGTCTCGGGGTTGTTGAGTTGCTCGGAGGTCAAACGGCACGCCTCCCGAAAACGGTTGATCTTTTCGAGTTCTGCGCCCGTCGGCGGGTTCTTCTTCCAATCGCGGGGGTGCGTAATGGTGTACGCCTCTTGGGGACCTTTCTCTATCGCACGCTTGCTCCGTACATTCGGGGACTTACGACGAAAGACGATGTCGGATTTCTTACTGAGTTTTCCATGCAAGGACTCAAAGGTGCTTTCTAAAATTACTTCTGCCATAGTATGCTAATTTTTAATGTTTAATTTTTAATTTGTAATTTCTATTATCGGTTGTATGTTGGTGGTGGGGCGGTGTTGGGGGGCTTTTGTTGTGAGGTTGGGACTGTTTTTGTTTGGAATTGGTTCGGTATTCATTCGAAGTTGATTGCTTTATCTCATAAGAATCACATAAGAATCACATAAGAATCACATAAGTTTGACATAAGAATCTCATATAGTGATCAAATAGATAGTAACGGGAGATATGACAGAGGGGGGACGGGAAATTAGGGTTTGTAATTGTTGGAATTGTGTTAGTAATTATTGGATTATTGTTAATATGTGGGGCGGGTTGGGAGTGCGGGTGTTTGAGGGCAATCGATTGTTAGTTGGTTGGACGGAGGCTGTGGGTAGGTATAAAACGCCGTAAAGGTAGGGTAAAATGTTGGCTATTCCAAATTTAGGGCAATATTTTTGGAGTATATTCCGAGAATATGGCAAGAATTTTGGAATAGGGAAAGAAAATGGGGCTATAGAAATTAGATGTTCATTTCTTTGCGGGC
>CAVGOI010000061.1:0-7414 GCA_963630875.1 Mycobacteriaceae bacterium | reverse complement strand
TAGGGGGACTAGAGGTTCTAGAAGGGATAGAGGGATAGACTCCCCCTGACCCCCTCAGAGAGGGGGGATAGAAGAACTAGAGGATCTAGAGGGACTAGAGGGGATAGGGGGACTAGAGGTTCTAGAAGGGATAGAGGGATAGACTCCCCCTGACCCCCTACAGAGAGGGGGCTAGGGGGGGGGAAAATATAGGGAAAATAGAGGGACTAGAGGATCTAGGGGATCTAGAAGGAATAGAAAGACTATCGTGGTTATATCCCCTGTTCAGGCGGAGTATTTGTATAGTTCGTGTTGGAAATCGAGGTAGAGGCGGCGGATGTCGGGCAAGGGCATGTTGAGCCGAGCGGCTGCGTCACGCACCGTCTTGTACTTCAACTCCAAGAGTTTGGACAGGTTGTCTGCCGTAAACTCGCTATAGTCATTGCGGACATACTGCCCCATCAGGAAATCGAGGAATACTTTCTGTTCGTCGGTCTTATGCTGATAGAAATCTTGGCGCACCAACTCTACCCGACGCTTCCGCTCGAGCGGTGTGGTCTCGTAGGCAAGATACTCCAATACATCGAACAAATCGCAGTCCTCTTTCCCCATTACTTGGCGCACCGTGCGTAGTTTTTCTTCCGGGAAGCCTTCTCGGTCGAGTTGGTTGAGAAGCGCTTGGCGTGTCTCGGGTTGCTGCCACTGCTTGCGCAGGTCTTCCGAGCCGGAGAAAAACGACGGCAAGCGTCCGAAGAGGCGTTGAATAAACTCCTCTATGGTGACGAGTTCGTCGCCAAACTGAAACATCTCCGTCCATTGGGTCTTTAGGAGTAATATACGCTTGTCGGATAGGCGTACAATGGCTTTGCGGCGGGGATGTTGCCCTCCCGGGCAAGTGCAGGGCAGATGTCCGCACACGGGACACGGCTCCGGCGGGCAGACACAGGGCGACTGTCCACACACGGGGCAAGGTTCGTCGATAGGTTTGTCGACAGGCGGGCACTCGCAGGGGTTCTTCCCGCAGACCGCACAAGGCTCGTTCTTACTGCATGTACAGGGGTAGTTGCCACAGACGGGGCAGACGGGGTCGCCATCCCACTCGGCGTCTTGGAACTGTTTGTTGGCTCCCACAAAGTCGTATATTGTGAAATAGTACTTGCCGTTGAATAGTCGCGTCCCCCGCCCGATGATTTGCTTGAACTCAATTATGTTGTTGACGGGGCGCATGAGTACGATATTGCGCACATTGCGGGCATCAACGCCCGTAGAGAGTTTGCGCGAGGTGGTGAGGATGGTGGGTATGGAGCGTTCGTTGTCTTGGAACTGCCGCAAGAACTGTTCTCCCGCTTCGCCGTCGTCGGCGGTAACACGGACGCAGTAGTTGGGGTTCGGGTTGGTCTTATGCTCGTTGACCATATCTCGGATGATGTCGGCGTGGCGTTGGGTAGCGCAGAATATGATGGTTTTGTCGGTAGGGTTAATCTGTTTGAGCAACTCGACCACACGGTGTTCATCACGCTTGCGTATTTCTATATTCCCATTGTAGAAATCCTTCTCTGTATAGGTCTTGTTGGGGTCTATATCGCCTTCTACATCGTCGGCGGGGTTGTATTTGTACTCGTCGATATTGCTCTCCGATATGCAGACCCGGAACGGTGTCAGGAATCCGTCGGCAATACCCTGTTTCAGCGAATAGGAATAGACCGGTTCGCCGAAATACTTATAGGTGTTGGCGTTTTCGTTGCGGCGTGGTGTGGCGGTCATGCCGAGTTGGTAGGCAAAGGAGAAATAGTCCATCAGTTCCCGCCATTGGCTCTCGTCGTTAGCGCCTCCTCGGTGGCACTCGTCGATAATGATAAAATCGAAGAAATCGGCGGGGTACTGCTTGTAGTACGGTTGTCCTTTGCCGTCTGTGCCCATGAAAGTTTGGAATATGGTGAAGTATAGGTTCTGCGCTTTCGGCACTTGGTCGTTCTGTTTGTGTAGCAGTTCGGGGGTGATACGCACCATGGCGTCTTCGTTGAACTGTTCGAAGTCGTTGGCGGCTTGGTTGGCAAGGATGTTGCGGTCGGAGATGAATAGGATACGCGGGCGGTTATCGGTATGGTGCAGGTTCCATCGTGTTTGGAATAGTTTCCAGCATATTTGGAAGGCGGTGTAGGTCTTGCCCGTACCTGTCGCCATAGTGAGTAGTATGCGTCTGCGCCCGTCGGCGATGGCGGATAGCACTTTGTTGATAGCGTTGGCTTGGTAGTAGCGGGGTTCTCTGTCGCCACCCCGATTGAAGGGCGTGGCGTTGAACCTATCGCGCCACGGGTTGGCTTCGGGGAAGGTCATGGCCCATAGTTCTTGGGGCGAGTGGAAACTGCTGACGAGGTGTTCGGTGGAGGGGATGATATAGTGGCCCTGCGCGTCCTTCACGCCCATATCGATAAAACGGATAGCCGTTCCGTTGGTGGCGTATGTAAAGCGTATCTGCAGCAGTTCGGCATACTCTTTGGCTTGGGGTACGCCTGCCGATACATCGAGTTCGTCGGATTTGGCTTCTACCACGGCGAGTTTCACCCCTTTGTACTCGAGTATGTAATCCACCTTTTTGGGGTGCGACCGCCGTACTTTCTCTACGCGTCCGGGAGAGATGGTGTAGGCGCGCTGTTCGTTCAGTATGAGGCTGTCGGGTACTTGCTCCCAACCTACGGCGTAGAGGGCGGGATCAATGCGTTTGCGTCGGGTAGTAGATTCGTCCATGGTTAGTCAAAAATTTGTTTGAGCAATGCTTGTTTCAGGTCATTGCAGAGGGTTAGTGTTTGGGTATAATTATCTTGTAGCGATTGAACTTTGCCGGACAGGGTGTCTAACTTATCCGCAATTTCTTGCTGCTCTGTGAGGGGAGGTATAGATATGGAAAGATTCTCCCATTTTGATTTATTGATTATAGGTAGCGTTGCTGTAGCACTTAATCCTTCTTTTATAACAGTATTTGTAAACTTAGGACTGCGCATAGCATAATATATAAACTTCCTGATATATTTGTCTGTCGGAGTTAGTATGTTTATTTGTTGGTTGCAAGATATTTCTCTATCACTAATTCCTATTTTTCCTATACTAGCCCCAATACAAACCATAAAAATGGAATACGGCTCAAACACTCTGCCAACTGCAGCGCCTTGTTTACTAAGCATTTGAGTCGCATAATTTATGTTGCCTAATCCATCATAATTAATTTCAGACGGTTTCACAAACGGCATATAATCTTCATTATAATACTCTTTGTGCGACATAGGAGGAGTACTACCCGTTTGTGTCTTCCCTATCTCCTTAAGTGTTTTCGTTTCCCAGTTGTTTTGTGGTGTGAGTAGTGAAGCGAGAGCGGATTGGAAAAGGTCTTTTGCTGCTTGTAGTTGTTGTTCCGCATTGTTTTTCAAAGCGTCTATGTTTCGGAACTGTGTGTCCAAAAAATCAACTATCTTTCGCTGCTCAGCAAGTGGCGGTATAAATATGGAAAGATTCTCCCATTTTGATTTATTGATTATAGGTAGCGTTGCTGTAGCACTTAATCCTTCTTTTATAACAGTATTTGTAAACTTAGGACTGCGCATAGCATAATATATAAACTTCCTGATATATTTGTCTGTCGGAGTTAGTATGTTTATTTGTTGGTTGCAAGATATTTCTCTATCACTAATTCCTATTTTTCCTATACTAGCCCCAATACAAACCATAAAAATGGAATACGGCTCAAACACTCTGCCAACTGCAGCGCCTTGTTTACTAAGCATTTGAGTCGCATAATTTATGTTGCCTAATCCATCATAATTAATTTCAGACGGTTTCACAAACGGCATATAATCTTCATTATAATACTCTTTGTGCGACATAGGAGGGGTACTACCCGTTTGTGTTTTCCCTATCTCCTTAAGTGTTTTTATTTCCCATCCCTCTTTCATAGCAGTTCTCGTATTTCGTTGATAAGGCGTGCGGAGTCGGCATTGAGGTCGGCAAGAGTGCGGAGGATGTCTTCGGCTGTGCGTTCATCCACCACCTCGGGTTGATTCGGGTTCTTGACGGATAGGTCGCAATCGTCGCCCAGCGTGGCGACATCGAGCGTCCACGAGTTAGGCGTCTCGGGCTTGGTCTTCTGCAGACGGACAAACTCCGCCAAGTCGTTCTCGTTGAGCGGCTGCGACTTGCCGAGCGTGCGGTCGAGGTGTAGTTGGTAGTACCATATCTTCCGTGTCGGCTCGCCCTTCGTGAAGAACAGTACCACCGTGCTGACGCCCGCCGTGAATACTCCCTTTGGCAGGTCGAGAATGGTATGCAGGTTGCATTCCTCCAATAGTTTGCGGCGGACAGGTGCTGCGTCGCCATTGCTCAAGAAGGTATTTTTGATAACAATACCCGCACGCCCCTTGACACGGAGGAACTTAATGAAATGTTGCATAAACATATACGCCGTCTCGCTCGTGCGGAGGTCGAAGTTCTGCAACACCTCCTGCCGCTCGTTGCCGCCAAAAGGCGGATTGGCAAGGATGACATCCTTACGGTCGCTCTCCTGCACGGTAGCCAGGTTGGTAGAGAGCGTATTGCCACGCATGATATTGGGTGCCGCCACCCCGTGGAAAATCATATTCATCGTAGCGATGATATACGGCAACGGCTTTTTCTCTATGCCGAAGAAGGTCTTCTTCTGCAGCGTGTTGGAGTCGTCCACCGAGCGCACCTGTTTCGACATATAGGAGAACGCCTCGCATAGGAAGCCCGCCGAGCCGCACGCCGGGTCGTAGACGGTCTCGCCGATACGCGGGTCGACTACTTCGATGATCGAGCGGATAAGAGGACGCGGCGTATAGTACTCGCCGCCATTGCGCCCCGCATTGCCCATACGCTTAATCTTTTCCTCGTATAGGACAGACATCTCGTGCTTGTCTTCGGCCGACTGAAAATGGAGCGAATCGATCAGGTTGATGATGTCGCGCATATTGTATCCGCTGTTGATTTTGTTGCGCAGTTCACCGAAAATCTCGCCTATCTTATATTCAAGCGTGTCTGTGGAAACGGCGGTGTCCTTGAACTTTTTCAGCGCAGGGAATAGTTTGGTATTGACAAACTCGACCAGGTCGTCGCCCGTCATGGCATTGACGACATCGAGTTCGCCGTTTTTGGTCTTAGGTGCAGCCCATGCCGACCAACGGTTGAATCCCGTGATGATACGGGTGTAGGTCTTACCGTCGAGGATGGCAGCATCCTCTTTCTCGGTTTCGAGGTCCTCGAGGTATTTCAAGAAAAGCAGCCACGAGGTCTGTTCTATGTAGTCCAGTTCGCCGCCACACCCTGCCTCGTTCCAGAGGATCTTATCGATGGCGTTAAAAGTCGTTTCGTATTTCATATTTTTGGTTTTTTTTTGGGGGGGCTAGAAGGGCTAGAGGATCTAGAGGATCTAGGGGGGCTAGAAGGGCTAGAGGATCTAGAGGGGCTAGAGGGACTAGAGGGACTAGAGGATCTAGAGGAACTAGAGGATCTAGAGGGGCTAGAGGATCTAGGGGGGCTAGAAGGGCTAGAGGATCTAGGGGGGCTAGGGGGGCTAGAAGGGCTAGAAGGGCTAGAGGATCTAGAAGAACTAGAAGTTCTAGAGGTTTTGGGCTTTTAGTTGTTGGTTCTCCTTTTTTAGTTGCTCATTCTCTGCTTTTAGTTGTTGTATTTCTGCTTTTAATTGTTCGTTTTCTGCTTTTAGTTGTTCGTTCTCGGATTGGAGTTGGGGATAGGCAGTTTCTAAAGTGCGGAGGCGGGCGTCTTGCTCACGGCGATAACCCGTTCGCGCGGCGTGCATACGCTCCCGTATTCCTCCCTGCTCGACAAACTCCTGCTCCAACTTCTTACTAAAAGAAGTCATCATCCTATCTACCATGCGGCACAGCGTATAACCCGTATTCGCCATCTCCTCGTCCGTCCAACGCCCCAAATACTTGGCATAGTCCTCCAAACTGTTATGCTCGCGGCAAAAAGACAACATCGTCCCATAACGGGGATGCGCCTCGTCCCACAAGGCTGCGAAATGCGCCTTGATATAGTCGCCATAGTCCTCCTGCAACTCCTGCAGGCTGCTACGCGCCACATTGAGCAACTTGAGTTGCATCTCCGTCGAAGTAACCCCATCCGCCAACCCCTCCACGATATTCTGCTTGCCCGAACGCGCCGCCTGCGTCATCTGATCGACCGTGCGGTCGCCATGCTCCGGCAAAAAACGACGGCAGAAAACCACCGTCAGTTGGTACAAGACCTCCGACTTTTGGTAGAAATAGAGGTTGCGCCAATTGGTTTGAGGGAGAAGGATGTTGGGAGTGGGCATTTTTTCTTTTTTTGAGGCTAGATGTTCTAGAAGATCTAGAGGATCTAGAAGATCTAGAAGATCTAGGGGATATGGGGTTATTTTTTGGTTATTTCTTTTTGCGGGGCAAAGGTAGTGGTTTTTTTTGAGATGGGCAAGGGGGGATTTTTAATTTTTAATGTTTAATTTTTAATGGGGGTGAGGGGCATATTGGGCTGATTG
Source organism: Mycobacteriaceae bacterium (assembly GCA_963630875.1). Taxonomy (GTDB): domain Bacteria; phylum Bacteroidota; class Bacteroidia; order Bacteroidales; family Paludibacteraceae; genus Colicola. The sequence continues at coordinate 888 of CAVGOI010000061.1, read as the reverse complement.
GGGGGATTGGTTTTTTTTGGGGGGGGCGGCGATAGTATCGCCGGCTAAGAAACCGCTATGGGAGAACGGTGTTCTTTTTTATCAGGAGTTGTAAAGGAGGTGGAAAAGTAAGGTGCGGGGCGTGGAGAAAGGAGTGCGGCGGGAACGAAGCAAGACTCCCCCCGCCTCAGAGAGGGGGATCTGAAAGGTGGGGGCATTGTCTTGTGAGGTGGTTGGGGTGGTGGTTTGGAGGGCGGTTTGGGGAGTGGTTGGGGGTGTAGGGGAGTTTAGGGCGTTGAGGGTGGAGGTGGGGAGGGAGTCTATGGTGGATTGGGAGAGGGGACGGTGGTGGCGACAGGCGGCTGTGTGGGCTTGCCAAAGGGCAGTGTAATAAGCGCGGGCTGCCGGGTCCGCAAGGATGGCGTCCACCTTCTGCCATGTGGCACGGAAAGCCGCACGCGACTGCTGCTGGGCGGGGGTGGGCTTCGACTGGCGGTTCGGGTGCGTCAAAGCAACACCGTAGGTCTTGCCCGTCGTACGGTTGGCACGGGTATGCACACGGTCGGTAGAGGAATAACGACCGGAAATGGAGGAAATAGGGTAAGAGGGATCTATTGTTGCCATGGGAGTGTTTTTTTAGAGGGAATAGAAGAACTAGAGGAACTAGAGGATCTAGAAAATATAGAAGAGTGAGGAGCGAGACAGTTATTTTGGGGGATTAGGATTTTTTTTCGTAGAGGGTGTGGAAAATGTAGCCGTAGAGGGTTGTGATAGGGGGCTTGTGCGTGGCATCGTAGGCGGGGATGGCGTTCGAGGACAAAGGACGCTTGTAAGCAGGATTGTGGCGGCGAGTGTAGGTCGCGAACTCCTTTTCCCAAGAGGCGCGACGAACAGGGTCCGCCATCTCGG
>CAVGOI010000060.1:0-7661 GCA_963630875.1 Mycobacteriaceae bacterium | reverse complement strand
TTGACAATATTAAGATACCTCTTCCACCCATAGAAATTCAGCAGCAAATCATAGACGAGTGTGCAAAGGTTGATGAAGAATACAACACCAGCCGCATGACCATAGAGGATTACAAATCCCGCATAGCATCTATATTTACCGGTTTACATATAGTTACGCAAAGAGAACTCAATACTTGTTTACAGAAAATAACTGGTGCGACATCCAAAGTTCCAACAGACCATATATTTGCCTCGGGAGACTATCCGGTAATTACACAAGAAGAAAGTAGTTTCATTGTTGGCTATACATCAAACATAGTTCCCATAACGGATGTTCCTCTTATTGTATTTGGAGATCATAGTTGTACATTCAAATATGTTGACTTCCCATTTGTTCGTGGTGCAGACGGAACTCAACTGCTCAAACCAGATAAATCTATAGATACAAAATTTCTATATTATTATCTGCAACAAATCAAAATAAAAAATGCAGACAGATACGAACGGCACTACAAATATCTAAAAGACATCCTTATTCCGGTTATAGATATCGAGCAACAACACCAAATTGTAGCCCAAATAGAGGAATACGAAAAGGCAATAGCAGCCGCCCGCTCTACGATGGACACTTGTGCCGCCCGCAAAGCCCAAATCCTGCAAAAGTATTTATAGTCCACTACCGAATAAGTGTGTACTAATGTACTAAAGGTAATTTTGTATAAGGGTGGTAGAAACAGGCTAAAAAAACAAAGGCTGCCCGACTCATTGTCAGGCAGCCTTTCTTGTTACTTGCTATGCACTTTTAGTTCTTGAAGTGCAGTTCTCCGTCGCGGAGTTCCACTATTACCGGGCGTTTGTTGTCTACCCGACCGGCTATGATTTGCTTGCTCAGTTCGTTGAGTACCAACCGTTGCAACGCACGCTTGACAGGACGCGCACCGAACTGCGGGTCGTACCCTTCGCGGGCGATATAGTCGATAGCATCGTCCGTTACCCGCAAATCGACACCGTTCTCCAACAACATTTTGTGGATAGAGGCAATCTGCAAGCCCACGATGTCGCGTATCTGCTTCTCGTCGAGCGGACGGAACATAATTATCTCATCGATACGGTTCAAGAACTCGGGGCGAATGGTCTGCCGGAGCATCTCCATCACCTGCGTACGGGTCGTCTCTTGGTCTACGCCCTTCTCCTCGTTCTCCCGAATCAGTTGCGAACCGAGGTTAGAGGTGAAGATAATCAGCGTATTCTTGAAATTGACCGTACGCCCCTTATTGTCGGTCAGACGCCCGTCGTCCAGTACCTGCAAGAGGACATTGAATACATCAGGGTGCGCTTTCTCTATCTCATCGAACAGTACGACGCTGTACGGTTTGTGGCGAATTGCCTCCGTCAACTGACCGCCCTCATCGTAGCCCACATATCCCGGAGGTGCACCGATAAGTCGAGTGGCACTGAATTTCTCTTGGTACTCGGACATATCGATACGGGTCATCATATTCTCATCGTCGAACAGATAGTCGGCGAGGGCTTTTGCCAACTCGGTCTTACCGACACCCGTCGTACCGAGGAATATAAACGAACCGATCGGTCGTTTGGGGTCTTGAAGCCCTGCACGGCTACGGCGAATCGCATCACTGACTGCCTCGATGGCTTCGTCCTGACCGACCACCCGTTTGTGCAACTCCTCCTCCAAATGGAGCAGTTTGTCCCGCTCAGACTGCATCATCTTCGTTACGGGTATTCCCGTCCAGCGGGCTACTACCTCGGCAATATCATCCTCGTCTACCTCCTCCTTTATCATGCTGTCGCCTGACATCGCGTGCAGGGCATCTTGGGCGGCTTTGATGTTCGCTTCCGCCTGCTGAATTTTCCCGTACCGTATCTCGGCCACTTTGCCGTAGTTGCCTTCCCGCTCAGCCACTTCCGCCTCGTGCTTCATCTCCTCGATATGGGCTTTCTCGTTTTGGATCGTGGCTACATAGCCTTTCTCCTTGTTCCAACGGGCTTCCATCTCGGCAGACTGTGCTTTGAGGGTCTTCAGTTGCTCCTCGATGCCTTTCAGTTTGTCGGCATCGTTCTCCCGCTTAATGGCCTCCCGCTCAATCTCCAACTGCTTGATTTGGCGGTCGAGATTGTCGAGTTCATCGGGTTTGGAATCCACCTCCAGACGCAGTTTAGCGGCTGCTTCGTCGACCAGGTCTATCGCCTTATCGGGCAAGTAACGGTCTGTGATATATCGTGTCGAGAGGGTCACGGCGGCGATAAGGGCATCGTCCTTGATACGCACTTTGTGGTGGGTCTCGTACCGCTCTTTCAGACCACGCAGAATCGAGATGGTGGCAGCCTCATCCGGCTCATCGACCATAACGACTTGGAAACGACGCTCCAGTGCCTTATCTTCCTCGAAGTACTTTTGGTACTCATCGAGTGTGGTGGCACCTATGGCACGCAGTTCGCCACGCGCAAGGGCAGGCTTCAAGATGTTGGCGGCATCCATCGCACCGCTCGACTTACCCGCACCGACCAGGGTGTGTATCTCATCGATGAACAAGATAATCTCGCCCGCAGCGGCAACGACCTCATTGATAACGCCTTTCAGACGCTCCTCAAACTCACCTTGGTACTTCGCACCCGCAATCAAGGCACCCATATCGAGGGAGTAGATTTGTTTCTTTTTCAGGTTCTCAGGGACATCGCCACGCACAATACGGTGGGCAAGTCCTTCGACAATCGCCGTCTTACCGACACCCGGTTCACCGATCAGGATCGGGTTGTTCTTGGTACGACGACTCAAGATTTGCAGCACACGACGAATCTCGTCATCTCGCCCGATAACAGGGTCGAGTTTGCCTGCTTGCGCCCTCTCGCAGAGGTTAATGGCAAACTTCTGCAAGTTCTCGTTCTTGGGCTGTTGGCTGTTGTAATTGTTGTTTGTATTCATAGTTTCGTTCTCCTTTCGTAGTTTGGTTTTTATGCGAGCAAACGCTCTGCCCACAAGCATACAAAACTCATACCACCCGCCCCATCTCTGCCATTTTGGCAGTCCTGCAACACGCCTTCCATCGTACGGACTATGGCACACTTCCCTTATGGCATGCCCCAAGGGGGACAACGCCTCGGGGCACCCCGCCCCTCGCATCGTCAAAAGAGACCCGAACTCGACCACCTCCCCCCCCGAGAGAGAATGTTTGCATATTCAAACAAGAAGTAGTACCTTTGCACCCTCAATCGGATATTTTTAGGGGACTTCTATAAATTGCTTTGTCGTGATTTTTGGGATTTTGGATAGCGGATACCCGATTGGAACGAAGGAGCAATGCGGGCATTGTGACGGAGTGAAAATACGTAGATGCAGCCAAAAAACAAAAAGCGCACAAAAGTGTTTGTAGTCCCACATGGGTTAAATTTATTATTAAACGGGGAAATTTATAGAAGTCCCCTTTACACAGTATGAAGAAAAGATTGATGTCGTTGCTTGCTATCGTGGCACTGTTCACCGTGTCCGCATGGGCACAGATGCCCCCCGTTGTCGCAGACACGACCAAGGGTTCCCCCGCGGATTCCGCAGCAACGGTTGCGGATTCAATATCCGCTGTTGCACCCGAAGCGGAGAGTCTCAGCCTGTTAGAGAAAGTCGAGAATTGGTATGCCGACAATATGAACTACGGCAGCATCATCGCGCTTATGACCATCGAGTCCTCGTTTATCCCCTTCCCCAGCGAGGTGGTGGTCCCGCCGGCAGCCTATGTGGCGGGCAATCCCGAGAGTAGCCTCTATGTGACGGACAACTACCCCTTTAATGTCTTCCTCGTGGTGCTGTTTGGCACGATAGGTGCCATACTCGGCGCGATTGTCAACTACCTCTTGTCGGTATGGTTGGGGCGTCCGATTATCTATGCCTTTGCCGACAGCAGGGTGGGGCATTTGTTGCTGCTCTCTTCGGCAAAAATACGCAAGGCGGAGGATTACTTCAATGACCACGGCAAGGTTTCCACCTTTGTCGGACGCCTTATTCCGGGTATCCGCCAACTCATCAGTATTCCGGCGGGCTTGGCAAAGATGCACTTTGGCTGGTTTCTGCTCTACACTTTCTTGGGAGCCTTCCTGTGGAATGTCATCTTGGCGTTGCTCGGCTACATCGCGCATGGGCAAATGGATTTAATCCACCGCTACAGCGACGAGTTGAGTGTGGCGATATTGGTTCTCTTGGGAGCGGTTATCCTTTGGTTTGTGGGGCGTGCTATTGTGCGCCGGTGCAAAAAAAAGAAGGGGACCGTTGCCGCTTCGCCCGAAAAGTAGTACCTTTGCCTGCGAAATGGACGCTTCCGTCCGAGAATGATTACCACCATGGAACAGAAGGATTTATTGGCTATCAAGCAACGCTTCGGCATTATCGGCAACAGCCCTGCGCTCAATCGGGACATTGAGGTCGCCGTGCAGGTCGCGCTGACGGACTTGAGTGTGTTGATTACGGGCGAAAGCGGCGTCGGCAAGGAGCATTTCCCGCAGATTATCCACACCTACTCCGCCCGAAAGCATGGTCCCTATTTCGCCATCAACTGCGGTGCCATCCCCGAGGGGACGATCGACAGCGAGTTGTTTGGCCATGAGAAAGGAGCCTTCACAGACGCCAAGGCGGAGCGGAAAGGCTATTTCGAGATAGCAGACGGCGGGACGCTCTTTTTGGACGAGGTGGGCGAACTGCCGCTCCCCACACAGGTACGCTTGTTGCGGGTGTTAGAGTCGGGTGAGTTTATCCGTATGGGGTCGAGTCAGGTGCAGAAGACCAATGTGCGTGTCGTTGCAGCAACCAATTTGGATATGCAGCGTGCCATCAGCGAGGGGCGGTTTCGCGAGGACTTGTACTACCGCCTCAACACGGTGGAGATTAAAGTGCCTGCCTTGCGGGAGCGCAAAGACGATATCCCGCTCCTGTTCCGCAAGTTCGTGGCGGATTTCAGCGACCGCTACCGTATGCCGCCTATCCGCCTGACGGACGAGGCAACGCAGTTGCTCAAGGACTACTATTGGAACGGCAATATCCGCCAACTCAAGAATGTCGCCGAGCAGATCAGTGTCATCGAGACCCACCGCGAGATAACCCCCGATACGCTGCGCAAATACTTGCCCGAGAACGAGTTGCAGAGTGGTATCGCACTTCTGCATCCGCAGGCTTCGGGCGACAAATATATGAACGAGCGGGAATTGCTCTACAAGGTGTTGTTTGATATGAAACGCGATATGACCGAGATGCGCCGGCAGTTAAACGGGCTGTTACAGGGGCAGACCGCGCCTGTCCGCCCCGCTTCGGAGGTGGTCGTGGCGCGTGCGGCTTACGAACCGGTGGAGGTGCATACGGCATCAGTGGCGGCTGCCCCGCCGGCGGAGGAAGCGCAGATTATCACGGACACGCCTACGGAAGCGGAGCCGCAGCCCGTTACCATGGAGGAAATGGAGCGCACCACCATTCAGCGCGCCCTGCAACGCAACGGAAACAACCGCAAGCAGGTCGCCCAAGAACTGCACCTCTCCGAGCGGACGCTGTATCGTAAAATCAAGGAGTATGGCTTATAGACATCGTGTGATACGGGGGCTGTTGTGTGCGGCTGTCCTGTGCTTGGGCGGTTGCAGGATTAGTTATACTTTCAACGGTGCCAGCATTGACTATTCCAAGATAAAGAGTATCTCCATTGCGGATTTCCCGAACAATGCCCCGTTGGTCTATGCCCCGCTCAGCAACAACCTCAGCGACGCCATTCGCGACATCTACCAGCGCCAGACGCGTCTGGAGATTGTTCAGCGCGGCGGCAATCTGGAACTCGCGGGCGAGATAACGGGCTATACGCTCACGCCCATGGCGGTGTCGGCGGACAGTTATGCGGCGGAAACCAAACTGACGCTCACCGTTCAGGTCCGTTTCACCAACAACATTGCGCCGGAGGAGAGTTTCGAGAAGACCTACACGGCGTACCAGACCTTCAATGCCTCGCGGATGCTGACCGATGTGCAGGAGGAACTCTGCACGATTATGATAACGGAGATTTCCGAGAATATCTACAACGACACCGTTGCCAAATGGTAACAATCCTACCGCTGCGCACGGGCAAGGTCGCAGTAACGGCGGAGATGAACGCGGTAGGCGATTTGGGCGTCCGTGAGGTCGTTTTCGGCTTGGAGACATGCAGTCTGCGCCGCGAGCAGGTCGGAAACAGTCCCCAACCCCGCACGGTAATTAACGGCAGAGAGGCGGTAGTTCTCCCGCGCAATCTCCACGCTATGGCGGTTCTCCGCCATCAGATAGTAGGACTCCACCATCTTGTCGTGCGCCTGCTGCACGCGCAAGTCCAACAACTCATCCCCCTGCGCCTGCTCCAAGCGTGCCTGCTCAACGGCAAGGCTTGATGCACGGAGTTTATGCCCCGTCTCCCACCAACCGCTCAACGGCACCGACACCGACACAAACACGGCACCGTTGCCCGTCTTGCTGCCCAACCCGTTGCGCAAGATATTGGTTTGCAGATTACTGTATCCATAGTGCGCCCCCACCGCCACTTGCGGCAACGCCTCGGCAAGCGTCATGCGGTGCTGGAGTTCCGCCGCACGGACTTGGAGGGCAAGCAGGGAAGACTCGGGCGACCTGCCCCCCTCTTCCGGAGGTGTCAGAAGCACGCTGTCCCCGTGTATGGCGTCAAACCGCACACTGTCAAGCCCATTCGCGGCGGGCTGCGTTTCGGCGGGTGAGGTCGCTGGGGCAATCGATTGCCACAACGCCCTCTTAGCAAGGGCGAGACCGTTGTCCAATTGTATCCGTGTGCGCTGCATTTCCGATTGGTGCAACTCCACCTGCAGCAAGTCTGTGGGCAATGCCAACCCCGCATCCACGGCAACCTGCACGGTGCGGTGTATGGTGTCAAGCAGTGCCGTTGCGGCTTGCAGGGTCTGCTGCTTTTCCGTCAGCCCGACCACCAACCAATAACTCTCCTCCACCTGTTCCAAGAGGTCGCGCTCCGTGATAGCGGTTTGCAGCCGTGCCACCTCAATCCCCACCTGCGCAAGGCGGTTGCCCGCCACAATCTTGCCGCCCATATACACCGGTTGCAACGCCGTAACGCCCGCCTGATAGCCGTATTGGAAGAGGGAGAGGGTGTTGTCCAACCCCAATGCCGCGCCGTAGTTGCCATAGAGTGTAGTCAGCAGGTCGCGCACGGAGGCGTTGCCGAAGTCCTCGATGCCCACCTCCACCCACGGGTGCAGACTATGATAGCCCAACGCTGTGGCTTTTACCTGCGGAAAATACTTTGTTAGGGCTTGGTGCTTTACCTGTTCGGCTTTGTCGATATCCAACTGCGCACGACGCAGTTGCTTGTTGTTTTGGCGAGCGAGAGAGAGACAGGAATCAAGGGTTAGGGATGTTTGTCCTGCTATGGGAAGGTGAGGCATCACCATCACGGTGAGAGCCAGTAAACATTTTTGGGTTAAGGTTTTCATCTGCTTGTTGCTTCTTGGTTATAGTTCAATTACTTGTGGAGTAACCTCTGTGTCATGCGAGGCATAGACGCCCCTGCAGTCGGGCGAAAGGCTTTGGACGCGAATCCATTGCAGCGACTTCCGTTGCGCCTCGCGGTCGGTGGCAATGCCCGAAGTAATCATCTCCTCCCACGAGCGGCGTGCATAACC
>CAVGOI010000059.1:0-8868 GCA_963630875.1 Mycobacteriaceae bacterium | reverse complement strand
TATGCTCCGTGCAGCAGGCATAGAGGTGGCGTACCACGAGGTGTTGGACTATATCGCCAACCGAGACCACACGGGGGAGTGTCCTATAGAGCGCAGCCTCCGCGGTTATACCGACCCCGCCCGCTGACTCCCCATAGTAAATGCCATGGTTGAGTCTATGGGAAAATCCGCCCATAAAAGGACGCCTCCCCAATAAGAAAGATTGTGTATATGACGGGAAAAGCGTATCTTTGCCGCTGAAAATGCAAGACAACGGTATGCAGGACAGGCAACGACGCGTGAATGCCCCCAAAGAGCAAGTACTGTGTGCTTGGCGGAAACGGTATGTGCGCCTCACCCCCGAGGAATGGGTGCGGCAGCAGGTGCTGCACACCTTGGAAGACCGCTACGCCTACCCCCACGCTCTCATCGGTGTGGAAATTGCTATCGAAGTCGCGGGGTTGCGCAAACGCTGCGATGCCATTGTCTATGACCGCACTTTGCGTCCGTTGCTCTTGGCGGAATTCAAGGCGGAAAATGTCCCGCTCACGCAAAGCGTTTTCGATCAAGCCGCAGTTTACAACCGCGCATTGCATGTTCCTTATCTGCTTGTCAGCAATGGCGTGCAGACCATTGTTGCACGCGTGCAACCCAACCGATACGATTACCTGAATGATATACCCGCATGGAATCAATTATTGAATTGAACGAGGCGTTGGATACGGCGACCTTCTACGGCGTAAACAATGCAAATATCCTTTGTCTGAAAGACCAGCATCCGGGCGTGCGCATCGTGGCACGGGGCTATCGGCTCAAGGTCGTGGGCGAGAAGAATGCCATTGTGCGTTTCGAGGAGAACCTGCGCCGTTGCGAGGCCTTTTGCATAAAGAACAATGTACTCAACGAAGCGCAAATCCTGCAGTTGCTGCATGGCGAGCAGCCCTGCGAATACAGCAACGAACACCTGATACTGCACGGTGTGAACGGGAAATCCATCGTAGCCCGCAGCCTCAACCAGCAACGCCTTGTGGACGCCTACGCCGACAACGACCTCTTGTTTGCCATCGGTCCTGCGGGTAGCGGAAAAACCTACACCGCTATCGCTTTGGCGGTGCGTGCGTTGAAAAACAAAGAGGTGAAGCGCATCATCCTATCGCGCCCTGCTGTGGAAGCCGGTGAGAAGTTGGGCTTTCTCCCCGGCGATATGAAAGAAAAGATAGACCCCTATCTGCAGCCGTTGTACGACGCATTGCAGGATATGCTGCCCGGGGTGAAACTCAACGAATACCTTGAGCGCGGGGTGATACAAATCGCGCCTTTGGCGTTCATGCGCGGACGCACACTGTCCGATGCCGTAGTGATTTTGGATGAGGCGCAGAACACCACGACCGCCCAACTCAAAATGTTCCTCACACGCTTGGGCATACACGGCAAAATGATTGTAACGGGCGACCTTACCCAAATCGACCTGCCTGCCACGCAACGCTCCGGGCTGAAGGATGCCATAGAACGCCTGCAAGACATCCACGGGATAGCCATAGTCGCCTTCAACCAAAAGGATATTGTGCGCCACCCTTTGGTCAAACATATCGTGGACGCCTACGCCGAGAAGTCCGACGCTCCACTATGCCAACAGGATGAATAGCAGCGGGATAGCCACTCCTATCAGGAACTCAATACCGCCGATACCCCACAGGCTGTGTTTCCCTTTCAACATCAGCAGTCCGGAGAGGACAATCACGACCAATGCGCCGGCAAAGATGTCGGAAAAGACCGTCCATGCCTTGCCCGGATTATAGTGCAACTTGCTGAGACTGCCTAAGATAGGGCGTTTGCGCACTTGCTCCAAGGTGCCAACGCCCGTGTTGAGGTTCACCACCAAACTGCTGTTCCCCCGCAGAAAGACTTTAAGGGTGTTCGCGTCCGGAAAGTAATGCTGCAATTCCTGCCCTTGCATACCGCATTCGGCAAGCCACGATGCAATCTGCGCTTGCGTAGCGGAGGCTTGTGTCGTGGGCGTGAACCGGTACTCCGTACGCGAGATAGCGTATTGGCTGTTGAACGAGTTCTTGTGGTTGAGGGCAATGCCGCTGATGGCATACACGAGCAGCATGCCCGCAAAAATGTAACTCAAATCACGGTGTGCCACACGGCAATACTTGCGGAAACGCGTCCCCGCAGAAAGAGGAGAAGAGGGTTTCATGACCTATCGGGTTACTCGGTGATAATCGTGTAGGATATGGCCTCTGCAAAATAGCCTACGATAGCCGCCTGTTCCGTTTCGCAGCCCTTGCCGTCTGCGCCGTGTTGTTCAGCGGGATTGTCGGCTATCGGTTGCGCCGTGAGTTCCGTGGCGTGCAGTACCCCTTTCACGCGGACAATGTTGTTGATACAAGCCGCATCGAAGTTGCCCATCTTGCCGCCTTCCACCCGCAGGAAAAGCGGACGGATTACGGTGTCGGTGGCCGAACAAACCGTGTCATACTTCGTCCCCATCAAAAAGGCTTTGCGCCCGCCGTGCTTGCACAGGTGGTTGCAAACCCCCTGAAACAGAATGGTATCGCCCAATAAGGACGGTGCCTGTTCATAGACCTCATCGATGGTATAGACCGTTTCCTGTTGTGGTTTCGTAGCCGTGCAGGCTGCCAAACACAAGACGGCAACCAATGCCGTGAAAATCAGTTTCTTCATATCGTTATTTGCTTAAAGTTTGTCCTTGAATGGTATAGAGTTGATCCCCTCTGCGGATATAGAGTTGCCCGTTGCGCATCACTTTGTCCACAGTAGCCGCTGGTTGTACCGGTGTGTCGGAAATCCCTGCTTCCTTATATGATAATGCCCACAAAGCCAAGGTGGAATACCATGTCGTGGCTTGACGGATGGTCGTGTCGGCGACTACGACATCCGCACCGCCGGCAGCGCGAAAAGCCGTAAACAACTTCTCCCCGCTGTATGCCATCGGGGCGGATACGCTGAGTTTCCCCTTCTGCTCTGCCAGCAAAGTGGTGCGTGAGGGTTGCAGGTCGGTGGTGTATTCGCAAAGCGAAATACCGCCATTCATAGCATACTGGAGGGCTAAAACTTGGTCTTCATATACCACAACGCCCGTGTACTGATTGAGGGTTGCCGTTCCTGCCATAGCCGCATGGAGCAGTTTTCCGGTAGCCGCGTCCACTTGCAGGAGCAGGCCGTCATGTATATTGCCGGGAGCCGTGCCGCCACCGGCATAGAGATTTTGGTTGTCATAGACAATACCACTCTGCGTACTGCCTGCTATATACAGGCTTTTGCCGTCCGCAGCCCATGCCGTTTGCAGGAGTTGCACCTGCTGACTCTTCCCCTCCTGCACTTGTTGGATAGGCGCAATGTAGGCATTCTGCAAGTCCTTATCGAAGCGGCAAACCACGATAGAGCGATACGGGATAAGCGTGGCGGTTTCCTTAGACCCGAATTCATAGGACACCTCCGTGGCGGTAGGAACATAGCCCACAACCATCAACGCTCCCTCTCGGTAGGTGACCTGCAACACATAGTCCGCACATCCCGAGGAGGTGATATGGCGGAGGGGTTGGAAGGCTGCATCGGTCTTCACGACAAACGAATTGGTGTAGTTGTTGATGGATTGCGTATCGCCCGTCCAATCGCCCGTATTCACGGCGTGAAGGGTGTCCCTCCCGACGGCTATGTCCATAGCCTGTTTGCCGGCAAAGTAGAGGTTGCCCTCCTCGTCTTGTGCCACGGCGGTAATGGACGCCACATCGGCAAATGCGGTACCCTCCGCGTTGGTATGAGCCGTGTAAATAGGTTGCATACGGGTGATAGTACCCGCTTCCGATACGCAGACAAGAACGATATGGGTATAGTTGGTGCCGTTGTAGGTCGTGGAGTCGGACACAACGCGTCCCGTCGCGTCTTTCAACGACAGATACGGCGACTTCTGCCCGTCCACCTTGTTCCGATAGGATAGACGGAATTTGAGTGCCAACACGGCTCCACCGTCCGCTGTGGGGGTGAAAGCGCCGTCTGCGTATTCGCCATCGATACTATGAATAGCCCATAGCAACTGCCCGCTTTTGTCTGTCTTTGCGAATAGCAAATTCTTGTTGTACGATGAGCCTGTCCCGTAATCGGCACCTGTAAACGCTGCGCCGTAGAAAGTGGTTGTGTCCGTTGCCGTGATAGATCCGAAATGGGCCAGCACGAAGGCTTCACCCGCTTCGTTGGTGCGAATGTCGGTTATCTGCGACTGCGGTTTCCCGGCAGGACACACAACGGACGACAGACCGCTGAGTGTAACATCGGTTGCGGATAATGTCGTCGCAACCCCCATCCACAAAAAGAATAAGTATCTTTTCTGCATACAAATGGTTTATTATACAATTCGGTTTATAGTTCTGTTTATACGAGTGTGCGCCATATTCCGCCGGGCAATGACTTGACAATGTCCTGCAATTCCAACAATACCAACTCGGAAGAAATGTCGCTGTACGCCGCTTGCAATTCCATAACAATCTGGTTAATGTGCAGCCCGTCTTCTGCCGTGCGCAGCAGGTTGACAATCTGCTGCTGCCGCTCGGTCAGGTCGCACATCAGTTCCACCAAAGCGGTTTGCGTACTCGTGCGGGGTACGGCTTGCCACTGCATGGCGGCTATCACATCCTCTGCGCCCTCAATGAGTTGCGCTTGCTGCCGCTTGATGAGTTGGTTACAACCGGCAGAGTTTGCGTCCTCGCGCCGTCCCGGAAAAGCAAACACATCGCGGTTGTAGTCCACGGCCATCTCCGCCGTAATCAGCGAGCCGCCTTTCTGTTTCGACTCCACGATGACTACAGCATCCGCCAACCCCGCAATGATACGGTTTCGTGCCACGAAGTGGTATCTCTCGGGGTCTGTTCCCGTCGTGTATTCTGTCACAACCCCGCCGTTCTCCATGGCTTGTACGGCGACATCGCGGTGCACGGTGGGATAAATCCTGTCCAATCCGTGTGCGGGGACAATGAGGGTCGGTGCGCCTGCCTCCAACGCGGCGCGGTGGGCGGTAACATCAATGCCGTACGCCAATCCGCTGACAATGGTTACATCGGGTACTTGTGCTATCAATTCCGTCACGAGGGTCCGGCACCAGTCGCGCCCTCGCTCTGTGGGCATACGCGTACCCACAACGCTGACCACTTTCGCGGGGTTTATGTTCATATTCCCTTTGGCATACAGCAGCAAGGGGGCGTCCACGCACTGCGCCAACCGATAGGGATACCCGCTGTCCTTGTAGAAATACACCTGCACTTGGTGGTGTGCCATAAACTCCATCTCGTTGTCCGCATGGTGCAAAGCCTCCGAGGTGATACAATCCGGGTGGCGGGCTATGGCTTCCGTGGCGGTGGCATACCGTTCCAAGTATTCTTTGGCGCGTCTTGGGGCGGTGCGGTTTGCCCATACGAGGGCTATCTTATTTCGCAACTCTTCGTCCATACTTGTAGAACAATCCGATGACTAAACAACCTATACCGGTTCCTATAATATCGGCGAGCCAATCGAACCAATCACCCGTGCGCGGGTAGAAGAAATGCTCTTGCAGCAGTTCGATAACCCCTCCGTAAAGGATAGACATCAGGGCGGCAAAGCCGGTACGATGCCCGTTTTTCCACCCGATTTGCCGGTCGCGCAGCAAGTCCCACAACAATAAACCTCCCAAAGCGGCATACATCAAGCCATGCACCCACTTATCGGCATTCTCCACAGGCGGCAACTTGAAGTGCGGCTCCCGCAACAGGCTGCCATACAGGATGACAGCCGTTACCACAAGGGTCTTCCAATAGTGGAACAGGTGTTTCACGGCGTGCGTTACAGTTTCTCGCCAAAGCACAAATCGCCGGCGTCGCCCAACCCGGGTATGATGTATTTCTTCTCGTTGAGTTCGGGGTCAATGGCAGCACACCACAGGGTGGTCTGTGCGGGCATTGTCTTCTCCAAATACGCAATGGCTTGTTCCGTTCCTATGGCGCAAGCCAAATGCAAATGCTTCGGTGTCCCGTGGCTGAGCAACGCCTTGTAGGCGACCTCCATCGACATACCTGTTGCCAGCATGGGGTCCACCAACAGGAGCGTCTTGCCTGCCAAGGATGGTGCCGCCAAGTACTCGGATACAATCTCCAAGGTCTCTTGTCCGTTACGCCCTACTACGGCGCGGCGGTATGCGCTGACAAAGGCGTTCTCCGCTTTGTCGAACCGGTTCAGAAAGCCTTGATGCAGCGGCAGACCTGCCCGCAAAATCGTCCCCAATACAATGGGTTCGCTCGGTGTAGGCACTACAGCCGTCCCCAACGGAGTCTTGACTTCGGTGTCCGTGTATTCCAAAGTACGGCTGATTTCAACAGCGATAATCTCGCCGATACGCTCAATGTTTCGCCGGAAGCGCATACTGTCCTGCTGGATATCCGCCGCACGGATTTCCGACAGGTATTGGTTGAGCAACGAGGGTTTGTCCGATAAATTGATTACTTGCATAGGTATTTCAGTTGTTGGAAAATATCTCGGTTACTTGTTTGGCATAGCCGCGGGACACGGGGACTTTGGGGAGCGACTCCTCGCCGAAATCCAGCATCAGTTCTCCCTCCACGCGCCGCAACAGTTGTACTTTGTTGAGATTGACGATATAGGAACGATGACACCGTACCAAGTCGCAATCGTGGAAACTCCATGCGATGTTCTTGAGGCTGTTGCGGATCAGCGAAGTTTGCATTTTGGCGTTGTTCATATAGTGCACCTCCACATAATTGTCCGCCGCCTCGATGTAGTACACTTTTTCCGGTTTCACCGATAGTTTCAAGTCGCCCTTGTCGTCGTAGAAGTTAAACATATTGGGTAGCGTATCTTGGGGCGTGCCTTGCGTAAGACGCTGCAACTCGCGGTTCTTCTCCTGCAGGCAGATAATCAGATAGACAATCGTGTACGGGATAAGAATGATAAACGCCGTGTCCAATATCGCCTCCTTGAACAGCATAAAGAAATTCAACCCGCGCTCTTCCACATACGACGGCAATATGACAAACGGAAAGACGGAATAGGTCAGTGCCATCATGCTGAATTCGAGGAATATCCACAGCGCAAAGGCGGGATAGGTAATGTCGTGCCGCCGTGCGTAAAAGTACATAATCGTGCGGCTGATAGAGATGATGGCCATCGCCACCAAGACCACAATCGTCACCCAGCGCAGATACTGCATATCGCTCTCCGCCCACATCCGCGACTGAAACGGCGTGAATATCAAGATAAACAATTCCGCAAAAACGGCAGTACTCAACACCAACATCACCACATTGCGCGGCGTGTTGTAATAGTATGGCAGTTTATTCTTCGATTCCATCGAATGTTCCCCTAATCGCCCGCAAAGTTACAGATTTATTGCGATATGGGCAAATCCGCCACCCAACCACCGCCCATACAGTACCGGCTATTGAAGCGAGGCAAGGAAGGCGGTTAGGTCGATATAGTCAACTATACCGTTGTGCATGCGGGTGATTTGCCAATGGTCGCTCTGGCGTATCGGCAGATAGAAATAGTAGTCGGGGAGTTTAAGGGAACAAGCAAGATAGCAGTCTGTCAGTTCACGGACTTTCTGCTTGTACTCCGCACTATCGATAGACAACGAAGACGACTGATTAAGGCTCTTGACCTCAAACAAGTGAATTCTCCCCTTATGGTCTTTCATAATAAAATCGGGATAAGAGGAATGAATCCCATTGGCGTAATACTCGTAGCGTATCTCAGAACCAGGCAGGAAGTTCTTGCCCCATAGATAGCAGGTGTTCTCCTGCAATAAGTCCTGCTCATCCAACTTTGCACCATACTTCTCGGCGGCTTCATCGAGTATCTCTGCCCAATCGCTTTCTGCCTCACTGTCGAACGAGAAGTTACTTCCGTCCTTCTTGCGCCATATCCAGTCTTTTATCTTGTAGTGGTTGCCGTTGTCGGTGTAGTAAGACTGCCCGGGGAAAGAGGTCGGTTGCGGGGATACTTCCATACTTTGGCTGTAGTTGCAGATAAATTGGTCGTACTGCTTACGAATTTTGGCAATATGTTCCATAAACAGAAACCACTTACCGACATCTTCGGCAGCGTAGGAATAGCAAAGTTCTTGCAAGTCGGTATCTACTGCTTGCAAACTGCGATAGAGGGAGAATATACTGCCCGGGGAGGTAACTCCAGCGGGTTGTTGCGCCAAAAATTGCTCTATGGCAAAGCCTTTTCGTTGGGTCAGGCTCTTGAGGTAGATAGTTTGGATAGGCAGTTGTAACTGTACTGCTGTCGGGTCGTTCTTAAGCGACACACGATAGGTCTTGCGAGCGGTATCGGGCAATATACCCCACACCCAGGCGGTGGTGGCAAGTTCTTTCTGCTCGGGGGTAAGCGTCTCAAAGTCAGTCAAGCGGGGATTGCGTCGTACACGCCCCATAACCTGCTCGTCTAACTGCTTGCTCTGTGTGTCTCGCACTTGATAGAGCATACAGGCACGCGGAATATCCCAGCCCTCGGATATGGTCATCTTGAATATAATAACATCAATACTCGAGGTAGGGCGTTTGGCATAGTCTTTCCACCGATCAACACTCAATTTCTTGAGGTCGTCGTTGGTGTCGCA
Source organism: Mycobacteriaceae bacterium (assembly GCA_963630875.1). GTDB lineage: Bacteria > Bacteroidota > Bacteroidia > Bacteroidales > Paludibacteraceae > Colicola. The sequence goes on along the minus strand of CAVGOI010000059.1, from coordinate 251 downwards.
TTGGTTCTTCTCGTTGACGATAAGCATCCATTTTAGGCTCTGGTATCGGTCTAAGACGGGGCGTATCTGCTGTTGCCACTCCTGCTCGGCTTTGTCTTTGTTGGAGATTTGGATGATGAGGCAGGGATTAACAGCAAGCGAGGTGTATTGCTTCTTTATCTCCATGAACTTAAGGACAGCGACCTCGAGGTCGTCTGTATAGTTTCCATTTAGAAACGCAATTTTTTAGTACATCAAAACCCTCTCTATCC
>CAVGOI010000058.1:0-10490 GCA_963630875.1 Mycobacteriaceae bacterium | reverse complement strand
TCAACCTAACTCCGGCATACCATACAAAATAGTCAACCTAATTTAGGACAAGACATACCGTATATGCTTCGGGTATGTATCGGGTATGCTTCTGGTATGTGTCGGGTATGTGTCGGATATGTATCGGTTATCTATCGGTTAGCATTCGGACTTAGTAAGGGGAAAGTGGGGCTTTTTTGCACTGTGTTTGGAGGTTGTTCTGTACCGTTTGGGGGAAACTTGGTGCCGATTGGAGAGAACTATTGGGGGAGGGGGTGCCAAAATTGGGGGATGAGGGGCGGGAGGTAGTACGAGTGGGAGGGGAAGACGGAGGGTGAGGTGGTTCAAGAAGAGGGGAAGACGGAGGGTAAGGTGGTTCGAGGGGAAGTTCGTATGGGTGGGAAGTAGTTCGAGGGGAGGTTCGTGTGGGTGGGAGGTGGTGGGGAGCGAGGGCGGGTGAGGTTGAGGGGGAGGGAGAGGGTGTGCGGGGACGGTGTGAAAGGGAGGTGTGCGGCAAGGTGGGCGGGGAGAGGGAGGGGAGAGGGAGGGGGTGCGGGGGAGGTGGGCGGCATGGCGTGAGGCAAATCGTACCTGAAATTTGCTGTTGTGCGGAAATTACACTACCTTTGCAGGCGAATATGGACGATAGCAAGCCAGACCTACCTTGCGGGCGAAATGGGCAATACCCGAACAAGGGGAACGGGCAAGGGGACGACAAAGGGAACGGGCAAAGGGACGGCAGGGGGGAACGGGCAAAGGAACGACAAGGGGAGCAACCAAAGGAACGGCAAGGGGGAACGGGCAAAGGAACGACAAGGGTGGCAGACAAGGGAACGACAGGGGGGGACGGGCAAGGGGACGACAAGGGTGGCAGACACAAGGGAACGGCAAGGGGGAACGGGCAAAGGGACGACAAGAGGACAATAAAAGAAACAATAAAAGGAATAATAAAAGGAACAACAAGACATGGATAAAATTAGTTATGCATTAGGACTCTCGATGGGTCAAAACTTGATGAGTAGCGGCGTGGAGTCGCTCAACTATGCAGACCTCGCAGAGGGCATCAAAGATGTATTGGAAAAACAGAAACCACAAATATCCTATCAGGAAGCACAACAGGTACTCAATACATTCTTCCAAGAACTGGAGCAGAAAGTAGCAGGCGCCGCAAAAGAAGCCGGCGAGAAATTCCTTGCCGAAAATGCCAAACGAGAGGGCGTAAAAACCACTCCGAGCGGACTCCAATACGAGGTCTTGGAGGCAACTATCGGACAGAAGCCCAAGGCTACGGACAAAGTAAAAGTGCACTACGAAGGTACACTGACCGATGGCACAGTTTTTGATAGTTCGTATAAACGCGGCGAGCCTATCACCTTTGGGCTGAACCAAGTGATTGCCGGATGGACAGAGGGACTGCAACTGATGTCTATCGGCAGCAAATACAAACTCTATATCCCGTATCAACTCGGCTACGGAACACAAGGCGCAAGCGGCAGTATTCCTCCCTGCGCAGCACTGATATTCACGGTCGAACTATTGGGCATAGAGTAAGAAGACAAACAACATAAAACAACATAAAAAAACAATGAAGAAGTTATCGATTATTCTTCTTGCCGCCACAGCATTAGTGTCTTGCGGCAAGAACTACACGGCGAAAAGTCCCACATTGAAAGACCAGACCGACTCGCTCAACTATGCACTCGGTTATTTGAACGGCGTGCAACTCAAGATGTACCAACTTGCCAACGATAGCAGCAAAGAGGCAGTGAACGAGTTTATCGATGCCCTCACGGACGGCTACAACGGCAAGGAAGAGCAACTCTCCGAGGCGGCTCAAGTAGGGCAGAACATCGGTATGGCAATCAAGTCGTCAGAAGACAAAGGCTTGGCAGAGAATGCGGCTTGGACGCTCAACGAGAAAGTGCTGTTCCAAGGTCTAGTGAACGGACTGAACGGCGACACGACTATGATGACGGCGGCAGAGGCACGCGATTTCTTCCAAATAGCCTATATGGCTTCGACGCCTACGGAGGGCAAGGCAAGCAAAGCCGTTACCGCTTCCTGCCCCACACGCGTGAAAGTTATTGCACTCACCACCTACAACGACAGTTTGAACTATGCATTTGGTATGCTGAACGGCGACCAGGTGCGTCAATATATCTTGGTGTGCGACAGCGACGGCAGCCAACAAAAGGAGTTTATCCGCCATATCAACAAAGCCCTCAAGCAGAATGTGAAGCTCCCGCAGTTGGTGAACATCGGCAAGCAGATTGGTGCCAGTATCAAGGCGCAGGAGCCGACAGGATTGGTGGGCGTGGAGTCGGTAGCAACGGACTTTGAACTCATCAAACAGGGCTTTATCAATGGCTTGTACAACTACGACAAAGTGCTGAACAGTACAGAGGCACAAGAGTACATAGAGACCACGATTAACCGTATCAAATACGGCGACACACAAGCGCAAGGCGAGAAGTTCTTGGCGGAGAATGCCTTGAATGACAGCGTGAAAGTTACCGAGAGCGGGTTGCAATACAAAGTTCTCAAACTTGGTAAAGGCAAGAAACCCCAAGCAACCGACAAAGTGAAGGTACACTATCACGGTACGCTGATTGACGGCACGGTATTCGACAGCAGTGTACAGCGTGGCGAGCCTATCACATTTGCGCTCAATCAGGTAATTGCCGGTTGGACAGAAGGTCTTCAACTCATGCCTGTAGGCAGTAAGTTTGTGTTCTATATTCCATCCAACTTAGGCTACGGAGAGCGTCAAGCCGGTTCTATTCCTCCCTACTCCACTTTGATTTTCGAGGTAGAACTGCTCGGGATAGAGAAGTAAGCAGTTTGCGCTGCTAACGGCGAAGCCCAACAACGCGCAAGCCCAATACGCGTAGCAAAGCGGAGCCGTTAAACGCGAAGCAAGAATACGCGCAGCGAAGAAATGGGTATCATCGCACGACAAAGTATTAAAGGCACCATCGTAACCTATTTGGGGGTTGCGGTGGGCTTTTTTACGACCTTCTTTGTCCTTACCCGCTGTCTGACAGCAGAGGAGATAGGGCTGTCGCGCGTGCTGATTGATGCCGCTACACTCTTTATCGGGTTGGCGCAGTTGGGTACCAACTCGTCGATTATCCGTTTCTATCCGTATTTTCGGGACAAAGAGCAGCACGACCACGGGTTTTTCTTTTGGACGATAGTCATTCCTTTTGTCGGTTTCCTGCTGTTTGCCGTGGTCTATTGGGCGTGCCATATTCCCTTGGGAAACTGGTTCGGTGAGAAGTCACCCCTATTCATGGATTACTACTATATGGTGCTGCCGTTGGCGTTCTTCATGCTCTATCAGGCGCTTTTTGAAACCAACGCCAATGTGCTGATGCGCATCGTAGTGCCTCGTGTGGTGCGTGAATTGGTCGTGCGTATCGGGCTGTTGGCACTCTATCTACTCTATGCGTTTCGGGTGCTATCACTCGACGGCTTTGTGGTCGGGCTCTGCCTCAACTACGCCATCGCCGCACTGATTGACCTCATCTATCTCTTTTCGCTCGGACATATATCACTGCGTCCTGATTGGGCATTCTTGCGGGAAAACAAGACACTGGTACGCAACTATTTGCTATACACGGGATTTCTTTTCGTATCGGCACTCGCCGGCGTATTGGCGCCAACACTATCGTCGTTCTTTATCACTGCGAAAATGGGATTGGAGCACACGGGAATATACGCCATTGCGACCTATATGGCAACGATGGTCAGCATACCCTATCGGTCGGTAACTGCCATTGCTGCACCACAGTTAGCACGCTCGGTCAAAGAACAGAACCACACTGAATGCTCGCACCTGGTGCATCAGGTAAGCAACAACCTACTCCTCGTGGGGGGACTGATATTTTTGGCTATCTGGTTCAATATAGACCTTATCTACCACATTTTGCCAAACGGCAACACCTATTCGGTGGCGCGAACCGTCGTGCTGATATTGGGCTTGTCGCAACTGCTGACAGCCACTTTCTCTTTCTGCTTGTCGGCTATCAGTTACTCTCGCTACTATGTCTTTTCGCTGCTATTATCAGCCGTACTCACTATTGGGACAATCGTTTTCAACAACTACCTTATCCCGCTGTTCGGTATGGAAGGGGCTGCACTTAGTACGCTGCTGGCAAGCATCATCTATTATGGTTTGGCGGTGCTGGTACTATGGCTCACCTGCCGTGTGTCGGTGGCCAATCGCAAGACCACCATGGGCATAATGTTGCTGCTTATTCTATTTGTTCTCAATGCATTATGGCAGCACTATCTGCCTATCTCCAATCTATGGTTGAGCGGCATTGTTCGCTCTGTGGTACTGCTCGGAACAGGTATCTTTGTGGCATGGCGGCTGCAACTATCCACCGAGCTGAATCATCTTTTCCACACCCTTATTCATAAGAAATCCAAATAGTTATGCGGTATTTTGTGCGGTTGGCATATAAAGGTACGGCCTACCACGGGTCACAATCACAACCCTCCGGCGGAACGGTACAAGATACGATGGAGCAGGCATTTGCGCTTGTCCTGCGACAACCTGTACCACTTACATTTGCGGGACGAACGGACGCAGGGGTGCATGCCGAAATGATGTGGGCGCACTTTGACTTGGAATCCGAAGTGGCACTATCGGCTGGTTTTGATCTATCATTCGCAGATGGCAGGCGCGACCTCCTTTACCGGTTGAACCGTCTTTTGCCTGCGGATATTGCGCTCTACGAACTATGCTCGGTAAGTAATGAAGCACACGCCCGATTTGATGCCACGGCACGCACCTACCACTACCGTATTACCACTCGCAAAGACCCGTTCTCGACCGGACTGCGCACACAGGTGCGTAGCAGCTTGGACTTTGCTGCTATGAACGAGGCAGCAAAGAGTCTGCTCGGACGACAAGACTTCTCTTCGTTTTGCCGTTTGCATACGGATGTGAAAACCAAATTCTGCACGATTGTACAGGCGGAATGGGTGCGTGAGAGCGACACAGAATACACCTTTGTCATCACGGCAGACCGATTCTTGCGCAACATGGTGCGTGCGGTAGTAGGCACGCTCTTCGAGGTCGGTTATGGTAAGACGACGCCTGCAGATTTTGCAGCCATTATTGCCCGAAAAGACCGCCAGGCGGCAGGGGAGTCGGCACCTGCGCAAGGACTATATCTTATTGATATCCAATACCCCTCCTCACTCTTCCGCACCGACTAATTTTGTGACACTCTGCACAAGCGAAGGCACAAAAAGCACACCACTTCTTGGCTATGTCGCCAATTCTTTGTACCTTTGCGCGCTTTTTGCAAATAAGAACACATAAATTCAAACTATGGTTATACGAGTTAACAACACCAATCAACCCAATTGGACGGAGGTTACCGTACATGCTAACCTTCCGGAGAACTTGAAGAAACTGCAAGAGATTGCCTATAATCTCTGGTGGGTATGGAATGCCGATGCGAAGAACATCTTCCGCTATATCGATAATGAGGCGTGGCACCGTGCGCAGTCGAACCCGATTGTGCTGCTCAATATCATCAGTTACGAACGCATGATAGCCCTGAGCAAAGACCCGCAATTTATGGCGCAGTTGGACAAGACCTATGCCGAGTTTCGTGCCTATATGGATGCTCCCAAAGACGCTTCGCGTCCGAGTATTGCCTATTTCTCGATGGAGTACGGACTTTCGCATATCCTCAAGATATATTCGGGCGGTTTGGGCATTTTGGCTGGAGATTACCTCAAGGAAGCATCGGATAGCAATGTTGATATGACGGCTATCGGTTTCCTGTACCGATACGGTTATTTCACCCAAACGCTTTCGCCGGAGGGGCAGCAGATTGCCAACTACGAGGCGCAGAATTTCAGCAACTTACCCCTTTCGCAGGTGAAGAATACCGACGGCACGCCGATGGTGATCGAAGTGCCTTACCCCGACCGCACCGTCAAGGCGTACCTCTGGAAAGTGGCAGTCGGGCGCATCAACCTGTACTTGCTGGATACGGACAACGAACTCAACTCCGAGTGGGACCGCCAGATTACCCACCAACTCTATGGCGGAGACTGGGAAAACCGCATCAAACAAGAGATACTTTTGGGTATGGGAGGTATCCTCGCCCTCAATCAATTGGGCATTCATACCGACATCTACCATTGCAACGAGGGGCATGCAGCACTCATGGGGCTGCAGCGTCTGTTGGATTTGGTGGAAAGCAAGCAACTCTCCTTTGCCGAAGCATTGGAGGTGGTGCGTGCCAGTGGTTTATATACCTGCCATACACCGGTTCCGGCAGGGCACGACTATTTCGAAGAGGGGCTGTTCTACAAATATATGAACACCATTCCTGCCCGTTTGGGGATTGAGTGGCGCGACTTGATGGGAATGGGGCGTCAGAACCCCGATGACAATACGGAAAAGTTCTCCATGTCTGTCTTCGCCCTCAACACCTGCCAAGAGGCAAATGGCGTGAGCAAGTTGCACGGTGAGGTAAGCCGCAAGATGTTCGCACCGGTTTGGAAGGGCTATTTCCCCGAAGAACTGCATGTGGGTTATGTCACCAATGGTGTCCACATGCCTACTTGGGCAGCCAGTGAATGGAAGAGCCTGTATTTCAAGACCTTCCCCAAAGAGTGGTACGCCCATCAGTCCAACCCTGCCATGTGGAAAGCCTACAAAGACTTGCCCGATGAGGTGGTATGGGGCACGCGCATGAGCCTGAAAACGAAACTGATAGACTATATCAAGGAGCAGTTCCAAGATAGTTGGATGCAATCGCAAGGCGACCCCGCACGCATCGTCCAGGCGCTCACCGAGATGAATCCCAACAACCTCATCATCGGCTTCGGGCGGCGTTTTGCTACCTACAAACGGGCGCACTTGCTCTTTACGGACTTGGAGCGTTTGGACAAGATTGTCAATAATCCGGAGCGTCCCGTACAATTCTTGTTCACCGGTAAGGCGCACCCCGCCGACGGTGCAGGGCAAGGTCTAATCAAGCGCATTATTGAGATTAGCCGTATGCCGCAGTTCTTGGGTAAAATCATATTCTTGGAGAACTACGATATGCGTCTTGCCAAGCGGCTTATCTCGGGCGTGGATATATGGCTCAACACCCCCACGCGCCCGTTGGAGGCAAGCGGTACCAGTGGAGAAAAGGCGCAGATGAACGGCGTGTTGAACTTCTCGGTATTGGACGGCTGGTGGCTTGAGGGGTATGTGCCGGGGGCAGGCTGGGCATTGACCGACAAGCGTACCTACGAAAATCAGGCACACCAAGACCAGTTGGACGCAGCAACCATCTACCAAATGCTGGAGCAGGAAATTATACCGATGTACTACGCCAAGAACGACAAGGGCTTTTCGCCGGCATGGGTGCAGGTCATCAAGAAGAGTGTTACGGAAATCACGCCGCACTTCACCACCAAGCGCATGATGGACGACTATTTCGACCGTTTCTACAACAAGTTGGCAAAGCGTCATACCCTCCTCGTGGCGGACAACTACCAGCAAGCGAAGGAGATTGTGGCGTGGAAACAGAACATCGTGGCGCACTGGGATGAGATAGAGGTTGTCCATACCGTGCTCAACGAGGACACAGCCGCCCTCAATGTTGGCAACAAGTGCAAAGTATCGGTCGAGTTGGACACCCATAACCTCAACGACAAAGGTATCGGCGTTGAGTTGGTGGCAGTCCGCACATCCACGCACAACAACGACAAACTCTACGAGGTAGAGCCGCTCAATTTGGTAAAGAGCGAGGGTTCCCATCTGTTCTTCGAAACGATGTACCAGTTGGATTATGCGGGAGGTATGAAGTTCGGCTTGCGTATGTTCCCCACCCATCCGCTCCTGCCGCACCGCATGGACTTCTGCTATGTGCGTTGGCTGTAGTGGGCAGCCCACACACCGTAGCAGATTTCTATAGCCACAGCCAAGTGGTGTTGCTGTGGTGCTTGAGATAGTGTATGCGGGCGCGTATCGTAAGGTGCGCGTCCGTTTTTGTAGTCGGGCAAGGCAGGATAAAGGGGGTTGTATAGCGTTGCCACGGCTCGCCATCCATTTGATACCAAATCTCGCCGCCACGCATAACCTTGTTCATGGCTATCTGCACGGTGCCGTCAGGCAGGGTCGTAGTATGAATACCGGGTTGCTGCAGGTGAAAGTTATGCCCCTCCGCATGCAGACGAGGCAGCATCACTTCATAGACGATGCGGTTGTAGTCATAAAGAGTCAGGTTGGAACGGGTGTTCCAAGCACGCTCCACCAATCCGAATAGCTTCGGGTATAGTTGCCATTCCACTTGGGCGAATGAGCGTATCACCTCGCTCCATAACTGCGCACTCATCCCCACCACATTCGGGTGTTGCAGTGGTTCCCAATCAAACGACCGGTACTCATCGGTGTAGCCGCCCCAATTCAGTCCCTTTTCTTCGTGGTGGTTGCAATAGGCAAAGTCAAAATACAGGTGGTTTGCGGCAGCCAAAACAACGGGGTATCCCGCCTCCGCTAATTCTAACGGCTTGGCTTCCCCGTTATGCCACGAATAACATATCGCCTGCGTAGCGGGAGGGCAGAAATGCCCGATTTCCTCCCAACCGACCGGCTGCAAATGGTATCGCTCCAATATCGCCAGCACTTGGTCGATAAAGGCTTGGTGTTCTTCGTGGGTAAGTGCGCCTTGCGGCACTTCATCGCCGCCGATGTTAAAAACCTGTAGCGGACACCCCGCCTCGTCGTGCATCTTCACAATCTCTGTGATGACTTTGTCCACAAACGCAATCGCATACGGGTTGGAAACGGCAATGACATTATCCGTGTAGTTCTGAGCGGAGAGATAGTGCCGCGCTTCTAACACGCTGTCCGTCAGCAGTCCGTGCATAGCCTTTTTGCAGGCACGCATATGACCGGGCATATCGATTTCGGGAATGACGCGTATGCAGCGTGCGGCGGCATACTGCAGCAAATCAATATATTGCGCACGCGTGATATACCCGTTAGCCGTCGAGTGCGAATCAGTGTAGTCCCACCCGCCGCAGTACATCGGCAGGAGGCACTCCGACTCCGTAAGGGTGTAGCCGCGTCGTGCCCCCACGGTTGTCAGTTCGGGCAAACCGGGTATTTCCAAGCGCCATGCCTCGTCGTCCGAGAGGTGCAGATGCAGCACATTCAGTTTGTATTGCGCCATCACATCCATCACGCGCTTGATGGAGTCCGCAGGGTAGTAGTTGCGCACGATGTCAAGCATGATAGCACGGTGGTGCAAGTCGGGATAATCGCGAATGGTGGCACACGGTGCCTGTTCGCCCAACTGCGACAGGGTCTGCTTCGCATAGAACACCCCCGCCTCATCGCCCGCCTCTATATATATCGTGTCGTGGGTCAGGCGAAGCATGTAGCCCTCCGCTACCCTATTCGCGTCGGTACGCACCACTACTTCGGCACGGGCAATATCGCACATACCCTCCTGATATACAACGCTTTTCGGCTGCGGCAGCAGGGGCAGTATCTTCTCTGCGTCCCCCTTCTTTGAGGGGGTTAGAGGGAGTTTGTTGTATTCATACACATACTCTCCGTCGGCATAGGGTGTCTTCTCCCAAGTCTCAATGCCGCGTAGCATCTGCTCGCGCCGCGTGAAAGGTGCGTAGGTGCAAGGAACGGATACGGGCTTGTCCTCACCGCGCACGATGAAGAAGCCCTCCGGCACTGAGGTCTCGCGGATGACATTGCCGCGATAGCGCAGACAATAGGTGCGGCTCTCATTGGGCAGTAGCGGCGTAAAGCGTTCGGTCGGCACGAGGGAGTGATAACTGGCTTGTATCTCTGTTTCCGCCAAGGCTCCGACTACGGCATCCTCGCGCAGGGGTTGCTCGTCGGCCGCCATAGTGAGCGGATGAAGCGACATATAGTTGAAATACAGTGTCCACCCTTCGCAGGTCAGCGGTTCATCGGAGGTATTGGTGATCGTCAGATACATCTCGCATATCCCGGGACGCACATCGTTGGCACCCATCTCCCACTGCAGCCTCATCGGCACTTGCTGCCGGCAACTGCACAGGAAAACACCCGCACAAATCATCACTATTCTCGCACCGTTGTGCATACGCGAAGAGGTAAAGAAATCTTTCATGGTAGTTTGTGTCTTTGCGTGAAACAAACCGCAAAATTACACAATACCCACCACATACACAACCTCCTCCTATCATTTACGATGAACGATGCTGTACGATTGGGATAGATTTATTCATATACACTGGGGACAACACCTTAGGGGACACCTCAGGGGACGACGCGGCTCGCGTCGTCAAAATCAGAGCATTTGAGTTTCCCCCTCTGAAGGGGGACTAAGGGGGTCTTCTAATCTCTCTGTCTTGGTACGGAAAAAGTTGACTCAAAAGAGTAAAAAATGAGTCAAAAAAGTGAAGAGTTATCGAGAGTCTCTGGGTCAAAATCTCGAAAAAAGACGCATTACGCAGCAGAATTTAAGCGTGCGAAAGTG
>CAVGOI010000057.1:0-10534 GCA_963630875.1 Mycobacteriaceae bacterium | reverse complement strand
ACGAGCGGCTGATTCTACCAAAAGAACCAGCCGTTTTTTTGCCCCTATGCTGACCGAAAGGAAATAAGTTTTACCGGACAGTAATAAAAAGATTTCAAATATTTCAGTCTATATCGAAATTACAGATTACCACTTCCTGTCGCTAAAGTCGCATACTATGTAGATGTAACGAATGGTAACGCCTTTAACCCTAACATATACCAAAGCAAGGAAACCATAAAACCTTTTCTTTGGAACTTTACGAAAGGATTAGAGGCACAAATTGCGCAAATAGCACAAATCCTCAAAAATGATACCACAAAAACCGATGTGGCTATTCTGCTTCCACACAATATTGAGGTTAAGCAAGTTCACGAATTGTTGGAACGATGGGGCGTTAAACATGAATGCAGATATGAAGAAGATGACTGGCATAACAGTGTTGATACCTTAGATTTCAATACTACCAATCCTAAGGTTATGATGTATCACAGTGCAAAAGGACTGCAATTCGAAACGGTATTCCTCCCTCATCTGCGACCATTGAATCCCTCTGTAGATTGGGGATTCAAGGCTTTCTATGTTGCAATAACTCGTACATACAGACATTTGTATTTGATGTATAGTGGTGAAACTCTACCTTATCCGCTATCTGAGATTCCTGCGGACTTATTTACGGACTTATTTAATTGCAGGACATTTGAGTAGTATAGTTTCTAATTTATAATCTTTCAAAACAATGAAAACATATTATATCCCCACCTCCACATTGAATTTCAATGCTATTCTTTCAACAGAAAGTATATCTCCCAAGTCTTTCTACGCATTGCGCGAGTTTGGAATAAAGCGTTGGACACCTATCGAGGAAAACAATATAGATGATGTGATTTTGCTGTATGAGGACGCAAAATCGTTTTCTCGAGATGATAGCGAACAAGAAGACCATCCTATGCTTATTGCTATCACTACCGAAGAGACATTCCCTCTGTATAGCGATGGTATCTTCTATTCTGACCACACCATCTATTTAGACCCTTGGCATACTTGTTTTATATTCTTCTCAGAAGGACATAAACGAGTTACCTTATCTATGTCCGATAATATCTTGGATGTAAAATTACTTCCCCTATACAGCAAGCGGATGATAGTACAACAATTTCCTATTGATTATTCAAAAGTCAGTATAGAGGGAAACAAAGACCTCTCCCTTCAAAACAAAGAAACCGAAATTAGCAAAGACAACAATATCAACAAATTGAAAGGGATGTTGTACGGATACTACATCGGTGCATATTTATCTTTTTCCCCCGAAGTGTTGCAAGACCTAATGGCATTTAAGACTGTTCATAATTATCTTGCGAATTGTATTTCAAACGGAGAAAATAGTCGTATCCCAATCTTGGATGTTGAATACTACGAACAACGCATCGCTAATTCACCGGAAAATCATAAGTTGCTCGATACAAAAGAGTCGGAAATAGTGATACAGAACGGTGATATTATAGCACTAAAAGCGATAAAAGACAAAAATTTTGTCGGGCTCTTTAATCAGTGGGTTAAGCAAGTTTTCTTCAAACCGGAATACGGAAAATCCATTATTCCAAGTCGCGAAGCCATACTCAATGATATCATACAAGTTACGAATGCAAACAAAGACAAGCAAATAGCAGAACAGGCCAACAAATATCTACAAGATTTGCAAGACTATTTTGATGGTTCTATTAAGAAAATGAGTTTCAACGATGGTTTACTTTCTGCCTTATCCTTGGTACTACGCGCAGGAGAAAGTTGGGAAAAACTACTGCAAGAAATGCAACTGAATAATTTGTACGACTATCGTTTGGCGTTTGCTATATACGGATGTATCTGCGGTTTCGCAGATTTGTATCGCACTTTTACGGATTACCTGTTAGATTGTAAAGACAAAGATTATGTTTCGGATGTATATCAAGAGTTCTATGGACAACTATTCGGTAAGCCGATTGACACAAAAACAGGTCTCTCTATTCCATCGAAAATAAACGCAGAGCCTCAAGAGGCAATAGAATCGGGCAAACAAAGCACAGAAGTGATTAACGCTAAATACAAACCTATCATTGACTTTTTGGAGACAAAATCACCAGAACTAAAAGAACGATTAGTACAGAGGGTAGCCAACATTCCTAATTTTTCAACGCAAAAAGAGGAGTATGAGTTTTTCTTAAGTGTATATAACACATTGGAATGCAAGAAAAGGGGGAAGAAGGAATTAAAAAAGACAGAGTGGACGAAAGTCATAGAAATTCTTAAGCCCCAGAAAGAAACCCAACAAAAACCAAAGAAAGAAAAGTCACAAACAAAAGCGACAAAAAAGATACCCGAATCTTCTCAAATGTCTATATTTCCACTTCCACCTCGCTTTTTTTATAATGACTCGGAGGCATTTAGGAACATAGAGGATTTAATTCCGCTTTCTGATTATGATAAAAAAACAATTCGGGACGATATAGTTTGGTTCCAAGATGATTACAACAAAGAAAGAATAAATGATAACAAGGGGAAAAATAAATATGGACGATACGCTGGAAATCCCACAGACAATGCGTCTGTTATAGAGAACTACAAAAGATTCTGTCTTGAGAATCGAGAAACTTCAAATTCTAAACTTTATTGGAAAAAGAAGATATATAGGGAAGTTGATATAGATGCTATTATTGACAGACTAAGGGAAATATACAAATAGTTTGGTATCATTCTTGTACCGATAAAAGATATGGTAAACAAAATTCAAATACAGAATAGACAAGGCAACATCGTTGATGCTACGACACCCGTGATTATATCTGCCAGTCGTTCTACAGATATTCCTGCATTCTTTGCCAAATGGTTCATAAATCGTTTAGCAGAGGGGTATTGTGTTTGGTATAATCCATTCAACCAACAGCCGATGTATATATCGTTTGCCAAGACGAAAGTGGTAGTATTTTGGACGAAAAATCCGGCACCAATAATACCTTACTTATCAGAATTAGACAAACGAGGAATTTATTATTATTTTCAAGTTACGCTCAACAACTACGAAACAGAGCGTTTAGAACCAAATGTTCCACCATTAGCCAGAAGAATAGATACCTTCAAACAATTATCTTCCCTTATCGGAAAAGAAAGAGTCATTTGGCGATTTGACCCATTGATAATTACACCAACTACGCCACCTCGAGAGTTACTCACACGGATATGGAATGTTGGAAATCAACTAAAGGGATATACCGACAAACTTGTTTTTAGTTTTGCTGATGTCAAAACCTATCGAAAAGTACAAAACAATCTCATAAAGGACACCGCCTTTTATTCCCGAGAGACAGTAGGACTTGCGGAACCCACAGAAGAGCAACGCACGGAATTAATATCCGGATTATGCAAGATACGGGATGAGTGGTATAGGCAGGGGTGGAATATTCAATTAGCCACTTGCGCAGAGCATTTTGATTACGATCAGTATGGCATTGAGCATAATCGTTGTATTGATGGTGAATTAATGGAGCAATTATGGGCTAATGATAAAGAATTAGTCTATTATCTGCGCACCGGCGAGTTGCCCGAACCGGATTTGTTTGGAGGCATACCGGCTATTCCTTTGTCACACAAGAACCTCAAAGACAAAGGGCAACGCAAAGTGTGCGGTTGTATGATAAGCAAAGACATCGGCATGTACAATACCTGTCGTCATCTATGCACTTATTGCTATGCCAACACCAGTCGGGAAGCAGTATTACACAATCAAGAGAAATTCAACGACAATAGCGAAAGCATAATATGTTAATACGAGGATGACCAATAGAAAGTTTATCCCCGTAGGAACAATGCATACAGGACATATTGTGAACGCTATGCAAAACTTGCGTAGCATTTGCCAATACCAACCAATATATCTATCTTTGCACGCAAAGTTAGACTACATATAATTATTTATTGTTTCTTAGCAGGTGATATTATCACCGCAACTAAACCCATTATCAATTATGTTAGGCGCACTTATAGGCGACACCGTAGGCAGTATCTATGAATCTCGGTCTCGCAACCTCAAAACCACAAAATTTCCCTAATTCTCCAGCCGCAGTCATTTTACAGACGACTCGGTGATGACCATTGCCGTGGCGGATTGGTTGTTGCATGATTCCAACCGATCGCAGCAGGGATTGGAAGACAGCCTTGTCAAATGGGACACAAGTATCCGCACGCCGGTTATGGCGGTGCTTTCAAGCGTTGGCTGTTTCAGCCGGAAGTCCTTCTTACCATGCAAAACGGGTACGAGGAAACTATGAATGGCATTCCGGTCGGAGTCCGTCATCCCTACAACTCATGGGGCAACGGTTCGGCAATGCGTGCTGCGGCGTGCGGTTGGTTGGCGCAGTCTGTGGAGGACGCACTTGACCTCGGCAAGCGTTCCGCCATAGTTACCCACAACCACCCCGAAGGCATCAAAGGAGCACAGGCGGTGGCAACAGCGATATATCTGGCGCGTACAGGGAGTACTAAAGAGGAAATGCACCAATATCTCGAGGATACTTTCGGCTACGACCTCAGCCGCACTTGCGACGATATCCGTCCGAATTATCGTTTTGATGTATCTTGTCAAGGAACTTTGCCTGCGGCTTTAGCCGCATTCTTTGATAGCCATGATTTCGAGTCGGCTATTCGTCTTGCAGTATCCTTGGGTGGAGATAGCGACACCATTGCGTGTATCGCCGGTTCTATTGCAGAGGCATTCTACCACGAGATACCATCCGCCATTGTACAGGAAATGCATCGCCGTTTACCGGAGGAGTTTTGGACGATTATTACCGAGATGTATAATGCTGTTTCTAAAAACTACAAGGAAAATAAGTTAAGTGGTATAATCGAAGATAATCTCCCCAACGAGAATCATCGTATTACGCCGAAGTATATCTCGGTGTTGCAACCCAATGAGGTGTTTGTTTTTGGCAGTAATGCGCGGGGCAGGCACTATGGCGGAGCAGCAGCATTTGCGGTCAAACGGTTCGGGGCAATCATGGGGCAGGGTGAGGGCTTACAGGGTCAGAGTTATGCCATCCCGACGATGGAAGGTCTGGATAATATGCGTGCTGCGGTGGCGCGGTTTATCGCCTTTGCCAAAGAACATGGGGAACTCCTATTCTTGGTAACGCCCATCGGTTGCGGCATTGCAGGCTATACGCCTAAGGAAATAGCCCCGTTATTCCTCGAAGCCGTAGCACTGCCCAACATCTGTTTGCTAAAATCATTCTGGGAAAACCTCCAAGGAATAAGACATCCCCACACCACCTATAATTTGTAAATGCCACACATCGCACATAAATCGTACATCGTAAATTTACAAATCGTAAATGATTTCGTCTGTTTCAGTGTCCTAATGTAGCACACTGACAAAGTGGTTTTTTACAAAAAATCAAAGATTATTTGCGGGGACAAAAATAAAGTACTACCTTTGCAGTCGCTTTCGAAAGAAAGTCCTCCTTGTGAGGCGAAGATGTGTGTTTGGGGATTTTGCACGACATCTTCGGACTTGTCCAATGGTATAAAGGCTATTACGTCAGATTTTGGTTCTGAAAATCCTGGTTCGATTCCGGGTTGGACAACAAAATAAAAAAGGAGCCCGCGATAAAGGCTCCTTGTTTATGAAAGTGTGATGGGATACGGGCAGCCACACAAACGATGTACGATTTGTCGCACTGACGCACCACCTATGTGTCGGAAAAAGTCAAGGAAACATTCGGGATTTCTGCCCCACATTGAGTAACACCCAACAAACAACAAAATGAAGACATTTGAACTCGCGGGTACTCTGCGCAACGAGTACGGCAAGAAGGCAGCCAAAGCACTTCGCAAAGAGAACCTCATCCCCTGCAACCTCTACGGACACGGAGAGAACCACACCTTTGCGGTAACCACGGAAGATGTGCGCAAACTCATCTACACGCCGGACACAATGGTTGTGGCTTTAACCCTCGGCGATGTAAAGAAAACGGCTGTGGTAAAAGAGTTGCAACTCCACCCCGTCAGCGAGGCTATCCTCCACATCGATTTCTTGGAGGTAAACGAGACGAAGCCTGTTACGGTGGAGATTCCTGTGCAACTGACCGGTCATGCGGAAGGCGTGAAAGCCGGTGGTAAGTTGTCACTTGAGATGAAGAAACTGAAAGTCAATGGTATCTACACAATCATCCCCGACCGTATCGTAGTGGATGTTACCGAGTTAGGCTTGGGCAAGAAGATTGCCGTAGGCGATATCCATATCGAGGGGCTGAAGATGATAAACCCGAAGGACGCTTGTGTGGCGCAAGTCAAGGCTACACGCGCAAGCGCAACCGCACAATAATAGATGAAATTCCTGATAGTGGGGCTCGGGAACGCGGGTGATGAATACCGCGATACCCGCCACAACATAGGCTTTAAGATGTTGGACGCTTTTGCAGAGGCGTCCAATGTTGTCTTTGCAGACAAGCGCTACGGCTTTGTCGGACGCTGTCGTGTAAAAAATGCTGAGTTGGTGTTGCTCAAGCCCACAACCTTTATGAACCTGAGCGGCAATGCCGTGCGCTACTGGTTGCAGCAGGAGAATATCCCCGTGGAGAACATGCTCGTGCTGGTGGACGACCTCAACCTGCCCTTTGGCACTATCCGTATCCGCAAACAGGGCAGCAATGGAGGGCATAATGGCTTGGGGCATATCCAGCAAGTGCTTGGTACTGATAACTATGCGCGTGTACGCTTTGGTATTGGCAATGACTTTATGCGCGGCGCGCAATGCGGTTTTGTCTTGGGGCATTGGACGGAAGAGGAGGAGAAAGCACTACCCGATCGGTTGAAAGTGGTAGCTGAAATCATACCGTCTTTTTGCCTGCAAGGCATCGACCGCACCATGAACCTCTACAATGGCAAATAGCAAACTGCGCGAAATACTACGGCGTATAGGGCGGCAGCCTATCGTGATAGCAGGGTGTAATATCTTACTAGTCATGGTGATATACACTCTGTCGCGCCTGTTCTTCTACTATACCAACCGAGCGATGTACCCCAATGTGACAGGGGTTCATCTGCTGGAGATGTTGGGTGGCGGGGTGCGTTTCGACCTCACCGCCGTACTCTATTTGAGTAGCGTGTATATCCTGCTGGCACTCCTGCCGTTTCATTTCCGCCACAAGCAGGGATACAGGACAGCGACGAAGTGTTTCTTCCTCATTCCCAATGTGTTAGGGATAGCGGTAAACTGCGTGGATATGGTCTATACACGCTTCACCGACCGCAGAACGACCATCACTTTCTTCTCGGAGTTTCAAAACGATGGCAACTTGGCGAACATCTTCTTCCAATCCGTACTACAATACTGGTATGTTACGCTGTTTGCAGGGGTGATGATAACCCTCTTGGTGGTACTTTACAGGCAACTGCCCGAGAAGGAGTCCCCTGTCCGTACACCTTGGCTCTACTACTTGCGCGAAACGGCTATCTTATTGATAAACTGCTATTTTGTGGTTATTGGCATACGCGGAGGCTTCGGCAGTTACACCCGTCCTATCACCCTCAGCAATGCACTCCAATACACCAACACACCCGCCGAAACCAACATTGTCCTCAACACACCGTTCAGCCTGATGCGCTCCACGGAGGGTAGCGTGTATGTCAATCCACACTACTTTTCCGACGAAGAATTAGAGGCGTTGATGTCGCCGGTTCATCCGGCACCGGCACTGACACCCTGCGCCGAGAAGCCGATCAATGTGGTGGTACTTATCCTTGAATCCTTCTCCAAGGAGTATATCGGATTCTATAACAGCGGGTTAGACAATGGCACCTACACAGGCTACACACCGTTCCTTGACTCCTTGCTCGCCCATTGCACCACCTACACGCATTCGTTTGCCTCGGGACGAAAGTCCATTGATGCCATGCCGTCTATCTTGTCTTCAATCCCTATGCTCATCGACCCCTATGTGGTAACGCCCTATTCCACCGACGAGGTGTCATCGATTGCCGCTTGTTTGAACCGGCAGGGCTACACCACGGCATTCTTTCACGGTGCGCCCAACGGCAGTATGGGTTTTCAGGCGTATGCACGCTCGGCGGGCTTTCAAGCCTACTACGGCATGGACGAGTACGATGGTCCCAATGCTTTCGACGGCACTTGGGCAATATGGGACGAGGAGTTCCTGCAGTACTATGCCCGCACCATGAGCAGTATGCAAGAGCCTTTTATGACCGCCGTATTTACGGCATCCAGCCACCACCCGTTCCGCGTACCGGACAGATACACAGGTGTTTATCCGCAAGGAACACAACCCATTCACCCCTGTATCGGCTACTCCGACAATGCGCTACGCCGGTTTTTTGCCTATGCCAAGACGCAAGCGTGGTACGACCATACGCTGTTTGTCCTTACCGCCGACCACACCAACCAACTCACACACCCCGTCTATACGACCGCCAAGGGGATATTCGAAGTACCTGTTGCATTCTTCTACCAACAAGATAATCAAGGTATTATAAGCGATCAAGTAGTTAGTCAGACAGACATTATGCCTTCCGTCTTGGCGCGTGTCGGCTACCCTGCGCCGTACTTTGCCTTTGGAGAAGATGCCCTCACCACAACCAAACGACATCCCTACGCCATCTGCTACAACAACCCTGTGTATCAGATATTTTCCGACAGTCTGCTTGTGCAGTTTGACGGGCAGACCGTCACGGCGGTTTACGACTATGCAGCCGACCCACTCTTGCAAACCAACCGCCTTGCCGACCTTGCCCAGACGGACGAGGTGCAGCAAATGCTCACCTACCTTCGCGCCTATATACAACAGTATATCAGCCGTTTAACCACAAACCGAATGACCCTTCAAGCCGACTGACACATGGAAGTTCGCGTGGATAAATACCTCTTTGCCATGCGCCTCTACAAGACGCGCTCTATTGCTACCGAAGCCTGCAAGTGCGGGCGCGTGAAGATGAACGGCATCGAACTCAAGCCCAGCCGAACTTTCCGCGTGGGCGATGTTTTCACCGTGCGCAAAGGACCCGCCACCTTCACCTACCGCATTCTCCAACTTCGCCAAAACCGCATAGGAGCGAAATGGGTATCCGACTACTTGGAGGACATCACTCCTCCCGACCAGTTGGAACTCATCGAGTTAGCGCGTCTTGCTTCACAGAGTGGGCGCGACCGTGGCACAGGGCGACCCACTAAAAAAGACCGCCGTGAGATAGAATTATTTATGTCCGACGATTACGATTGGATAGACGACTACGATGATACAGAAGAAAACGAACATTGCTGAATACATCCTTTATCTCTGGCAGATGGAGGATTATCTTCGCGCGTTCCCGCAACAGGCGGACGCCACCCCCGAGTTGCATGATCTCAACGAGATGATGCACCGGGAGAATATCCTCGACCGCGGACACCTGCAATTGGCGCAAATTGCCCTCTCCGAACTCGAGGACCTGCACCGCAATCTATTGGCAACAGAAGCCACCTATCGTGCTGCTATGCTGGCACTTACGCCTTCACTTTCTGCGCTAAAAGCCAAAACCGACCGCCCGGAAATGAGCAATATCGAAGCGTGTCTGTTGCTGCTCTATCAGATTATGTTCTTGCGCATGCAGAAATGCGCCATCAGTCCGGAAACCGAGTCTGTGCAACTGCACGCAACGCAGATACTACGCTACCTCAGTCGCGCCTATCGCGACAGGGAATAAGCATACTCCTTATGTTTAGTTCTTGTCCGCAATGACCACCCGCGAACGCTACATCCGCACTATAGCGTGGTTCACCGACCACATGCCCGTTGCCGAGAGTGAACTCGCTTTCGCCGATGCCTATCAACTCCTTGTGGCGGTCATGCTCTCCGCGCAATGCACCGACAAGCGTGTCAATTTGGTTACGCCTGCACTTTTTGCCGCCTACCCGACGGTGGAATCCCTGTCGCACGCTACGCCTGAAGAGGTGTTAACCTACATTCATTCTGTCAGTTACCCGAACAGCAAAGCCGCTCATTTGGTGGCTATGGCTCGACGCGTAGTGGAGGTTTACGGGGGTGAGATTCCAGCTACACGCGAGGAACTGCAAACCCTCGCGGGCGTGGGTCGCAAAACGGCGAATGTTGTCTGTGCCGTGTGGTGGAACCAACCCACGATGGCGGTTGATACCCACATCTTCCGTGTCGCCGAGCGCATGGGACTGACCACGCACGCCAAGACGCCTTTGGATACGGAAAAACAACTCATCAAGTACATTCCCGCCGACTTGATTCCCAAGGCGCACCTTTGGCTGCTCCTGCACGGCCGCTACATTTGCCAAGCCCGCAAACCTCGGTGTGCAGACTGCGGTCTGCAATCCATCTGCCGCTACCGTACTTCCCAACTCAGACACGCCCGTCCCTAACTCTCCGCGTTCGATATCTTCTCTCAAAAACGCCTCTATGGGCAGGAAAATGAAAGGTGCTTGAGGGGAAATTGGTAATAGGTTGAAAATGATATAGATAGAGAAACGGGCGTGCAAAATGAAAGGTGCAGCACACTT
>CAVGOI010000056.1:0-10721 GCA_963630875.1 Mycobacteriaceae bacterium | reverse complement strand
CCGCCCTCTCAGTCGATAGCGAGGGGCGCGAGACGGCACTCTACCCATTCAAACATTCCGTCGCCGAACTGCACAAGATAAAAGCCGCCAACCGCTTCACTTTCGAGACGCAGTACCAGCAGAACCCGCAGGCTATCAACGAACGCCTGTGGCTCTTTGCTTTCGACCGCGCTAAGCACACGGGGCATGTCGCCTACGACCCCGCCGCCCCGCTCGTTCTCTCGTTCGATTTCAACCGCAACCCGATGACTTGCACGCTCTTCCAGCATATCAACGGGCAGGCACGGGGTATCGACTGCATACGCCTCGAGAACGCCACCACGCGTATGGTCTGCGAGGAGATCGACCGCCGCTATGGGCAGTACCATCCCTTCTACCTCGTTACAGGCGACTGCGCAGGGCGCAATGCCACCACGCTCTCGCTGCTCAACAACTACGATGTGGTCAAGGCGTACTTTGGTCTTTCTCGTTCGCAGATGCAGTACAGCGGCGCGAACCCACGCCTCGCCGACAGCCGTTACTTTATCAACTCGTTGTTCGAGCAGTACGATATCGTCTTCGACGCCGAGCGTTGCCAACCTGCTATCTTCGATTTCGAGAATGTCCTCTCCGACGACGAGAACCGCCCCGTCAAGACAACGCGCGACAACATCGCCCAGCAAGCCGACTTCCTCGACAATGTGCGCTACTATTTCCACCGCTACTACAAACAACTCCAACCTAATTTCTTAAAAATTACAAACATTCCTATTCCTTCCCACCTCCTTAGGAACTCCTTAGGAACTCCTTAGGAACTCCTTACAAACCCCCGCCTGTCAAAAATTAAAAATTACACATTACAAATTACACATTACAAATTACACATTAAACATTACAAATTAACTATGCATTCTTATACCAAATCCGAGTTAGCGCAGGCGGCAGGAGTATCGCCGGACACGCTTCGTCGATGGTTGCAGACGGACGCGGAGTACCTTCGTCTTTGCCGTCAGTACAATATCCGTAAGAACGCCAAACTTCTCCCGCCTCAAGTGGTTGCTTATATTTCCGCCCACTACTGTATCGACCTCCCGTAACCGTCCTATTCCGAAAAAATGATATTTTGGGTGCTTTTTTCTGTTGTAATCCACTTATAACTCTATAATGCATACAATTGTATGTTGAAGCGTCGGCACAAAAGCAGTACTTTTGTGCCGGTTTTTAATATTGTTGGGCAAATGAAAATATATACAGACCCGATACTCACTCTGTTTTCCGAGAATGTACGACACTACAGAACGCTACAAAATCTTTCCCAAGAAGATTTGGCATTTCGTGCGGGAGTACACCGCACCTATATTGGAATGGTGGAGCGCTGTGAAAGAAATGTTTCGCTTATTTTCGCCGAGAAGATTGCCGATGCATTGGAAATCCCACTTACGGAATTACTTAAAAAACAAAGCCATGAATGATACAATCGATAGAAGTTGGCATCCCAATTTCAAAGACTACACCGAACAAATAGTAGCGCACCCTAACTATAAAGGACTTTTCTATGAGCGTGGAGAAAACGGAAATGTAAAATGGGTCGTTACGGGACAATCCTTGCAGGGTAAGAAACGGAAACAATGGTGGGACGAGCAATGCCGCCGTCATAGCATTCCTATCGAAAAAGGGTGCTATGCTACGATTGCACGACTCATACACCCTACCGGTAAAAAAGTTTGCCAATGTTGCGGTAAATCATTGAGTATTTACTACGAATACCCGAACAAAAGTCTTCTCAAGAAAATCAATCAACACTTTTCCATTGACATTCAATGTGCTGATTTTACAATTCGTGAAATTATTGAAACCTATTGCCAAAGTCGGGAAGATATTGCTTTCTTTTCTACCGTATTCAATTTCCAATATGGTGTTAACTCACAAAACATAGAATGCTGCAAATCGAAACTCATCGAACATATCTACACGCATTATGTAGACAAGTACAGCCGGTTGTTATCTCCGGGTGCTATGAGTAATTCTCCCGACCGCTTCGACGGCTTTCATTCCGACGGACTATGCTGTCGGGAAAAAACTGACAAAGGACGGCACACCGACAATATGAAAACTTATACGCAGGACAGACGCGCATACGAAGAGTGGGCTGATGGGGATTTTAATCTTGCTAATCGTCTTATGGGCGAATTTGCCAAGGGCGACCGGAAATACAAATGTCCTCAATGTGGCAATATGGAGCGTATGTCTGCCGACCATATAGGTCCCATCTCACTCGGATTTGCGCATAGTGTCAAGAACTTTACGCCGCTCTGCAAGCACTGCAACAGTGCTAAAAACAATCGCATTACCTACCAAAATGTGCAAACATTGCTGTCGAGAGAAATAGCGGACGAACAAGTCATCAGTTGGCATGCAAAATATATTTGGGATAGGCTCAAATCGCAGGTTCACAACGACGATGATGCCAAACTGTTGAGTTCGGTTATGCTCAAATGCCACCAAAATGTACTTTTTCTATTCGCTCAAATATATAGCGAAACGGGGGATGAGTTCTTACGAAGATACTTACATCCCGAATATGCTAAATTCGACTATCGTTTCGATAATTTTAATCCCCTGCACTTGGAGCAGGTTATAATCAAGAAAACGCCTCTCGACAGTGCCAACAAGCGAAGCAATCAAGAACGATATGTGCGTGTCGCTTTCGAGAGTTTAGCCGATTTTCAAGAAAAAGACAATCGAAAGACCACTTTTGTCATTGGGATGTTTGATAAGGAAATGCGGACTTTGATTGATACTATCCATGCAAAGAACTACCCCAAAGCGGACGAACAACTCAAAGCCCTGATACAAAAGATTAGTATAGCGATAGAGAAAAAAGAATGGAAGCATTAACGCTTTCCATTCTTGCATAGGGTATAAAATTCCTTGAAATCTATTTCTTTCTGCATCAGTCTGTCGAAAGCCGAAAGGGCAGGGAAAGTATAATCCATTTCCGCAAAGCCTCCGCCGTCTTCTAAGGCAGGGAGGTTTCCTATTGCCTCGCGTACCGTTATGCAATGGGGTTTCGTGCTGTCTGTATCTGCAAATAAGGGCTGCGGAGCAGGTATGGTTGTCATAAAATCCAAAGAACCAATTAGTATCACACGACGACGCTTTTGAGGAACGCCAAAATCCTCTGCATTCAGTTTGAAAGGCTTTTGCACAAAGTACCCCACTTCGGCAAAAGCCTGAATGATTTCTTTTATTGTTTCTCCGCCGCGCATAGTCAATATACCCGGCACATTCTCCATTACAAAGAATTTCGGTTTC
This sequence comes from Mycobacteriaceae bacterium, assembly GCA_963630875.1. Classification (GTDB taxonomy): domain Bacteria; phylum Bacteroidota; class Bacteroidia; order Bacteroidales; family Paludibacteraceae; genus Colicola. The sequence goes on along the minus strand of CAVGOI010000056.1, from coordinate 7,427 downwards.
AGTGTACAAACAATAGAAACAAACTCACGAAACAATTGATTACGCTTGTCTTCGGGATTGCGCCAACCTGCATACGAAAAGCCTTGACAGGGAGGACCGCCGACAATTACATCAATGGGGTGTCCTGCGCAGCATGCAACCAACTGCTGCTTTACTGTTTCTTGTGTAATATCGCCTAATATAAAATTCTCTTTCGGAGCATATTTGGAATGATTATGCATATTCGTTTGCATAATGTTCTTATCCAATTCGTTGACCGCTATCAAATTGAAACCCTCCATAATAAACCCTTCCGATAACCCTCCGCAACCTGCGAACAAATCCACAAAGTTATAGGAATTCAAATGGGGTTTTATCTGAGCGGCAATGGCACGCGCCAACAATGGAGGTACTGCGTTTCCTATTTGCTTAAACTGCGATGCCTTTGAACCTGCAAAAACAAAATCATCGGGAAACGACTGCAAACGAGCCGCTTCTCTATTCGACAATATCCGGGATTGTGAAGGGTGTAGATTGCAACCATTCGGCACACGATTGAAATAGGTGGCTATGGTATAACTCGGTTTGTCCCATACCAAGCGACCATAATAAGTCGTTCTGCCACCTGTTGCACGAATGCTTTCTAATCGACGGTCTGTTATTTGCAGAGGGATATCTTTCCAGTTTCCGCCTTGGGGTATATATTGAGCCAACAATTTCTCATGGTCGTTGAGTTTGCAGGCAATGTGATTGTATATTTTCATTTTGTATAGGCTATCGCCTTCAGTTCTTCTTTACTAAATCCGTACAGTTCCCCCACATACTCATCCAATTCTTGTTGCGTTGAGAATATTCTGTCCGCATCAATTAGTTGCAAATCTACAATAGGGAGTTCATCCAATTCGTAATTGTTGATATGATTATTTGAACTTGTCAACTTAAATCGCCAATTTAGAATACTGCTTGACAATAATATCTTCAGTTTTTTCAGTGTCGGGAGCGACGCAGATAAGTAATTGCACGAATTTCCCAAGATATCCGTAGGTGCACAAAATACGAACCGCAAACGGTATGTACTGTCTATGTTGGATATATTTTGTCCTATCAAGCGGGGCTTACCATAATCGAAGCGCATATATTCCATAGACTTACTTTGTAGAAAACTATCATCCACATACTCCATACCGCTATATTGTAACCCCGTTTCTGTAATCATTTTTCCTCGCACCAATCTGTGCGCTGTTTTCTGTTGGGTTATATGCTTGTTGTTCAAAGTCAAGTCCAACTCTCCGCGCTTATTTCGTACTTCGGATATAGACTTTAGTTTTTGAAATTTTGACATCCTTTTCAAAAAGTCCCAATCGCGCACCGAGATAAGAGGTATTTCCATATGGATGGGAAATAACTCTTTTATCAGTGATAAATTAACTTGAAATTCTTCCGTATTGTTTGAGATAACAATATCGGTTGTTGCCCCCCCCCTTTGCAGATAGAATATATTTGTGGCTTGGGTAACATTATTCTCAAACAAAACGGCTTTTTCAGGGTAGTAAACAATCTCTCGTACTGTATTTTGGCACAGCAGATATTTACGCAAACAACCGGCAGACTTGTCTGCAAACAAAGTAGAGGGACAGATTACGCCCAATTCGCCACCCTTTCGTAGCATATCCACCATTCTCTCTATGGATAGTTGATACAGGTTCAGCATTCCCTCCAATGAATAGTGATATCGCCCACACGACCGATAGTATGCCGTTTGTCGTTTCATATCCTCACGCAATTCCTTGCTTGTCTTATGGCTTGGCTTTAACACAAGATAGGGTGGATTGGAAACTATGGCATCATATTGTTTTTCTCTTGTTTCTTGGGAAAACAACCCGACTTTCTCATCCCCCTCGAGTGCGTTGCGTTGTTGTATGCGTTGCGATATTACTTGTATTTTATTCGGTGATAATTCGGCTATATACGAGCAGGCTTTCAGCCGCACAATGTTAATGGCTATTTTATCTATATCTATTGCATCCACATAAAACAAAACGGCTTTTTCCGTTTCTATGCCATTTCGTTGGAAATACCCGATGATGTCATCATAAAACCTACCCGTCCCGCAAGCAAAATCCAAAACTTGCAGATTGTCTAAAGTTGTAAAACGAGAAAGGGTAGTGTGTACTATTTTTTGTGTAATGGCGGATTGGGTATATACTTTGCCCCCGGATACCATATTTTCCTTGGAGTGCAGTCGTTTTATTATCCCGTGCTGAAAACTGAACCCACTCCCTAAATAGGCAATGTGCAATTTCTCACACGCTTGCGGTATATCCTCTAATTCTAAATTTTCTACATATTGAGCAGAATATCCGTCTGTAATAAAACTATCACACAAGACTTGTTGTGCATTGGGGATACCACGACCAACAAGATAGGTGTAAATAAAATCCAATACAACCTGAGAATGTACAGAATATACGCGTTTTTGCAATGTTACCTCATCGCAACAACCATCTATAAAACCCGATTCAAACAATCGGTTTTCCTCATATTGCAATGCATTCGTTAGCATAATAAATCCCACTGACCATTCTTTTCGACTGCAAAGGTACGAAAAAAAGCGTATAAATCCAAAAACGAAAGAATGTTTTAGGGCATTACCTTCACTCTACCCCCCCCCCCATACCGCCGCAAATCCCCGCAAATAGTGGCAAATAGCGGCAAATCGCCGCAAACGCCCGCAGAACCCCTTACTGCATAGAGCAGCCGTTGTACCTTTGCACCGTCTTTTTGACACCCCACTTCGCAATGCATGCTTGCGGGGACCCCGTGTCGAAAGATAGGCGGTGCTTTTTTATTATGTAAATCTCCTATGCTGCTGCGCAGCAAGAAAAACAGAAGAAAATAAAAAGAAAACTTTTTCTCTATTTTTCGTGAGCGGATAAGGGAATCCACCGGCATTGCGCAGTGGGCTGTGGTAGCGAGCAGGAACCTGCAGAATTAGAATTACAAATTACACATTAAACATTACAAATTAGAAAAGCCTGCCGCCCAATTACAAATTACAAATTAAACATTAAAAATTAGAAGAAATGTCAAAAATCAATCTCGAAGTCCCGTTCAATTCGTTTCAGGGCAAGGTGTGCAAGCACTCGAAAATCATCTTTAAGAAGATGTATGGTAAGCAGTTTACTTCCCAAATCTGCAATCCCTACACCGGCGACCTCAGTACCGCTCAAACCGAGCATCGTACCAAGTTCAAGAATGCGTGGAATGCCGTGCAGACGCTGTCCGCAGCCGACCGTGCCGCTTATGTTGCCGCCTACAAGAGCAATCCGGGCAAGTACGCCACGCTCAACGGTTACATCTTCGCCCAAGAGTACGCCAAACTCTAATTAGGAGTTGAGCGTTGAGTGTTGAGCGTTGAGCGTTGAGGGCAGTGGAGAGTAGATAGTTATAAGTAGGCTGTGCAAAACGCTAAACTAAAAAACACCTAACTGCGCTAAACACTAAACTCTAAACTCTCAACTAAAAAAGAACCGCTCTCAACGCTCAACGCTAAACTAATAATTACAAATTACAAATTAAACATTAAACATTGAACGCGAATGGCAAAAGTCACTTATCTCGACCCGATAGACCATCTCTCGGGCAAAATCGCAAAGGCATATCGTACTTGTTATATGCACCGTACGGCAGCCACATCCAATACCGCCAACCCCAATTTCACCCATGTACGAGGCGAACGAACCACCCCGCCTTCGAACAACGAGGTGGCAGTTCGTCAGAAGTTCGCCACCACCGCCAAGGCAGTCCGTCTTCGTATGCAGGACGCAAGTAAGGTCACGACAGACACGCTCGCATTCCGTGCGCAAACGCAGTACAAGACCCTCTACCAGTACCTGTGGGCGCAAGAGTACAATGCGTAATTAGACGAACGAAGCGCACACCCCCTTAAAAAAACATCCCTATCTGTTCTACAACACGCCAATTATCGTAGGGAGGGGGTAGCGTTTCGTTTTTCTTTTCAAAATCCGCACCAACAACGATACAGTCTACGAGAGCCGCCTCGCAGGCATGGTGCCTGACCTCGACGAAGCCGCACGCGAGTACTCCGACCTGCAAGCCGAAATCATTCAGCATATCCATTCAGAGAAATATGCCTATACCAACACCGAGTGCCCGCATTGCAAAGGCACAGGTGTGGAAAAAGACAAAGACGGCAAACCGACCACCTGCCCGCACTGCAACGGCTCGGGGCATGTGCTCAACACATCGCCCTACGGCATTCATCTTATCGACGCAGCGCGTGCAGGCGAACTCCAAGTACCTGCACCGCCTATCGGCTACATCCAGAAAGACACCGCCATCGCCACGCTCCAAGACCAGCGGGTGCGCAACCATATCAAAGACGCACTCGCAGCGGTCAATATGGAGTTCTTGGCAGAAACACCTATCGACCAATCGGGCGTAGCCAAGGCGTACGATGCCAACGAACTCAACAACTTTGTCAACTCCGTTGCTGAAGACCTCGTGCGCAATATCGACCTCGTCTACTATTTTATCTGCGAGTATCGCTATCGCACCATCGTGCCGAATGCCGACACCCGCCGTGCCATGCTGCCCGCTATCAATGTGCCGACCAAGTTCGACATCGCCAATACCACCATACTCATGCAGGAACTGCAAGGCGCACGCCAAGCCGAAGCCAACCCCGAAACGCTGCGAGTGCTCGAGACAAACTACGCCAAGATGCAGTTCACCACCTCGCCCGATGTTGCCAAACGCCTCGAGACCGTCTTCGACCTCGACCCGCTCTTCGGTATCAAGGAGGAGAACAAGATGACCATGCTCCAGAACGGCGGCATCACCGAGACCGCCTATATCATCTCCTGCAATATCCACGCCTTTGTGCGCCGTGCCGTGTTCGAGGACAAGGAGTTCTACACCAAGGACTACAAGGAGAAACTCAAGGTACTCGAACGCTATGCCGACGAGGTGCGCAAGGAGGCAGAAAACAAAGCCACCGAAAAAGCCCAGCAGCAAGCCGATTTCGGCGGGCTCGACCAACAACCCGCCGATAACAAGAAAGCCCCGCAGAATGCGGAAAAAGAGCCTACAAGCGAGGAGAACACCGAGAACGGGGACACCCGAGACGCAGAAGACGAAAACAACCAGCGTAGCGACAACAACGACAAGCAGAAATGACTGAACTCCAATCCGTCATAGACACCCTCGACAATGCCGCTGATTCGTTCGACGGCATTGCCACTAAGGAGCAGAAGAAGATATACGACGAGGTCATCACCCTCGCCAAAGACCTCGACCTCGATGCGCAGGGCAAGGTCAAACAATCCATTGCCAACCTCAAGCGGCTCACCGAGATAAAAGCCCGCCTCGCCGCCCTCTCCAAAGACAAAGAGTGGGTAGCGAGCATCAGCGGCTTTGCCAAGTATTTCGGTATCCTCCAACAGCAACAGAATGCCTACTACACCGATCATTTTCCCTCGCTCACACTCTCGAAATCGGCAAAGCAGAAACACGCCCTAATGAAGCAACTCGCCGTGCAGAATACAATGGAGGCACTGATGGGCAGTGGACTGAAAGCCAATGTGACGGACAAACTCAACGACATCCTCCTGCGTGCTGTTACCACCAATGCCCGCTTTGCCGACCTGCAAGAAGAGTTGCGTGCGCACCTGCTCGGCAAGGACGGCGGGCAGGGCGCATTCAGTCGCTACGCCACCACATACGCCACCACGGCACTCTCGCAGTTCACAGGGCAGAACAACAAACTCCTCACCGACGACCTCGGCTGCGAGTGGTTCATGTACACGGGCAGCAACAAGGAGACAAGCCGTGAGTTTTGCATACAACTCACAGCAAAAAAGTTCATACACAAGTCGGAAATCCCCACCATTCTCACGGGTCGAATCGACGACTACCAGTGCGCTATCTACCCTAAGACGGGGCTGCCGTACGGCATGATTGAGGGTACAACCGCCGACAATTTCCAGTGCAACTGCGGAGGTTGGAACTGCCGCCACCAACTCGTCCCCATCGCCGACGCCCTTGTCCCTGCCTCCCTCCGCGCCAAATTCGCCAAGCGACAGACAGCAGAGAAGCAGGCAGAGACACTGCGCAAAGACAAAAACTACACCGATGTGCAGACCAATGCCGCAGGCGGACTGAAAGCCACCCACAAAGGGCATATCACTCATTCTGCCGACAAAGAGCAGACATTCTTTGCCGACCGCCTCACGAGTACAGACCTCGAACTCAAATGTCAAGACCAACTCTACCGAATGGGACACACCGCCATACTCCGAGACGAAAGCCAAAAAGACGAAAATGGCAATCAAATCCCATCCCTTGACCTCGAACTCGATGGCAAATTGATGGACATTGCCTCTGTGACAAATGGGACATGTGGTAGTGCCTTACTCAATAAAAACAGGCAAGTGCTAAGATGCGCCCAAAGACTAAATATCGAATGCGACACGGTTTGCCTATATTACCACGAAGCGTCTATGTTCTCCGAGAAACAACTGAAACAAGATATTGCTTGGTATCATGAACACATCGAACAATATCATCTAATCCCGAAACTGAAAAACATACACATCATAATAAACGGTCAGGATGGAATAAGGGAATACAATCTATAAAAAAAGCCGTCCGAAGACGGCTACCAGTTTTAAGCAAGCCCCATTGTTAGGCGGGGGTCGCATGATGTACCTCACGATAGCACCTGACTGGTGTTTGAAATGCCCTTGTCTTTCAAGTTTAACAAGCGGACATTAACTCTCAATTCCGCTGCAAAGGTACACCATTTCTCCCACCCGTGCAAGTCGAGGCAAAAAAAATACACGCCAAAAATAGAAATTATTTGTTAGTATAGTTTTTTATTCGTAATTTTGCACGCAGAATAATAAATCTTATTACACTATGTCTAAGTTCATCAAAGTAACGCCCAAGGGAGAGACCTCCCCGCGTATCGTGCTCGCGAGCCTCAAGACTTTCTACATCGCACAGGGGGCGAAGATAGAGACCCCTACCGATGAGGAGGTATATGCCGTCGAGCCAAACGAGCGTCCTGCGGACAAGCAGCCTGCCGCCAGCGCAGACCAAGCCGCCGAAATCGCTCGCCTGCAAAAAGAGGTAGCCGAGGCACAGCAAGCCCGTGCCGACCTCCAGTCCCAAGCCGACCAAGCGCAGCAGACCATTGCCGAGTTGCGGGAGAAACTGGCTACCACCGAAGCGGAGGTTGCCGAGGGAGAGCGGGTCATCAACGACCTGCGCAAAGAACTTGCCAAGACCCGCAAGACAACCGACACCACCAAAGAATAACTACACATTGCTAATTACACATTAGTATGACACTCGGAGATTTACTCAATAAACTGGCAGCCAAAATTGGCGTGCAAAACGAACCCGCCCTCATCGACCTGCTCTCG
>CAVGOI010000055.1:0-11068 GCA_963630875.1 Mycobacteriaceae bacterium | reverse complement strand
AGGCGGTAGCACTTGCTTGTGCCGTTCACCCACGCATAGACGGCGTCTTTCTCTGTCTCCTGTGCGCGGGTAGTCATCATTATAGCCATGAGGCTACATAGGATTAAGATGGTTCTTTTCATACGCATTGATGGTTTCGTTTATTGTTTGTTATATCTTTGCCAGTTGGATAGATGTTTGTCCACCTCCACCATGTCGAACGCCATTTGGGCGTAGAACTTGGGCGGCATTTGCTTGCAGTCGTTCAGCACGCGGCAGAGCAGGCGCACCTCGACCATTTTCTCCTCCGCTGCCTCGATGCAGGCGATACGCCGCTGCTTGTCCTGCTCTTTGTTTGCCCGATAGACCTGCACCAATACGCTAAACAGGGTGCGCTTCAAGTCCTCGCCCAAGGTATAGCGGTAGTCTTTCGAGAAATGGCGGCTTGCCGTCAGGCTCTTGAGCAGCACATCGTACACTGCCTTGAAGACGGGCAAGTTCTCATAACGCGGCGTTATCATCTCCTCGAGAGCGTCTTCCTCTGCCGGCAACAAGCCCATTTTCCATGCCTCGAAAGTGTCGCTGCCTTTCTCCGCCACACGGATATAGACCACCTCGGTGGTGTCGTTCAGCGCGGCAGTCTGCGGAAAGAACTTCGGCAGGCTCTGCACGGGAAAACCGACCGTAACGATGGTTTGGTTCACCTTCTTGATATAGCGTGCCGAGGGCTTGAACCCGAACTGCCGATGGAGGTAGTACGCCGACTGCTCATAGGCTTTCCAGAAAGAGCCCTCGCGGAGCAAGAGTATCTTCTGCTCGGGGTCAGCCTGTTGCTCCAATGCTAATCGTTCTTCTATGGTCATGCCGCACCTCCTTTTCTACACTGCGCATAGTACTTGGTATAATTATAGCACTTTATGGATTGACAATCGTATGCTATGGGGCGACGATAACACCCGTTTGAGCAACCACAACGCACTTCCGGACGATTACAACGCACGAAAAAAGGGACAAATAGACCCCTATTTACCCAACCCCGATTGCCCGCAATCCCTTTATTTGTAGAGAGAGAGAGAGAGAGAGAGAGAGAGAGAGAGAGAGAGAGAAGAGAGAGAAGAGAGAACGCCCCTCGCCCGCCCACTTGTTGTGTGTGTGTGTGTGTGTGTGTGTGTGGATATGTGCTATGGTACCCTTCACGATTGTGTGTTCGTCTTGTTTGTGTTGTTTGTCTTGTGTTTGTGTGCTTGTGCCGTAGGCTTTGTGCCTGTGTGCTTGTGCCGTATGCTTCTTTGTAACCCGCTGCAAAGGTACAACAAATTTTGCATACCCACAAGAATATCCACACAAAAACATATAATTCCCCTTAACCAATAATTCATTCCTTTTCGTTTAGTGTTGAGCGGGCTTCGCCCTGTTTAGCGTTTAGAGCAGTTTGCAGTAGAAAGTTTATAGTTTTGCACAGCCTACTCTCTACTAAAAACGCTTCACTGCACTCAACAGGGCGAAGCCCGCTCAACACTCAACGCTCAACTAATAATCTAATTCCTAATTGTTTGGCACGCTTATTGTACAATCTCTTTAAGAGAGTGCAAGGAGAGTGGTAAGCGGGTGCTATGCGGGTGCTACCCTGTGGCGACCCAAACCGAAGAATTTTCGAACGACCTTCGAATCACCTTCGAATCACCTCCGAATCACCTCCGAACAACCTTCGAAGAAAACGCATGCGTATGAGATACCGTTGGATACTTTTTGCCGCTTTGGTTGCGTTGGCAGCCTGTGACAATAATGACAAGGCTTGCTCCTGCAAGCAGCAGACTGTCGTCAATATCTCCGTCAACGCCAATGAGTGGAAATACACAAATGTGGCGGGGTACAATAACAATTATTTCTATGTCGGCGTTGATATGCCTGAGATAACCGCCAAAGTCTTCGACAAGGGCGAAGTGCAGGCGTATGCGGTGTTTGACCGCAACAGCACGACCGCCGCCCGTCAGCACCTGCTGCCCTATGTTATGCACTACGAGGAGGTGCGGGACTCCGCATGGAATTTCTACACCGAGACCTACGACGCTACTTACGGCATCGGCTGGATCGAGTTCAACTACCGCGCGAGTGATTTCGCTTACGAGGACGATGTTACGATCAATCCCCCCGCAATGGACTTCCGCGTGGTAATCACCACTCCCGCTCCATAAACCCGCCGTGAAGACGGACGCCGAGCAGATTGCATTGCAACGCAACCGATATCCGCAGTTGTCGGATACCGAGTTCCGCTTTATGTTGCAGCAGGTGGACGGCAGGCAGCGCACAGCGCAGAAACTGCCCGCTCTCGCGCAACACGAAGACTGGTGGTATCCTCCACGCCTCTCCTGCGAACAATGCTCCGGCGAACAGGCGGCACGCTACAAAGCCGAGATAGCGGCGGCTCACACATTATGGGGAGCATCGCCGCGCGAGGAACTGCATATCGTAGATGTGACGGGCGGCTTCGGGGTGGATACCTACTTTCTTTCCCAACGCTTCGGACGGGTGGATTATGTGGAGCAAAACGAGGAACTCTGCCGTATCGCCCGACATAATTTCGCCCGCTATGCGCCCGGCGTACGCGTGCATTGCGCGAGTGCAGAGACTTTCGTGCCGGCCATGCCCGCGTGCGATATGGCGTATATCGACCCTGCGCGGCGCGACCGGAACGGCGGCAAGGTGTTCCGCATCGAGGACTGCACGCCCGACCTGCGTGCTTTGTTGCCCGCCCTGCACAGCAAAGCAAGAGTGCTGCTCTGCAAGTTAAGCCCGATGGTGGATATCAGCACCGCCCTCCGCGCCTTGCAACATCCCGAAATAAACTGGGACATTCACATCGTTGCGGTGGAGAACGAGGTGAAAGAGGTGTTGCTCCTAACGGCGTGCAACCCGCAGCCTACGCTGACCGCCTGCAATCTGTCGGCGCACGGTATGCCTGCGCAACGGCTGCAATGCGCCTACCCGCAAGCCCTGCACACGCCTTGCCCGCAGTACGCCGCCGCGGTCGGGGCTTATCTCTACGAACCCCATGCCGCCTTGCTCAAAGCCGGCTTGTACAACGAAGTGGCGGTTCGCTGGCAACTTGCCAAGTTAGCACCCAACACCCATCTCTATACCTCCGACCACTGCTGCGAAGACTTTCCGGGTCGGATATGGCGCGTACTCAACCCCGATTGCAGCAGCCGCCTGCTCAAAACCATGCCCCCGCGAAAAACCGCCGTCCTGACACGCAACTTCCCCCGCACGCCCGAACAACTGCGCCGGCAACTCCATCTGCCGGAGGGCGAAGAGGTCTATCTCATCGGTGCAAGGGTCGGCGACAAACCCACGCTGATTCAAGCCGAGCGTTTGGCATAGCCCCGCAGCCCTGCCAAGACACTCTTCACAAAATCTTCACATTTTCCTCACACTCTCGCAACATTTTCCCGCTACCTTTGCATTGTAATTCAGATAAAAGACAAAATGAATACGATGTACTTGGTAATGATTGTCTTTCTTTTCTCATTGGCAATCATTGATTTATGGGTGGGCGTGAGCAACGACGCCGTCAATTTTCTCAACTCCGCCATAGGCAGCAAAGCCGCAAAATTCAAGACCGTTATTATCATCGCCGCCTTGGGTGTGTTTATCGGCGCGGCCATCAGCAACGGAATGATGGACATCGCGCGACACGGCATCTTCCAACCCGCGCAGTTCAGCGCAAAGGAACTTATGTGTATCTTTATGGCGGTCATGCTGACCGATGTGTTGCTGTTGGATTTGTTCAACTCGATGGGTATGCCTACCTCCACCACGGTGTCATTGGTGTTCGAGTTACTCGGCGGCACCTTCTGTCTGGCGTGTCTCAAAATAGCGACCGACAGCACCGGCACCTTGGCATTTTCCGACTTGCTCAACACGAGCAAAGCCTTGGAGGTGATATTGGGTATCTTTCTCTCGGTCGGTATTGCTTTCGTGGTCGGCACAGTGGTGCAATGGCTTGCGCGGTTGCTGTTCACCTTCAACTACACGCCGCGCCTCAAATGGTTTATCGGCGTATTCGGCGGACTGAGCATCGCGTCGATACTCTACTTCGTGTTGGTGAAAGTGGTCGCTTCCAGCCCGCTCGTACCACCCGCCGTCAATGCGTGGGTGGCGGAGCATACCGGCTTGTTGCTGGCGATTATCTTCGGCGTGAGTTGCGTGGCGATGGAGATACTCTATCTGCTGCGAGTGAATGTATTCCGCATTATCGTGCTTTTTGGCACCTTCGCATTAGCAATGGCTTTCGCCAGTAACGACCTCGTTAATTTCGTAGGGGTGCCCCTTGCCGCCTTATCAACCTATACCGATTTGGCAGCGCACAACGCCGATGCCTCCACCTATCTGATGGGGTCGCTCAATGCACCCGCCTCCACCCCGATCTACTTTCTGCTCCTGTCGGGCGGCGTCATGGTATTGGCACTGCTCAAGTCCTCGAAAGCGCAACGCGTGGTGCAGACCTCGGTCAATCTCAGCCGGCAAGCCGAAGGCGATGAGATGTTCGGCGGGAGTCGCGTGGCAAAGAGTCTGGTGCGCAGCGCACAACGCATGTCCGCCGCCGTAAACCGTGTCCTGCCGAAACCGGTCGTCCAATGGATTGATTCGCGCTTTAATACGAATGAAGCCATTCTGGAAGAGGGGGCGGCTTTCGACCTCATCCGCGCCTCGGTCAATTTAGTGTTGAGCGGGTTGCTGATTATCATGGGTACTTCGCTCAAACTGCCGCTATCCACCACCTACATTACCTTTATCATCGCCATGGGCTCCTCGTTAGCAGACCGCGCTTGGACGCGCGAGTCGGCGGTATATCGTATCACGGGCGTGCTGTCGGTCATCGGCGGATGGTTCATGACGGCGGCTATCGCCTTCGTGGCAGCCGGCTTGGTGTGCCTACTCTGCTACTGGGGAGGATTTGTGGTGATCGGTGTATTGATGGTGGCGGTGCTGTTCGCCCTGTGGCACGGTCTGCACAAAGAGCGGCAGCCCGATGAAGCGCAAACTGCCTTGGACGCGTGCTACCAGCAATTGCTCGCCGCGACCAACGAGGACGACAAGTGGCGGATACTCCGGCAACTCCACCAACTCGGCACGGGCTATATCCTCGCGCAAACGCGCCAACTCTATGCCCAAACCTGCACAGAAATCGCCGACGAAGATTTGCACGGTTTGCGTAAGACCTGCAAGCAACTGAAGGAGATACAACTGTGGAAGCGCAAACTCCGCTCGCGTGAGTTGGTAGGCTTGCGCGGCATCCATCCCACCTTGGCATTGGAAAAGAACACCTGGTTTCACCTCTCCTCAAACGCGGGCGAACAAATGCTGTACGGGTTGCGGCGTATCGCCGTGCCGTGTTGCGAGCATTTGGACAACGGTTTCAGCCCGCTGCCCGAAGACCTGCGCGAGGAGTTGCATATTGTCTGCGACCAGACCTTGGGCTATTTCGACAAAGCCCTGCAAACCTATCGCAGCGATGAGGCATCGGTGCGACACCTGACAGCAGAGATCGAAAACTATAAACTGCAACTCTCCGATTTAAGAAAGAAACATCTCGACCGCCTCACCACGATGCAAGCAGCCGACAATGCGACCCTGCCGCAACAGACGGCATGGCTTTATATGAATATCCTGCAAGAGACGCAGCAACTTCTCTCGGAACTGCGCCATTACTTGCGGGCATTCTGTCATTTCCAGCAGTAACCGAGCGGCTATTGACGCCGCCCGCGCAGGTAATAGTCTGCCACAATACTGCGGTGGCTGATGGCTTGGGGGTATTTCACAACTGCCTTGCGGAGGTTTTCCTCGCGCAGGCCCGTGTAGTTTTTGCGCATACGGTGAAAGTCGCGACGCGCCTGCAACACCGCGCGGGCGTTGGCGCTATGACCGCTCAGCCACATAGGCAGAGCCGCCACATAGTCCAACACGCAGCGTACCGCCATCACGCGCCACAAGGAGCAGGCGGGCAGGTTCTTATAAAGCATCAGCAGGTTGTTGCGAAAGTTCAGATAGGTTTTGCGGGGGTTCTCGTAACCCAAAGCCCCGCCGCCGAGATGATACACCGCACCTTGCGGCACACAGGCTATCTCGTAGCCGCGACACTGCAGCCGCCAACAAAGGTCTATCTCCTCTTGGTGGGCGAAGAAAGTGCCGTCCAAGCCACCTGCCTCCCGATAAAGACGCGTGCGAATGAGCATACACGCGCCCGTTGCCCAAAAGACGGGGGCGGGTGTGTCGTACTGCCCATGGTCTTCTTCGGTGTAACTCATCAGGCGTCCGCGGCAATAGGGGTAGCCCAAGGCGTCTATCATGCCGCCGGCAGCCCCCGCATGCTCAAAGCGAACAGCGCGTGCCTTGCCTTGCAGGTAGTCCTCTTTGGAACGCCAACTCAACACTTTGGGTTGCACGGCAGCGGTCTGCGGGTGCGCGTCCATGTAGGCAAGAAGCGGTTGCAACCATTGGGGCGCAACCTCCACATCGGAGTTCAACAGCACCACATAGTCCGCATCGGTTTGAGCGATGGCGCGATTGTAGCCCTCGGCAAAGCCGTAGTTCTCATCCCAGTGAAGCAGCCGAACGGGCTGGGTTCGCAGATAGTCGAGGGAACGGTCGGTGGAGCCGTTGTCCGCCACCACGATTTCAATACCCTCGCCCTGCGTATGGAGCAGCACGGAAGGCAAGTAGCGGCGTAGCATAGCCTCGCCGTTCCAATTGAGTATGATGACACTGCATTTCATCGGGTATCCGCCGCAAAGGTACTGCTTTTCGGAGACACCTGCAAATTTTCATCGTCCGTCCGGTGGTGGAAAGCCGAGCGTCCGGCTCTCCTGCCCGCAAAGGCGGCTATCAGTGCCACGCACACAAACGCTACCAAACCGTATATTTGCTTCATCGCCACGCAGAGGATAGCCGTTGAATCTCCCGCCAGCAACGCAACGGGTTGCAGACTACGCGCCACGGTGTCCACACAGTAATAGTTGAGCAAATGCCCGTAGATACTGCTGCCGATGCAACCGCCTACCACCATGTGGAGTGCGTTGAATAGCATAAGCCCCATGAAGAAATGCTCAAAATCCATGGCATCGCACAGCACTGTCATCAGCACGATACTCATGCAGGCGTAGGCAAAGCCCCGGCAAAACAACGGCAGATACAATGCCTCGATATTAAGGGTGGGCGTGAGGCGGAAATACATCAGTACGACATACAGACCTACCGCGCAGGTGCCGATTATCCCCAAGCGGATATAGGCGTTGTGCCGTACGCGCGTCATCCACCGCCAACTGAACCAGCACCCTGTCATATTGCCGACCCATACAGCCCAAGTGGGTTGCGCACTCGTCAGCATATTGTAGCCGAGTATATGCTCTTTGAACAAATCTTCCAGCACATGCTCTGTGCCGAGTATCGTTTCAAAGAGGATAATGAGTAGGAATATCCCTTTAACATAGCGGAAGCGGGTAAAGACCTTGGGGGAGATATAGGGATTCTCTACGCGGGACATTCGCAGCACAATCAACCCGAGCGTGATGCAGATAGCCCCCGTCAGCAACCAAGTGGGCGTTTGCCGGTACCAGTTGTAGAACTCGCCGTAGGTGAGCAGCCCCGCCACCTCCAACAGCAGACAGCCCCACAGCAGACAACTTGCCCAATCCACACCCTGCAACGGCACAGGGGTCGGTTGCCCCATAGGCGTGCACGGCATAAGCCAATGCCGCCAACAGCAGACGAGCAGGAGCAGCACCACGCCGTGCAACCCGATAACCAACCCATGCATCAGCTGCCAACAACCGATATACCCGAAGTAGGCGGACAGCAGTGTCTGCCCGCAAATAGCACTGAGGATAATGACATGCAGGCACGGGAAGAACACCCGCATATCGCGTTTGGGCGTCAACCAAAGTTGGATATTCGACATGCACTCAAAGGTGCCTTGTATCTTGGCGATTCCCTCCACGAAGCAGCAGAGCCAGAGCAGCGGCAGGGTCGTTACCGTCATCGTCAGCAGGTTCGTAAGTATCACCGTCAAACTCGCTCCCATCAGCAGCGTTTTGTTTGCGAAGCGGAATTTCATGCGAAAGAGCATCGGGAACCACAATGCCATACCCGACAGGTTGGCAAACACGCACATCATGATATCTTCGCGCATATTGCCGTGCGCCCCGATAAGCGCGTTGAGAGCCCCTGCATACCGCCCGCCCGACAGTTGGAAGCAGCAAGCGATAAAGACATAAAGCCAAGGCTTGCATTTCTCGGGGACAAAAGAGCGTATATGCGGAAAAGGCGTTTGCATCGTTGCAGTCATCAGTATTTCACCTCGCATTCCACATTATACCCCGCCCGCAACGCCGACAAGTCTTCATCGGTCAAGCGGATACGGATAGGCAGGCGTTGCTCCACCTTCACAAAATTGCCCGTTGCATTATCCACGGGGATATGGTTTGTGGCGATACCCGTAGCCGCAGCCATCGACTCTACCACGCCGTGATAACGCTTGTCGGGTACTGCATCCACCCGTATATCCACCTCGCTCCCCACACCGATGTGGTGCAACTGCGACTCGCGGAAGTTGGCTTCCACCCACTTGTTGTCGCTATCGACGATGTTTACCATCAACTGCCCGGCCTGCACCAACTGCCCGACATGGATATCCTTTTTGCCGACGATCCCGTCTGCGGTGGCTATCACGGCGCAATAGCCCAAGTTCAAGCGTGCCAAGCGTACATTGGCTTCCATCAACGCTATCGTTGCCTCTGTCTGCCCCAAACGCTCCGTCTGCTCCGACTCCATGAGCGTGGTGCTGTACCGCGCACGGCTCAGTTGCTCGTAGCGCGCCTTTGCCGCGAGATAGCGTGTCTCCACCTGGTCGTATTGCTGCTGCGTAACGGCCTTGTTGGCAAGCAGCGTTAGGTAGCGTTTATAGTCGCGCCCGGCGTCTTCCAACTGCACACGGGCTTCCTCCAACCCCGCATCGCTTACCCGCAGGTTGTTCTGCGTTGTGCGAATGGTGGCGGTTGAAGCGCGGTTGCCCGCCTGTGCATTCGCCAAATCGGCTTCTGCCTGCGCCAAATAGAGGCACATCTCGCTGTCGTCAATCACGACCAGGGTGTCGCCACGATGTACCGGTTGGTAGTCTTCGAAACGAATGGCTTGGATATAGCCGGACACACGGGTGTGAATCGGCGTGATATGCTGGCACACCATCGCATTGTCGGTATATTCCACGCGTCCGAGATGGACGAAACGGCTTGCCACGAAGCCTATGCCTCCCGCGATAAGAAGTACTACAATTAGGTTGCGGGAGTGATTTATCAGTTTATGGTTGTTCATATTGCTCAAATTATAAAGAAGATACGATATAAAGTAGTTTTGATTGGTTGTACTGCACATTGATTTGCGCATTTACAAGCCCTAATTCCGCCGAGAGTTTCGCACTACCGGCGTCCAACATATCCGTCAGCAGGCACAGTCCGTTCTCGTAGCGGTAACGCGTTACGGCGTAGTTCTCGCGTGCCAACTGCACGGCTTTCCCTTGTGTTTGCACCTCTGCCAAAGCCGTCAGCCAATCCGAATACGCCTCCTGCACAGCCTGTTCCACCTGCTCTGCCGCCAACGCCTGTTGCTCTTGCGCCTGCCGCAGTTGGAAGCGCGACTGGCGTACGGCACGACGCCCCTTGTAGATACTGCTCAGGTCGTATTGTATGCCGATGCCCATAAACCAGTAATTAAAATTCTTGTCCAACACCGGCACTTCGATCGTGATAGGTCCGTCCAAATGGTCTTCGGCGACAACGGCTATTTGCGGGAGCATCGCCGCACGGCTCAGGCACACTTGTTGCTGTTGCACACGCACCTGTGCTTCGGCTTGCCGGTTGGAAAGGCTATTCGCCGCCATAGCCTGCCAATCGCTGTGCGAAAGCAGCAAGGCATCTGCCGCTATCGGCTGCACCTCAACGAGCGAGTCGAGGTGCAGGGTCGTCGCCAAGCGGTAGGACAGGACATCGCGGTTATTGAGCGTCTGCACCAACTGCAGTTGCAGGTTCGCCAACTGCAACTCATAGCGGGTGAGGTCTGTCTCCAACGCCGTGCCCGTTTGCACACGGATGCGCACATTTTCGATGAGCGTATCGGTCAGGCAGATATTGTCTTGCAGCACCGTGGCTTGGATGTTCAGGCGGCACAGGTCTAAGTAGTGTCCGGTTATCACAAAGCGCACCTCCTGCCGATTTTGTTCCATGGTGAGCGTGGCAATCTCCCGCCCCACTTGCGCTATGCGGTAGGCGGCGGTCAAAGCACCACCGCTGTAGATGACCTGCTGCGCACGAAAGGCAAAGTTGTTGGTCAGATGGGGGTTTTCAACGGGCGTGTAGTGGGTGAAATCGCGGTCCCACAGTTGTCCGTTGCCCAAGTATCCCACATTGGCTTCTATATGCAGGTCGGGCATTGCCCGGTTGCGTGCATGCTTCATACCCTCTTCGGCTGCCTCCACGGCAGAACGGCTGACGCGTATCTGCACGCTCTGTTCATCGGCTCGCCGCAGCAGGGAGTCCAACGAGAACACCTCTGCATACAACGCTACCGGCAAGGCAACCATCGTCAAAAAAAGAACTTTTCTTCTCATATTTATACCATTATGTTACAAATCGACCGATAGGGGTTGAGGACGGGCAGACTGCCTCTGCAGACACACAGACACAATAGTAGCCTCGTCCCAACGGATAAGGCTACTGTACATGTTTGCGTGCGCAACCGCTATTTTCTCGAGAAGAAAAACTCTCCGGCTCTACTTTGGAAAATACGAACCCTAAAAAGCAGGGTCATCTCCATGCACCTTATTCTCTATTCCTCAAAATCGGCTGCAAAAGTACTGCTTTTCCCGGAACTACGCAAACCCAAGCGCAAATTTTTCCACTATCTATTAAGGAGATAATACCTTTATTTGAGGCGGTGGCAGACCTATTCTGTCGAAAGACGGTGCAAAGATAATACGGGAATGGGCGTTTTGCAACGATAGCAATCAATGAAATTTCCGAAAAACCATTGACTGCTG
>CAVGOI010000054.1:0-11226 GCA_963630875.1 Mycobacteriaceae bacterium | reverse complement strand
GGATACGACCGTTATGTGAAGAAATTAGATGGTTACACCCACTTTGTAGCCTTATGGAAAACTAAATGGGTTTTCCAGGCTTGAAAGAACAGTATGGCGTGCGCCGTATCACGGGTGCAACGATAGCCTACTTCCAAATGCGGTGTAGCATTCAACGGGAAATAGATGCGCAGCGGTATGTCGTTCACCACCGTGTCCTTGGTCGCCGTATAACGATGCCGTGCCGTGTCGGTCGTGTCTGCATATCCGCACAACGCTTCCTGCTGCTGCAACCAGCCGTACAAGGGATGAGGCTGCTCCACCACCGCCTCGTGGTCAAACACACCCACCTCCTCCTGTTCTGCAGAAGGCATACACAGCACCACGCAAAGTCCTATCAAACCGCCCGCTATCACTACCGCCAACGGCACTATCGCCCACCACGGCAGGTTGCGCTTCCGGTCTGACGGCTTGGGCGTGGGCTTGCGCTCCGTACCTCCTAAGATGCGTATCTCATCGTCTCGTATATCGTCTTTCATATCACTTCTTCTCCTTGTTGTTCCAAGCGTTCCTTCAGTTCCTTAAGGGCGCGCTGACTGACCGATAGGTCGTGTCTGCCGTATGTCCAACATCTGCAACTGCTGTTTGGTCGGGTTGATGTAAAATACATATCGGATATTGATAATCAAGGTCTTTCCTATCCGCACGAAGGTAGGCTCTTCCCCCGCAAACTGACGGTCTATCAACTGTTCCAACTGCCCCAACTGCGCTGTGATGAGCCGTGCCTCGCCATTGGTTAGGTAGAGCATAGAGTAGTTACCGTCCGACTGAATGTACAGCACATGCCTTGCCTGCACACGCAGCAAGTCCGACGCAGTTGATATAAGCAAATAGGGTTGGTTCATGTCAGGGATACGGTACGAAGTCCCTCTTTCATAGCAGCAGGTTTCGTGCGAAAGTGGAGCATAGGAGACTCGAACTCCTTACCTCAACACTGCCAGTGTTGCGCTCTACCAGATGAGCTAATGCCCCTTCGTCCTTCAATTCGCCTGCAAAGGTATAACTTTATTCGCACCCGCACAAATATCTGCTCATTTTTCTTTCATACCGTCCCCGCCAACCCCCACCGACACAACCCGTTCAACGCCCCTCCGTACCGCCCTCCAACGACCATTTCCCCTCCACCCGCCTCCCCTCCAATTCTTCATTCCTACATTCCCCTCAAGGGACGCCCCATGAGGGGAATTAGGAGTTGGAAGATGTTTCGTAGAGGGTGTGGAAGATGTAGCCGTAGAGGGTTGTGATGGGGGGCTTGTGCGTGGCATCGTAAACGGGGATGGCGTTGGAGGACAAAGGACGCTTGTAAGCAGGATTGTGGCGGCGAGTATAGGTCGCGAACTCCTTTTCCCAAGAGGCGCGACGAACAGGGTCCGCCATCTCGGCACGGACTTGCTGGGCCAACGCGCCGAAACGGGAAGAGTTGGACTGCTGCTTCTCGCTGCGAGGTGCGGTACTCGGGTGCTTGATGACATAGGCGTGCGTGCGCCCGTTGCGAGTGCGGAAGACAATCTTGTCGTCCGCGCCTGCGCGACCACTCAAAGCCGCTACAGGGTCGTTTAGAAGTATTTTCGCCATTGCTTCAAAGTATTGAGAAAGTATTCTTATCCTTCGCTTATCCTTCGCTTATCCTTCGGTTATCCTATACGCAGGTCTGCAGGAAATCACGGCAAAGGTAGGGAGATTTTTCGATATAGGCAAGGGCTGGTCTTGAAGTAGGAGACCTCCCCACCCCTCTCCGGAGGAGGGGCTTGCCGAAGGCGAGGACGGGGGGATGAGGGATTGGAAATGAGGAATGAGGAATGAGGAATGAGGAATTCTTAGTTGAGTGTTGAGTGTTGAGCGGGCTTCGCCCTGTTGAGCGCAGTGGAGAGTGGTTAGGAATTTAGGAATGAGGAATTAGGAATTAGGAATTAGGAATGAGGAATTCTTAGTTGAGTGTTGAGTGTTGAGCGGGCTTCGCCCTGTTGAGCGCAGTGGAGAGTGGTTAGGAATTTAGGAATGAGGAATTAGGAATTAGGAATTAGGAATGAGGAATTCTTAGTTGAGTGTTGAGTGTTGAGCGGGCTTCGCCCTGTTGAGCGCAGTGGAGAGTGGTTAGGAATTTAGGAATGAGGAATTAGGAATTAGGAATGGGGAATGAGGGATTGGGGAAGGTGTGGTCATACGCTTTGTGGCGAAGCGACCGCAGGCGAGAAATCACCCCACTGCGCCCACGGGCTTGTGGGGACCCCGCAGGCACCCGCGTCCCCAGTAAGACCCCCGCGTCCCCTCTCGAAGGGGGAAAGACCTCCCCAGCCCCGCAAGGATGGGGGATGGGGAGTATCTGAAAGCCCCTCCCTTGGAGGGATGAGAGAGGCCTCCTAATTAGTGCGGTGAAGTCGTGTCTTTCTGCAGCAAGTCCGGGCGGCGTTCCTGCGTGTGGCGCAGAGATTCCTCGTACAGCCACTCTTCGATTTTGGCTTGATTGCCCGACAAAAGTATGTCGGGGACTTTCCAGCCCTTGTAGTCTGCCGGACGCGTATAGACCCCGGGTTCGAGGAGTCCGTCCTGGAAAGAGTCGCTGAGTGCGCTGGTTTCATCGCCCAACGCCCCCGGTAAGAGCCGGACAATCGCGTCTGTCATCATCGCCGCCGGCATTTCGCCGCCAGTCAGCACAAAGTCGCCAATCGTGTACTCCTTGGTGATGAGGTGCTCACGCACCCGCTGGTCAACCCCCTTGTAATGTCCGCAAAGGATGATGATGTTCTCTTTGAGCGAAAGCGCATTCGCCTCGCGTTGTGTGAAGCGTTCTCCGTCCGGCGCCGTGAAGATAATCTCGTCGTAGTGCCGCTCGGCAGTCAAACGGCTGATGGCACGGTCGATTGGCTCTATCTGCAAGACCATGCCCGCTCCGAAGCCGAAAGCGTAGTCATCGACCTTGCGGTGCTTGTCGAGGGTGTAATCGCGCAGGTTATGTACGATAATCTCCGCCAACCCTTTGTCTTTGGCGCGTTGGATAATCGAGTGGTTGAGCGGCGACTCAAGCAACTCGGGACAGGCTGTGATAATATCTATTCGCATACGAAATCAAGGAACGGGATCATATCCGCTGCCTCCCCACGGGTTGCAACGGAGAATACGCTTAATGCCCAACCACCCCCCTTTGAATATCCCGTATTTCATCACCGCTTCCACCATGTAGCGGCTGCAAGTGGGCGTGTAACGACAGGACGGCGGCGTGAGCGGCGAGATACAGTACCGGTAAAAATAGACCGGCACAAGGAACAAATGGCGCAAGAAAGTACGCAGGGTCATAGGTCGGAGGTGGTGGCAAGACGCGTCAAAGCCTTGCGCATCGCCTTGTGGATGGTCGCGCTGCTCTGTATCGCCTTGTCGGCGTAATTGAAGGCTATGCAATAGGACTTGCCGCCCGCCTCAAGAATCGTCTTTTGCAGGCGGTAGGCTTCACGCATACGGCGGCGCAACCGGTTGCGCTCCACCGCGTGGCGAAACCGCGCTTTCGGTGCCCAAACCAGCACCCGCGTGGGTGCGTCCGACGGCAGATAGGTTACCCGCAAAGGCCAAGCCGTAAAGCGTTGCCCCGTGCGGTACAACGACTCTATCGTCCGCTGACCGCACAATTTCTCTGTCTTCGGAAAGGTGGCACTCATTGCTGCGCCTCGAGATAATTGCGAATGGCAGTGGTGATGCTGGGACACTCGGGCGTGGGTGCTTTGATGTCCGCCCGCAAGCCGCTCTCCTCAACCGCCGCTGCTGTATTGGCTCCCAAACAGGCTATCACGGTTTCCCCCTGCTCCCAATTCGGGAAGTTGCTCTTCAACGCCGTAACGCCGGAGGGAGTGAACAGCACAATCATGTCGTAATCGAAAGGCTTGTCCACTGGCCACTCACCGGATACCGTGCGGTACATAATGGCAGGACGGACGGTGATTTTGTGCTTGGCGAACATATTGATAACCTCGTCGTTATGCACATCGGACAGCACCATGAGGTACTTCTCGGCAGGACGGCGGTTCATAGCGGGCAACAAGTCCTCGAAGCGGTTGTTCTCCGCCGTGAAGACCTTGCGTTTGCGGTACTGGATATACTTTTGCAGGTAGTTGCCCACCACCTCGGAAATGCAATAGTAGTGCATGCTCTCCGGGACTTGGAAGCGGAGTTCCTCGCACATGTGGAAGAAATGGTCAATCGCCAAACGGGAATTGAACAGAATAGCGGTGTAGTCCTCCAAATGGATGTGCTGGTCGCGGAACTCGCGCGCACTAATCCCCTCAATGCGTATCAACTGCTGAAAATCACAATGTACCCCGAACTGCGCTTCCATATCGCTATACGGATTGCGCTCGGTTTGAGGACGAGGCTGCGAGATAAGGATATTGGTTATCTTTTTCATCATACAATATGTTTAGAGCATTCGAGGATTCCCCACAAGGGAACCACATCGAGGCTGATAATATACAGGATTATGTAGGCATACGCACGCCACGATTGTGCCAGCAACTGCCCGCCTTTCCGCAGCAAGGCAGCGACAAACAGCACGAACACCACGCCGAACAACACGCGCGCAACCGTCGGGAGTTCCCAACGGGTTACCACGAAAAGCACCGGCAATAGCAGAAAGCATGCCGCGGTACAGATATTGTCGTGCGACTCCGTTACTTGTTCCCATTCTCTGTTGGACAAAAAGAGGCTGTTAATAGCCCATTGCAACAAGAATTGTGCCACAAAAAACGCCGCCGTTATACCTACCACTTTGGCGTAGGTACCTGCCGTGAAGCCTGCCTCCGCACGATACGCCAGCAGATAGACCGCCATCGAAACCGTGCCTAAGCGGAACAGAAAATTCGCTACTATACTACCCCACGAGTAGGAAAAACTATCGTACATACGCTCGGACTGACTAAACAGGCTGCGGATACTCGCCCGCACATTGCTCCGCATAGAGGGGCTCACCGCCACTATTGCCAACAGCGCGCACAAGACCCAAGCCACCCACGGTTCGGAATAAGGAGAGGATATGTGCGGAAGGATATTCATCGGCAGAACAATCAGGGTTACAAAGATGCCAGGCGCCGCGTTGCGGGGTCCCATTCCGGCATGGACAGCAAAGCGGGCAACACCTCTTCCGGCTGCTGCACCACCCGGAACATCGTACGGTGAATAGGGCGCATCATCTGTTCGATTGTCATATAGTCTATACAATCTAACAAGCGGTCGTAGTAGCCTTCGGTGTTTAGAATAACAACGGGGTGCGTGTGCAGCCCCAACTGCTTCCAGGTCAGGCACTCCAACAACTCCTCGAAAGTCCCAATACCGCCAGGCAACGCCACCACAGCATCCGCCATACGGCAGATAGTAGCCTTGCGCTCGTGCATGGTCTGCGTGATGATGGTGCGTGTGCTGCGCGGGTTGTTCCAGCCCTGCTCCACCATAAACTGCGGAATAACGCCCACCACTTCACCGCCCTTGCGGAGTGCACCTTCCGCCACTGCCGCCATCAGCCCGATACCGCCGTCGCCATAGACAAGGCGCACCCCCCTTTCGGCTATCAACTCGCCCAAACGCTCTGCCGCCGTTTTATACGACGCGCGCACCTTGTTGGAACTGGAACAATATACGGCTACCGTGGACAATTCTTGCATATACCTCATACCCCGTCTGCGGAAACGGGCTGCAAAATTACAAAAAATAACGGATATATTTGGTGTATCCGCCGATAATTTGTAATTTTGCAACCAATTTGAGCATATTTTGGGACAATGGCGATAGAAATCAAGCAGATTACAACTTGGTGCGGACGCAAGAAATTCATCGAATTCGGCAACGATTTGTACAGGGATTGTGAGAATTTTTGCCCGCACTTGATTGCAGACGAACTCAATACTTTCAACCCGAAAAAGAACCCCGCGCACGAGGTCTGCGACCATATTCTCTACATGGCGTATCAAGACGGAAAGCCGGTGGGGCGCATAGCCGGTATCATCAATTATGCCGCCAACAAGCGGTGGAATGTAAAGAATGTGCGCTTCGGGTGGATGGATTTCGTGGACGATGAGGCGGTGAGCAAAGCCCTGTTGGACGCGGTGGCGGCATGGGGCAAGAGCAAGGGTATGGATACGCTGAACGGGCCGGTCGGCTTCACGGACTTCGATTACGAGGGTCTGCTCATCGAGGGGTTTGAGTACTTGGCACCGATGTGTTCGTTGTACAACTATCCCTACTACGAGCAGCATTTGGAGCATTACGGCCTGACGAAGGAGAACGATTGGATTGAGTTCCAGTTGTACCCGCCCCAAGAGATGCCGGAGCGTTTGGTGCGTGCCGATGCCATCGTGCGCGAGCGCAGCCATGTGCGGGTGGACAAGGTGCATAGTTGCAAAGAATTGGTGAAGAAATACGGCATCCAATATATGGATGTCATCGACACCGCCTACCAAAAACTCTATAACTTCCAGCCCCTCACCGAGCGGCAGAAGCAGTACTACTGCAAGATGTACTTCCCGCTTGTGAACTTTGACTTTGTGACCATTGTGGTGAACGAGCAGAACGAAGTTGTCGGCGTGGGCGTGGGTATGCCCGACATCTCAAAAGCCTTGCGCAAGTGCCGCGGGTACCTGTTCCCCTTCGGGTGGATATCGCTGCTCCGTGCCTTGCGTTCCAAGCAGATAGAGGCGTTCGATTTGCTGCTTATCGCGGTGCGGCCGGACTACCAGGACAAAGGAATCAACTCGGTCATCCTGATGGACCAGCACCCGTACTTTATTAAATACGGTATCCAGCGCGTAGAGACGACCTCCATCATGGAGACCAACTACAAAAACCAGACGCATTGGGAGATATTGCCGCACAAAATACACAAGCGGCGTCGTGCGTATATAAAACCGATAGAATGACCCCAACCGGCGAGGACATATACCCTTTGATGCAGAAACGCTTGGATACCTATATCTCAGAGCACGGGTTACGGCGTACACAGGAGCGGAACTTTGTGTTGGGCAAGGTGTGTGCATTGCAGTGTTTCTCCATCGAGGAGTTGCAGCGTACGCTGACAGGGATGCGTATCAGCAGGGCTACTGTCTATAATGCCTTGGGCTTATTCGGGCAGGCGGGCATTGTTCATCGCTTGGAGAAGGAGTTCGGCGTACGGGCGGGGCAATATGAAGTGTTGCAACCCGGTCGGTCGCATATCCGCTTGGTGTGCGAGCGGTGCGGTCGCGTGAGCGATGTGAAGAACATAGCCGTCCACCGCACGCTCACCGCGCAGAAGTTCACCAACTTTAACCTTCGGCAGTATTCGCTCTACCTATACGGCATGTGCAAGACCTGCCGCCGCCTGTTAATTGCAAACCATAAACCCACCCGTCAACAATAGATATGTATTGGCTTCTTTTTATCCTGATTGCCCTTTTGAGTTGGGGCGTAAGTGCGCTGTTAGACCATCGTTTTAAGCAGTACGCCAAGGTGCCGCTTCGCCTTACCGGTCGTGAGGTGGCGGAGAAGATGCTGCGCGACCATGGCATTACCGATGTGCAGGTGGTGCCTACGCAGGGGCATCTGACCGACTATTACGACCCGCGCAGCAAGACGGTCAATCTGTCGCAATCGGTGTATGAATCGGCAACGGTAGCAGCGGCAGCGGTGGCTGCCCACGAGTGCGGACACGCTGTGCAGCATGCCACGGCGTATGCACCCTTGCGCTTGCGGACGGCATTGGTACCGGTGGTGGACTTCTCCTCTCGTTGGGTTACATGGGTATTGCTGGCAGGTATTCTGTTGGTTGAGTCGTTCCCGCAGTTGTTGGAGGTGGGGATTGGGTTATATGCCCTTATCACCTTGTTCGCTTTTATTACATTGCCTGTCGAGATTAATGCCAGCCGGCGCGCAACCTCGTGGTTGCAGGAGGCGGGTATCACTGACCGCGACACCACACCGATGGCGGCGTCTGCCTTGCGCAGTGCTGCTTACACCTATGTAGTCGCCGCGCTCTCGTCGTTGGGCACATTGATATATTATATACTCATCCTCGTCGGTCGCCGCGACTGAAGGCAGGCATAGCCCACGCGAGCGCAGCGAGCAAAAAACCGGCCCCGTAGCTTAGTTGAATAGAGTGTCAGATTCCGGTTCTGAAGGTCCTGGGTTTGAGTCCCAGCGGGGTCACAACTTAGCGATACAAAGCAGCTGACAATCAGTTGCTTTGTATTTTTCTATCCGCTATTTTGACGGGATTTTGACGGGATTTGGCGATTTTCTTTGTTTTTGGCGGTTGAATTAGCAGTGTTTACAGCCGCTTTGGAAATGTGGGAGAGGTTGATACACTCGGTTGATATTTGTGAAAATAAGTCGCTGACTTATCGGCGTGGTGTCCACTTTCGGTTTATTTTTTGCCATAGGTCTGTGTATTTGTGGTTCAGCCATACCAGTAGTATGCCGAACCAGTTCGACAAATATGCCATTGCGAGCGATAGCAATAAAGCGGCTACTATGTTGCACTCTGGACTCCCTGTGCTTTCTATCCACGAGGCGGTATCGGTTGCCCATCCCGCTCGGTCTGCCCACCATAAGGCGGCGAGGGTCAGCCAAAAGGACAAGCACTTTGGACACTTGCACACCTTGCCCACCGCAGGCGATAGCGCCTGCGGCAGACCTAAGTGTACGCCTATCGTTGCCGACATCATCACCGCTATTGCTATCAATACCTCTCTCATCTTTCTTTTTTGCTTCGGGACTGCTTCGTGGTTAGCCTGCCGTGACGGTGATACTCAATGGGGTCTCGCTCACGAAAGTGCGGCTGCACGATTGGCACGCCGAGATAGATACCGCATTGACTGTCGCCCCTGCGGTGATAGTTACTGCCGTCGGGGCGGTCGCCGACGCAATGGGAATGGTGCAAGTGCCGTTGAGCGGTTGCGACTTGGTGCTGCAACAGCCGCCATTGCAGGGTACATACGAGATGATACCTTGCACGCGAATAGTGGCTGCGTACTGCCCCGTGCCTACCTGCGACACGCTGACCAATGAGAACTGCGGGGCGAAGACGGGTGTGTTCTCCGCACAGGTCGGGAAGCATAGCCGCTGCGTGATGTTGAGTTGGTAATAGTACGGGCTTGCCGTACTGCCCGCTGCCAACACGGGCGTGATAATGGGCGATTGGATTTTGTTCATACTCTTAGGTCTGTTAAAGAGTGGTTGCTGCCTATTTACTCTATATCGGAAGTATCGCCGACAGCATTAGGCTCTTCCTCTGGGATAGGCACGAGGGAGGCATACAGCACGCCGACCATCTCGGCGAGTTTATCCACTTTCTCGTGCATGGTGTTCATGTCCTCCGACATGGTAACGATATTCTCGTTGATGCAATCGAATATCGTGCGGGGTTGTTTCGTTTCCATTAGTGTAGAAAATTAGTGATTATCGGGTTATTGCCCCACTGGGCGAGCAGGGCGCAAAGTTTCTGTGCCGTGACGGCTACGCCTCGTTCCCTCTGTCCGCTGACAAAGGCTTTCAGTGCCTGCTCCAAGCGGGCGGCTTCGTCTTGGCTCTCGGCATAGACATACATATCTATCTTGTAGGGTTGCAGCATAATATGGCGTTAGGGTAGGGGTGGTACATCGGCGGGTGCGGTCGGGACAGACACGCCCGATTTGCCCACAAGGGTGCGCAGGAGGTTGTAGTAGCCGAGAACTTTGTCTTGGTTGCCGTCTATCCAACCGAGAACGCCGAGTGCCGTATCTTTGGCTTGCGTGAGGGCAGAGGTGGTCGGCGGGTCGTAGTCGGGCATATTGGGCATATCTTTCATAAAGTAGTCGCAGACCTCCGTAGCGGCTTTGATATCGCCTCCGCAGACAAGCAGTGCCGAGCGTTTGAGTGCGTCCTTGGATGTGGTCAGCAAGAGCGTGGTGTCGTAGGTGATTTTGTTTCCGAATAGTGCCATGGGGATGTTTCGTTTGAATTTCTGACTTGGGAGTTCTTATAGTGTTCCTATAGCAAATGCAGGAACGAAAAAGGCAGCACCTCCGTCTGTGGGGAGGCACTACCTTTCGGGGTTTAGTTTCCGCAAGTGTCGCACCCGCAGGGTTGCGGTGCGGAATAGCGTTGCACACGCAGGAAATTCTCGCTGCCAATAGCGGAGTTGATACCGCTGTTGTTGTTCTGTGCCAAAGCGTACGCCACGGCTTCGGCTACGGCGTTTGCGCTGACACTCGGATTGGAGGTCGCCTGCGATTGGACATCGACATACTGCTTGACGGTCGGGGTCTGCAAGTTCTGCCAAGTCTCACGGGAGGTGCGCTCGCTCAGGGTGAACTGCGACACAAGATTGAGTGCGTCTTTGTTGCCTGCCACTGCCTGCTCGGCTGCCTTGGCACGAGCCTCAGAAGCCTTGTTAATTCCCCAGCCGAGACCGATGGCGAGCAACAATGCACCGCCACCAAGACCTGCAGCCAAACCGATTGCCGTTGCACTTTGCCCATGTGAGTTGTGATGTTTGGTCATCATCATAACATCGGACGGAGTTAGTTCTGCCATAATGGTGTGTTTTTGCCGCCTCTTATCCCTTTGGCGATTGGTATCGGAACGATGACTGTTTCGACGCTGCAAAGGTACGGACAAAGTGCAACACGAGCACTATGGTTCTTGGAGAGTTGCCGACAACTTGTTGGCTATATGTTGGGCAATTAGTCGGAAAGTGGCGGAGGCTCGCTTGTAGATATGGTAGTTGGCGAGGTAGGCGTAGATAGTCTCCGTGTGCTTGCGGTTGAGAAAACGAGCAATGTCGTTGGCGCAGATGCCGTATTGGTGGCAGAACCACACAAACAGCGTGCGGGCGTACAAGACCTCTGTCGGTTTGCACTTGCTCTGGATGATTTCGGGGGATGTCTCGCAGCAGTCGGATACCGCTTGCAGAATGTGGTGGAGAATTTGGCTTTTCATTGGATTAGTGGGTGTTTATATGTGTTGTGCTTTATTCTCGCAGGTACTCCTCTATCTCTTTTCGGAACTCCGCCATCGTGCGGCAGACGACCACCTTGTTGCCGTAGGCTTGCAGGCGGGGGATGAGTACTTTTTGGTGGTCGGACAACCTGCCTGCTTTGCCGTTTTTCATTTCGATATAGAGTGCGTTGTAGCCGTTCTTGCCGATAGGTATGCAGAGGTCGGGAATGCCGTGTACCACGCCCTCCGCCACCAACT
>CAVGOI010000053.1:0-11555 GCA_963630875.1 Mycobacteriaceae bacterium | reverse complement strand
TGAATAATTGACCCCACCTGTCAGGATTTTTAAGGGGTCAATTTTTAAATGGTTTTGGGGGTCAATCAAAAACTGGCAGAAGGGGTCAAAACTAAATGGGTTTTCCAACTATCGTCAATTTTGTTCTGACTTAGGTCGATTTTGGTTCGAATCTTGACTTTTCAGTGGTCAATTTTTGGTCAGATTTTGGTCAATTTTTGGTCTAATTTCCCGTCGTTAAAAAACTAAATTGCTTCAACTCAGTTTAGAGATTGAAGCAATTTGTTGATTTTGAAAGAATTATCTCTTTCTTGCGGAAAGTGAGGGATTCGAACCCCCGGTACGACATAATGCGTACACCGCATTTCGAGTGCGGCTCTTTCGACCACTCAGACAACTTTCCTAAAAGCGGCTGCAAAGGTAGTACATAAATTCAATATATGCAACTTGCAGCCGCTTTTTTTAGGAGAATTTGTAGACCTCCCCGATATCCTTTGTCGATTATCGGGGCAGACTCTGCACGCTTACAGAAGGCTGAAGGCAACCTCCATCATGTGGGTGAAATTGTTCTGACGCTCCTCGGCGGTGGTTACCTCTCCCGTGAGGATATTATCCGATATGGTGCAGATAACCAATGCTTTATTCCCTGTACGCGCCGCGTTCATATACAGCGCAGGAGCCTCCATCTCCACCGCTAATACGCCCATGTTTATCCATTTGTCGTTGTGGGCGTTCTCGGTGTAGAAAGAGTCGGAAGAGAATACATTACCTACCCTGTAGTGGTACCCCAACTGCTCACAGGCTTCTGCGGCACGGCGGCAGAGGTCAAAGTCAGCAATAGGCGCATAAGTCCCCGGCAATTCAAACTGTGCCGCATAGTTGCTGTTGGTGCAAGCCCCCATGGCAATCGCCAAGTCGCCGATATGCAAGTCTTTGTGAATACTGCCAGCACTGCCTACGCGGATAATGGTCTTCACGCCATAGAAATTATAGAGTTCGTAACTGTAAATTCCGATGGAGGGAATGCCCATGCCGTGTCCCATAACGCTGATACGCTTGCCTTGATAGGTGCCTGTGAAGCCGAGCATACCGCGCACATTATTAAACTGAACGGGGTCGGTTAAGAACTTTTCTGCCATAAACTTGGCACGCAACGGGTCGCCTGCCATAATGACGGTCTCGGCGATTTCCCCGTATTTAGCCCCGATGTGGGGAGTAGGTGTGTTGTTCATACGCTTTATTCTTTAGTTGTTATAGATATCCCTTTAAGTGAGCGATGGCTTGCTGCAAATCTTCGGGGGTGTCAATCCCCATAGAATAGGTGTCGCATACAGCCACCTTGATTTTGATGCCGTTTTCCAACCACCGCAGTTGCTCCAAACTCTCGGCTATCTCCAAAGGTGTCTGATCCATGAGTGTGATACGGCGCAGAATATCAGCACGATAGGCGTACATACCGATGTGCCGGTAGTACCTCCCCCGTGTCAGCCATTCCGACTTGTCTACCCCGCGCAAGTAGGGTATCACGCTACGCGAGAAATAGAGTGCCTCGTGCGTGTTGTGCGAGAACACCACCTTGGGGGTGTTGGGATTCTCCAAATCGGACAGCGTGTCCTCTGCGGTAAACGGCTTGACCAAAGTGGCAATCTCGGTTGGGAAACACGACTGGAGGGCGTGTATCTGTGCGGGCTGAATGAAAGGCTCGTCCCCTTGGATGTTAATCACCACCACCTCCTCGTCCGCGAGTGGGGTAGGGCACATCGCCGCTTTGTATTGGTCGTACGCTTCCTGCACACGATCGGTGCCGCACTTGTGGTCGGTGCGTGTCATCACGGCATTGCCGCCAAAACCGCGCACGCAGTCGTAGATGCGTGTGTCATCGGTTGCCACGATGACGACCTCCAACGCCTTGCTTGCCTGTTCATAGACGCGGCGTATCATCGGTTTGCCGCCTATATCGACAAGCGGCTTGCCCGGAAAACGAGTGCTGGCATAGCGTGCCGGAATGATTCCAATGTATTGCATACTGTTATTTCGGACGGATGAATAGTTGCACGGGGGTCCCGTGAAAATCCCACCATTCCCGCAACTTGTTCTCGAGGAAGCGGCGATACGGCTCCTTGACATATTGGGGCAGGTTGGCAAAGAAGACAAAGGTGGGTATTTGCGTGTTGGGCAACTGGGTGCAGTACTTTATCTTGATGTATTTCCCTTTGGTGGCAGGCGGCGGATAGTTCTCGATGAGGGGCAGGAACTTGTCGTTGAGTTGCGCCGTAGGCACTTTGCGCAACTTGTTCTCATACACATGCAGCGCCGTCTCCATCACCTTGTAAATACGCTGTTTGGTCAGCACGGAGGTGAAAATAATCGGGAAGTCGGTGAAGGGCGCCATGCGCTCGCGTACTTCCCTTTCAAAGACCTTGATATCAGCATTGGTCTTGCTCTCAATCAAGTCCCATTTGTTGATGCAGACCACCAATCCTTTCTTGTTTTTCTGAATGAGCGAGTAGATATTCAGGTCTTGTGCCTCAATGCCGCGCGTGGCGTCAATCATCAGGATACACACATCGGCATTCTCAATGGCGCGAATGGAGCGCACAACCGAGTAGTATTCCAAGTCCTCGTTCACTTTGGCTTTCTTGCGGATACCGGCGGTGTCCACCAAATAGAAGTCCTTGCCGAACTTGTTGTAGCGGGTGTAGATACTATCGCGTGTGGTGCCGGGGATATCGGTTACAATGGTGCGCTCCTCGCCTACAAAGGCGTTCAGCAGACTACTCTTGCCGGCATTGGGACGCCCTACAATGGCAAAGCGCGGCAGGTCGTCTATCTCTTCGTCGGTGGCGGTGTTCTTGAAACGGCTGCATATCTCGTCCAGCAGGTCGCCAGTGCCCAAGCCGTTTTCGGCAGAGAGGATAAACGGCTCCCCCAATCCCAATTTGTAGAACTCGGGGGCTCCGTATTGTTCGCTGAACTGGTCCACCTTGTTCACCCCGAGTACGGTCTCTTTGCGGGCTTGGCGCAGCAGATGGGCAACCTCCATATCAAACTGCGTAACTCCCTCGTTCACATCGACCACCAATAGTACCACATCCGCCTCACGGATAGCCATATTTACCTGGCGGTTGATTTCGCTCTCGAAAGTGTCGTCCGAATTCACGACCCAGCCGCCGGTATCAATCACCGAAAACTCCTTCCCGCACCATTCGCACTTGCCGTACTGGCGATCGCGTGTGGTGCCGGCAGTATCCATCACGATGGCTCGCCGCGTCTTGGTGAGCCGGTTAAACAGGGTCGATTTCCCGACATTGGGACGACCCACTATCGCCAAAATGTTCGCCATAGTTGTGTCGGTTGTCAGTGGTTAGCGCATGCGTTTGGCTTGTGCCTTCGCATTCTCGCGTGCTATGCGCTGTTGCTCTTGCTGCATCTTCTCAAGCCGTGCCATCCAGCCGGACTTTTTGGGTTTGTTACCTTTCTTCTTGGCATTCGCCTCCATCTGCGCCAACAACTTCTTGTCGTTGATAGACCACCGGAAAATAAAGGTCTGCAGAATGGTAATTAGGAGGCTAATGAGGTAGTAGTAACTCAAGCCAGCTGCATAGTCGTTGAAGATAAACAGGAACATGAGGGGCATGAGATACATCATCCACTTCATAAACTTCATCTCCTGCCCGCCGGCTTGGGTCTGCATATTGAGGAAGGTGTAGAGGAAATTCACCACCGTCATCAGCAAGCAGAACAGGCTCAAGTGCGTACCCAGCAGGGGTATGGGGTGGCTCCATGTGATAAGCGCATCGTAGGTCGAGAGGTCTTCTGCCCAAAACAGGGACTGTCCGCGCAGTTCAATCGCCGTCGGCAGGAACCAGAACATCGCCATAAGTACGGGGAACTGGAATAGCATCGGCAGGCAGCCCGACATTGGACTGACCCCTGCGCGCTGATACAGTGCCATCGTGGCCTGTTGCCGCTCTTGCATCTTTTCGGGCGGGTACTTGGCGTTTATTTCGTCCAACTGCGGTTTCAGTACCCGCATTTTGGCACTTGAGCGGTAAGACACAAAGACAAACGGCAGGATTATCAACTTGATAACCAAGGTCATAAGCAAAATCACAATACCGATATGCAAGCCCCATGACGAGAACAAATCGAACATCGGGATGACCAATATCTTGTTAATCCAACTGACAATTTTCCACCCGAGGGGTACCAACTCCTGCAGGTGCAACTGGTCTTGTTTGTCCACGCCCTCATCGTAGGCTTTGAGGGTGTTGTAGTGGTTGGGACCCAAGTAGTAACGGAAGGCGGTCGCCTTGCCGCCCGTAACATCAAAAGGCACGCTGGTGGAGACTTTGTACTCCTTGATGTGCTGGCTCAATTCCGTCAGCGGCGTGGACTCCAAGGTGCTGGACGAGAACCCCTCGTCAGCAATCATCACGGTGGAGAAGAACTGGTCTTTGCAGGCTATCCAGCGGATACGGCTTGCCTCATTTTTCAGGGCATGTTTCTGCTCTGACAAGGACTCGATATCCCCGCCGAAAAACATATATTGCAGGCAGGCATATTTTTCCTCAAACTTACGGCCGCGTTCCTGTTGGGGAATCGTCTGCTCCCATTGCATCGCCATCGAGGTCATGTTTTGCGGCAAGACTTCCTGCATGTGGTGCGGCTCGATGCGCAGGCTCAGCATATAATCGTTGCGGGGCAGGGTATAGACAAAGTCGATGTAACTGTCCTTGCGGTCTGTGCGGATGCGCATTACCAATGTGGTACCCGTGCTGTCCTGTGTCAGTGCCGCCGGCTGAAAATAGAGGTTGGCGGTGGATACGATACGGTTGTTTGTGGTTACCAAAGTGAAATTCAAACGGCTCTCGTCTCCCTGAAAGAGACACAGGTCGTTCACGCTGTCGCCATACGCCTTGTATTCTTTCAGTTCGGCTTTGGCGATGCGTCCGCCACGCCGTGCGATACCGATACGCATCTTCTCGTTCTCGAGGGTAATCAAGCCCTCTTCGCCTTTGGCAGCGGGCGCAAATGGTCCGTACAGGGCTGCGATATGCTGATTCAAGTCCTGCCGGGCGGGCTGTGGCGCCGTGGCGGATTGTTGTGTTTCGCGGGTTATCTCTTCCGAGAGGCGTTGTGCCTCACGCTCGGCGGCTTGCACATACGCAATGGAATCTTGCACACGCTGCCGCTCCTCCAACTCGGCCTTCGAGGGGCGGTTTATCATCGAAAACCCTACAATGATGACGGCTATTAACAGGAAGCCAATCCAGGTATTTTTATCCATATTCGTCGATTATACACTATTCATTATACCTTTTCGGTGGCAGTATCCTCTGCACGAAAAAGCCTGCAAAGTTACGCAATTTATTTGGATTGCGAAAATCGAAAGGACGATTTACGGGCAACTATGTCATAATTTGTGTAACTTATGTAGCAGTATAACGGCTGTTCCCCTAAATACTATAATTGGCAAAATGAAAAGTGCACTGAAAATCGTAAACATAGTGCTTTGGGCAATCATCGCAAAGATGCAATCCTGTGGTGGCGTGTGGAACAGATGATATTAGACGAGGACTGGTCGCCTCGTCAGATAAGCGGTGTGCTCGCCAAGGAGGGGATACATATTATGCCCGCAGACTATCTATAATCATGTCCATGCAGACAAGACCGGTAAACTGGCTGCTCATATTCCCCATGAGTTACGCTATCTGCGTGAGCATTTCGGCTTTTTCCTTGGAAAGATTCAGTTCTAAAAAGTGTCCAGTTTTCAAAGAATCAAGTTGGGCTTATTACGCTGTTTTTAGTATGTCTTTGCACCGCCTATCGGTGCGGGGGTATTATCATAGGCAAATGGAGTTTTGTAACATTTTGCTGCAAAAGTACAATAAATGTTTGATATATGCAACTGCTATTTTTATTTTGGGGGAGGGCAGGAGTTACCGAGTCTTGTGTGAGGGGGAGGAGAGGGAGGGGGTTAGATTGTCCATTGGTCGAGGGTGGTGGTGAGTTGGTCGAAAGTTTGGGCTTTGCTGTGGGTGCGTACCTCGGCGATTTGAGCGTTGACGGCTTGATCGTAGGTTTCCGCTTCCACGCTGCGGATAACTCCAAGGGCGATGGGTAACGCACTGTCCGAATCTGCATTATGCACATCGGTAACGCGCTCCTGCCCCATCAGCGCCAACATACGGTGCAGGGTGGGGTCTTGGGTGGTGGCATCGTGCGTGAGGACGCGCGGATCATCGGCTGCGACCACAATGAGGCGCGGGATTAGCCCTTGCGTGTAATCGAGCGCAAGCCCTTTTTCGTTGTCCGTGCCGAAAAGCATCTTTGCTCCATGACGGAGGACGATACTGTGCGCGGCGCGTATAGCGCGGTCGGCGATCCAAGCGTGGGTGCCGTTATTGAATATCACGCAATTAACCAGACACTCGACTACACTGGCACCCCTATGCTGCTGCGCCGCAACCAAACAATCCACCGTTGTGGGCATGTCCACATCCAAGGTGCGGGCGAAAAAGGTGCCCCGCGCTCCCAAGACCAACTCGGCAGGGATGAATGGGCGTTCTACCGTGCCGAAAGGACTGGACTTGCTGACAAATCCCTTGGGCGAGGTGGGGGAGTACTGCCCCTTTGTGAGTCCATAGATTCGGTTGTTGAACATACAGATATTCA
Source organism: Mycobacteriaceae bacterium (assembly GCA_963630875.1). Lineage (GTDB taxonomy): Bacteria > Bacteroidota > Bacteroidia > Bacteroidales > Paludibacteraceae > Colicola. Next base: position 4,898 of record CAVGOI010000053.1, on the reverse strand, counting down.
AGTCCACATTGCGTCGTATCTCATGGATAAAGTGGTTGCCGCCTATAGCAAGGCAGTCGCCGTCGCCGGACATTTGCCATACTGTGAGTTCGGGATGGGCGGTCTTGACGCCTGTTGCGACCGCGCCTCCGCGCCCGTGTATGGTATTGAAACCGTAGGTGTTGAGGTAGTGCGGCATACGGCTGGAACAGCCTATGCCCGAGACAACGACTGTCTTGTGGGTCGGTATGCCGATTTGCGCCATTGCTTTCTGCAAGGCTGCACAGATGGCGTGATCTCCGCAACCCGGGCAAAAGCGCACATATTGGTCACTCTTGAATTGACTTGCTTCCATAGTATTCTTCCTTATTGCTTTAAGTCCTTTACATATTCCACGATGCGCTCCACTGCAAAGGGTTGCCCCATAATCTCGTTGTATTGCATGAGGCGGATGCCTTCGATTTGGGAGCGCAGATAGGCGGCAAATTGTCCGCTGTTGAGTTCGCATACCACGATACGCTTGTAGGTGTGCAGCACCTCCGCCGTATTCACAGGCAGGGGGTGGATGTAGTTGAACTGCGCCAAGGCACAGCCGAGTGCGTTTGCTGCTGCGTGGAGGTGTCCCTCGGTGGAGCCCCATCCGACGAGGAGGGTGTCGCTCTCGGTATTGCCTTGCACGCGGAGGGCAGGGAGGTGGTTCGCCACTTGTTCTACTTTGGCTTGACGGGCGCGTACCATGCGCTCGTGATTTTCGGGGTTGGTGGATATGCTGCCCCGCTTTGCATCACGCTCCAAGCCGATGTTGCGATGCTCGTATCCCTCCATGCCGGCATACGCCCAATAGCGGACTCCGTTCGCATCGCGCAAAGCGGGGTTGTAGTGTCCTTTGAGTTCCTCCGGCACGCCCTGCGGCCGAATGGCGGGCAAGTCGCTGAGGTGCGGTATGCGCCACAGCCCCGTGCCGTTGGCGAGGTAGGTATCGGTCAGCAGAATGACAGGGGTCATGTTCTCCAACGCAATTTTTGCGGCTTGGTAGGCGTACTCGAAACAGTTGGCGGAGGTGGACGCTGCCATAACCACTACAGGGCATTCGCCATTGCGCCCGTAGAGCGCTTGCAGGAGGTCGGTCTGCTCGGTCTTGGTAGGCAGCCCTGTGCTGGGTCCGCCGCGCTGCACATCAATCACGACCAAGGGTAACTCCGCCATAACTGCCAAGCCGATCGCCTCCGACTTGAGGCTCAAGCCCGGACCGGAGGTGGTGGTAACCGCCAAGTCGCCTGCAAAGGCTGCCCCTATGGCGGTGCAAACCCCTGCTATCTCATCCTCTGCCTGCACAACCATGACTCCCATATCCTTGCGGGCTGCCAACTCGTGCATAATATCGGTGGCGGGTGTGATGGGGTAGGAACCCAAGAAAAGACGCTTTCCGCACTTCTCGGCGGCTGCTATCAAGCCCCATGCGGTGGCTTTGTTGCCTGCGATGGAGGTGTAGGTGCCGTGCGGCAGGTCTTCGGCTTTTTCCACACAGACGGTATTCACTGACAGGGCGAGGTTGTTGCCATAGTTGAAGCCGTCGGTCAGCACTTTGACATTGGGGGCGATGAGTTGCGGTTTCTTCCGGAATTTGCCCTCCAAGAAATGAATGGCGGTATCAATAGGGCGGTTGAAGAGCCAGCATACGACCCCGAGTGCGAACATATTGCGCGATTTCAGCACCGCCTTGTTGTCCAACCCCGTATCTTGGAGGCTTTCCTTGGTGAGCGTGGTCAGCGCCACTGGCACAATCTGTACACTCTCGGGAATGCCTAATTCGGTGAAAGGATTATCGGTCTTGTAAAGGGCTTTTTCAAGGTCTTTGGGGGAGAACGCGTCCGTATCAACGATGACAACCGCGTCCTTGCGATACATCGCGCTGCTGTCGTCCCACTGCGCGTCCGGTTGGTTGAACTTGGAACCTAAGGTGCAGACTTTCAGTGCAGCCGCGTTCATGGCGACTATCACATCCGCCTTGTCGCCCGGGGTGAATACCCCCGAACCTACATTGACTTGGAAACCGCTCACGCCGCCCAGTGTTCCTTGCGGGGCACGAATCTCGGCGGGAAAATCGGGCAAGGTGCTAATCTCGTAGCCCAAGATGGCACTGAGCGAGGAGAACAGGTTGCCCGTGAGTTGCATGCCGTCCCCCGAGTCACCGCAAAAGCGTACCACTACATTCTGTTTTTGCATATTGATTGTATCATTTAAGGCGCAGCACCGATGAGTCGTACTGCTTAAACGGCGGCAAAGGTAGTACAAAATTCGCGCCTGCACAAATTTTCGTGCGCGAGTGGGGATATTAAAAGCATAGGCTGCCCGAAAACGGGGCAGCCTATGCGCTATGCGTGCTGTATAATACGGCACAAGGGGCTATTTGACAACGGCGCCGGTGCTGTTATACAGGCGGTCGGCTGTACGGATGTAGAGTTGACCGTTCTGCAAGAATTTAACGGGTTGCGCTGCAGGGTCGGCGATGTTGCTGACGGCGGACAACGAAGCGTCGTAAACAATGTGGATCGGCACATTGTATGAGTTGGCCGCCTCAATCGTAACCTTGAGGTTATCGTCGTTGTACTCTACTTTCACGGTACCCGATTCGAAGAAATAGAGAGGTGCCAGAACATCGCCTTCTTCGTTCAGTTCAGCGTAGAACGAGTACCATACCTCCTTCATCACTACGCCCGGACTCGCCTGTACGGTGTTCTCCTCTTGCGTCTGGTTGATGACATATTCGCCGGCAGGCAGCGTTACATCGCTTTCCGGAACGAAGAACAACAATCCTACCATATCGGATTGGGCGGCACTCTCTACTGTGAAATAGACCGCATTATAGTCTTCCTCTGCTTCGATGGACACTTCATCGGCACCCGTGAATGTGCGGTTGAGTTCGCCCTCTTCGGCATCGTAGTCCAAGCCTTTCTTCTTCCATACAAAGTCGGAAGTGATTTGGTAGAACAGCGTATCCGATGCCAGTATGCCGGCGTTCACCGTGCAAAGGTTGTTGCCTTTGTCGATAATCTCGATTTCGGCAGTCAGCACAGCGAGTTCGGTCGTGTCATTGTTGCTGATAACTCCGATTCCCGTGTAGTATGTTATGTGTAGAGGTCGCTCTTTCCGAAGGAGCCTCCTACCGAGTCGGTGAAAATATCCAGCATAACGATATACTTGCTGTCCTCGTTGTAGAGGAGGATATCACCGTCCTCTTCGTAGAGGTAGCCGATGCCCGGTGTGGCGAAGTTGACCGCTACGGTGTCCTTTGCTTCCGGTGCTATCCATTGGAATAGGAGGTTGTATTGAACGGTGTCGCTGGCAATCACCTCGCCCGATACAAAATCATTGCCGAACCAGTTCTCGCATTGTACATAACCCTGCAGAATGGAGAGCGTGTCCGTTCCGTGGATAATGTATGAGGAGGAAAACATATCCGTGGCGGTGAAGGTATCATAGATCGACTCTGCATATACGCCAATCATTACGCTGTAGTCCTCGTTGCTTGCGGTGAAGAGAGCAGCACCGAACAAATCCGTAGCATCCACAATCTGCAAGTTTTCCGCCCAAATATCAACGGTGTCTTTCGCCACTAAGGGCTTCGGTGCTTCGGCGACAAGGGTGAGTTGGTAAAGCACGGTGTCGGTGCCAAACAGGTCGGCTACGCATGTGTATTTGCCGTCGGCTTCGGTAATCGTGGCACTGAACTTCTCCCAAACATCGACAATCGTAGTATCTGCACCGAGATAAGCGACGAGCGTGGCATCCGGATAGATGTCGTCGGTGTCGTAGGTGCCGACAATTTCGTCATCCTCTTTGGAGATGAGAATGGAAGCGTAGATGCTGTCTTCACTGACTGTGGGGAATTGGTCTTGCGCGAAAATCTGGAAGGCGTACTTACCATCGGCGAAGGTGGCGTTCGTATAAGTCAGCGGCACGGTCTTCTTGGGCTTCGGCAGTGGGGCTTTGAAACCGGTGATTTTGTAGGTGTTGCCGTCACTGCAAGTGGCGGTAGCGTTGAGGGTTATACCTGCTTCGTCGCTCTCGGTAATCGTCATAGTCAGCGTTTTGTAAGCAAGTTCTTTGCCGCTTTCATCCTCCGTGTAATCAAGGAGTTCCGAGTAATCGAGGTCGAGGCTGTCTATGGTGTAGGTGCCTGCGAGGGTGGAAGTGTACAGGTCGAAGAAGGCACAATAGGTGCTGTCCTTATCCATAACGGTGAGCCAATACTCGGGTTCACTATACCAACCTTCGAATTTGTAAACCGTCAAAGTACCGTCAATCGTAATTTCGTCTGCCACAACGGCTTTCAGCGCAGCGGGTTAGTGGAAGACGGGCTTACGCAGGTCGGCTTTCTTAATCTTGCCCTTGAGCGGCTTGGCGGCAATGCCTTTGCGGATTTCATCCTGCAGGGGAAAGGCACAAGAGGCAGTCAGGGTTTGTTTTTGTACTTTTGCATTTTGCAATGCATTCGACTCCAACGCATAATGGGGAGCAATTTGGGCAAAGGCGGAACTAATAACGCACACTGCCACAACAAAAGAGAATACTTTACGCATACCTTTGATTTGTTTAAGAGTTGTTTTAACTAATACGGGGCGCAAAGGTACTGCTTTCCTGCGGACCGCGCAAATAAATGTGCATTTTATTTGTCAATTTGCTATGTTTTGTGCGATTTTACAGGCAAAATGACGGCGTAATGAGGGTGCGGGGGTGTTTTTTAATTTTTAATGTTTAATTTTTAATGTTTAATTGGGGTTGCGGGGGACTGGGTTGCTTTTGGTGCGGGAGTGATTCGAAAGAAATTCGGGAATCACATAAGAATCACATAAGAATCACATAAGAATCTCATAAGAATCACATAAGGGTAAGTTGGAGGGGGTTCGGGGGTTGGT
>CAVGOI010000052.1:0-12281 GCA_963630875.1 Mycobacteriaceae bacterium | reverse complement strand
TCTTCGTTGACGATGTAATCAACGGTGCCGGTACCACGATAGTTCACCGTCAGTATATAGTTGCCGGCTTTGCTCATGTTGATGTTGTCGAAAATCACGCGACTGACACCGTCCCAATGATAGTCAGACCATCCGTCTCCGGTACGCTTGATAAGACCATCCGCATTGCAAGTAGTATTCTCCGAGGCGTCTCCACGCACCACCGTGGTGTCTTTCAACGGCGTACACTGATTGTAATACACATTGCTCAAGTAGTAATCCGCTCCCTGTGCCGTGGTAGCATCGGGGCAAGAAATGGTTTGCGCCTGTGCGCTCCCCATACAGATAGACAGCAAAACCGCTGCCGCTGCAGAAAAGTAATTTTTCTTCATGTTGGTAGTATTAAGATTAAAACACAAAGGTACAACAAAATAGACTATATATGGGTAACAATAATCTCAAAGATGGCTATATGCATCGCAAGAACCCTGCAATGCAACAAATATCGCACAATTTGATACGATTATTGTTGTTTCCGGTCGTCGGTCGGTGTTACGCCAAATGCTGATGTATTATATGGATTTGTATGCCTTTTTGGAAGACCCCGAGGAAATATGGAAGAGGATAATGTGTAAGGACTCGTCAAAGAAAAATTACAACACCAGTCTCGTTTTTACGGACATTCAAAGTACTTATTGAGTACATCTCTGCTTTTACCGGACAGCACTAAAAATAAGTTTTACCGGATAGTAATAATTGTGAATATCGATGGCAATGAGCAAGTGCTGGCTGAGACAGCGACCGTTCATACTGCCCCAAAGGTCTTATAGAACAAACAGAGGGCTGCTCAAACCTATTGAGTAGCCCCCTGTTATGCTCTATCCTTTGGAGAGGTTTAAGAGTCCTTACTCCACCTCTACGCCGGTGAGCGTATAGGTCTTGCCATTGCGGAAGATATACACTTGACCGTTGCGGAGAACCTTGCGTGGGGTGGTGTCTGTATCGGCGGTAATTTGGTCTATCGCTGTCGTGGAAGCGGCTTGGATATTGAACTCTTGCCAATAGAGGTCGCCCTTATAGTCCTTAACGGCTTCGGCAGGGACATAGACAGGGATAGAGCGGCTGACCTCGTAGAATGTCTTCGCTTGGATAGCAGGCGGCGTAGTGGCAGACACGATGATCGTCTGCAACTTGCTGCAGAGCGCAAAGGCACTGTCGCTGATAGTAGTCATACTGCTCGGCAGAGCAATATCGGTCAAGTATACACAGCCATAGAATGCGGCATCGCCTATCTCCGTAACGCCCTCGGGGATAGTGATAGAGGTAAGAGCAGTACACCCACGGAAAGCATTCGCACCAATATGGCTGATTCCCTGCTCTAGTACCACCGCATCTGTAGTATCACGGAACAAGAGCCACGGCATATCATTCCCGCCATAGTCGTACATTGTCCCCGTACCCGAGAGAGTGAGTGTATGCTCTGCATAGTTCCAATAGAGGTTATCACCACATTGTCCGGAGTAGGTCTGTGCAAACTCTGCAGTAAAGGTAGTGTCGCAAGTCAGCACAATGGTACGCGGGTTGTCGGTATTGCCGTCCGACCATTGGGCAAAATGATAGCCGAAAACAGCAGTAGCCGAAAGTGTTACTGAGTCTAAATACATCGCTTGAGTTGGTGCAGATATGTAGCCTTTATCGGCTTGCAATGTAATAGTATAAGTATTTTTGGCAAACACAGCCGTATAGGTTGCGTCTCCTGTTACTTGCACGGTGCGGGGATTATCGGTATTCTTATCCGTCCAACTGACAAAATGGTAACCATAGTTGGCTGTAGCGGTAAGCGTTACCTCACTTGAATAATCAATAGTTGTAGCACCACTTACACTACCCCACTCTGCGTTATTCACTTCTGTAGAGATCGTGTATTGATTATAGGCAAACTCTGCTGTAAAGGTAGTATCTTTTTCGACAGTTACTAACCGTGGGTTATCGGTATTACCGTCTGACCAACGAACAAAGTGGCGATGCTCGTTTTCATGGACTGCCTTTATGTTTATCTGCTGCCCCGCATTGCATTTAATCACATTCCCGCTCTCGCAGCCGTTAGCATAAAGTGTCAGAGTTACACAACTACTTGATGCGGAGATAGTGGAAGATGATGATAAGACAGGGCGAACCGAGAAGCCACAGGCGCGAGAGTAGTAGTACCTGCCGCCCTCTAAGTCCAAGCCGAAGTTGACGTACCACGCGTTGTGCGGGTTACTCTCGTAGAGCGACGAAGACCAATAGTCGCCGTAGTAGCCGACATAGAGGGTACTCGTGCCGTTGCGATAGCCCGCCGCGGGCAGGAAAATGGAATTGCTGTTCGTCTTGCTTGTTACTCGATAGCCATTAACACCATTTTGCGTTGTCCAAGTCCATGTACAGTTGTCGAGTAGTTCATCTATATCTGCACTCGCCGGCATACGCCAATTGCCACCCCAATTCATATATGCGGCATCATCCTCCAAGTCCAAAGTGGTCTTATTGTCCGTAAAGCCGTTGTTACCGTAACTTGCATTACTGCAGTACTTTGTGAGAGTAGAAAGACTGCCATTGGCATACTTGTAGGTAGACCACGAATAGTCGTCTTTGGGCGTTACTTCGCCCCACGCATAGTAGTTGCCGTAGTCTTCGGGCTGGTTGGCACCTACATTGCACGACGCCCACTTGATGCCGCTCGGCAGACCGAGATTAACCCATTCATATCCATTTTCCTGACCGGTAGGACGGATATCTGCGGTTTGACCATTCTTACTACAATCATCGTAAACATTGTAGTTCCATACATCGTCTGCCCATACTGACACACCTGCCAGCAGCGCAATAGCAACTGAGATTAGTTTTGTTCTCATAATACATTGAATTTTGCATTGTCTCCACTTTGGTATTCGGCTATCGACTTTCTCCGTTGTATTATATAGTTTGTTCACCTATAGACACACAAAAAACGCGGACTTCTGTTTTGTAAATCCGCTTCTTGTGGTCCTGAGAAAACCATGCCTTATCGAATAAACTTGCAGAAACCCACGCGTGTATATCATCTTCTGCGCATACCATATAGGCACACGAGAGTGAAGATACACCCATGAGCATCTACTAATCTTGCTATCGAATAAAACAATTGAAATTTCTCAGGTTTCAAGAAGTCGAATTGCAAGCGTTAGCAAACGCTTTTTCGCGTTCGGCAACAAGGTCGCTAAGGCTGATACCGCTCTGCTACATCAGCAGGCGACTTGTGCCTCCGCTCTCCCCACCACAACCTTACGGTTGCGTCGGGGGCCCCTAAAGTTGTCAAACGCATCAATATGTACACAAAGCCCACCCTCCCCCTTTCTCGGGACAACGCTATGTCCGTCTACGAAAGATCTCGCGTGGGTTTTGCGCTGCAAAGATAGTACTTATTTTAGAAATATGCAAATGGTTGTTGCGGTTTAGTGTTGAGAGTTTAGTGTTGAGTGCAGTTTAGAGTGGATAGTTGAAAGTCTATAGCCGCAGGCGAGGTGCCCGCGTCCCCAGTAGTATATAGGTTAATTGTAGTGCTGCCATACATATACGACAAAAGAGGCTGCTTGACTTTGGTCAAGCAGCCTCTATTGAAATTACGCTTCGTGCGTTGTTCTTTCGTTTAGGATAACCTTACGGGGTTACTTCACTTCCTCGAAGTCGACATCTTCGGCACCGCCGTCGTTGTTGCCGTTGTTCGAGTTGGTGTTGTTGCCATTGAAGCCACCATTCTGTGCACCGCTGAAATCGGCATTGTTTGCGCTTGCACCGGCGTTCTGAGCGTTGTACATCTCTGCACTTGCGGCTTGGAAAGCAGTCATCAGTTCGTTGTTGGCAGCCTCGCATGCGTCAGCATCCTTCTTCTCGTACGCCTCTTTCAGTTTCTTCAAGGCGTCCTCAATCGGTGCTTTCTTGTCGGCAGGGAGTTTGTCGCCCAATTCAGCCAATTGCTTCTCGGTTTGGAATATCGTAGCGTCTGCCTTGTTCAGTTTGTCGATACGCTCTTTCTCGCGCTTATCGGCTTCGGCATTGGCTTCTGCCTCTGCTTTCATACGCTTGATTTCCTCGTCCGACAAGCCGCTCGAAGCCTCGATACGAATCTTCTGCTCCTTGCCCGTAGCCTTATCCTTGGCAGTTACATTCAAGATACCGTTGGCATCGATATCGAAAGTAACCTCAATCTGCGGTTCACCACGACGGGCAGGCATAATGCCGTCCAAGTGGAAGATACCGATTTGCTTGTTCTGCGATGCCATAGGACGCTCTCCTTGCAGCACCTTAATCTCCACACTCGGTTGATTATCAACCGCCGTAGTAAAGGTCTCGGTCTTCTTGGTCGGGATGGTGGTATTGGACTCAATCATCTTGGTCATCACGCCACCCATGGTCTCGATGCCGAGGCTCAGAGGCGTAACATCCAACAGCAGGACATCCTTTACCTCGCCCGTCAGCACACCGCCTTGGATAGCCGCACCGACAGCCACTACCTCATCGGGGTTAACGCCCTTGTTAGGGGTCTTACCGAAGAACTTCTCAACGGCTTGTTGGATAGCCGGGATACGGGTCGAACCACCTACAAGAATCACCTCATCGATGTCGCTCGTATTCAAGCCCGCCTTCTGCAATGCAGTACGGCACGGAGCAATCGTACGCTGAATCAGGTCGTCAATCAGTTGCTCGAACTTTGCACGGGTCAATGTCTTTACCAAGTGTGCAGGTACGCCGTTCACCGGCATAATGTACGGCAGGTTGATTTCGGTCGAAGTGGTGTTGGACAACTCGATTTTGGCTTTCTCGGCAGCCTCTTTCAGACGCTGCATAGCCATCGGATCTTTGCTCAAGTCAGCACCGCCGTTCTCGTTCTTGAACTCTTGTACGAGCCAATCGATGATACGATGGTCGAAGTCATCACCACCGAGGTGGGTATCACCATCGGTAGCCTTTACCTCGAAGACGCCGTCACCCAATTCCAGGACGCTGACATCGTGGGTACCACCACCGCAGTCGAAGACTACAATCTTCATATCCTTGTTGGACTTATCGAGTCCGTACGCCAGAGCGGCTGCCGTAGGCTCGTTGACGATACGGCGTACATTCAAGCCTGCAATCTCGCCGGCCTCTTTGGTGGCTTGACGCTGGCTGTCGTTGAAGTACGCAGGTACGGTAATAACGGCTTCCGTAACCTCTTGCCCCAGATAGTCCTCGGCAGTCTTTTTCATCTTTTGGAGGATGATAGCCGAAATCTCTTGCGGGGTATAGAGTCGTCCGTCGATATCCACACGCGGCGTGTTGTTATCGCCCTTGACTACTTTGTATGGCACACGGGCTATTTCGTTCGACAAGCGGTCGTAGGTCTCGCCCATGAAACGCTTGATAGAATAGACGGTTTTGGTAGGGTTGGTAATGGCTTGACGCTTGGCAGGGTCTCCTACTTTGCGCTCGCCACCATCTACAAATCCCACAACAGAAGGCGTAGTACGCTTGCCTTCCGAGTTAGCAATTACGATAGGTTCGTTGCCTTCCATCACAGCAACGCAGGAGTTGGTTGTTCCCAAGTCGATTCCAATAATTTTGCTCATATTCTTATTTAGTTTAGTTTCAATACTTGTGTGCGTCCGCTCGCCTCTCCGATAGGCTGTGCTACAAGACGCAACCGACAAAGATAGTTCAAATGTTGTGCCAAAGCAGAAATAGCGGAGATTTTTGGGATTGTTCCTGCCATTTTGGCAGAAAAGGCAGGATGAGGGACGGGCGTAGCACGCAAAAAGGCAGTACGAACATAGGATATACTATCGGAGTTGCTTGCTTTATGTGTCGGATATCGTAGGAAGTTATAGTGGGGATGAAGCGAGGTTGGAGGATTGGAGGTGCGAGGCGGGAAGGTCGGAGGTGTGGGCGGGCAGGAGAGGGGGACGGAACGGAAGGGGGGCTACAAGTAGTGTGCCTCCCGGTCCAGATTGCGGTAGGAAATGGCTTCGCTGATGTGGGCAGGGCAGATGTCCTGCGAACCTTCCAAGTCGGCAATGGTGCGTGCCACTTTCAAAATACGGTCGTACGCCCGCGCACTCAAGCCCATCTTGCTCATGGCAAACGACAACAAACGGTCACACTCAGGACTCAGGACGCAATAGGTGCGCAACAGTTTGGGCGTCATCTGCGCATTGCAGTGTATGGGGCTGTCCGCCTGCGCATTGTACGCTGCGAAACGCTCCTGCTGCGCCTGCCGCGCCCGCATGACACGCTCCCGCATTACGCTGCTGCACTCGCCGGGCTGCGCCTGACGCAACCGGTCGTAGGGAACGGCCTGGATGTCGCACTGGATGTCGATTCTATCCAACAAGGGACCTGAAATACGGCTGAGATACCGCTGTATCTGCGCTGGCGTACAGGTGCACGGATGCGCAGGGTTCTGCTCCCCGAAATGCCCGCAGGGGCAAGGATTCATCGCCGCTACCAGCATAAACGACGCCGGGTACTCCACGCTCATCTTGGTGCGCGTGACGCAAATTTTGCGGTCTTCTAACGGTTGGCGCATGACCTCCAACGCCGAGCGTTTGTACTCGGGCAGTTCGTCCAAAAACAGCACCCCGTTGTGCGCCAAACTAATCTCGCCCGGGTGCGGGTTGGTGCCGCCTCCCACCAAAGCAACATCCGTTACCGTGTGGTGCGGACTGCGGAACGGTCGCTGCACGATGAGCGCACGGCCCGCCCCGTTGTGCTCCTTGCGCTGCGTCATCATGCCCGCCACCGAGTAAATCTTCGTGGTTTCCAACGCCTCCGACAGCGTGAGCGGCGGCAAAATAGAGGGCATACGCTTGGCAATCATACTCTTGCCCGCCCCCGGAGGTCCGACCATGAGCAGGTTGTGTCCGCCTGCGGCTGCGACCTCCACGGCACGCCGTACATTGTCCTGCCCGCGCACATCCGCGAAGTCCAAATCGGGCGAAAAGGCGTGTAACCGGAATTCCTCTGCAATGTCCACTATGGTGGGGACGAATGGCTGCATGCCATTCAGGAACAATACCACTTCGCGCAGGTTGTTCAGCCCGTACACCGTCAGCCCGTCAACCACCGCCGCTTCGCGGGCGTTCTCCGCTGGCAAGATAATGCCCGTATAGCCTCCGCGCTGTGCTGCCAACGCCATGGGCAGTACGCCCTGAATGGGATGCAAGGAGCCGTCCAAGGATAACTCGCCCATAATCAGATACTTACCCAACAACTTCGTCTTGACCTCCTCTTCCGCCGCCAAGATACCGATGGCGAGAGGCAGGTCGTACGCCGCCCCCTCCTTTTTGATGTCCGCCGGTGCCATGTTGATGGTCAGCGCGTGGCGCGGCTGCCCGTAGCCGCTCACCATGAGGGCGGAGAGAATGCGCTCGCGGCTCTCCCGAACCGCGTTGTCGGGCAGACCGACCAGCGTGAACTCGCAACCCGGGACAGCATGGACTTCAATCGTGATAATGACCGCGTCGATGCCCTGCACGGCGGCTCCGAAACATTTAATTAGCATGGGATGAGGTATTAGAGGTGTTCTTTTTGCGCAAAGGACGCCAGTTGAAATCGTGCTTGAAGACAAAGCCGATGCCCTGCACCGTGTTCGCCTGCCGCAACGAGTATTTGTCCACCGTGTGGGTGTAAGCCTTTGCCCGCAACTTGCCGTTCTCGGTGAGCAGATACTCCACATCCAAGTCGCCGAAGAAAGGACGGTTGCTCAAATCGTTGTACCGATAGCCGAAATTGCCGTTTATCAGCAGTTGGTTGATGGGGTGTATTTGGAAATTCGCTTCGTACTCCTGGCTCGCCGTGGAGCCTTCGCCATCGGTGCGAATGTTGAAGCCCATGGAGAAGACATCGGTCAGTTTGCTGAGCCACGCGTTGATTTGCCCCGTGATGGTGGACGAGAGCAACGAATAGGTCTCGTTGAGCCCCACATTTTTCGTGTTCTGCAGGTACTCGGGGGTGTAGAAACGATTGAATGCCAGCAGGTAAATGACCTGACGCATCAACATCTCGTTGGTGTTGATAATCGACCGCACCTGACTCTGAACCGACTCGTCCGACTGCGGCAACTCGACGGCAAACGAGATGATGGGGTTGAAGAGTTGGTCGGTCATGTGCAGGACACAATTAACCGGCACGGAGGTGCGGTTGGTGGATATTTGGGAGGCATCATCGCCATACAGATCGCGTAGCGAAGCCGTTACGCGGTAACGCCCCGTCACATCGACCGAAGGCATGGTAGGGTCGCCGTTCCATATCACGCGGCTGCCCTCCGCCAATTCGAAATTGCGGCGCACGATATTGCCCAACGAGAAAGAGAAGACACCGGATTGCAGCGTGTAGGTGCCCAACATCTGCACATCGCCCGTGCGGTCGTCGTAGTCCACGCGCAGATTGCCCTCGCCGCAACCGTGCAAGCCATCGTCTCCGCCCATACGCAAGACGACATTCGCCGTGGGGGTCGCCTCAATCAGCAAGGAGAGTATCACCCGTGTGCTGCCCTCTTGTTTGCGGGACTCCCAAGAGCGTTTCGCGGTGGGAGGCTGCTGATGCAGGAGCCGCAAGAGGTCGTTTGCCGTGGTGTCGGGCTGCACGAAATTGACAAAAGAGGAAGAACTGGCTGTGGAGGCCGTGTTCACGCTCAGATAGAATTGGGTGTTCGCCTCCGTGCGGGCGTTTACCGCAATGCGGCATTCCTGCTCATCGCCGTTGATATGTACATTGCCCGAGCCGTGTACCTTGCCGTAGAACATCGCCTGCGGGTCGTAGGGCAGGTCGAAGACCAACATATTGTTCACGGTTGCTGTCATGTCGTAGCGGAAATCTTCGAACAAATGGTGCGTCAGAGCCCCCTCGAAAAAGCCGGTATGCCCCTCCGCGTCGTGCAGCGTGATGTGCGGGAAGCGTATCGCCGTAGAGTCCATCAACACGGAGTCGGAGAATAGGAAAGTGGCACCTATCTGCGGCACGGTGAGTTGCGCGTCCTTGCCGTACAGCCCCGCCGTGATGTAGGTTTCGCGCTCATGCCCGTCGATATGCAGGTTGCCGTAGCCGAGCCCCCGGATATCGGAGAGAATCCCCTTCGTCCAGAAATTGACAATCTCCAGATTCACGCTGTCGCAGGCAATGTCCAACTCCCAACGCTTTTCGGGTTTGATCAACCCGTCCACATGGGCGACCACATGGGCGGTGGTGTCGATGACATCGCCCGTTATTTCGACCCTGCGGGCTTCGCGGTTCCAAGTGGCCTCTGCGACTGCCCGCCCCAACGGCACGCCGTTCAAGCCTGCCGAGGGCATAACGCATTTCGCCTCGAACATAGGCTGCGAAAACAGCCCGTAGATATTCGCCCAGCCCGTGAGGTAGCCGTCCACCGACAAGGCGTGCTCAATGCCCGAATAGCCGAGCAGATAGTTCACATCAATGTTTTTCAACTCCACATAGATAGAGTCTTCCCTATGCGGCGACGCCATCCCGTGCGCGATAATCGCTTGGTGCTGCGTGCTCAGGCGGAGATGCTCAATGCCCAAGGTTTTGTCGGCTGCCGTGTAGATGACATGGGCATCGCTGATGTTCCAGACCGAGTCGTTCAAGATAATCTCGGTGGGGTGGATATGCACATCCCACAACGGGCAGTCGGCGTACTCCTGCAAGCGCGACGAGATCCGTATTGTGCCCTCGTTGCGCACGCTGTCGGTGTTGTCCAACCGCACGGTCAAACCCAGGATGTCGTCTTTCGCCGTCATGTCAATATAGGCACGCATGTCGCCTATTTTCAACGCTGCCGGATTGTCTTGCGGCAAGTGATTGAGCACATACACGGACAGACATGCCCGATTGCCGACATTATCCAAAGCAACCGTCACATCCTCCATCCACACGCCAGGCGAGATGACTTGCGGGATATACGCCTGCATGCCGAACTGGTTGTCCGACTCGCGGATAAAGCCTTTGAGGGTGGGGAAGGAGGGCAGGCTGATATCCAAGTCGAAGACATCGGCAAGCGTTTCCAAGTTGCGGAAATAGGCGTAGAAGTCCACATTGTTCGGTTGGTGCGGCTCCTCGCTTTTCCGGATAGGTGCCGAGGGCATGTACTGCGCGATGAAGTCCTTGATGGTGGCAGGCAGCGTGTTGTAGGAGTATTCGCCGCTCAACCGAGCGTTGAGGTAGTCGGATTGCACTTGCAGTTTGTGCGCCTGCACACCCTCCTCTTCCTGACTGTCGAACTCCACCTTTAACTGCGTCATCAGCGCTTGCTGCTCCGCATTCTGCAGGCGCAACGAATCCACGATCAGATAGCCTGTCGTTTTATCCAACAGTTGGGTAAGCGTCTTGCCTGCTGCAAACAGGCTGACATACGCTTTTCCCTCCACCTCCAACTGCGGGTACCGCTCCGTGAGGTGCATGGCTCCCGGACGAAAGTGCGAGAGGTGCAGTTTCCCGTCGATGCGCGTGTCCTGCTCCGACAAGTCCATCAATCCCTCCAACTGCAAGCCGATGTTCTCGTCGTCAATGTGCAGCGAACCGCTTACCTCCTCGTCGGCAAATTGTCCGTCGAAACGCACATTCTTATACGCGTAGTTCTTGTAGTCAATCCTCTCGATTCGGGCGTCCGCCACACAAGTCAGCGGCTCATTCACGCCCATACGCCCGTCCACATGGGCTGCCAGAGTAACAGAACCTATATCCTTGTTGTTCAGCAGTTTGCCTACGCGGAAGCGCCGTGTGGATACACGCCCGCAGAAAGCATAGTGCTGCAGCGTCGTGTCGGTTCGGGCGTCGCCGTTCACCGTAACAGTTCCCAACGCCGAGGAGAATGCACCCCGCAGTTGCATATTCTCCAATCGTCCGTACACCTTGCCGCGGTAATGCACCTGCCCCAAGTTTGCCACCGGATGCGGCAAACGGACAGGCTTGCGCAACAGTTGCGAGAGCATATCCTGTAGCAAGGCATGGTTGCAGAACAAGTCTTCGCAATCTGCACGCACCGACAACTCTTTCAAATCCAACGGGTTATATACTGCCACATCGCCCGCGAACATACGCTGCCCCCGATAGACCAACTGCAATTTATCGGCAAACAGCGAATCCAAATCACCCCGCAGCGTTGCCTCAAACTGTGCGTCGAACCGGTCTAACTGCGCCCGCAACGACAGCGACTGAATGGCAATGTCCACCGAATCGCTGCTCAAGACCGGCAGTGTGATGTCCATATTCACTTTGTCTGCCAGCAAGTTCTTGTAACGGACACGCATATCCGACATAGTCAGGCGGTCGATATTCACACGCAAGGGGAACTCGGTGGAGTCGGTGCGCAACCAGTCGATGAGGAATTGACAGTTAAGCGTTGAATCGCGCTTTTGGATATTGAGGTAGGGGTTGTAAAATTCGACCTGCGTCAAGTCCAAGCGCTTTTGCCGCAGCAGCAAAGGATGAAAACGGATATAGGTATGCTCGATGAAAGCCAAGGTATCGCGTTGCCGGTCACTCACATACAGACTGTCCACCGTCAGCCGGCTCAAGGGCTGATAGTAGATCCTCCCGATACGCACCTCGGCGTCCAACTGCTTTGACAGCCTTTCGGACACCCGTTGGATGATGTAGGTTTGCACTTTGCTCTGCCGCAAAAGCACAACACTACCCCCCACCAACAGCAGGAGTACGCCGAGTACAACACCTGTTATTTTCAATGCTTTTTTCACTTTGCGGCTCGGGTGCTACTACCCCAAGATTGAAATATCCTGCAAAGATACAAGAAAAGTACAAAATCACCAAATTCCCACGATGAAAGTAGGGTGAGAGTTCGGTGAAGTTCCCTTCCAATAATGGCATGAACCCGATAATCACCCGTTAATCACCCGTTAATCACCCGTTAATCACCCGATAATCACCCGTTAACAACCCGATATTGATATGGGGAAGTCAGGGGCTAATGTGTAATGTGTCTTGTCCTAAATTAGGTTGACTATTTTGTATGGTATGCCGGAGTTAGGTTGACTCGGTGTTAAACTTAATCCGAAGATAGGTTGACTATTCCTTTTGGAAGGGGGTGTTCTTCCTGTGTCAGGTGCCCGCGGGCACCTGACACAGGAATGGTTTCCGTTTTTCGCCTACCTGCTCATCGTGTACCTATTTTGCATGCAAAAGTACATATCTTTTTGCACATTACCAATCATTGTCTTACATTGCCAATCATTATTGCACATTACCAATCATTGTCTTACATTGCCAATCATTATTTCACATTGCCAGTTCTT
>CAVGOI010000051.1:0-12602 GCA_963630875.1 Mycobacteriaceae bacterium | reverse complement strand
ACGACTCTGTACCACCGGTTACATTGGCAGTACCTATTATATCGTATTGGTTCTCAGCAAACGACCAAGTGTAGTTACCCGTCGTTACACCGGAGCATTGCAGGTTGCCTTGTGTGAATGCGACTTGTTTGCCTTCGTAAACCGTAAAGGCAGCAGGGGTAAAGGCTGCCCAAAGGGCGGTGGTGGTACAGAAGAGTGTCATCAAGAGAGATAGAAAGCGGGGCATGGTGATTTAATTTTTAATGTTTAATGTTTAATTCTTAATTGACAAGTGGAACTTATCCCTACAAAGCAATTTATAGAAATCTCATTATGGTGTATTCAGTTGACAAGGTTTTTCGAGTGCAAAGGTAGAGAGAATATTTAATATACGCAAACAAATAGCAATTATTAGTTAATGTGGGGAATAGAATTTAGTATTTTGCAGGATGGTTGTTTTTATATGGATGGGCAAAAATAGTAATTAGGAGTTAGAAATAAAACTAATGGGGCGAATAGGTCTTATGGGACAGATGGAATGGAGGGGGTCTTTAGTGGGGTTGGGGGCGGAGGATTATACTTACACGCTTTTTATCGTTTGGAGCATACGGCTCCATGAGTACTTTTGTCGTTCCTCTTCTATTCCTTGTCGGAAACACTCCGGGTCCTCACGAGCGCAGAAATCGGCGAGTGCGTCAGCTATTGCCTGCGGGTCAACCGCCGTCACATAGCCCACCTTTCCATTCGGCACTATCTCTGCCAATCCGCCCACATTGGTCACCAACATCGGTTTGCGGAAGTGGTACGCTATCTGCGTCACGCCGCTCTGCGTGGCAGTCTTGTAGGGTTGTACGATCAGGTCCGCCGCCGAGAAATAGACCCGCACCTGTTCGTTCGGAATAAACTCCGTGCGCCATATCACGGGCTGCGACAAGCCCAATTCTTTCTCTAAGGCGTAGTATTTCTCGCTGTTGTTGTAGAACTCACCCGCTATCACCAGATGTACCTGTTCGTTTTGCAGACGCGCATCGGCGTACGCACGCAACAGCAAGTCCAACCCCTTGTAATCGCGAATAAATCCAAAGAACAGCAGTATCTTTCCCGTTTCGGGTAGTCCCAACTGCTTGCGGGCTTCTGCTTTGTCCATAAGGGCACCAAAATGGTCATACAACGGGTGCGGGTAGAGTGCCACTTGCTTGGGGTGTTTCTTCGGGATGAATTGCAAGCAATCGTGCCGCACGCTTTCGGACATAGCCACAAACCCATCGACACTGCGAATGAAATAGCGTATCAACACACTGTCCCACGGTTTCGGTTCGTGCGGTATCACATTATGCAACACAGACACCACCTTTATGCCCTCCCGCTTTGCGATGCGTGCTATCGTCCCCAAACATGGTGCCATAAGCGGTATGGAGAACGGGACGATAAGCAAGTCGGGCTTCATACGGCGTATCAGCCGCCCCGTACGAATCCACGACAGCGGGTTGATGGAGTTCATCACCCGACGAATAGACAAGTCTTTCGGTGCGGGGTCGTCGCTGTATTGCGTCTTCCCCGGAAAGAGAAAATCGGGATATTGCAAGGTAAAAGTAAGCAGCTCCACTTGGTCGCCTGCCGACAAAGCCTCGTGCGCCAAACGCTCGTTGAACGCTGCGAGTCCGCCCCGATAAGGATAGGCTGTACCTAAAATAACGATCCGCATAGCACACTTACGATTGAGTGGGGGTAAAAGCATTCCAGCCTTGCGCCTTGAGGGGGATGGCTTCCCCGCTGCGGGTGATGAGATTCATACCGTCTTCCGCCGGGGTGATATGCCCGACCAGATACACATCCTCCAAGGGAATGAGTTTTTCGTAATCGTCCAAAGAGCAGGTAAACAGCAGTTCGTAATCCTCCCCGCCATTGAGGGCACAGGTAACGATATTGAGGTTCATCTCTTCGGCAAGGGCAGCGGCTTGGTAGTCGATGGGCAGTTTGTCCTCATAGAGAGCGCATCCCACGCCCGATTGCGTGCAGATATGCATAATCTCGCTGCTCAAACCGTCGGAGATGTCCATCATGGCGGTCGGGTGAATGCCCGCCTTGCGGAGTGCTGCGATAATGTCGCCGCGTGCTTCCGGCTTGAGTTGGCGCTGCAAGAGGTATTCTTTGCCTTCGAAAGCGGGTGTGGCATTCGGGTTGGCGCGTTGCACCAAGCGTTCGCGCTCCAAGAGTTGCAGTCCGAGATAGGCACTGCCCAAGTTGCCCGTCACACAGATGAGGTCGTTGTTCTTTGCGCCGTCGCGATAGACGAGATCTTTGGCATGGGCGCAGCCGATACAAGTAACGGACAGGGTAAGCCCCGTCATGGAGGAACAGGTGTCGCCACCCACCAAGTCCACCTTGTAATGTTCGCACGCCAAGCGAATGCCCTCGTAGAGTTGCTCGATGTCCTCGACGCTGAAACGCTTGCTCACACCCAATGCTACAATGAGTTGGGTCGGCGTGCCATTCATGGCGTAGATGTCCGAGAAATTGACCACAGCCGCCTTGTAGCCCAAGTGCTTGAGAGGCACATACTCCAAGTTGAAATGTACGCCCTCGAGGAGAATGTCGGTGGTAGCCAAGACGCGCTTGCTGCCAAAGTTCAAGACTGCCGCGTCGTCGCCTACGCCTTTGCAAGTGGAAGGCTGTTGCGGCTTTAGGTCATGGGTGAGGTGGCGAATGAGTCCAAACTCACCCAAAGTTGCTATTTCTGTTCGTGCCATAGGGTTATAGATTACTAATAATGTGGGCAGCGTTGTCGGCGGCTGAAAGCGTGCCGAGCGTTTCACCCAAGGTTTGGTAATGCTGCTGCATACTTGCCCGATACGCCTCGTCCGTGAGCAGGCGGGTGAGTTCTGCCTGCAGGTTGTCCACCGTAAAGCGACGGGCTATCAACTCCTGTATCACCTCTTGCTGCGCAATGATGTTCACCAAGGTGAAGTAGGGGATCCGGAAGAGTATCGGTTGCAGCAACCCCTGCAACCAGCGGCTGCAGGCGATGTAATAGACTGCCGTTTGCGGGCAGCCGATAAGGGCAGCCTCCAAGGTAGCCGTTCCCGAATTAACGACAGCGGCACGCGCAGAGGCGAGCAAAGCATAGGTGTCGCGCGTCAGGGCTTCGCCTTGCAGATAGGGTGCGTAAAACGCATCGTCTATCCCCGGTGCGGCAGCCACAACGATGTGGTAGTCGGAGCCTGCCACACGCCGTGCCGCCTCCAACATTACCGGCAGGCAATGGCGTATCTCCGAAGGGCGCGAGCCGGGCAGGAGAGCAAGGACTCCCCCTACCCCCCTCAGGGAGGGGGAAGCGGATGGAGAGGATGTGTGGGCGGGAAGGACGGCTTCGTCTATGGGATGGGATTGTTTCCACGCGCGGATACAGTCGGCGGTGGGATTGCCCACATAACGACAACGGTAGCCGTAGTGTGCGTAAAAAGCAGGCTCAAAGGGGAATATCCCCAAAACCTCGTTCGAATATCGCGCTATGCGGTGGACACGCCATGCTTTCCATGCCCAGACCTTCGGCGGGATATAATAAACGATACGAGTGTGAGGAAGGTGCTTACGGCAATACGCCGCTATACGCAAGTTAAACGATGGGTAGTCGATGAGTATGAGGACATTCGGCTGTTCCTGCCGAAGGGCTGCGCGTGCGATGCGGAAGTTACGGCGTATCTTGCCCAAGTTGCCCAAGACCGCCATGACACCCATATACGCCATGTCGCGGTAGTCCACCCGAATCGTGCAACCTGCCGCCCGCATCCTGTCGCCGCCCAAGCCCGAAAAAGACGCATTCTTGTCCTCCAAAGACAAAGAACGCATCAGGTTGGCGGCGTGAAGGTCGCCCGATGCTTCACCGGCTATGAGAAAGTATTTTGCCATGGGGACGCTATGCGGTTAAAAAATATATGAGGGTTAGAGCAAAGTGGCAATGCAGGCGAGAATGTATGGCAAGGCACCGAGCAGAACACCTTTGCTCAACCGCCATGTGTCGGTAGTGTAGAAGACAAAGACCAATGCCAAGTCGGGAAACACCGCCACCTGCAACAGTTTGTTCCAGACACTGCCCATCGTGCGGAAATCAAATACCGAGAAAGTGTACCACAAGTGGAAATGCCCGATATAGGCTGCGCAAAACGCCGCCGGCAGTATAAGCCCGATAAGGACTCCTATCCAATATCTATCGAATCTGTCCGTAAGCAGTGCGGTCGATGGTGCAGGGTTGAATGCTGATATAGCCGTGCCGGAGTACCCATTCGTCGGTATCCTGCGCGTCGGGCTCGTGATTGACAAACTCACCCACCAAACGATAGCAAGGCTCGCCCCGCTCATCGGTGGCGGCTGCCATCTCTTGCTCCCAATGCCCCATTGCCTGTCGCGCGGCGCGCACCCCCTGTATCGCGCCGACGGGTGCGTTCACATTGTAGCATACACCATACGGCATCCCCTGTTCGCAGAGGCGACGGGTCAGCGTGGGGATATGCTCCTCGAAGTAGCGGAAATCCGCGTCCGGCGCATCGTCACACAACGAGAAGCCGATGGCAGGTATGCCGTGTTCCGCCGCTACAAAGCAAGCCCCCAGCGTGCCAGAGTAAAGGGTGTTAATCGCTGCGTTGGAGCCGTGGTTGATACCGCTCACCACGAGGTCAATGCCTTTCTCGCGCCCCTGAAAGAGGATGTTAAGCGCCAACTTGATACAGTCGCTCGGCGTGCCGTTGGTGGTATATACATCCGCGTTTCGCTGCCACGCCTCTTTGCCCCAATCGGGGTCGGGAAGAGGGTGCAGGTAGATAGGACACTTGACGGATATGGCGTTGCTCTGCCCGCTTTGCGGGCGGTTGGGTGCGACCACCGTCACATGCCCCAACTGCGTCATCAGGCGCGTAAGCGTGAGTATGCCTTTGCTGCCCCAGCCGTCGTCGTTCGTTACTACTATTTCCATAAAGCAATTTGACTGTCTTCCAACGGGTTATAACCAAGAATTGATGTACGATTTACGAATTTACGATTTACAAATTTATGTACGATTTTCGTTTATGTACGATTTGCCCTATATAGTACCGCGTGATTTATCCTTGTGGAGGGTGTACTACTCATCAACCCGTTCTCAATGCAAACAGATATTAATATATAGGGTGGTTCGAGGGGGCGGAGGGGGAAGGAAAGGGTTGCGTATCCCTTGCCTATCCCTTACTTATCCCTTGCTGTTTTACACGGGGGTAAGACGAAAGAGGCAGGTACGGGAGTCTTAAATTCCTTTATCGTTTCCCCGGATGGTTTTTATCACTTTTTGGGCGAGAGCGTCCGCCTGCTCCATCGTGGCAGCCTCCGAATAGACCCGAATGATAGGCTCTGTATTACTTTTTCTCAAATGTACCCAGCCCTCGGCAAAGTCTATCTTCACGCCGTCGCGGTCGTTGAGCCGCTCGTGGCTGAATGCCTGCTTGGCATGCGCAAGGACGGCATCGACATCGATGTCGGGCGTAAGTTCTATTCGGTTCTTGGAGATACAATAATTGGGGAAAGAGGCGCGTAACTCGCTTACTTTGCAGCCCTTTTGAGCCAGACTGCTGAGGAAGAGCGCAATCCCTACCAAGGCATCGCGTCCATAATGGCTGGCGGGATAGATGACACCGCCGTTTCCCTCGCCGCCGATGACGGCATGGGTGCGCTTCATCTCGGTGGTGACATTCACCTCGCCTACGGCAGAGGCAGTGTATTCACCCCCGTGCGCACGCGTAATATCGCTCAAGGCACGGGTGGAGGACATATTGCTGACGGTGTTGCCCGGTGTGTGGCTCAACACATAGTCTGCCACGCTGACGAGGGTGTACTCCTCTCCGAACATCTCGCCGTTCTCGCAGATGATAGCCAAGCGGTCCACATCAGGGTCAACGACAAAACCTACATCCGCCTTGCCTTCGCGCATGAGGTCGCTTATCTGCGTCAGGTTTTGAGGGATCGGCTCCGGATTATGGGCGAACTGTCCGTTCGGCTCGCAATTCAGCGGGATAATCCGTTTGACGCCGAGTGCTTTCAGGATAGCAGGGATAGCGATGCCGCCCACGGAATTGACGCAGTCGATGGCGACCGTGTAGTCGCGTGCTTCGATGGCGGCTTTGTCCACCAACGGCAACCCCATGACATTGGCAAGGTGGTAGGGCAGGTAATCCTTGTGCGTGATATGCCCCAACGCGTCCACACCGGCAAAGGTGAAATCTTCGCGCTCGGCAATAGACAGCACCTCCTTGCCCTCGCGGTCGGAAAGAAACATACCCTGCTCGTTGAGGAGTTTGAGTGCATTCCATTGCTTGGGATTGTGGCTGGCAGTGAGAATGATACCACCGGCTGCTTTCTCGCCGATGACCGCGAGTTCGGTGGTAGGCGTGGACGCCAGACCTATGTCGATGACCTGACAGCCCATGCCGAGGAGCGTGCCGCTGACGAGTTGATAGACCATCTCGCCCGAAAGACGGGCGTCACGACCCACCACAATGGTACGGTTGTCAGGCAATGCGGCGAGGCGTTGCTTGGCGTATGCCGCCGTAAAACGGACGATGTTTACCGGGTCTAACCCCTCTCCCACGCAGCCGCCTATTGTGCCGCGTATGCCGGAGATACTCTTTACTAAAGCCATATTCTAAAAGCGTTTGATTTGCAATTTAAGGTCGTAGCCGTAAGGGGTTACGCTGCTGTTATCGGTGGAGAAGCCTAACTTGCTGGGGCAGATTATCTTGCACTCCGCTCCGGTGTGGCGCATATATTTGACCGCCAACTGCCAGCCGGTGCATACCTCCGAATTGGTATAGCCATAGCGGAACTCAAAAGGATGGGGGGCATCGTTAGGCGTCCATGCGCGCACTGTGTCGGCGTAGGCATCGAGGGTGTAGCGGTTATAGCGTATCAACACATTGTCGCCCACGCTTACCGATACGGAGTCCTGCAGGGTGTCGCCCACTGCCGTGAGGTGGAAATAAAAATCGTCGTAGCCCGGTACCTTGTAATAGGTCTTCTCGCCCCACTGCACGGGTTCGGTTTCCACGACCTCGATGCCCTGTCGTTTGATGAAGGCATCTATCTTCTTCTCTTCCGCCTTGAGCAGGTCGGAATAGGAGTTACTGGAGCATCCCGCCGCGATGAGCAGCAGGAGCAAAGGGATATGGATACTATTGCGTTTCATTTGTCGGAAGGTAAGTTCGGGTCTGCGGCATCGATGGTGATACGCAGGTTGGTATAGGGCGGTACAATGCTGGACCCCTCCACGCCGTAAGCCGCGTACCAGGGAGCGATGACCTGCATTTGCTCGCCGTAGCCCATCATACGCAGGGAGCGTGCAATGGCGGTGGGCAGCGTGCCGTCGTTGACCGTAAAGAGGTCTTCCTCATCGGCTATCATGCGTCCGGTGAACTCTCTCAAGCGAAGGCGGAGCCGTACCGCATCGTGGGAGCGCAGGGTGTCGGCTGACACCGAGCGGGTCTTGCAATACCAGAAGCCGTAGAGGTCTTGGGCGTAGCGCAGGCTGTCGCGCTGCACTACGGCACAGCACAGACTGTCGGCGGTCGTAGCCATGTGGTAGTTGAAGCGCATCTGCGCGAGTACAGCCGTGTCGGGCGCGGCTTTGTCGTGCAAGCGGCGCACGGGTTGCGGAGCGGGGGAGCAGGCTGCCAGAAGCATACACCCTATCCACAGGCTGCACCCGCCCTTCAAGAGGAAAGGCTTTGCCTTGCTTACTATGCCGTTCAACCTGCCCATTCTCTGTTATCGCGCCAAGCGGATGAGATACTGCCCGTAGTGCGTCTTGCTTAACTCCTCGCCGAGGTGGCGGAGTTGTGCGGCGTCTATCCAGCCGTTGCGCCATGCAATCTCTTCGATACAGGACACATAGAAGCCCTGCCGGTTCTGTATGGTGGCAATGAAGTTGCCCGCATCCAGCAGGCTGTCGGCATTGCCCGTGTCCAGCCATGCGAAACCACGCGAAAAGAGTTTCACGCGGAGCGTTCCCTCTGCGAGATAGACCTTGTTGAGGTCTGTAATCTCATACTCCCCGCGCGGGGAGGGCTTCAGCACAGCTGCCTTGTCGCACACCGTGCTGTCATAGAAATACAAGCCGGGGACGGCGTAGTTGCTTCGCGGCTGTGCGGGTTTCTCCTCCAACGAAAGCACCTGCCCATCGGGCGCGAACTCCACCACGCCATAGGCGGTGGGGTCTTGCACCTCGTAGCCGAATATGCAGGCACCCTGTTCGCCCTCCTCCACACTGCGCACGGCATCGCGTAGCATCGTGGCGAAATGCTGCCCGTAGAAGAGGTTGTCGCCCAATATCAGACAACCGGGCTCGCCGTGGAGGAACTCTTTGCCCAAGACGAACGCCTGCGCCAAGCCGTTGGGGACCTCCTGCACCTTGTATTCCAAGTGCATACCGATTCGCGCGCCGTCGCCGAGAAGGTCGCGGAACATAGGCAGGTCGCGCGGTGTGGAGATGACCAATACTTCGCGTATGCCCGCTAACATCAGGGTGGAGAGCGGGTAGTAAATCATCGGCTTGTCGTACACCGGCATAATCTGCTTGCTAATCGCCTTGCTCAAGGGGTAGAGGCGGGTCGCACTGCCGCCTGCAAGAATAATTCCTTTCATAATATATTCATTACCAATCTACGCGGCAAAGGTACTGCTTTTTTGCGAGATATGCAAGGCGAAATGAAAATACACCTCACAAAGCGGAAAATGCGGGGACAGGCGGGCGTCTATCGCTTGTAGGAGCGGTAGGTGTCGCGCGGGATATCGTCGTCGGAGGGTTCGGTGAGCGTCAAGGGAGTGTCGCCGGTTGCTCCAAGCCCGAAAGCCAAGTACTTGATGGTCATACCGCGCTCCAGCCACTGCTGCTCGTAGTGCGTCTGCAATGCCCGCGCGTCGGCAAGGAGCGGGGCTTGCGGGTCGGCACCGGCAGCATAGAGGTCCGGCGTATCGGCATAGACGGGAAGGGCGTTGCAGTGCAGCAGCCGCCGCGTGTAGGCATAGAGGAACGGACTGTCTGTTTTGAGGTGTATCACGCCCTGCGGGGACAGTATCTGCGCGTAGCGTTGGAGGAAATAGGACGAGGTGAGCCTCTTGGTTGCCTTCTTCATTTGCGGGTCGGGAAAGGTAATCCACAGCGATTGCACTTCGCCCGCGCCAAAGAAGCAGGGTATCAGTTCTATCTGGGTACGCAGAAAAAAGGCGTTCTGCACCCCCTGCGTGTAAGCGTACTTGGCGCCCGCCCACAGCCGCGCCCCCTTTATGTCCACGCCTATGTATGTATTCTCGGGGTGTCGCTCCGCCAAGCCTACCGTGTATTCACCGCGTCCGCAGCCCAATTCCAATACCACATTGCCCTGCAAGGGGTGCCACGGCGCCGCGGCGGGATTCGGTTCTGCGCCCGATTGACGCAGGTCGTGTGCGGTGAGTTGGTACACATTGGGTAGGGCGTCCAACTCGGCAAAGCGTAAGAGTTTGCGTTTCATTCAACGGTAAGTGTGAGGGCTTGTATGCCTGCCAAAGACTCGGTGCGCATGCCTTGGCGAATGCGGAACATATAGCACGCCGAATCGGGGAAGTAGCATGCAGCATCGTAGAGGTGGTCGAGGTAGTAGGCGCGCAGTCCCTGCCCCAACCACTGCCCGCGCGGGTCAGACAGGGTGAGGCATACCGTGTCGGAGTACCAAGCCACGGAGTCCTGCAGGACATCGACGAAGAGCCAGAGGTTCTGGTATGGGTAGAGGTCGGTGTTTTGCGTGCCTATCAGAACGCGGTGGGGCGTATGGCTGTCGGCAACCGCAACGCGGAACGATACCGCAGAGTCGGCACTCCATCCGAGCAGCGGCACCGACGCAACGCCGCTGAACAGCGGACGCGTGCAGGATGCCAGGAACAGCAGACCGAGAAGGGTATAGGGTACAAGGCGTTTCATGCTACGATGGTCTGCGGTCGTTGGGGCGGCGCGGCGCGTCCGGTCGGGGTCTGCGGGCGTTGTTCTGTCCGTTACCCTGACCGTTGCCTTTGCCGTTGTTCTGCGGGCGGTTCTTGCCTTTGTTCTTGCCCTTGCCGCCGCGTTTGCGGTCGAAACGGTTGAGGGCGTCCTGTCCGACACCGGTGCCGAAGTCCGGCTCCAAGAGAGCCGCCTCCGAGGATTGCTTGCCGCCCAAAGAAGCCGGCTTCTCGCCTGCCTGATTGCGCTCCACTATTGCCTGCGCCTGTTGCACCGTGAGCGTTTGCAGGTTCACGGGGTGATGGGGGTCGGTGGAGTATGTGATTTCACCGCGCATGGGGTCTGCCGCAAAAAAGTAGTAGGTGGCCTCGGCGGTCTCCAACGGCTGACGGCGCGAGGGCATGGCGCGTATCGCTTCTTCGTATTGCGGCAATTCGTAGTTGAGGCAACATTTCAGTTTGGCGCATAAGCCGGCTAATTTCTGCGGGTTGGGCGAGATATTCTGCACCCGCGCTGCCAGGGTACCCACCGATGAGAACTGCGTCATCCACGTGGAGCAGCAGAGTTCCCTGCCGCACGGTCCTGTGCCGCCGATGCGCCCCGCCTCCTGCCGCGCTCCAATCTGGCGCATCTCGATGCGGACGCGGAATGTCTCGGCGTAGAGTTTGATGAGTTGGCGGAAATCGACCCTTCCGTCTGCGATGTAGTAGAAGATGGCTTTAGACCCGTCGCCCTGATACTCCACATCCCCTATCTTCATTTCCAAGCCCAAGGACGCTGCCAACTGCCGCGCCTGTATCATGGTCTGTTGTTCTTTGCTGTGGGCGGTTGCGGCACGCTCCAAGTCCTCCTCCGTTGCCAAACGCAGGAGGGAGCGCACCGTATAACGGTCGCTGTCGGGGTGGTGCTTGCGCAGTTGCAACGCCACCAGACGCCCCGTGAGCGTTACCTCGCCGAGGTCAGTGCCCGGGTCGGCTTCCGTAACGACTTGCGCGCCTTTCTCCAAAGGCAGTTGACGGGTGTTATGATAATAGCCCTTGCGGGTATTCTTGAACTGGACTTCCACCAAATCCGACGGTTCGCCGTCGGCGGGAATGTCTGCCAACCAATCTACGACCGGCAACATGTGCCGTGAGTTGTTATGAAATGGACTTTTCATTGGATAATCCTAATATGGAGGGATGTACGATTTACGAATTTACGATGGGACATTTTTTAATTGGGGATAGGGGTTGTTGCCCGTACGGATGACTGACCTTTGAGGGGGAAAGCCGCTACTCTCTTTTCTACACACGACGCACAACTACTTTAAGAATACAACGAATTGGAGGCACAAGTCGAAAAAGATGATTTTGGCATTGCCGTTCTGCGACAGTTGCGACTCCGCACGGTCCAACTCCTCCATCATCCGCCGCGCCGTGTCTGCCCCGATAAACTGCGCAAACCGCTCCGAGAAAGCACGCTCTTCGGCTGTTTGGAACCGCATCGCAGGCTGCCCGTAGTTGGCTATAAAATTTTCCCGTATCTGCCGCTGCATATATTGCAGGAAATGCTTCTGCCGCTCGCGCCCGACACGCGGCGAGGAGATTTCATTGCACCAGCGGCGCAGGTCCAACAACGCCCCGTATTGCTTCTTATGCCCCACCAACCACGCATTGCGCATCAACGCCTTAAAGTCGCGCAACGGATCCATCTTGCAGTCTTCGGGGACACCCATTCTTTTGCTATCGGAGTGCCGCTCCTCGTATTTCCGCAGCAAATCGTCTTCCCATTCCTCGCGCTGCACGGTATGCCAAGCCGTATGCCAGTCGCCCTCCGAGAGGTGGGCTATCGACTGCGCCTGCTCCGGCGAAAGGTCGTAGCGCGAAAGCAACGCCGCCTTGATGTCGTCATCCGGAAGCGGCGGCAGGAACAACTCCTGCGTGCGGCTGCGAGTGGTTGTAAGCAACTTATTCGGCTCCTCCGACACCAGGATGAACATGGTTTGGGCGGGCGGCTCCTCTATCATCTTGAGCATTTTGTTGGCACCCGTAACATTCATACGCTCGGGTAACCACACAATCACGGTACGGAAACCGTCGGCATAACTCTTGAGCGACAAAGCGTGCAGGATGTCTTCCGCCTGGCTATCGTATAGGATGTATTGCTTGTTCTCGCCCCCCGAATATGCGACCCAGTCGTGCAAGTCGATATAGCCCCATGTACGCAAAATCTCCCGCCAGTCCGACAGCGCGTCCGCCTGCGTGGTAATCAGGCCCGCCTTGGCTATCGGGAAGATGAAATGGAGGTCGGGGTGCTGAAGGTTGGCGTACTGCAAGCAGGCGGGGCAGACTCCGCAGGAGTCCTCTTCGGTGCGGTTGGGGCAAGCGACATACTGCGCAAAGGCGAGCGCCAAAGGCAGACCGCCCGAGCCCGGGCGCCCCGTGAAGAGTTGCGCGTGGGGGATTCGCCCCGCACGCACCATCCGGCGCAAATACGCTTTTTGAGGTTCCTGTCCTATAATATCGCTAAAACGCATAACCGTTTGCAGAAAAACGCTGCAAAATCGTAAATTTCGGGCATTTTCTTCGAAGGTCCTTCGGAGGTGATTCGAAGGTGATTCGAAGGTGATTCGAAGGTCGTTCGAAAATTC
>CAVGOI010000050.1:0-13162 GCA_963630875.1 Mycobacteriaceae bacterium | reverse complement strand
GGAAAATTGGATGTTCGAGCCATAGTGGGTCTTCACATCGCCCACGATAGAGATTGTGCATTCTTCCACGGCATATACAAAGGGCGTCATCTCCTGTGGTAGTGAGGCATAGAACCGATACGCTGCGCGTGTCTGAAACCAAGTGGCGGTGTCGGAGCGCGTAGCGAGGGCGTCCCACGCTTGCGGGTTGATGAGTCCATATTGCGAGAGTGCGCGCATCCTGTTCATTGGCGGGGCAAAGGTACACTTTTCCGTGCAGATGGGCAACTCGCACCTTGATTTTTCACACGGCACTCCTGCGGCAGTCCTTCGAAAGTGATTCAGGAATCACATAAGAATCACATAAGAATTACATAAGAATCACATAAGGGTAAGTTAGAGGAGGTTCGAAGGTGGATTGGAGATGAATGGGGAGGGGTTGCCACAGGGTAACACCCGAGTAGCAGCGGGGTAGCACCCTCCTATCTAATTTTTAATGTTTAATTTGTTATGGGGAAGTAGAAGAAATAGGATATAGAGGAAATAGAAAATCCAGAAGAACGAGAGGGACGAGATCCTATAGTATCTCCGGGGCGGCGTTGCCGGTCATTTTTGAGGCGGTGGGGTGCAAAAAGAGACCTATACGACCAAAAATAACGCAAAGGTTGTGGGAATAAGGATAATTCCGTACCTTTGTGCGAAAATGGGGAGGAGGGCTTTAATGCATAGAAAAATCAGCAATGCTGAGACAAAACAAGCAAGGCAGAGAATAGGTAAGATAGAGAATAGATAAGCAAGGCAGAGAGTAGGTAAGACGGAGAATGGTAAGGTAATGCAAAGAAGTAGGTAAGACTGAGAATGAAAGAAGAAACGCATAGAATAGGACGGGTAGTGCAGAGAAAAATAAGCAATGCAGAGAGTAGAAAGGTAATGCATAGAATGGGGGCGATAAGGCAGCGAATAGGGCGGGGACTTGTTGTGGTGGCTGCTATGAACATGGCGAACCTGCAAACGGCAACGGCGGCAACCGATACCCTGCGACTCGAAACGACGGGAACGCTGCGCGTGGAACGGACCGCCCTCGCAACCCCCGAAACGGTGGACGAGGACGCTATGCTCTTGGAGATGGTGGCACAACAAAGCCAACAACTCCATGCCAACGATACCGCCTGGCAGGTCTATGTGTCCCCCCTGTGCCTGCCCCTTATCTATATCCCCGAACCCCTCCGCACCCTGCGCGACACCGCAGAAGATACTCGCTCGCTGTTCGCTATCCGACAACAAGCCCGACGCTATATCACGACCCACTGCGCCAACCTCTACACCGGCGTGAGCAACCCGCAACTGCTCGCCGATACCGAACTCAAACCCATCCGAATGCCGCGTGCCTTGGTGCCCGACGAGGTGGAAGACAAATTGGATGCCGCGCGTATCTTGCGCGACCAACGCTCCAACTGGCGCAAAGAAGCCAATATATCCCTGCAAATTACCCAAAACTACGCCACCGAAAACTGGTACCAGGGTGGCGTCAATACTTTCGCCATGTTGGGGAGCATAAAAGCCTTTGCCAACTACAAATGCGGCAAGTTCTCGTGGGAAAACACCGGCGAATGGCGCGCCGGCTTCAGCACCGTGAGCGGCGACTCGCTGCGACACCTCAATACCACCGATGATATATTCCGCCTCTTCTCTAAAGTGGGCTACCAAGTCCACCCGAAATGGTATATGTCGCTGTCCACCGAGTTCCGTACCAATTTCTGGACGGTCTATAAGAAAAATAAACATGTCTTCACCTCCTCGTTCCTCACGCCTATCCGCTTTACCGTAGGCGCCGGTGTGGACTATCAACCCCTGAATGGACTGAATATCAACCTCTCACCCGCCGCCTATAAGTTGGTCTATGCCCTACGCTATGACCCAAACTTGGTGGACGTGACGGAATACGGTATCGAGAGCGGAAAGAACCTGCTCAGCGAGTTCGGTAGTTCCGTGCGTGTGGACTGGAAATGGAAACCCCTGCGCGAAATAGAAATGGAAACCAACTTCTATTTCTTTACCAACTATAGACGCATAGAAACCGAATTAGAGGTGAATTTCAACTTCATCATCAACCGATACCTCTCCGCCAAACTTATGCTCCACCCGCGCTATGACAGTTCCACAGAAATCAAACCCGGACGCAAATCGAAGATACAGTTCAAGGAGTTTATCAGCGTCGGGTTTGCACATACATTCCGATAATAATTAAGATATGTCTTGCAATTTGCGAATCGTGTATATGGGCACCCCCGAGTTCGCGGTGGAAAGCCTGCGAGCCTTGGTGGAAGGCGGCTACAAGGTGGTCGCTGTGGTGACAATGCCCGACAAACCCGCCGGACGCGGGCATCAAGTGCAATGCTCCGCCGTGAAACAATACGCCCTATCGGTGGGACTGCCCGTGCTGCAACCCGAGAAGTTGAAGGACCCCGGGTTCGTGGAGGCGTTGCGCTCCTATCGGGCTGACCTGCAGGTGGTTGTGGCGTTCCGTATGCTGCCCGAAGTGGTGTGGGCGATGCCGCGACTCGGCACCTTTAACCTCCACGCTGCCCTGCTGCCCCAATACCGCGGGGCGGCACCCATCAATTGGGCGGTGATGAACGGCGACAAAGAGACCGGTGCTACCACCTTCATGCTACGGCACGAGATAGATACCGGCGATATGCTCCTGCAGGAACGCATCCCTATCGGCGACACGGAGGAGGTCGGCTCGGTGCATGACCGGCTGATGGCGTTGGGCGCAGAGATGGTGGTGCGCACGGTAAACCTGATCGCCGACTGCGATGCAACGGGAAGACCCCTCCCGCTGACTCCGCAACCCGAGATCCCAGACCTGCGACCCGCCCCGAAACTCTTCAAGGAGAACTGCCAAATAGACTTTACCCAAACTGCCGAACAGATACGCAACCATGTGCGCGGATTGTCGCCCTATCCTGCCGCATGGATAGGCGAACCGCTGCCACAACACCCCCTCGCCGCCGTCCTCAACGGTGCGAAAGTGTATCGCGTGGCGCCGACCGACCAAGCCGAAAGAAAAGGGCATATTATCCTGCCGTGCGCCGACGGCTATGTGGATGTGTTGGAATTGCAACTGCCCGGCAAGAAAAGAATGAGTGCGCAAGCACTGCTAAACGGATTACACCTATGACCATCGCACTATTCGGAAACACCCTCCGCGCGGAAACGATGCGCGAGGTAACCCACATCATCGAGTTCCTGCAACTGCGCGGGATAGACATCGCCCTCTCGGGCGAACTCCGACAGGAAGCCGAAGGACGCGCTTTTCTGCCGGTGGAAGACTACACCCGACAGACCGGCGAGGATATTGATTTCGCCCTGTCCGTAGGCGGCGACGGCACTTTTCTGACCACCGCTTCCGCCATAGGACACCTCAATATTCCTATCCTTGGTATCAACTGCGGACACCTCGGCTTCCTCGCCGAGGCGCAGACCGACCATGTGGACGCCATACTCGACCAACTCATTAACAATCAATACACCATTGAGCAGCGGAGTATGTTGGAAGTAACCTGCTCCGCCGGCGGGTATATCGCTTCGCCGTATGCCCTGAACGAGGTGGCGGTGCTCAAGCAGGGACTGAGCAGTATGCTCAGTGTGGAGGTGTCTCTCAACGGCGAAAACTTACATACCTACAAGGCCGACGGGCTGCTGCTGGCTACGCCCACAGGCTCTACCGCCTACAACCTGAGCGCCGGCGGCCCTATCGTAGAACCCCACACCCGTGCCATTATCCTCTCGCCGGTGGCAACCCATAGCCTGAATGTGCGCCCGTTAGTTGTGCCGGACGACAGCAAGATTGACCTGCATATCAGCAGTCGCAACGCGAGTTATATGGTGAGCGTGGACGGGCGCAGCCAGGTGCTGAGCGATGGGGTGGAGTTGCATGTGGAACGGTCGCAACGCACCATCAAATTGGTGCAGGTGGGCGAAAACGGCTTCCTGCAATCGCTCAAAGAGAAACTGTGCTGGGGGAAATGACAGACTATAAAGCGCTGATAGACAAGTACTACGCCGACAATCCACCACTGCGGGAGATACTATGGGTGCATTCGGCGCAGGTGTGCGCCCGCGCCCTGCGGATATGGGACGCCCAACCCGACTGCCAACGGCGAGACCCCGCCGACCGGCGCTTCGTGGAAGAGGCTGCCATGCTACACGATATCGGCATTCTGTTCTGCGATGCCCCCAGGATACACTGCACGGGTACGCACCCCTATGTGGAACACGGCTATCTCGGGGCTGAACTGCTGCGGCGCGAAGGGCTGCCCCGCCATGCCGATGTGGCAGAAAGGCATACCGGTATGGGTATCACTGTGGAACAGATTGAACGCGAGCATCTGCCCCTGCCGTTGCGGGATTTCAGCCCCCGCACATGGGAGGAGAAACTGATATGCTATGCCGATAAATTCTACTCCAAGTCGCATGTCGGCGAGGAACTGCCGCTGACCAAAATACGCGCTGCGTTGCTGCAACACGGCGAGGAAGCACTGCGGCGGTTCGATGCTCTGTATGACCTGTTCGGCGGGAGGTAAGTGGCGCAGGGGCGGCTTTTATGCAACCAGCACTTCGGCTCATGGGAGTAGAGTACGCCAATGGCTTGGAGATAGGAGTAGATAATCGTGGTGCCGACAAACCGCATTCCCCGCTTGCGCAGGTCTTTGGAAATGCAGTCCGAGAGGGGCGAAAAGGTGCGGTCGCACTCATAGATGGTCTTGCCGTCCGTAAAGCCCCATATATATCGGTCAAAACTCCCGTATTCTTCTTGTATTTTCATGAACACCCGAGCGTTCCCGACGGCGGCGGCAATTTTCAGCCTGTTGCGTATAATGCCTTGGCACTCCCGAAGCAACTCCATTTTTGCCGCATCGTATTGCGCCACTTTCGTGTAGTCAAACCCGTCAAAGGCCTCTCGAAACGCCTCCCGTTTGTTTAGTACGCACTCCCACGACAACCCGGCTTGAAAGCCCTCCAACACCAGCAACTCAAACAGCCGCTGTTCCTCATGCACCGCCACGCCCCATTCCGTGTCATGGTACTGCACATACCTCGCATTACCCAAGTTGCACCACCTGCACCGCAAAAGAGCCGCCACATTGCCCCGCCGATATTGTGTCTTATCATCGTAACTCATCGTATACAAAATAACTTTTCGCATAATTTATAGCAAAGGTACGGTTATTATTTCTGATAGCAAAATAGCACACGCATTTTTCTTCTAAAAAAAAACTATCATACCCCAAAAGAACCCATACACAACAGCGAAGAGAGGCAAGCAATTTACACCAACCTCTCTCCGTTGCGAATAACAATACAACTATATATTTTCGACGAGCGTCTTTGTCTCCACCCCATCTATCTTGGTCGTAAATTCAATAGCCCAAGGGCGTTTAGAATCTCCTTTGTACAGAAGTTTCCTACTCGAAACGACCTCTTTTCCTGCCTCAAGAGCGTCCTCCTCTATTCGCTCCAATTTACGCCATTTCCCTGTACGATTCCACTCCGAAGCCATGGGAACCTGGTTTATCAACTCATTCGGACCTCCTGTCGTATTAGCGAACAAGTGCCCGGCGTCGTCCAATCCTATTCTGCCATCCATCCCCTTTACGACCTCTTTTTGTATAGGCTTATGCCGTTTTTTATTGCGCTCTATAGATTTATACGCCTTTGATCGCTTCGCACTGCACTCTACGACACGCCCTAATTTATCCGTCTTATACACGAAACACCCATCCACAATGTAGGTCTTATTCGGCATAATGTAATTCAAGAACTCATTCATCGGACCTGCGTCCTTAAGACTTCCTGCCGTACCGGTTAATACATTTTTGTGCACTCGGATTTTCGTAACGGGGGACTCTTTAGAGACTAATTCCAATCCTTCTTTTGAAATCTGGGCAGTAACGCCATCGGCAAACTCTTCACCCAGTCTTTCGCTGAAGTTGTCGAATAGTTTTTTGTAGGTCTTATCCGAAGCGGCTAATTCTTTCAGCGTCTTTCGAACAACTTTCTCCGAAGTCTCTTCCGCTAATTCCTTAGCACCTATCTTGGCAGCAGTCTTTGCCGTTTTTTCGGCAACGACCTCAATGGTTTCTTCCGTTCCCTTACCTACCATTTTCGATGCGGTCTTTCTGCAGGAAACAAGACCGAATGCACAAATCAATGTGACTAACAGTACGACTTTTCTCATAATGTGCCTAACATTTGCATGATTATATTCTGTGAATCAATAAATTGCATATAGTTGTTTACCAACATCTCCGTTATTTGGTTCTCTAATTCGATACAAATTGCAGAGGTTCTAAAAACAGAAAGATACAAACCAATACCAAAAGCGATAATGGCCAATACTATATCCACGATTGAGCAAACATACAGTACAACCTCCATTGCATACCAGAAAATGAAACCTATTATAAATCCTACAATAGCGCCCAAGACAATGCATATCAATATATCAATAACTATTCCGACTAAGGTATCCGTTGTTTCCAACGCTTCGCGGTCGAATACTTTCAGTGCCGTATCGGTATCTACAATTGCTCCGTTCGGAATCTCATCTAAATGGATATAGTTCATTTTCTCCTCCGCAGAAACATTCTTATTATAGAAATCTATTTTTGCATTGATAAACTGCTGCATCTCTTTTGCGTTTACCTTCTTGCAAAAGTACTCTTGCGCAAAGCGTGCTCGTTTCACATCCGAGCGCAACCATGGTTGTCCCCACATTCGGAGCAGATGCCAAAAGCCAAAGCGTTTATCTACGCGTTTGGAAAACTCTTCTTGCAGTTGTGTCTCTATATCACTCTGTAGTTGCTCCACAAACTCGATTTGGTTATCAGCCATTGGAATAGTTTCCACTTCTTCAAGAGAGCAGGAAGCCACCGAATCCGAATGGAACCACATTTTGGTAGCGTGTCCTATTTGCTCAAAGGTGGATGTAGAAATACTTTTGGTCAGTTGTCCTTCGTCCCACTTACCCTCGGTACATACTCCATTTTCATACAGTTTACCCTTGCCGTCGTATACGCCTCTACTCCAATTGCCGTCGTAGACCAGAAATCCGGACTCGTTATATAATTTCCCCTTACCATCATACAAGCCATTTTCAAATTCGCCGTCATATATCAATATTCCCTGGGCATTATACAATTTTCCCTCACCGTCATATAAATCCTCTTTCCACTCGCCGTCATACACTAAATTTCCATTTGCGTAGGCTTTCCCATATCCGCTTTTATGGTTCTTTTTATAGTTTCCTGCATATACCAAGACACCCTGCTCATATTCTTTGCCGATACCGTTACGCGCTCCCTTCTTAAAAATTCCCTCGAATACAAGTTGTCCATCTGCATAGTATTTGACCACGCCATTTACTTTTCCTTTCTTCAGCATACCGGAGAACAGCGGAACTGCCTTATCGCCTTTCAGCACATACTGTTCGCATAATCCCTTGTACAACCGGGAATCTTTGAATGTACCGATACTTATCGTATCCCGTTGGATTTTTACTCCAAAACCATTGGGAACATTGTCATCTAATTTTCCTAAATACCGATAATCTCCATAGGACACATATTTCCACTCTTTGATACCTCCTCTTACTACGCCCAACTTTGTTTCAAATATCTGATTATCTTTTACCTCACCATCCTTTTTATAAGAGACCAACTGCCCTCTACCATCTGCCAAACTTCCCTTCGTATTCCCTTTCCAACTCAACAGATACTTATCCTTTGCCTCACAATATATGTAAGTACCTTCGGTAGTCCTATGCCATGCAGGACGGCTGCAACTGCTTAGAACAAGCAATCCCAAACAGAATAGTAATGTTTTCTTCATAGACTATTGTTTTATTTTGAGCAGTAGACTCCGAGACGCTCAGTTAAGTAGAAACATAGAAAAAGCGTGGAGTCTTATCCTTGCTTATTCTCCAATTTGAGGTTCTAGCCAACCTTTCCAACAAGAATAAACAATAACGCCCACGCCCGATATGCAATAGGGCTTGCACCGGTTGGGCGCAAGTGTATATACATACCACGAGGACATCTATTGCTTCCTGCTTTGGGTTGGAGAAATTGGCTAGATTTCAAATTGCCAAAACAAGCGCATATAAACGCCTTTTATTATGTCTGCGAAGAGAGTGTCGAAGGCTTATGGGCGTGGAGAGTTCCCGCCCACAAATACCCACTTCTCACTTCACGCTGCAAAGATACTTGTATTTTTAGAATTATGCAAGAACAGAAGACCGAAAAAAAATATGAACCACAGAAGAAAAGCATTGTATTCTTGGAAATCGGATACCATGCGTATAACAAATACACACAACAAAGAAGGCACTCTTCTGCGAGTGCCTTCTTTGTTAGGTTATGTGCGTTGCATTACATCATGCCGCCCATGCCACCGCCTTGTTGCATGGCAGGTGCAGGAGTTTCCTCTTTTTTGTCTACAATGACGCACTCTGTGGTCAAGAACATCCCGGCGATAGAGGCCGCATTCTCGAGAGCCACACGCGTTACCTTTGCAGGGTCAACCACACCGACGGCACGCAGGTTCTCGTAGGTGTCCTTGCGGGCATTGTAACCGAAATCGTCTTTGCCTGCACGCACCTTATCAACTACCACGGCGCCCTCCTTGCCGGCATTCGCCACAATCTGACGCAACGGCTCTTCGATAGCGCGACGGATAATCTCAATACCGGTCTGCTCGTCCTCGTTCTCGCCTTTCAGACCTTCGAGGGCTTGCTGCGCACGGATGTAGGCTACGCCACCGCCCGGCACAATTCCTTCCTCGATGGCGGCACGAGTGGCGCTGAGCGCATCATCCACGCGGTCTTTTTTCTCCTTCATCTCCACCTCCGAAGCAGCACCTACATTCAGTTGGGCTACGCCGCCTGCCAATTTGGCAAGACGCTCCTGCAACTTCTCCTTGTCGTAGGTCGATTTGGTGGCGGCAATCTGCGCTTTGATTTGCGCGACACGCGCTGCAATCGCCTCTTTGTCGCCTGCACCGTTGACAATGGTGGTGTTGTCCTTGTTGACGGTAATGCTCTCGGCGGTGCCGAGCATATCGAGGGTTGCGTTCTCAAGTTTGATACCCTTCTCCTCGCTGATAACCGTACCACCCGTCAGGATAGCGATATCTTCAAGCATCTCCTTGCGGCGGTCGCCAAAGCCCGGAGCCTTGACGGCGCAAATCTTGAGTTGTGCGCGCAAGCGATTGACTACCAGCGTAGTCAGTGCTTCGCTATCCACATCTTCGGCGATGATCAATAGCGGACGACCGCTCTGTACTGCCGGCTCCAATACGGGCAACAACTCTTTGAGGTTGGATATTTTCTTGTCGTGAATCAGCACATACGGCTTGTCCATCTCCACCTCCATCGTCTCGGTGTTCGTTACGAAATACGGGCTGATATAGCCGCGGTCGAATTGCATACCTTGTACCACATCAATGGTGGTGTCCATACCTTTGGCTTCGCCGATGGTGATGACACCGTCCTTGCTCACCTTGCGCATGGCGTCGGCAATCAGTTTTCCGATGGTGGGGTCATTGTTGGCAGAAACCGTGGCGACTTGTTCAATCTTGTCGAAGTCATTGCCTACGACCTCGCTCTGTTCCTTGATGTGTGCCACTACTGCGCTCACGGCTTTATCAATACCGCGCTTGAGGTCCATCGGGTTCGCACCGGCAGTCACATTCTTCAAGCCCACACCTACGATGGCTTGCGCCAATACCGTCGCCGTTGTTGTACCGTCGCCCGCCTGGTCGCCTGTCTTGGAGGCTACCTCCTTGACGAGTTGTGCACCGAGGTTCTCGGCAGCATCGGCGAGTTCAATCTCTTTGGCTACGGTAACGCCGTCTTTGGTGATTTGCGGTGCACCGTATTTCTTGTCAATGATGACATTACGCCCTTTCGGACCGAGGGTTACTTTCACTGCGTTGGCTAATTGATCAACGCCTTTCTTGAGGGCATCGCGTGCCTCAATATTGTACGAAATATTCTTTGCCATAATTTTGCTTTGCTTCGCTCCGCGTGGCTCACGCACTGCGTGTTTTTGACTTAGTGTTAGTGGCTTCGCTTCGCTCCGCGTTATTTGAGTTGTTTATTGTTGATTATTTTAGGAAGCCCCTCCTCCGGAGGGGGTAGGGGAGGTCAATTAAGTACCGCCAAGACATCGCTTTGGCGCATGATGAGGTATTTCTCGCCTTCATATTCCAATTCGGTGCCGGCGTATTTACCGTAGAGTACCTGGTCGCCTGCTTTGAGTACCATTTCCTCGTCTTTGCTGCCTTTGCCTACGGCGATGACGGCACCGCGGAGGGGTTTCTCTTTCGCACTATCGGGGATGATGATACCGCCGAGTGTCTTCTCTTCTGCTGCCACGGGCTGTATAAGCACGCGGTCGGCTAATGGTTGAATTTTGTTCATTGTATTGAGTATTTAGTTTGTACTTTTGTCGTTGGTTGCGGGCTACTTTGCCCGATAGAGGTTCTGCAAACTCCGTGCCAAAGGAGTGTTGCTCTCATTGTTCTGCCAATTTGGCAGAGCCTGCCCAAAAACTCAAAAACGGCGTGTAGCCCCTAAAAATAAAACCAATTTCAACCGTGTAAGAACCCTCTAAAATCCTTCTATCCACTATAAGTGGTAGGGTAATCGTAGGGTAAAATGTAGGGTAGTGGTAGGGCGATCGATCCGAGAAAGCCGCTAATCGAAACGCGAAGGGAAAATACATTCTTTCGATACATCGCCTGATTATGGCATAGTAATTGCAAAGCGGAGAATGTACCCGCTAATTCGGCAGGCTTTTCGCATAGGCAACACAACAAACTAACATACAATGATATACTATTTCTCGGCAACAGGCAACTCACGCTATGTGGCACAACAAGTAGCAACGACCATAGGCGATGTGTGTGAAGAGATTACCCTCTCCGGCTCGCCCGCTGCACTACACGACAAGACGGCAACGGATATACCGCATTCAGCATTCGGAAACGACAGCAAGAATGAACAGGGAATCACGAATTCGGTGTTCGGTATTGTGGTGCCTACGCACAACTGGGGTTTGCCTGCTATTGTGCGGGAATGGATAGAGCGGATAGACTTCCGTATCCCTGCTGACACCTATTGTTTTTTGATTGCCACCTACGGCACAACCACGGGGCA
The DNA here is from genome assembly GCA_963630875.1 of Mycobacteriaceae bacterium. Classification (GTDB taxonomy): domain Bacteria; phylum Bacteroidota; class Bacteroidia; order Bacteroidales; family Paludibacteraceae; genus Colicola. The sequence continues at coordinate 1,959 of CAVGOI010000050.1, read as the reverse complement.
AATAGCACGGAAAACGGACAGACTACTACGAGAGCATACAAAGCATGGGTTAGACGCTTCGTTCGGGGTGCGTATGCCCGATATATGGACGCCTATCTTCGACCTCTCGGACAAAGCGAAAGTAACTCGCCAAGTGGCACAAGCCAAAGACGAGACGGTAGCAGTAGCCCTGCAGATACGCCAACGGACATGCGGCTGCCATATTCCCCGCCCTATCCCCGTTCCGATTGCCCATATCGGCTATGCGTTCTACTACTTGGCACGTCAGACGAAGCACCTCCATACTACCAATGCGTGTATCGGTTGCGGACTCTGCGCCAAACAATGCCCCGTGCAAGCCATCGAGATGGTAGACAAACGCCCGCAATGGACACAGAAACAATGCACGATGTGCCTGCGCTGTCTGCACCACTGCCCGAAATTCGCTATTCAATACGACCACCGCACCGCAAAACACGGCCAATATACATTCAAACAATACGATAAACTATGTCAATAGCCATCATCACCGGCGCCTCCTCGGGATTGGGGAAGGCGTATGTAGAAGCAACTACGAAAGTATTCCCCGAGATTGAAGAGATTTGGGTGGTTGCCCGCCGCCAAGAACGGCTGCAACAGTTAGCCGCCGCATTCCCCAAAAAGCACATTGTGCCTGTCGTGGCCGACTTGAGCAAGACAGCAGACATTGCCAAGATAGAAGAGAAATTAGCCCAAGAGAAACCGCAGATAGACTTGTTAGTGGGTGCGGCAGGTGTAGCAGGCAGCAGTCCGTTTGCCGACGACACCACAGCGCATATCGAGCAGATTATCAACCTCAACTGCTTAGGCACCACGCTGCTGACACGGGCGTGCATACCCTATATGCAAGCAGGCGGCACGATACTGCTCGTGTCATCGACCTCTGCCTTTGTGCCGAACACGAATGTCGTGGTCTATTCGGCATCCAAGTCGTATGTTACCGCCCTTTGTTTGGGCATACGCGAAGAACTGAAATCGCGCCATATCAATGTCTGCAGCGTGCATCCGGGCGTGATGTACACCGAGATGGCTGCCACTTTCAACGAGAAGCAAGACCGATTGCCTGCCGTCGATATACCCAAGCACGCCGTGCTTTCGCTGCGTGCCGCCAAACGAGGCGCAGACAGTTACACAACCGGTTGGTTCTACAAAGGCTATCGCCTGCTCGCCAAACTTCTGCCCAACAAATGGCTCGTTAAGTTTGTCGGACTATAGAAAGCAATTAAAAATCAGGAATTGGAAACTAAGAAAGGCTACCTAAAAGCCCTACAAAACCCTTATAAATAATTAGTGGAAAACTCACAAGTGATTGATATAAAGAATGATACGGTGTTAGATAAAAGTTATCGTTAAACAATCGATAAACTTGGTTCTATTTTTGGTATCAGTTGTCTTGCTTGAAACAACGGTGCAAAGGTACGAGAATTATTGCAGAATGAAAAAATAAAATTAAAAAAGTTTCTTGCTGAGGCTGGTTGCATAAGAAAAGAAACTGAAAGAGATTACTCCTCCAGTTCCTTTTTCTGGTTCTATTAGTCGCCTCTAATACTACTTTGCTTGATTACCATTTTGCTGATGTTCGCAATATGTTTTCTCCTTTAAGCGAATCTGATTGGCGGTCAGATTGAAGAAGTTAGCAGCAAGAGCAAACGGGCTACACTGCAACAAGCCATCTTCATTGAGCATCATACCTGTGCGGACTACGAGGTCGGCAGCGGCATCAAGCACTACATTGATTACCGTATCGACAGTCATACCATCTTGCTTCTCGATATACTGCTCGATGACAGAGATGAGTTCCTCAATGTGCTGTTCTTTCGTTTTCATTACGCTTACTATTTTGCTTTTTGAGTTTACGGTGGAGTGATTGAATTTGAGTAATAGCATGGAAAACCCATTTTCTTTTGACCCCTTCTGCCAGTTTTTGATTGACCCCTTTCC
>CAVGOI010000049.1:0-13815 GCA_963630875.1 Mycobacteriaceae bacterium | reverse complement strand
ACCCAGAGAAAAATTGAACTTCTCTACACCTTACGAGTGCTTCTTCAAATATTTTTCCTAACTTTGCACAATAAATTGCATTTGTTATTGGACAGTACATGTTGGGCTTTGCACCGCTCTGCGAACCGGACTTGGTGGTAACGAGGATAACGCCGTTGGCACCGCGCGAACCATAGATGGCAGTCGCCGAAGCGTCTTTCAATATCTCCATGGACTGGATATCGTTGGGCGCGAGAAACGAGATATCGCTCGTGATAACGCCATCGACCACATAGAGCGGGTCGTTACCGCCGATAGCCGAACCGATACCGCGAATGCGGATAGTGGCAGCCTCACCGGGTTGACCGGAGTTGGTGGTAACCGTCACACCGGCTGCCCGGCCTTGCAGGGCTTGGTCGAGACCCGATACCGGTGCTTTGGTCAACGCTTCGGCTTTCACGGAGGTTACCGCACCCGTGAGGTCGGATTTCTTCATCGCACCGTAACCGATAGCCACTACTTCGTCCAACATCACATTGTCGGACACCAAGGTGACCCGTATCGGGGCGGAGGCTGCGGTTACCTTGACCTCTTGCGTCTTGTAGCCCAGATAGGAGAATACCAACACATCGCCTGCCTTCGCCGGCAGCGAGAAGTTACCATCAAAATCCGTAATCGTACCTGTGGTGGTGCCTTTGACCAGCACATTGGCACCGATAACGGGGTCGGGCTCTCCCTCTGCCATCACCACGCCCGTTACCACCTGTTGAGCCGCCGCAGCCCCGCTGATGCCCAAAGCCACAAGCAGGCTCACCGCAATAAAGAAATATCGTTTCATTCGCATTGTGTATTGGATTAAAGCACGGCAAAAGTAGTGCTTCGTGCGCGTACCGACAAATAATGCGTATATGCTGTGCAGCATATTTTTGTGCAACGATATCCAAAAGAAACTACTACGCTATTGTTGTAAATGGCTGATTATACGCTATATAGTATTTTTGTGAGGTTCTCGACTGCCGGTAGGCTTTGTGTGTGGGGCTGTGAAATTGCGTAGTAGGAGGGTGTGAACAACAAAGAGGCTGCCCAAATGCATGGGACAGCCCCTTCGGGGTTAGCATTGCCGCCTGCCCTTAGGCAGGCGTGCAACGGGTTTACTGAATGTCGATGACCCGAGTGGGTTGCTTTTGTACAACGGGGTCCAACTTCGGCAGTTCGATGTGCAGTACACCGTGCTCTACCTTGGCGGCAATGGCGTCTTTGTTTACATTATCCGGCAGGAGCAAAGATTGCTCGAAGCGGCTGTAGTTGAACTCATGACGGAGATACTTGGTCTTCTTGTCCTCGTCCTTGGTCTCTTGTTTCTTCTCGACGCTGACCACCAGTTCGTCCTGGTCGTTCACATGGACTTGGAAGTCTTCCTTGGTCATGCCCGGAGCGGCAATCTCTACATGGTAAGCCTTCTCGTCCTCCTTGACATTGATGGCAGGAGCCGTAGAGGCTGCGGTGCGCAACATAGGCCATTCATCACTGAAGAAATCATTGAAGATACTCGGGAACCAACTCTGTTCGTTCTTTCTAACTGTAGGTAACATAATCATATAAATTTTATAGTTTAGTTTAGTGCGGCGGCTCGCTTGCCTCTCTGTAGGCGTCTCGGACGCGCCGCATTCGCTATAGAATATGCAACTTCCATGCCAAACCCACGATTGCCTTCTGCGTCTGCCAAAATGGCAGTGCTTTTTTTTGGGGGGGATGATCTAGAAGATCGAGAGGATCTAGAGGATCGAGAGGAGTGAGAGGGAGAAGATTGAGGGAAGTGAGGGGGGGGCGGAGGACAATCTTGTCGGTCTTGGCTGCGCGACCACTCAAAGTCGCTACGGGGGGCGGTTAAGTGTATTTTCGGCATTGCTTCAAAGTATTGAGAAAGTATTCTTATCCTTCGCTTATCCTTCGCTTATCCTTCGGTTATCCTATACGCCGGTCTCGGGGCAGTCTCGGGGAGGATACGAGGTGGATGCGAGGTGGATGCGAGGAGGATACGAGGTGGATGCGGGGAGGATGCGGGGAGGATGTGGGGAGGATACGAGGCTTTTTCATAGATAACAGAATGTTAATTCATGGATAACGCGGTGATAATTCATAGATAACTTGAGGTTAATTCATGGGTAATTCGAGGTGAATTTAGGGGTAAATTAGGGACAATGCGGGGTTAATTCATGGATAATTCGTGGATAACTCGAGGTTAATTCGTGGATAACGGAATGCTAATTCATGGATAACGCGGGGCTAATTCGTGGATAACGCGGGGATAATTCGAGGGTAATTCATGGATAATGCGGGGTTAATGCAGTGGGAACGCAGGGATAAGTCAGGGAGAACGCATTTTTATTTGCCGGATTGCAGGAAAAGGTGTAACTTTGCCGCCGTTTTTGCGGGAGAGAGGAGATAGGGGTATTCGATGTTTGCGGGAGAGAGGAGATGGGGGTATTCAAAGCGGGATGGAACGCAAACGCTGAGTGGGGTGGGGGATACAACGAACGAAACTTATCAATGATTCATACTATGACACTTCCTTTTATGACAGCCGAAGAGGCTGCATTACTCGTACCTGACGGAGCCGCTGTAGGCATGGGCGGATTTACACCCGCCGGCGCTCCCAAAGATGTTCCAACCGCTATCGCTCATCGTGCGGAGGCACTGCACGCAGAGGGCAAACCCTATAAGATAGGTGTATACACGGGCGCTTCCACCGGCGACAGTTGCGACGGCGCATTGGCGCGTGCGCACGCCATCGATTTCCGTACACCCTACCAAGGCAACAAAGACCTGCGCACTGAACTCAACGCACAAGGTGCGCACTACTTCGATATGCACCTGAGCGAACTGGCACAAGACCTGCGCTATGGCTTCTTGCGTAAGCCCGACTTTGCCATTATCGAGGCGTGCTATGTGGACGAAGAGGGCGTGATAGTGCCGACTGCCGGCGTAGGCAATATGCTGACATTCTGCGAACTGGCACCGAAAATTATCGTCGAACTGAACGAGGCAATGCCTGCGACGATGCGGGGACTGCACGACCTCTACGAGCCGCTCGACCCGCCCGCACGCCGAGAGATACCGATCTACAAGCCGTCTGACCGTATCGGGAAAGACCATATTAAGGTAGATCCCGCAAAGATAGTCGCCGTGGTGCGCACGAATCGTCCGAACGAGGTGGGGAAATTCTCGCCGCTGGACGACACGACGGCACGAATCGGTGCGAATGTGGCATTGTTCCTCGAAACGGAAATGAAGGAAGGGCGTATTCCGCAGTCGTTCCTGCCCATACAGTCGGGCGTGGGAAACATCGCCAATGCCGTGCTGGGCGCACTGGGCGAGAACAAGCACATTCCTGCATTTGAGATGTACACGGAGGTGATTCAAGACTCGGTGGTGGGCTTGATGAAAGAGGGGCGTGTGAAGTTCGCAAGCGGCTGCTCGCTGACCGTGGGGGCAGACAAACTGCAAGACATTATCGACCACATCGATTTCTTCCGTGACAAGATTGTGCTCCGCCCGCAAGAGATAAGCAACAACCCCGAAGTGGCACGACGCATGGGTCTGATAACCATCAACACCGCCTTGGAGGCAGACATATACGGCAACATCAACTCGACGCATGTGTGCGGCACGAAGATGATGAACGGTATCGGCGGCTCGGGCGACTTTACCCGCAACGCCTACATCAGCATCTACACCACGCCGTCGACGGCTAAGGGCGGGTGTATCTCGGCGTTTGTGCCGATGGTGAGCCACCTGGACCACAGCGAGCATAGCGTGAAGGTAATCATCACGGAACATGGTATTGCCGACCTGCGTGGCAAGAGCCCGATACAGCGTGCGCACACGATAATCGACAACTGCGTAGACCCGCAGTATCGCCCGATGCTCAACGAGTATCTGGCTATGGCGAAGACGGCGCACACCCCGCATGTGCTGAGTTGCGCACTCGCCATGCACGAGGAGTTCCTCAAGAGCGGCGATATGCGGAACACCCAATGGGAAGCGTATAAGCAATAGACCGACCGCCCCTCTCAGGGGCAGGGAGGTAACAGTGGGGGAAGAGAAAAAGGGACTGTCCGGAAAGTGTCGGGCAGTCTCTTTTGTATGGTCGTATCAGTCAGCGTTTTAGGAGCAGAGCGGCTGCAAAATACACAAAAAAAGAAGCATTGTTTTGGTGGTTCATATAGAAACCCCTATCTTTGCCGCGCTTGCACCCTTTCCTCATATCTCAAGGTGCAAGCAAGAACACTATGTTTAACGCTTAAAAGAGTAAGGTATGAGAAAAACAGGAATGGCAGTATTGGCTGCCGTGGCACTTGCAATAACAGGCTGCCACAAACTGACGCAGTATCCCGATCATATCGTGGGTTACTGGGCGTCGAAGAGCCCCACAACAGGCTACACTGCCTCGTTGGAAGTTACCACAGACAGTGCAATCGTGCAAGTCGCCTCGCCCACGATGTTCGTGGTCAAAGACCTGCGCGGCATGCTGTCGTATGACAAAGCAAGCGGCAAAGGCACTTTCACGGCAACAACTGCCGACGCACCCATGGTTGCCGTACAAGCCCTTAACAAGACCTCTATCAAGGTAACGGTTACGGCAAGGGACGAGAACCACAGCCTGCTATACGAGGGAGTTTTTGTGCGGGAGGACAAGCCTGTAATACCCGACCCGAAGCCGCAACCTAATCCCGAGAGCAATGCGACCTATATCGCAGTACATACCTTTGGCTTTGTGGACTACTACGAAGATAACGGCGACTACAACCTTGTGTTGATCGGCAAAGACAGTACGGGTATCGAGTACTACGCCACATTCTGCGTTGTGCCAAAGCAGGCTTCCTTTGTGGGACATTTCGCCCTGCAACAAGGAACCATGCGAAAAGAATACTGCAATTTCCTACCCCACTACACATATAGTTCGGGGTCAAAAGATTTCCTCTTCCCCGATACGATGTGTATCACAGTCAGCATGCAGGGCGAACGGTACAATATCGACGGACGGATAACCTATATGGGAACGGTCTATATAATGCAAGCCACCGATATTGCAGGCATCGACCAGCGTTGGGGCTACGAACCCACCACGAAGAAGACATTCAACGAGGTCTATACTGAGTTTATCGGATTCGATGACATCGAGCAATACCACGAGGTACAAATAACACTCGACAACAAAAAGACCTTTATGCAAATCACTTTCTTCACCAATACTGCCCTACAGGCTGGAACTTACCCTGTCGATTTCTCGTTCAAGGAGGGTACTGTGGCGGCTTCAAAAGGATACAATGTGTCCTATCAGCAAGACAATACTTCGTATATGGGCGTGTATGAGGACGACGGAGAAAATTGGAAAGACACCTACTATTTCGACAGCGGAACCGTTACGGTGTCCTATCCTGCAGAGGGTATAATCTCTATCGTGGGCGATGTGAAGACCCACTATGGCTCGAACATCCAATTTTCCTACAACGGTAAATACGACTTCGAAGGCTATCCCGAAAACACTACGAAAAAATAGGACACTCGCCCCGGCGAACTTGCTCCACCGATAGAGGATACTGCTCCGTAAACCACACAAGGAAAGCCGTATAGTCTATCTTGTCTGCGAGCCACATATCCCGCCGCTGTGCCCATTCTTTATGCAGTTCCGTTGTGCCGAGCGAGAGGAGTTCCTCTATCTTGCTGAATATTGCTTCCGACTGTTCGGGACGGTCAGAATCTTGGCTGGGAGTAATTCCCGAGTTAAATACATAGAATGGGCTGCTTGACAGATATTGTCGGGCAGCCTTTTTTATGACCCATGGCGAACAAACGACCCGCGAGAGTTTTGGCACGATATTTGCAAAATTCGTGTAGAATTGTGTCGATTATGCGGAAACTCCTATCCTTTTGCTTGCTTTTTGCGGCTTTTCCTATCATGGCTCAACGGCGTGTGTCGGGCGAAGTCCGCTCAAAAAACGATGGTGCGGCGGTCGAGATGGCTACAGTGCGTCTGTTTGCGTACACCGAAACGCCTACGGGGCGCGACTCTACATTGGTGCAGGGCGCGCAGACCGATATGGACGGTGCTTTTGTGTTGCGCGGCGTGCCGTCGGGCAGTTACACCCTGCTCATTACCTCCGTCGGCTTTGTGGAAGAACGGCGTAGTGTGCGGGTCGCCAACGCTGACATCGAACTTCCGACGATACGCCTGTCGGAAGAGGTGATGCACCTTGCTGAAGTCAGCGTGCAGGGGCATGCCGCCGAGATGACCGTCAAGGGCGATACCATCGAGTATAACACCTCTGCCTACAAGGTGGGCGAGAATGCCATGGTGGAAGACCTGCTCAAGAAGATGAACGGTGTTACGGTCGACCAGCAGGGCAATGTGACGGTCAACGGCGAGAGCATTACTGCCGTGCGTATTGACGGCAAGAAGTTCTTCGGCAACGATGTGCAGTCCGCCACGAAGAATATCCCCGCCGAGATGATAGAGAAGATACAAGTCATCGACGAGAAATCCGATGTGGCGAAGATGACGGGCTTCGAGGACGATGACACCGAGCATATCATCAACCTGACGCTCAAGCAAGACCGCAAGCGCGGTGTGTTCGGCAAATACACAGGCTCACTCGGCGCGGACATGGTGACGGACAACGGTGGTTGGTTCGACTATGGCAATCCCGCCTATGGCAACACCTCTTCCGAGTTGGCAAAGCATTTCTTCGAGAACGACTTCCGCTACAATGCCAACCTGTTTACGAATATCCTCTTGGGCGAGAGCCAGACAACGGTTATCGGGAGTGCCAACAACACCAACGAGGTGCGTATGGGGCGCGGGCGCGGCGGCTTCGGCATGGACGCCAACTCGGGTATCACGCGCAGCGAGAACCTCGGCGTGAACACCAATATCGACTTCAACAACCGTATCACGAAGAAAGACAATCAGACCTCGCTGCTCTTTGGCGGCGATGTCGCCATCAATCATTCTAATAACCACACGCTGGCGCAGACCGAGAAAGAATCCTATACGACGGACTATACCTATCTCAATACCGACTCCATGAGCAAACAGTCGCGCGTGTGGGATGTGAATATGCGCCTTGAGTTGCAGTACCAAATCGATACGCTCAACAAATTGCTTATCCAGCCGACACTCTCCTATACGGGGCAAAGCAATATCACGAACGAGGACTATACCTACCACCGCGGCGACACACTTATCAACGATGGTATGCAGGCGCAGTTGGACTCCACGCGCGAGGTGAGTGCCGGACTGAAACTGACATATAACCACAAGTTTATGCACCCCGGGCGGTCGCTGACTTTGGTGGGACGGTTCGAGTACGGCAACACCACAGGCTATAGCACAACCAACGCCTTTGATAATCTGGCGAATGCTAACCTCGTGAACCAATTCACCAATTCCAAGAACGACAAACTCTCCTACAGCCTGCGGGCATCGTATGTGGAGCCGATTGTAAAGCCGAACCACCTACTCGAGATAGCCCTCGCTGTATCGGGGCGCAACCGTACCTCCGAAAAGAACCAGTATTCGTGGGATACTGAAAAGGAGGCGTACCAATACGACTCGCTGTATAGCAACCAATTACGCAATAATTTCTACACCGAGCAAGCCGAACTCAACTACCGCTGGATTACCCAACGCAGCGACCTCACCGTCGGGGTGCGGGCATTGGCTGCGCAAACCCATAGTACCACCTACTACGGGCAAGTGCTGTACCGGGATACCCTCATCAATGTGTGGAACTGGGCACCGACCGTGAACTTCAAATACAAGTTCGGCAAGAAAGAGTTCGCGCGTATCCGCTATCGGGGTACGGTCAGCCAGCCGAGTATCACGCAGATGGAGCCCGTACGCAACAACTCCAACGCCATGAACGAGACGGTGGGTAACCTCGGTTTGCAACCTGCCTTCGCGCACAACCTGATGGTGATGTACTCGCGCTTCAACCAAGACCGTTTTTCGAGTATTATGACGGGCATACGCGGTACGCTGACCAAGGATGCGTTGGTCAACAACTCGATCTATGACCAAACGGGTAAACTCTACCAGCAGACCGTCAATGCCGACACCTACCCGTGGAACATCGGCGCAGACTTTATGTACAACACGCCCTTTGCCAAGAAACTCTTCCAATTCAACACCCGCACCGCTGTCAGTTACAACCAGCGGGTGGCGTATATCCTCAAGGAGCAACAGGCAGCAGACATTGAACAGATGATAGCGACAGGCAATATGATACTTGGCGACCGTTCGCTGACCGGCAACCTGCGGGTAAGCGAGGACTTGGGGCTGCGTTTCACGCACGACATCGTCGATATCGGTGTGCGGGCGGATGGTACCTACAGCCGCACGCAGAACAATCTGGCACAGAACAGCACCACCCATGTCTTCGACTGGAGCGTTACAGGCGACATTGAGTTCCACCTGCCCCGCTCGTGGAATATTGCCACCGACTGCGGTTATACCGCCCGTTACGGCTATACGGGAATCACCGATGCCAACGAGATAATCTGGAATGCATCGATTGACAAGACTTGGTCGAATGCCACATTATCGCTGGAGGTCTATGATATTCTCCACCAGAAGAAGAATATCGTGCAGGTCATCGGCGAGAACTCGGTCAGTTATGCCAAGTACAACACATTGCCGACTTATTTTATGCTGACCTTCACCTACAAACTCAACAAGATGGGCAAACTCAAAGCCTCCGGCATGGGCGGGCATATCCAAGAGATGATAGAGAACGACAAGGGCGGCAAGCAGGGTCCGCCGCGCGGGGGCGTTCCGCCGATGGGACCGCCCCCCCGGTATGTGATCGGCGGTTAGTCGTCGATGCGGAGGAAATTCCCGTCCTTGTCAAACTCCAACTCCAACGAGTTGTTCAGTTCCACTTTCTGCTCCCGACGGTCGATGGCGTACTTCACGATGAAGGCATCGGCAAAACGGGCTGAAACATAACTGGTTATCTTCTCGGGTACGATTCCTGCCGGTACGGCTTTCGTCTGGCAGTCAATCTCCTCCAAGTTGCCTTTGTAGTCGAAGTCCAACTCCGTACCGTCTTTCAGGCGCACATTGTAGTCGTTGTGCAACCCGTCTTTCTCGCTCAATACAAACGATACATCGGCGGCATCAAAATAGGTTGTGATAAAGGTCTTTGCCCCTTGCGGCAGTTCCTCAAAGGTGATTGACTGCGGGTTGCTTGCGCATGCGCTCAGGCATGTCGTCAGGGTTGCCATAACGGCGATTAGCATCTTTTTCATTGCTTTTGTGGTTTGTTAAAGTTGTTATAATTGGGTTTATTTATGCGGCAACATTTGATTGCCGGTATCTATTATCGTTCAAAACTTAAGTACGGCACCACGCGTTGCAACTGCACCGAGTCCAAGCATTCGAGGGCTTGCAGTTCCTCGGCGGAGTCGATGTGTATGCGCCGCCTGCGTTGCTCATAAATGGCTTTCGCCTGCGTGAAACTCAAATACGGGTGGCGCTGCAACTGCTCAGCAGAGGCATGATTTACCGGTATCTGCACAACGACTGCCGAATCGAGGAAGAAATGCTGCAGCAGGCTGTCCGCTGTGTAGAGGCTGTCTCGTTCCGCTTGCCGCGCCACGGCTTGGCGCACGGCGCGTATCTCCATGAGTTGTCCCACGCACACATAGCCGCCTAAGCGCGTACGGTACCGCACAATCTCATGGGCAGTGTAACTCCCTATCCCCCGTATCTTGCGCAGGGTCGCGGTGTCGGCGGTGCGCAGGTTCAGCACGGTATCGCGCTTGTATGTCACATAGTGCGGCAGCGTGTCGCATCGGGTACTGTCGGCGCGGGTGCTGTCCACGGCAATCACGATATAAGGCTCCAACAATGCGTACAGGCTGTCCGTCATACCGTACAGGCGTTTCATATCCTCCGCTTTTCGGTACCGCCCGCCCTTCTCTCTGTATTTCAGCAGGTTGCGTGCCTGCCATGGGCGCAACCCCACGCGTACCAAGGTGGTGCTGTCCGCCGTGTTGGGGTCGAACGGTTGCCGGCAAATGACAATAGTATCCTTGCGGTATCGTGCTTTGCGCAGGCTGTCCTGCCGGCTACTGTATTGCTCAAACGCCGTGCGTGTGGAGTCGCTGACTATATGTTCGCTTTTCGGGCGCGGCAGAAAATGCAGCAGCAGAATACTGCCGCCCGCTATCAGCAAAAGCAGCACCACGCCCAACCACTGCTCCCGTGTTAGGAACAGTACAATGCCTTTATCGCGCTCCTTGTTTTTCATGTTGTTGTACCACACTGCGTACTATGCCGTCCTTGAGGCAGGTCGTTACCACTTGCCCGTCCTGCACCTCCTGCACGCTCCGTACCACTTTTCCGTTCACGGTCATCAGGCTGTAGCCCATATTGTAGATGCGTTCCGGCGAGTGCATGGCAACGGTCTTCTCCCACAGCACGAGGCGGTTCTGCTCGCGCATAATCAGGCGTTGCACCCCGTAGCGCAGGTTCTGCTCTTGGTGTTGCAGCCGGTTTTGTTCACGCAGCACGGTTTGCCGCAGTGAATTCTGCCAGCGGTATTGCAACCGCTCAATGCGGTCTGCCTGCTCCTCCACAAGCCCTATCAGCCATTGTGCGGCGGCGGTCGGTGTCTTCACGCTGCTATACACCACTTGGTCCACCACGCTCACATCGCGCGTATGCCCGATTCCCGCCACGATGGGCAAGGGGAATTGGGCGCAATGCGTGGCCAGCATATAGTCATCGAAGCAACTCAAGTCGGTGGTGGCTCCGCCGCCCCGTATCAGCACCACCACATCCCATTGTTCGCTTTCGCGGGCAATCGCCGTCAAGGCTGCTATCATGGAAACCGCCGCGTTCTCGCCCTGCATAAGGGCAGGGAACAGGTGCGTCCGGAAGCGAAAGCCGATGCTGTTGTGCATCAGTTGGTCACAGAAGTCGCCATAGCCTGCCGCGTCCGGCGAAGAGATGACGGCAATGCGTCGGGGTAGGGTGGGGAGTGTGAGGGTCTGTTGCAGTTCCATCACACCGTCCTCTTTCAGCCGTTGCAGGGTGCGTTGCCGCTGTTGTGCCAAGTCGCCGATGGTGTAGTTGGGGTCGATGTTTTCTATGTTGAGGCTCAGTCCGAACACGGCGTGAAACTGTATGCTCACCTCCACCAACACCTGCATACCGACCCGCAGGCTCTCTCCGGTTGTCTGTGCAAAATAGGCGGCAAGCAGCGTGTACCGGTGGCTCCAGCAGGTTGCGCGTATTTTGGCAGCCAGGATACCATCGGTGGCTTTCTCCACCAACTCCATATAGCAATGCCCGCGCACGCTCATGGAGGCTATCTCGGCACGCACCCAATAGGTGTCGGGCAACTCAACGGCAATACTGTCACCGATGACGGCGCACAACTCAGTCAGACTATATTGTTCCATCCTATCAACTCTCAACTCTAAACTCTCAACTCTATCCCAATCACGCCGAGGGCGCACGCGATGACTCCGCCCAACCAACCCCAATGCACTTTATCGCCGCGCATCATCAATATACCGCACGCGATAGCCCCGTACAGCATCCCCACCGACGGTGCACTGATGGGCAGGCGCAGCACGGCGTGCGGCAGGCTCTCAATCCATTCCACATACTGCCGCAGCCCCCAAGTCGCCCATTGTAGGGCGGTTCCCAACCAGTCGCCCACGATGCACCACGACATCGCCAATGCGGCAATTCCGAGTACGAGCAGGATATAGGTCAGCGGGATGACGACAAGGTTTGTCAATACAAAGTAGTTGCTCACCTGCCCGAAATAGTACAGCGTCAGCGGTGCCGTTCCAATCTGCGCCCCGATGGAGGCGAGGATGAGCCCGCCTATGTACGACAGCACCCGTCCGTGCAGGGCAACGCGCTTGTAGAGGGCGGTGGTTATCAGCATAAGCCCTGCCATTGCCGCAAAACTGAGTTGAAAACTCACACTCCATAGCGAGCGCGGGTTCAGCAGCAGGATAATCACGGCAGCCGCGCACAACCCGTTTATTCCCGACAGCGGTCGCCGCAACAAGACCCCTATCTCGAACAGGCTCACCATCAGTGCACTACGCATCACAGAGGGGCTCAGTCCGGTTAGAAACGCATAGCCCCACAAGGCGATGAGGGCAATCCCCGATAGGGCGAAGCGTTGCTTGCGCTGCTCATACAATGGGCGTTTGCGCCCGAACAGGGTCAATGCTCCGATAATCACGCCCCATACCACGCCGGTATGCAGTCCGCTCACCGCCAAGATATGCATGGCACCTGCTGCGGAGAAACTCTCCTGCACGCGGCGGTCTAACTCTTCGCGGTAACCCAATGTCAGGGCACCTACGATGCCCGCCTCTTTTCCGTGTACGCCAATGGTTTGGTAGCGCGCATACAGGGCGTGTTGTGCTCTTTCCGCCACGGCACGCACTCCGCGCACCGGTTGATGTCCTACCACCTGCCAATGGTTGCGGGACGCAAATCCGCTGCCCACTATCCCCTGCAAGCGCAGGTATCGCCCGTAATCAAAGTCGCCGAGCCTGCCGCCGCGTTCTACGCGGGTTCTGACCATCAGCACATCGCCGATAACCGGAAACGACAGGCTGTCCTTGTACAGATAGAGGAGTATCTTGCTCCCGCCCTCCTCTTGCGCGGTATAGCGAAGGGTCTTGGCGCGTTCCTGCCCCTCGCTCAGGATGTGGACGCACAGTACCGTGTCGCGTCCTATATAATCCGCCTCCGTGTCTTCCCACAGGTGCAGCGGGTGCCCCGTGTAGTAACTGCAGACAAGGACGGCAACGATGGGCAGCAGGGCTAACAGCCAGGTATGTGCCGCCAACCACCTCATGCTTCTTTCAGCAAGTCAATCGCCGCAAGGGGGTCTTTGGCTTGGAACACGGCACTGCCGGCCACCAAGGCATCTGCGCCTGCCTGCCAAAGGGCGGGTGCCCATTTGCTGTTGATACCCCCGTCCACCTCTATTAGGGTGTTCAAACCGCGTGCGTCAATGACCTCGCGGAGATAGCGTACTTTGTCCAACGCCTCGGGCAGAAACGACTGCCCGCCGAAGCCCGCGTACACCGACATCACGAGGAGCATATCCACCTTGTCGATATAAGGTTCCAAACGCTGCACGGCAATATCGGGGTTGATGGTCAGGCAGGTGCGCACGCCTTTGGCTTTAATCTTGTCGAGGATAGGCAGCGGGTCGTCCACTGCCTCCAAGTGAAACCCCACACTCCATGCGCCGGCATCGCAGAAACGCTCCACATAGTTCTCGGGGCGGGTTATCATGAGGTGTACATCCAAGGGCTTGGTGCAATACTGCCGCAGGGCTTTCATCACGGGGAAGCCAAAGGATATGTTCGGCACGAATACGCCGTCCATCACATCCACATGCAGCCACTCGGCGTTGCTGCGGTTGATGAGGTCGCACGCCTGCTCCAAGCGTCCAAAGTCTGCCGCCAACAGACTGGGGGAGATGTAATGTTTCCGAACCATAGTCTTCCTGCTTTGTGGCTACCGATTGCCTGTTGCCTGTATAAAACTGCCTGTGGTCTGTATGGGTTTACAAAGGTACTGCTTTCCTCTGACCCCCGCAAAACCCATTGCTATTTTTTTATGTTTAATTTGTAATGGGCGTGTGTCCTCATTCCCAATTCCTCATTCCTGACTCCTAATTGTTTTCAGCGGTGGATAAGCGGATGATAAGCGGAGGATAGCCTCTCCTTCCACCGATACTCCGACTCCCCCTGCCCCCTCAGAGAGGGGGTATAAACCCGGCA
>CAVGOI010000048.1:0-14836 GCA_963630875.1 Mycobacteriaceae bacterium | reverse complement strand
TTGGTCGCCACAGGGTAGCACCCGCATAGCACCCTCCTACCACTCTCCTTGCACTCTCTTAGCCCCTTTTTTGCTTCGGGTTGCCGGAAATTTTACGCGGCAAAGGTACAACTTTATTTGCAGACCTGCAAGCCGATTGGCAAAAATAATGGAGTTCATGAAAAAAGGGCTGCCCGACAAGACTTGTCGGACAGCCTCACTCTATGGTTTTATGCGATGCCTGTCAACGGCGGGTAGAGCCGCCGGAACGGGAGGACGAACCGCCGGAACGGGAACCGCCGCCCGAGGAATACGACCCGCCACCGGAGCGAGAACCGCCGCCGGACGAAGAGGAGCGCATCGTGCTGCCCGATGAGGAAGAACGCGTGGTGCTGCCCGACGAGGAAGAGCGCATCGTGCTGCCGGACGAGCGCGAGGGCGATGGGTTATAGGAAGCGGACGAGCGGGTAGGACTGCTACCGGTCGTGGTTGTCACATTGCTGCGCGTGGTTGTCGTGGAACGCGAAGAGGTCGAAGTGGTACGCGTGGTAGCGGTTGCCGACTGCCGCGAAGGCGTAGCCGTGGTACGCGTGGTCGTTGCCTGCCGCGAAGGCGTGGTAGCGGTGCGCGTGGTAGCCGCCGCGTTGCGGGTCGTTGAAGTGCTTGTGCGGATATTGGCGCTGCCGAAGTCGTTGGACGAGCGTGCCGCCGAGCGTGTGGCGGAGGCTCCCGCCGTGCGGGAAACGGCATTGCTGTTGACCGTACGCGCATTGGCGTTTACCCGGCGTTCTGCATCAAAGGCGCGTGCATTGCTCACGCCGCGGGTGGCGTTGCGGGTCGCGAAAGAGCGTTCAGGATGACGCGCCGCGTAATCGGTGCGGCGTACCGGCTCATACATCGGACGATAGCCGTCGTGGGGGCGATGCCCCGTGCGGTAGGAGCAGATGGGGTGGTGATGATGGTGCCAATAGCAATGATCCCAATAGATAGACGGCGCCACGCAATAGTAGGGGTGCCACCAACCGGGCCAATAGTCCCAATAGTAGGGCGAATGCCAGCATACCCAACCCGGTCCCCAGAACCAATCGTAGATATAGGGGCGATAGACATAGACCGGCTCAATGATGTAATTGGTGCCGTAGATATACTCATCGCCGATCACTTGCACGGTAACCGACTGCGTCTCGGGGTCTTTCTCCACATAGATGGAAGCCACATCCTGGTAGATATCCTTTGCCAGCACGGCTTGTATGACTACCAAGTGCTTGTTGGCGTCCGCCGTTTCAATCACGCGCAGGTAATCGACCTGCCCATCGCCGTTGAGGTCGAGGTTGGAGAAAGCGGAGTCCGGATTATTGAGCATCTGCTCGAACTGCTCCAAGTTCTCCGCCTGCCCGAACAGGGTAGCGACTGTTTTCAGGTCGAGGTTCTCGGAAATGTCGGTCGAGGTCGCGGTTACGGTAATCGTCTCGTCGGCACGCACCGTCCATGCGGATAGCAGGAGTGCGGCTGTTAGGAAAAGTGCTTTCGTTTTCATATCAGACCAAATTTAAGTTGTGGTGCATTTTCTCCTTTTTGGTGCGCATATAGCGCAGGTTGTAGGGATTCGGAGCAATCTCTATTGCTATATTCTCTACAATATCTATGCCATAACTCTCCAACCCCACGCGCTTGACGGGGTTGTTGGTCAGCAGGCGCAGGTGCTTTGCCCCCATTTGGCGGAGGATTTGCGCGCCCACGCCGTAGTCGCGTTCATCGGGGCGGAAGCCGAGGTGAATATTGGCTTCGACGGTGTCGTCGCCCTGTTCCTGGAGTTTGTAGGCGCGTATCTTGTTCATCAGTCCGATACCCCTGCCCTCCTGGTTCATATAGACCACGATACCGCGCCCCTCCTGCTCAATCATCTGCATGGCACGGTGCAACTGCTCGCCGCATTCGCAGCGTTTGGAGCCGAAGATATCGCCCGTCATACAGGACGAATGTACGCGGCACAAGACCGGCTCCTCGGGCGACCACTGCCCTTTGGTGAGAGCGATATGCTCCAACCCGTTGCTGAGTTGGCGGAAAGGTGTGAGCAGGAAGTCGCCGTAGGCGGTCGGCAGAAAGACCGTCTCCCCGCGCTCCACCAACACGCTCTCGGCAGCGTGGTTGTCGGGGGTTGCCTGCGTCAGCCCCGCGAGGCGCAAGCGGTAGGCTATCAAGTCTTTGATGGAGATGAGGTGCAGACCGTATTGCTGCGCGACCTGCTCCAACTGCGGCAGGCGTGCCATGGTGCCGTCGGCATTCATAATCTCGATGAGCGCGGCAGCCGGTCGCAAGCCCGCCAAGCGTGCCAAGTCCACGGCGGCTTCTGTATGCCCTGCCCGCTGCAAGACTCCTCTCTCACGGGCGTAAAGCGGGTTGATATGCCCCGGGCGTCCGAAGGTGGAGGGGGTGGAGGCGGGGTCCGCCAAGGCGCGTATGGTGGCGGCGCGGTCGGCTGCGCTGACGCCGGTCGTGCAGCCCTCCAATTTGTCCACGGTAACGGTGAAGGGCGTGCCGAGCATAGAGGTGTTGTTCGCCACTTGGTGCGTGAGGTCCAACTCGGCACAACGGGCTTCGGTGAGCGGCGCACACAGCACGCCCCTGCCGTGCTGCAGCATAAAATTGACTTTCTCGGGGGTTATCTTCTCGGCGGCAATGATAAAGTCGCCTTCGTTCTCGCGGTCTTCATCGTCCACAACGATTACGAATTTGCCTTCGCGGAAGTCGTCAATGGCTTGTTCAATCGTATCCATAGTTGTTTGCATTTTGCGATGTGGTGGTCTATAATCTTGCGCCACGCCTCGGGGTTGAAGAGGGCGGAGTCTGTGGCGGCTTTGTAGGAGAGGAAGATACCGATAGGCAGCAGCACAAATGAGGAGAGCCACATGCCTGCCCAGCAGGGCCAAAGGGCTTCCCGTGCCATTTTGTAGCCGGTGTTGTCGATGATGTAATAGATGATGAACATCACCACCGAGATAACCACCGGCGCACCCAGACCGCCCTTGCGCGTGATCGCCCCCAACGGCGCACCGATGAAGAAGAATATCAGGCAGGCAAAAGCGAGGGTGAACTTGCGGTGCAGTTCGATTTCGTGCTTGCGGATATAGCGTTGGTAGTCGTCCAGCATCAGGGCATTGTATTCGATCTGGTCGCGTTGTCCCTTGGCACGCTCCACCGCCGCCGACAGGGCGCGGCAGCGTTCGTTGTCGGTGAAGCGGGCATAGAGGGAGTCGGCGTTATATTGCTGCCGGTCAGTCGGCATATAGGCGTCCAACTGCCGTCCCGCACTGCGTTCCCGTCCGAAGTACCTGGTGGACACCATCGTCGCACTCTGTTCGTGGCTGCGCGTATGTGCCAGCACCTGCACCGAATCGATGGAGCGGATGAGTTGCCCTGCGTTCTTGGACACATGCTGGTCGCGCAGGATATTCTCGTCATAGCGGTTGAACTCGGTATCGAAGTCGATGAGTATCTGCTTTTCGGCGAACGCCTCCCGGCGGTAAGGGACATTTTTTTCGGAGCGTGTGGCGCGTTGCTGTTGGCGGTTGAGGTTTTCGAACGCCTCGCCGCTGTACAGTTTGAGCAGCAGGTATTTCTTGTCGGCAGTGAAGAAAATTTTTCCCGAGTCGGCAACCATGACGGTGGCATTTTGGAAGCCCTCCGAATAGTCGTATATCATCAGGTCGTAGAGCATTCCGGTGCGGGGGTTCTTGTGGCGGACATAGACATTGTATCCGTCGATGCCGTCGTAGAATTCGCCCTGCGGGATATCCAACTCGGGCGATTTCTGGCGCAGCGAGAAGATGAGCGTCCACAGTTTGACCTGTGTGGCGGGCAGTACGGAGTTCGAGAAATAGAACGCCCCCACGCAGATGAATGCGATGCAGACGGTGAGCGGGCGCATGATACGGAACAGGCTGATGCCTGCGGCCTTCATGGCAGTGAGTTCGGATTTCTCACCGAGGTTGCCGAAAGAGATGAGCGAGGCGAGGAGTATCGCCAACGGCAGTGCCAAAGGAACGACCGAAGCGACCGCATAGATAAAGAATTCCGCCAACACTTGTATTTCGACGCCCTTTCCCACGAGGTCCTTGACATGCATCCACACGAATTGCATCAGCAGGATGAAGATACATATCATAAAGGTCATGAGGAACAGTCCGAGGAAGTTCCTAATGAGGTAGAGGTCTATTTTTTTGATGAGGGGCAAGGGCGGGTCGTCTTATCCGTTGAGGTTTTCGGATACAAAGGTGAGGGGGAGCAGGTCGGCGGCACTCTTGAACACAAGGCACTCGCGTTGTCCGTACAGGATGACCTGCATGGGTTGCCCGAACCGGTGTTCGGTCTCTATCATCACTTGCCGGCACGCCCCGCAGGGGATCGCGTTGTCTTCGGTGAAGCGTCCCCGCGTGAAGCAGGCAACGGCTAAAGCAACGACAGGAGTCTTGGGGTGGTTGGCATTGGCGGCGAACAGGGTGGTTCGTTCGGCGCACAAGCCGCTCGGGTAGGCGGCGTTTTCCTGGTTGCAGCCGGTTACGATGGTGCCGTCGGCGAGCAGGGCAGCGGCTCCCACTTGGTAGCGGGAATAGGGCGCGTAGGCATCTTCGGTTTTGCGTTTGGCGGCTTCCACCAGTTGTTGTTGCTGTGCACTGAGTTCGTTCTCTTGGCAAGCGGTTGCAGTAGTACGCAATACGATTTCTTTCATGGTTGTATTTTCTGCGGGCTATTGTCCCAAATTAGCCCGCAAAGATAGACAAAAGACTTGGACTACACAAATCCGCCCCACCAAAAAGTGTCATTTACTCCCCCCAACATGCAATCTGCAACATAATGCGCATTTCTTGCATTTTCCACAAAAAAGTCGTACCTTTGCGCGCAAAATAACAGAACAACCGTCTATGAACACCCAACCACAACCCCAAGAAACCGAGAAAACCCCTGCTTCGACCGCGCAGGCGGGAGCCGCCACCCGCTATATGGATACGGAGGCTTTGCGCCGCCTCATCGCCCTTTGGTTCGAGGAGGACATACGCGACGGCGACCACACTTCGCTCTGCTGTATTCCCGCTTCCCAAACGGGTTGCAGCCAACTCATCATCAAGGAAGAGGGCATTCTGGCGGGGGTCGCCGTCGCCCGCGAGATTATCAACTACTTCGACCCCACCTGCCGCATGGAAGTGTTCTTGGACGATGGTGCGGCGGTCAAGCCGGGGGACATCGCATTCCGCGTTTACGGCAAAGAACTGTCGCTCCTGCAAATAGAGCGCACCCTGCTAAATGTGATGCAGCGTATGTCGGGCATCGCCACCACGGCGCACCGCTACCAGAGCCTCATCGCCGATACGGGCTGCCATGTATTGGACACGCGCAAAACAACGCCGGGGCTGCGTTATTTGGAGAAGGAAGCCGTACGCATCGGCGGCGGAATGAACCACCGTATAGGGTTATTCGACATGATACTCATCAAGGACAATCATGTGGACTTTGCAGGCGGTATCACCGCAGCACTCACCCGAGCACGCGCTTACTGCAAGGAGAAGAACAAAGACCTCCGTATTGAGATTGAGACGCGCAATGCGGACGAGATACGCGAGGCGTTGGCAACGGATATACCCGACCGTATCATGTTGGACAACTTCACGGTGGAGCGCACACACGCGGCGGTGCAACAAATCCGCCGGTGGGAACGGGAGCACGGCAGACATATCGAGATAGAATCCAGCGGCGGTATCACTTTGGATACCCTCCGCCCTTATGCCTTGTGCGGAGTGGATTTCATCAGCGTAGGTGCCTTGACCCATTCGGTCAAGAGCCTCGATATGAGTTTCAAGGCAGCGGCGGGGGAAGTTGAGCGTTGAGGGTTGAGCGTTGAGAGAAGTTTATAAGTTGATTAGTTGAACCGTAAAAATACAGAGAATATGCATACAACAGAGAAAATAGCAGCCTTGCGCGCCCTTATGCAGAAGCACGGATTGGCAGCGTATATCGTACCCGGCACCGACCCGCATGCCAGCGAGTACATGGCTCCGCACTGGATGGAAATGTCGTGGCTGACAGGTTTCCTCGGCGAAACGGGTACGGCGGTCGTTACTATGGACAAAGCCCTGCTGTGGACGGACAGCCGTTACTACCTGCAGGCGGAAGCGGAACTGGCAGGCAGTACGGTGGAACTGATGCGAGAGAGCGACATAGAATGCCCGACCATACCGGAATGGTTGTGCGCCCACATCCAAGGCGAGGTAGGGGTCAATCCCGAAATGTATAGCGTGAATGCGTATGCCGCGTTGCAGGCGGCTTTGGAGGAAAGCCATATCGGCTTGGTATCGGTGGACTTGATACGCCCTTTGTGGACCGAAGGACGCCCCCCGATACCTTGTTCCACCCTCTATGAATACGAGGAGCAGTACGCAGGCGAGAGCGTGGCAAGCAAGTTGCAGCGTACCCGCAACGCCATGGCACAACGACACTGTCAAGCCATGATTGTCGCAGCCTTGGACGAGGTAGCCTGGCTCTTGAACATACGGGGTAAGGATGTGGATTACACGCCCTGCCTGATATCCTACTTGGTATTGGAAACGAACGCCTGTACACTGTTCGTCGAACCCACTAAGGTCGATGCAGCGGCAGCAGCGTACCTGCAACGCATCGGTGTGGAGGTACGGGGCTACGGCGAAGTATTCGACTACCTGCACCGCCTGCAAGCCGAAGCGGTGCTGTTCGACGGCAGCAAGGTCAACGAAGCCCTGTGCGAGGCAATCAATCCGACGACGAAGCAGGTAAACACCACCCCCGACCCTGTATTGAAGATGCAGAGTGTGAAGAACGCCGTGGAGTTGGCGGGCGAGCGTATCGCCATGCGGGAAGATGCCGTGGCACTAACCCGCTTCTTCCGTTGGCTGGAAGTGGAAGCCCTGAAGACCCCCCAAACAGAGATAACCCTCGCAGACAAGTTGCACGAACTGCGGGCGAAGGGTCTGCATTTCATGGACGAGAGTTTCTGCACTATTGCCGGTTGGAACGCCAACGGGGCTATCGTCCACTACCATGCCGAACCCGAAGCCTGTGCCAAGATTGAAGGCAACGGCGTCCTGTTACTTGACTCGGGCGGACAATACCTACATGGAACCACCGACATAACACGAACGGTGTGGGTAGGCGACGAAAACGCCATACCTGCCGACCTGAAACACGACTACACCCTTGTACTGAAAGGGCATATTGCTCTGGCGCAGGCACGCTTTCCGAAGGGCACACGCGGCAACCAGTTGGATATTCTGGCGCACCAGTACATGTGGGCGGAAGGAATTACCTACGGTCACGGCACAGGTCACGGTGTAGGACACTATATGGGTTGCCACGAAGGACCTCAGAACATCCGTACAGATAACAACCCGAATCCTTTGCAAGTCGGAAATATCTGCTCCGACGAACCCGGCATCTACCGTGCCAACGCCTACGGCATCCGTATCGAGAACCTCCTTGCGGTGCGCGAAGCAGGTGCGTTGAGTGCCCGTACTACGGGCGAGACCTACTACGAGTTCGAAACCCTGACCTTGTGCTACTACGACACCCGCCTGATAGAACGCAGCCTGCTGACCGACAGTGAGATAGCATGGCTGAACGATTACCACCGCCGGGTGCTCGCAGAGACAGCCCCCCGCCTGACAAAAGACGAAGCCGCGTGGTTGGAACATAAATGCAAAGCCCTTTGAACATGACATTGGAATCGATACTGACAGAAGCCGTACAAGCGGCTGTGAAGAACCTCTACGGCATAGAGGCTGACGCACAACAAGTGCAAATACAAAAGACTCGACCGGAATTTGAAGGCAACCTGACGATTGTCGTGTTCCCCTTTGTGAAAGCGGCTCGCAAAGCACCTGCCCAAGTGGCAGCAGAGATAGGCGAGGCACTGCTCGGACACGAGATTGTAGAGAAATACAACGCCGTGCAAGGCTTTCTCAACCTGAGTATTGCCCCTGCTTTCTGGCTCGGACAGTTGGAGAACATCTACGCTGACGAACACTATGGTTACCTCACTCGGCAGAAAGAGGACGGCACACAGCCGCTGATGATGGTGGAGTACAGTTCGCCCAACACCAACAAGCCGCTGCACCTCGGGCATGTGCGCAACAACCTGCTCGGCTATTCTATTGCCAAGATACAGGAGGCAAACGGCTGGAAAGTGGTGAAAACCAATATCGTAAACGACCGAGGAATCCACATCTGCAAGTCGATGCTCGCATGGCAGAAATTCGGCAATGGAGAAACTCCCGAAACGAGCGGCAAGAAAGGCGACCACCTGATTGGGGACTACTATGTTCGCTTCGATGTGGAATACAAAAAGCAGATACACGACCTCATGGCGCAAGGTATGGACGAGGAGACCGCCAAGAAAGAAGCACCGCTCATCAAAGAAGCACAAGCCATGCTGCTGAAGTGGGAGCAAGGCGACCCGGAAGTGCGTGCGCTATGGCAGAAAATGAATAGTTGGGTGTATGCGGGATTCGACGAGACCTACAAGCAAATGGGCGTGTCGTTCGACAAGATATACTACGAATCGAACACCTATCTCGAGGGCAAGAAAGAGGTAGAGCGAGGACTTGCAGAGGGACTGTTCTACCGCCGCGAGGACAACTCGGTATGGGCTGACCTGACAAAAGACGGGCTCGACGAGAAACTGCTGCTGCGCCAAGACGGCACATCGGTCTATATGACACAAGATATAGGTACCGCCAAACTGCGCTTTCAAGACTACCCCATCGACAAGATGGTCTATGTGGTAGGCAACGAACAGGAATACCACTTCAAGGTGCTGAGTATTCTGCTCGACCGACTGGGCTTCCCCTTCGGCAAAGAATTGGTACATTTCAGTTACGGTATGGTGGAACTGCCAAACGGAAAGATGAAAAGCCGCGAGGGAACGGTAGTGGATGCTGATGACCTGATGGCACAGATGATTCAGGACGCCAAAGAGATTTCGAAAGATAAGGTAAATACCCTACCCGACATCACCCCCGAAGAGGCAGAGAACATTGCCCGTATCGTCGGACTGGGCGCACTGAAATACTTCATACTGAAAGTAGACCCGCGCAAGAACATGCTGTTCAACCCTGCCGAGAGTATTGACTTCAACGGCAACACGGGACCATTTATTCAGTACACCTACGCTCGTATTCAGTCGGTGCTGCGCAAGGCAGACACGACAGGCATAGCCCTCAACAAGGCAACCGCACTCAACGACAAGGAACTATCGCTGATACAACGCTTGACGGAGTTTCCTGCACAGGTGCGCCAGGCAGGCGACGAGTTCAGCCCCGCTGTGCTGTGTAACTACGCTTACTCGCTGGCATGTGACTTCAACTCATTCTATCACGACTACTCGATACTCAACGAGCCCGATGCAGAGAAACGCACCGTACGATTGGTACTGTCCGCATCGGTAGCGAAGGTTATTCGCACCGCAATGGAACTGCTCGGTATCGAAGTACCCAACCGAATGTAATAAACCGATTAAAAACAATAACTCTATGAACAATAATGAATTAAACCAAGTGATGTCCGTGGCAAAGACATGGACACAAGCACCCTTTGACAGCGAAACCCGCCGCCAAGTCCAAGCGATGATGGACGCAGCGGACAAGACGGAACTTATCGACAGTTTCTATCGTACCCTCGAATTCGGCACGGGCGGCCTACGGGGTATTATGGGTCCGGGTACGAACCGCATGAATGCTTACATTGTTGCCCAAGCCACACAGGGCTTTGCCAACTACCTGCTCAGAGTGCAGCGTGCAGGAGGGTTCAGCACCCTTCGCGGCGACCGTCTGAGTGTCGTCGTGGGACATGACTGCCGCAACCACGGACGGGAGTTTGCACTTACTGTGGCGGATGTATTTGCCGCCAACGGCATACGCGTCTATCTCTTTGAAAGTCTGCGCCCGACACCTGAGGTCAGTTTTGCCATACGCCATCTGTCCTGTCAGGGCGGCGTGAATGTGACGGCGAGCCATAATCCCAAAGAATACAACGGTTACAAGGCATACTGGGAGGACGGCTCACAAGTGTTGCAGCCCCATGACCAGGGCATTATCGAGGAGGTGAACAAAGTACGCATGGAAGATGTAAAGCGTAACGGCGACAAGGACTTGATACAGATTATAGGGGGCGAAATCGATTACGACTACATGATGACGGTCAAGACCGTAATGATAGACCAACAAGCCATCTTGCACCAGAAAGACCTCAACATCGTCTATACGCCCTTGCACGGAGCAGGGCGCCAGATAGTGCCGATGTGCCTGCGGTCGTGGGGGTTCCAAAATATCCATGTCGTTCCCGAACAAATGGTGATAGACGGTAATTTCTCCACGGTAGTGAGTCCCAACCCCGAGAACGCCGAAGCCATGACGATGGGCATGGCTTTGGGCACCCAACTCAATGCAGACCTCGTCGTAGCGAGCGACCCCGATGCTGACCGTATTGCTATAGTCTGCCGCGATGATAAGGGGGAGTGGACCATCATCAACGGCAACCAGACTTGCATGATGTATAGTTACTACATCATCAACAATATGAAGAAACTCGGCAAGTTGCGCCCCGAACATTACTTGGTAAAGACCATCGTTACCAGCGAACTTATCCGCAAAATAGCAGACCGTCAGAGCGTAACGCTGACCGACGAGTACACGGGCTTCAAGTGGATTGCCAACCGCATCCGCGAATGGGAGGGGACACACAAATACATCGGCGGAGGAGAAGAGAGTTTCGGTTATTTAGCGTACGATGCCGTACGCGACAAATGTTCTCCGTCGGCCATCTGCCTTATCTGCGAGATAGCGGCGTACGCCAAGGATCACGGCATGACACTCTACGACTATTTGCTCAATATCTACATGGAGTACGGTTTCCAATACGAAACCACCGTCAATGTCGTGCGTCCGGGTAAGACGGGCGCGGAGGAGATACGCCGGATGATGGCGAACTACCGTGCGAATCCGCTTACCGAGATTGCCGGCGAGAAGGTCATCAAGAGCAAGGACTTCTCCACACTCATCCAGCGCGAATTCGTGAACGGCAACTGGGTAGAAACGCCCATCGTAATGTCGCTCAACGCCACCAGCAATGTGCTGCAGTACTTCACGGAGGGCGGTTTGAAAGTGAGTGTTCGTCCCAGCGGCACGGAGCCGAAAATCAAGTATTACTTCGAGATACCGGCAACGATGCCCACGCCGCAGGACTACGCCCAAGCAACGGCGGAAGCCGCAGCCCGCGTCCCCGCCATCAAGCAGAGCCTGGGACTATAGTCCTCCGCCCCACCTCCGCGAGGGTCAGTACAGGGTATCATTCCTATTCCGCAGACGCGTTGCCTCTCCAAGACGGCGCGACTGCGTTGTGTATATTCGTCCGTGCGCACAGGGGCACGCCTGCCCCCTTTCAACCTCGCGCCAACCCGCCAGCGTTCAGCAAGGGATAGGCAAGGGATAAGCAAGGGATAGAAGACTCCCCCTAACCCCCTCAAAGAGGGGAAATCGGGGACGCGGGCGCCCTCGCCTGCGGCGGTTCGTCCCTTTAGTAAGTCAGCCCGAATGCCCAGAGCGGCACGGTCTGTTGGTAGCCGAATTCTATGTCGTCTTTCACGATGTAGGCATTGGGCACCGTGGCAATCTGTCGTTTGCCTTTGTTTTTGCCGCCCACCTCAAAAGTGCAATCATTGACCACAAAGTCGGACACCTCGGAGGAAACCACCGAGTAGCGCACTCGCATCTGATTCAGAAAAAATGTCTCCCGCACATTGCCTATCTCCGCATTCTGCGGTGCTAATACATACATCAGGTTGGTGTTGTCCAAGTATATCTTCTCTACTTTGCCAATGCCCCGTATGCCCGCCGTAGCATCTCGCAGCGACATCAACATCCCAGCCCGCTCCATGTAGTACAGGTACTCGCTAATATCATTGCGCGAGATTCCCGTCACTTGCGCCAATTTGGCGTAGTTTGGCTTAAACGGCACACTCTCTGCCACCACAACCAATAGCATTTTCAGCCGCCGTGCCACTGCCGCACTGAGGTTGGCATACATGGGAATATCGTTTTCCATGGTTCGGGTAACCACCTGCATCAGTGCCGTGGTGTAGTCGAATCCTTCGTGGGCAAAAGGGTAATACCCTTCCTGCAGGTATTGCCGAAAGAGCGGCAACGGGTGCTGCACCCCGGGAATAGTTACTCGGTGGCGCAAGATGTCCTCCAGCGTAACGGGCGTCGTATCAATGTGGTGGTATAGTGCCAGATATTCGCGGAAACTGAGTCCCTGCATCTCATAGACCGGCGCACGGCGGCTCAGGTCGGCTAATCCGTGGTAAATGTCTAATACCGACGACCCCGTGAATACAATTTGCATATCCGAGTAGGTGTCTATCATCTGCTTGAGTTGCTGCGACCAGTTGTTTGCCTTATGCACCTCGTCGATGAATAGGTGCTTCCCGCCTTGCTTGTAGAACGCATCCGCCACTTCGACCAAGGTGTGCGTGGCAAAATAGAGGTGGTCTGCCGTGATATACAGTGTGTCTGTGGTGGAGAGGTGTTGCTTGATGTGCTGCAATAGCATCGTTGTCTTGCCGACCCCACGAGGGCCGACGATACCAAACACCCGGCTATGCCAATCCAAATCGGCATATTTATAGCGGACGAACGACACGGTCGTCTTGGCTAACATACGCTGCTGATATTCGAACAATACATCCATCGTTCTTGCTAATTTGGCGGCAAAGATACGATATTTCGCCTACTTATACAAGAAAATGCACCAAATAAATGCAGATTATACAGAAATATGCACCGAATAAGTGCAAATATACACCTATTTCGATAAATCACACTCTTTCCTCGTCAAATTGCGATATATTATACAAGTCGGACATGACTCTCCACTCTCCACCCCAAACTCCAAACTTCTATAAACTCTCAACCCAATAAACTAAAAAATATAAAATAATAGGGGGGGGGTATTGCGTATGTTAAATAAATAAACTACCTTTGTCCCCGAATAAATCATAATCTATTCATTCATTTAAACACAAACAGTATGAAAAGACTTCTATCTTTCTGTGTGGCGTTGTTCTTTGCCACAACAGCCCTTTGGGCGTACGATTTCAAGTCCGGTGATTTGTACTACAACATCACCGATGCGACCGACCTCACAGTCGAAGTAACCTACGAAGTGTTGGCTCAAGATGAAACTATGGATAACTATGCGGGACTCACCACCGCGACTATCCCCGCTACGGTTTCCTACAATGGAAACAACTACCGTGTAACAGGCGTCGGAATGAAAGCATTTAGATTGTGTCCCACTCTTACATCCGTTACTATTCCTAACAGTGTAACTTCCATTGGATACGATGCTTTTTCCCTTTGCCCCTCTCTTTTCTCGATCAACATTCCCAACAGTGTAACGACTATTGCTTCTGCGGCTTTCTACAGTATTCCCAATGTCGTATATAGCGGAGAGGCCACCGGCTCCCCATGGGGTGCATGTGGTGTAAATGGCTATATAGAGGGGGATTTGGTCTATATAGACAATACCAAAACATGGCTCAGGGCTTGCAATAGAGCGGCCACCGGCGACATCACCATTCCGAATGGCGTAACAACTATTCAGACTTCTGCTTTCGCAAGATGTTCAGGAATTACTTCTGTCACCATTCCGAACAGCGTAACCCAAATAGGCAATTTTTCCTTTGGCTATTGCACAAGTCTCACCTCTGTTACTATCCCCAAAAGCGTGACGACCATTGCAAGTCAGGCTTTCCAAGCATGTACCGGTTTGACCTCGATTGTTGTTGAGAGCGGCAATACGGTATATGATAGTCGCGACAACTGCAATGCAATTATCGAGACATCAACCAATAGACTGAGACAAGGTTGCAAGACAACGGTTATCCCGAACAGCGTAACGAGTATTGGAGGCTATGCCTTCTCCGGACACTCTACTCTTACGGATATCCATATCCCCAACAGTGTAACAGAAATTGGATCCTCTGCTTTTGAGAGTTGTTCATCACTCACCGCTGTCACCATTCCGAGCAGTGTAACCAAGATAGGCGACTGGGCTTTTAGTGGTTGTTCCGGTCTGACCGCTATTACGATACCAAGTAGTGTAACAAGCATAGGAGCGGGTGCTTTTACTTGGTGCGAGGGATTGACCTCAATGGTTGTTGAGAGTGGCAATACGGTATATGATAGTCGAGAAAATTGCAATGCGATCATAGAAACAGCCACGCATTCAATCCTGTGCGGCTGCAAGACAACCGTCATCCCCAACAGCGTAACAAGTATCGGAGATGATGCTTTCCAGGGTTGTACAACTCTCACTTCGATGACTATCCCCAATAGCATAACGAGTATTGGAGAATGGGCTTTCTACTATTGTACAGGTCTTACCGCTATCACGATTCCCAACAGTGTAACAAGTATCGGAGCGGTTGCTTTTGAGGGCTGCACAAGTCTTGCCTCCGTTACTATAGGTAACAGCGTAACAAGTATTGAAGGGTATGCTTTCTATAATTGCTCAAGCCTTACCTCCCTTTATATGTTACCCTCAACACCTCCGACCTTAGGTACCTCTGTTTTTTACAATGTTCCTACCGATATATCGGTATATGTCCCTTGTGGTACCCTGACAGCCTATCAAGCAGCAACTACTTGGAGCGACTTCACCAACTATAAAGAGTGGACAGGCTATATGCTTACCGTCACCTCGCAGGACGAGGCAATGGGCTCTGTCCGTATCAGCCAAGAGGCAACTTGCACCAACAATACCGCCACCTTCGAGG
>CAVGOI010000047.1:0-15637 GCA_963630875.1 Mycobacteriaceae bacterium | reverse complement strand
CCGCTCAACACTCAACGAACAAAATCCCTCCCTACTTGCACATATCCGCAAATAGTCGTACCTTTGCGGTCCATAGCGTGTTCCGACAATACACCCCTTGCCAGCGTGCTTGCTATCTTGACCCTCATAGTATCTGTTCTCACAACGCACCCCATTACGCGCGATGCCAATGTCGGCGTATTGGTGTGCGACTGCCAAACAGGCGACACGATAGACGCCTACCGACCGAACTGCGTCATTCCGCCCGCCTCCACCATGAAGTTGCTCACCACTGCCACCGCCTTGGAACTCCTTGGCAGCGACTATTGCATACAAACCCCCGTCACCTATTCGGGCTATATCAGCGATGGCGTGCTGCACGGAAACCTCTATATCGAAGGACGAGGCGACCCTACCTTCGGTTCGCGCTATGTGGGCAGCCGCGCATTCCTCTACGCATGGATCCGACAGGTGCGTGCCGCGGGCATCCGACGGATAACCGGCTCCGTCATCGCCGATAATACCTATTTCGATGCCGACGCCCTCAACCCTTCGTGGCTCTGGGAAGACGCTGGGAACTACTACGCACCGGGAATCTACGCCCTCTCCTACTTGGACAACACGATGAATATCGTGCTGCGGAGCGGCCCCATCGGCTCGGTCGCCGAAGTACTCAACACAACGCCTCATGTTCCCGAAGTGGAGTTCGAGAATCATATACGCTGTACCTCCATCTCCCACGACGGGGCTTTCGTACACGGCGTCCCCTACAGCAACCGACGCTATTTGGTGGGCAGCGTGCCCGCAAACCGACAGACCTTCGGCGTGATGGGCGACCTGCCGAATCCCGCCCTGATACTGGCACGCGACTTTACGGGTGTACTCATCACCGCAGGCGTTTTCGTGGAAGGCGATGCGGACTATATGACCGAAAAAGTTCCGTTCGATACGCCCCGAACCCCTCTCTTTGTCCACGAAAGCGAACCCCTTGACCGTATTGTCGCCCACACCAACCAACAGTCCGACAACCTCTATGCCGAGATGCTGTTCCGCACCTTCGGCGCACGATACAGCCTGCCCTGCACCATCCACAACGCTTCCGACTTTGTCCGCGCATACTGGAACAACCGAGGTATCAGCCTCTATACGGCACGCATACTCGACGGCTGCGGGCTGGCACCCCAAGATGCCGTCTCGCCCGCACAGTTCGTGCAACTGTTGCGCTATATGTACC
Organism: Mycobacteriaceae bacterium; assembly: GCA_963630875.1. Taxonomy (GTDB): domain Bacteria; phylum Bacteroidota; class Bacteroidia; order Bacteroidales; family Paludibacteraceae; genus Colicola. The sequence continues at coordinate 14,424 of CAVGOI010000047.1, read as the reverse complement.
GGTCGCGCGAACACGATGCTTTCGTTGCTTCCCTGCCCCAAAGCGGCGAGAGCGGCACCCTGCAGACTTTTCTGGCAGGTACGCCCCTGCACGGGAGAGTGTGCGCTAAGAGCGGTACGATCGCAGGCACGAAAAACTACGCCGGCTATGTGTTCCTGCCCGACGGACGCGTGTGGGCGTTTGCCGTGATGGTCAATAGCGCGAATGCGAAACCGCGCAAGATTCAACAAGTGATTGAACAGTATCTCATCGATGTTTATCAGGCAAACCGATAGTACCTCCTCCCTGTTGCGGGCGCAATACTCCGACGCGCTGCCCAACCTCTACACCATCCGCACCGACTATCAGACCGCCGGGCGCGGACAGGCAGGCAACGGGTGGGAAAGTGCGGATGGAGAGAACCTGCTGTTCTCTTTCTTGCTGCGACCGGACGACTTGCCCGCCGCTGCACAATTCGACCTCACGATGAGAGTGTCCGTGGCGATGTGGCAGACCCTTGCGCACTACATAGACCCCCATCGGCTGACGATAAAGTGGCCAAATGATGTGTACTACGATGACAACAAGTTGGCGGGCATACTGGTGGAGAATACCCTCGTGGGCGACCGTATTGCGTACTCGATTGTGGGCATCGGACTCAATGTGCATCAGACCCGTTGGAGCGGCACGGCTCCCAATCCCATATCGCTGCGGCAAATAACGGATAAGCAATACGATATGGAACAACTCCTCGCGGAATACCAATCGAACCTGCAAGCCCTGTTGCCGCTGCCTGCCGCCGAGGTGCGTGCACGGTATTTGGAACACCTCTATCGGCGTGAGGGGTATCACCCCTACATCGAACGCGAGGTCAGCACTGCGCCGACAAGGATTGCGCGCACCAACCAACTGACCACTCCGCCCTTCCAAGCCAAGTTCGTGGATATCAGCCCCGTGGGCGAACTCGTACTCCGCACCGAAAGCGGAGAGATAAGAACATACCATTTCAAGCAAATACGATTCGTACTATGAAGACACACCACCTCGTATTAGGCATAGCCCTCTCGTTGGCGGCAAGCGGGTGTACTCAACACCTGCCCTCCGAAGAGCCTACGCCGACGGACAGTATTCCCGTACAGCCAAAGGATACCATCCCCGTACAGCCTGACGACACAACGGCTCCCGACGACACAAAACGCAACTACGCCTACCTATTCGACCTCGAAGCACTGCCGGAGATAACACTGACCCTGACGGAGAAGGACTGGAACGAATATCTGAGCAACTTCGACCAATGGCAGAACAACCGTCTCTATGTGCCTGCCCAATTCACTTTCCGCAAGAACGGACAGACCTACCACCGCGACAGTGTGGGCTTACGCCCAAGGGGCAACACCTCGCGTGTACGCCCCGAAGGCAGTCAAGGGGAAGTACACCGCAACGGGGCGCAATGGCACCACGCTCACTTCGGGGTGAAATTCACGGAGTACGAATCGGGCGAACGCTTCTTCGGCTGCGACCGTATCATCCTCAAATGGCATAAAGAAGACCCGATGTACTGCCGCGAGGTATACTGCTACGACCTATTCCACCGCTTCGGGGTATGGAGCGCACCATACGCCTCCTACTGCCGCTTATCCGTTTCTATTCAGGGAGATACGAAGCCCGTCTATATGGGGGTATATGCCATGATAGAGAACCCACGCAAGGGATGGCTCGACAGCCGACTCAAAGCAGGCTATATCCCCGACAAGAAAGGGAATATGTGGAAGGCATCGTACGGTGCAGACCTGAGCAACACCGACCCATCCCGCATGGGACTGTCGGACGACTACGGGTTGGTCAATCCCGTGTATGACCTGAAGACCAACAAGGAAGACCTCGCTTCGGCACAACAGGAACTCGCAGACTTCATCAACGGCATGACCCCGCTCAAATCAGGTAGTGATGAACTGAAGGCATGGCTCGAAGAACATCTGGATGTAGACCTCTTTCTGCGTGCCTATGCAGTGAATGTAATGGTCGGGATGTGGGACGACTACTGGAAAAATCAGAACAACTATTTCTTCTATTTCGACTCACAGCACCGTTTCTACTTTATCCCCTTCGACTACGACAACACCCTCGGCACAGGCGGCATGGGCATCAACCCCGGCACGCAGGATATGCTCCATTGGGGTTCGCTGGAGGGCGACCGTATCTTAATGCGCAAAGTAATGTCCATTGCTGCCTTTCAGGCACAATACAAGGCGTATATCCGCGAGTTGGCAGCATCGGATGACCTCTTCGGCACAGCAGGCAGCCAAGCCCGTATCCGCCAATGGCAGGCACTTATCCGCCCATATATAGACAACGACACGGGTGAGGACACACAGATGTACGACGCCCCCGCCTCGTGGGGTTCACACCCGCTCTACCGTCTGTTGAGTGGCGGCGTAGGCGACGGACAAAATACCGAAGCAAACTTCTTCGACACCAAAATAAACTCTATTTATTGGTAATCCCATAAGGTTATTGATAATCCCATACGGGAATCCTATGGCTGTTGGTAATCCCATACGGGAATCTCATAAGGCAATCACTTAAGATAATCACATAAAAACCATTCCATATGCAATCCATTATTATCACGGGCGGGGCAGGCTTCATCGGCAGCCATGTCGTACGCCTCTTCGCCACTAAGTACCCGGACTACCGCATTATCAATGTGGACAAACTGACCTACGCAGGCAACCTCGCCAACCTAAAAGACATTGAGCACCTGCCCAACTACCGTTTCGTTCGGGCAGACATCTGCGACTTCGACACCATCTATGCCCTGCTGCAAGAGGAACATGTAACGGGCATTATCCACCTCGCTGCAGAAAGCCATGTAGACCGCTCGATAAAAGACCCGTTCACCTTTGCCCGCACGAATGTGTTAGGCACGCTCTCACTGCTGCAAGCCGCCAAACTCTACTGGGAATCGCTGCCGGAGAAATACGAGGGCAAACGCTTCTACCATATCTCCACCGATGAGGTATACGGCGCACTCGAACTGACACACCCCGAGGGGCTGCCCTCTCCGTTCTCGACCGTGGCATCATCGTCGGAGAATCACTTTGCTTATGGCGAGGCATTCTTCACGGAGACCACCAAATACAATCCCCACAGCCCCTACTCGGCGTCGAAAGCCTCGTCCGACCATTTTGTACGCGCATTCCACGACACCTACGGGATGCCGACTATTGTCACGAACTGCTCGAACAACTATGGTCCGTATCAGTTCCCCGAGAAACTGATTCCGCTCTTTATCAACAATATACGCCATCGTAAGCCCCTGCCCGTCTATGGCAAAGGAGAGAATGTACGCGACTGGCTGTATGTGGAAGACCACGCCCGTGCCATCGACCTAATCTTCCACAAAGGCACTATCGCCGAGACCTACAATATAGGCGGGTTCAACGAATGGAAGAACATCGACATTATCAAGGTGCTGATTAAGACCACCGACCGCCTGCTCGGGCGCAAAGAGGGAGAAGACCTCGACCTAATCACCTATGTAACAGACCGTGCAGGACACGACCTGCGCTATGCCATCGACTCGCGCAAGTTGCAACGCGAACTCGGGTGGGAACCCTCACTGCAATTCGAGGAAGGCATAGAGAAAACCGTGCGGTGGTATCTTGACCACCAAGACTGGCTCGACAACATCACTTCGGGCGACTACGAGAAATACTACGACGAGATGTACGGGAAGCGTTGACGGCGTCAGCGTTGCTCGCGCATGGTGCGCTGCAATTCCCGCTTGTCATCGCGCTCCCGCAGCGATTGACGCTTGTCGTATTCGTGCTTTCCTTGGCAAAGGGCTATGTCCATTTTGGCGAGCCCTTTGTCGTTGATATAGAGGCGCAGGGGGATAATCGCTTTGCCCGACTCCTTGGTCTGCCGCTCTAATTTGCGGAGTTCCTTTTTGGTCAGCAGCAGTTTCCGGTCCCGTTTGGCGTCGTGGTTGGCATAACTGCCGAAACGGTATTCGGCAATGTGCATCTGTTTTACCCACAATTCGCGCCCCACGAACATACAATAGGTGTCCGCCAACGAGGCTTTGCTCTCGCGGATGGATTTTATCTCCGTGCCGAACAACTGGATGCCTGCCGTGTAACGGTCTAACACCTCGTAGTCGAATGTGGCACGGCGGTTCTTGATATTTACATTGCTCTTCAAGCGCATAATCTTGCGCAAAGATACTGCATTATTTGCAGGTGTGCAAAAAATATACTACTTTTGCAGGCGTATTCCGTTAAATGCAATGTGCTATGCTTAAGAACATTCTCTCTATCACGGGCAAGCCGGGGCTCTACAAGTTGGTCAGTCGCGGCAACAATATGCTGATTGTTGAGTCGTTAACCGATGGCAAGCGTATGCCTACCTACACGCGCGATAAAATTGTTTCGTTGGGCGAGGTGTCGATGTTCACCACCGGTGAAGATATCGCTTTGGGCGAGGTGCTTACCAAGTTGGGTGCCAAAGAAGGACTGCAACCGGCTTCCATTGACATCAAGAAGGCGGACAACGAGGCGCTTCGCGCATATTTGGGCGAGGTGCTGCCGGATTTTGACAGAGACCGTGTTTACCCCAGCGACATTCGCAAATTGGTGCAGTGGTACAACATCCTCATCGGGGCGGGCATTACCGATTTCTCCGTGAAAGAGGATGAGCCGGCGGAGGGGGATTTGGCTGCTACGGAAGAGAAGAAACCCGAAACCCGCAAGCCTGCTCCCAAAGCGCAGGGCAGGACGCAGAAATCCGCAGCCTCGTCTGTGAAAACGGGCGTTGGCGCGAAAAAAGGTTGATACTTCGCGATATTATTGATATCATAGAATCTGTTGCTCCCTTGAGTTACCAAGAGGATTGGGATAATTCGGGACTGCAGGTGGGTGAGCGCAATGCGAGTGTACATGCGGCATTGTTGACGATGGATGTTACCGAGTCTGTTGTCCGCGAGGCTGTTGAAAAGCATTGCGATTTGATTGTGTCGCACCATCCTCTGCTGTTTCACGGACTCAAACACATCACGGGGGCTACCCCGCAGGAGCGTTGTGTGGCACTCGCCATCCGGCACAGCATTGCCATTTACGCCTCGCACACGCCTATGGACGCTTATCTGCACGGGGTCAGCGGGCGTATGGCAGAGCATATAGGGTTATCTGCTTACCGCGTACTCGTGCCGGCGGAGGGTCATTCGGCGGTTGGATTGGGTGTGATTGGGGAGTTGCCGACGCCCATGCCGTTTAGCGACTTCGTTGCGTATGTCTTCCAGCAGTTCCAAACGCCGCATTCCGGCATTCGTTTCGTCGCACCGCCTGCCGATCTCGTCCGCACGGTGGCTTTGTGCGGCGGTGCAGGTGCCGAGTTTTTGGAGGCGGCGGTGTCGCAAGGCGCGGATGTCTATATTTCGGCGGATTTTAAGTACCACGAGATGCAAGCCGCTCTCGGGCGTATCGGGGTGATTGACCTTGACCACTGGGTCAGCGAACATTTCACGCGCGACCTGTTCCGCGAGTTGCTGTCGCCGCACATCCCCGTGTTTGTCGCTGCTAACGATTGCTCGCCCGTCCGCTATTGGGCGAATTCTTCGGATATAAACTAAAACATTATAACTGTTATGGCAAAAGAAAAAGAACCACAAGAACTGACCGTAGAGGAGAAACTGCGTGCGCTCTACGAGTTGCAGGAGGTCGATTCCAAGATTGACGAGTTGCGTATTCTCGCGGGTGAACTGCCGCAAGAAGTGAAGGATATGGGCGACGAGGTCGAGGGCTTGAAGACGCGTCTCACCAACATTGAGAATGACATCAAGGAGTGCGAAACGGCTATTTCCGACCATCGTGTCCGCATTGAGAACGCCAATGCGTCCATTTCACGCTACAAGGAGCAGCAGAACAATGTGCGCAACAACCGCGAGTTCGACAATCTCACCAAAGAGATTGAGTATCAGGAGTTAGATATCGAGTTGTCGCAAAAAAAGATACGCGCCTACACGGCAGACCTTGAAGCGCGTCAGGCAGACAAGGTAAAGACCGTGAGCGATATCGAGGAACGCACGGTGGACCTCAACCAGAAAAAGAACGAATTGGACTCCATTCTCAGCGAGACCAAGGAGCAGACCGAGAAACTCATGCTCCGTGCCTCCGAATTGGAGAAGCACATTGACGAGCGTTTGCTAACTGCATTCCGCCGCATTCGCAAGAACGCGCACAACGGTTTGGCGGTCGTTAAGGTGGAACGCGACAGTTGCGGCGGGTGCCACAGCAAGATTCCGGCACAGCGTCAGTTGGATATCCGTTTGCGCAAGAAAATCATCGTTTGCGAGTTCTGCGGCCGTATTCTGGTTGACCCCGAAATAGGCAATTAAACGCCTGCGTTCCAATCCCTTAATTCCGCATTGTTTTTAGCGGTGGATAAGCGGATCATAAGCGGAGGATAGGCTGCGGATTATTCGGAAAGGGGTGTAGGTTCTACCTACACCCCTTTTATATGGATAATATCCTGTGCTATCTGTTCGCGCAATGCATTGATGTCCTGAAACTTACGCTCTTCTCGCAGCCTTTTTTTTAGGAGTATTGCCACCCGTTGCCCGTACAAATCGCCCGTCCAGTGAGGGATATGCACCTCAATGGTTTGTGTGGCGTTGCCCACGGTGGGGTTGTGTCCGATATTGATGATGGCAGGTTGCCGATGAGCCTGTCCGTTTGTCGGTTCCTGCTCCAAATAGCCCGCATAGACTCCCTCTTTCGGAATGCATTTTTCGGCAGTGTCGGGTTGGATATTGGCGGTCGGAAACCCGATTTGGCGCCCGATGCCCTTGCCGTGAACGACCTCTCCCTCAATGCGATACAGCGTGCAGAGGTATTGGTTTGCCCGTTCTATTTCGCCCGCTTGCAAGAGGGCGCGTATGGTCGTGGAACTCACTCTTAGAGCGGGGTCGGTAGCGGGTGCATATTGCGGGATAGGCACAATACTTATCCCCATTTTGGCGCCGATGGCTTCGTAGGCTTGGAGGTCGGGCAGATTGTCACTGCCAAACCGGTGGTCGTACCCCATGACGATGGCTTGTACGCGCCCCCACTGCTGCAGACCGGTCATAAACACCTCGGCGGTCATGCGGTACACCTCGCGAAAGTCAATTACCCACACCCGTTCCCCGATGCACCCGAACCGGTTGCCCAACGGGGCATAGCGGCGTATTTGGGCAAGACGCTCTTCGCAGGTCATGAGCAGTTGCGGACGAAAAGTTGCGTCCAATACCTCCCGCGGCGGTTGGCGGAAGGTAAGCACATACGGCTCCAAATGCCGCTTTTGTGCCTCATCGTACAGACAATCAAGCACATAGCGGTGCCCGATATGCACCCCGTCAAAGAACCCTATGGTTACGATGCGCCCGATTTGCATACCAGCGGGTTACGAGTATAGTTTGCCCACAATGCCGTTCACCCATCGGGTTGGCAGGAGGTGGTTCAGCAGGCAGAAAAGGCGGTATTTCGCGCCCCCTACATACAGGGGTTTGGGGCTTCGGCAAGTGGCAATACGATAGAGGTCGCGTGCCATTTGTTCGGGGCTCATGCCGCTGCGCTCGTCCCTTTCCATCGTCGATACCGCCGATTGCATCTGGTGATAGACATCGTGTCCGTCCGTACCTTTGCAGCGGGCTTCGGTGAATCCGGTCGTTACATCGCCCGGCATCAGCACGCTCACGCGGATGCCAAGTGAGCGCACCTCGTTGGCAAGGGCTAACGCCATAGCGTTGATGGCGGCCTTGCTGGCACTATAGAAACTCTGGTAGGGGATACTCAGCACGGCGGCAACGGAGGAGGTGAAGATGATACGCCCGTTGTGATGAGCGCGGAGGGTGGGTAGCACGGCTTTGATGAGGTAAAATGCGCCGAAGAAATTCACATCGAACTGCCGATGGGCTTCGCCCGTGGTTGTAAACTCGACGGGTCCCGATATACCGAACCCCGCGTTGCTGATAACCACATCAATATGCTCGGTTTGTGTGAGCACTTCCGCCACGGCATCCCGCACAGAGGGCTCGTCCGTCACATCGCAATACACATGCACAATGCCGTCGTGGCTTTTGCCGTGTCGGCTCAGTTCAAACACCTGCCAGCCCTTTTGGGCAAACAGTTGCACGGTCGCCAATCCGATGCCGGATGACCCGCCGGTAATCAGCATTGTCTTCATAGGTTGTCAGTATTTCGGGGTCATGCGCAGCACGCGTGCGATGATTCCCACCGCCTCATCCACCACGGGTTCGGTATGGGTTGCCATCAGCGTCGTGCGCAACAGGCACTCGCCCTCCACGCATGCCGGTGCTATCACAGGGTTTACATAGACGCCCTCTTCGAACATTTTTTTGCCGTACCAGAGGGTATCCAAAGTCTTGTAGGTGAATATTGGCACGATGGGTGTCGGTGCTTGAATGATATGCACTCCCGCTTCGATGAGTTTCCGGCTGAAATACCGTGCAATCTGCATCAGTCTTTCCGGTCGCTCGGGGTCTTGTTCCAAGCGGCGTATGGCTTCCAACGCCGTCGCCGCGCTGCATGGCGTGATGGAGGCAGAGAAGATGAAGGGGCGTGAGGCGTGGCACACATACTCGTGCACAGCCTTGCTCGACAACATACAACCGCCTATTGAGGCGAGGGATTTTGAGAAGGTAAGCATGGTAATATCCACCTTGTCGGTCAGCCCGAAATGGGCAGCCGTGCCGCGTCCGCCTTTGCCAAGGACGCCGAAGCCATGGGCATCGTCCACCATCACGCGTGCGCCGTATTTTTCTGCCAACGCTACAATTTCGGGCAGGCGGCAGATGTCGCCGCGCATCGAGAATACACCGTCCGTAACGATGAGTTTGCCGGCGGATTCAGGTATCTGCTGTAACTTGGCTTCCAAGTCCGCCATATTGGAGTGCTTGTAGCGCACCACTTGGGCATACGAGAGACGGCACGCATCGTAGATGCTGGCGTGGTTCTCGCGGTCGTTGAGGATATAGTCGTTCTTGCCGCAGAGGGCAGAGATGATGGCCAAGTTGGTTTGGAAGCCTGTGCTGCAAGTCATTGCGGCCTCGTAGCCGGTGAAATCCGCCAAGGCTTGTTCCAATTGGAGGTGGAGGTCAAGGGTGCCGTTCAGAAAGCGGCTGCCCGACACACCGCTGCCGTATTTGTCCAACGCCCTGTGACCGGCTTCGATGACTTGCGGGTCTTCGGTCAGTCCGAGGTAGTTGTTGCTTCCCAACATGATACGCCGCCGCCCCTCCATTTCCACCACAGGAGCCTGACGCGACTCCAATGTGTGGAAATAGGGGTAGATGTCGCGGCGCTTGACCTCTTCCAAAAGGTCGTTATGACACTTCTGAAATAAATCAGCCATTCGCGGATTAGATAGCGTTAATCTCGTGAAGCACAGCGGTCGTCTTGGCAACGGCAGCTTCGCTGGCAGCGTAGAGTTCTTTCTCCTTGTCGTTGAGAGGCAACTCAACGATTTTCTCGATCCCGTTCTTGCCGATGATACACGGCACGCCGATGGTGATATCCTTGTAGCCGTATTCACCTTCGAGGTACGCCGAGCAGGGAATCATCTTCTTCTGGTCGTTGATGATGCTGTCCACCACACTGGCTGCACTGGCACCCGGAGCCATCCACGCGCTGGTGCCGAGCAGACCGGTCAGCGTGGCTCCGCCTACCATCGTGCTGTGAACTACTTCGTCCAATTCGGCTTCGCTGATGAAATTGAGGATCGGCATACCTTTGTAAGTGGCAAAGCGAGCCATCGGAATCATGGTCGTGTCGCCGTGTCCGCCGATGACAAAGCCCTCTACTTCGTTGGCATTGCAGCCGAGTTTCTGACTCAAGAAATATTTGAAGCGGCTGCTGTCGAGTGCGCCGCCCATACCGATGACACGGTTACGCGGCAACCCGAGCGACTTGAGGGTTAGGTAAGCCATCGTATCCATCGGGTTGGATACCACGATGAGGATAGCGTTGGGCGAGTAAGTCAGCACCTGTTTTGCCACGCTCTTCACGATACCTGCGTTCACGCCGATCAGTTCCTCACGGGTCATGCCGGGTTTGCGGGGCAGTCCGCTTGTGATGACTACCACATCCGAGTTGGCGGTCTGTGTGTAGTCGTTGGTAACGCCTTTCACCACCGTATCGAAGCCCAATAGTTGGGCGGTCTGCATGATATCCATAGCCTTGCCTTCTGCAACGCCCTCTTTGATATCAATCAATACAACTTCGCTGGCTACTTTCTTTACGGCCAGCACATTGGCGCATGTAGCACCTACATTGCCTGCGCCTACAACGGTTACTTTTGACATAAGTTTATTGTTTTAGGATTCAACTTTTTCTTGTAGCCCGCAAAGGTACACCTTATTTATGACATACACAACTAAAAATGCCGAAGGCTCCTGCAATAATCCACAATGCTCATCACGACGGCTTTCTTCAGGTACACCCACGCGAGCGTGGCACCGTAGGTTGGCAGCAGTCCCCGCTCTGCGGCAAAGTGCAGCAATGCCGCAAACGCCCTGTGCTTCTCGCCGCCCCGCCATACGCCTCGTTGATGGCTAATCGATTGTGGATGAATGATATAATGGTATATCGGCTCGTCGGTCTGTGCGATGCGCTCCGCCATAAGGTAGCATTGCCCCATAAAACTGCTGTCCTCCCCGCTCTTGGCAGCAGGGAAAACTATCCCGTTTCCGCGCAGCCACTCCCGCCGAAAAAGCATAGTCGTGAAGTTGCTTGCATAGTGCCGCAGGAGATACCGCCGTTGTTGCCGGCTTACCGTCCCGCAGCCTATCTGCGGGTTGCGCACAATACGGTGTGTGCCGTCGGCGTAGTCCAAAACACAAGCCCCCGAACTAAGGTCGGCATGGTGTGCCACGGCGTTGCGGTACAGCACCTCGAGCATAGCGGGTTCTATCCAATCGTCCCCGTCCACAAAGGCGACATACTCCCCCGTAGCCTCCTGTATGCCGCAGTTCCTCGCCGCCCCCGGACCCTTGTTACAGGGCGTATGGAACACTTTCCATTGCCCTTCCAACCCCTGTGCTGCGATATATTTTTCGATGACATGTACGCTCTCATCCGTCCCGTGGTCATCCACAAACAGCACTTCAAAGTCCTGCAGGGTCTGCCCCCGCAGCGACTCCATGCACCGCTCCACAAACCCAGCCATATTGTATATCGGAATGATTACTGAAATAGTAGGCATGATTTTATAATTTTGGAGTTGCTGTATCAAACCCAACACTTGGTTGGATAAAAATACTCAAAGTGTATTTATATACTTCTGATTATATTATAGTTATGTGCTATAATTAGTAGGTTGCAAAGGTGGTGAAAATATGCGATTGTCGAAAAAAATCTACGATTCTTGTTGGGAAAATCTGCGATTTGTTGTTCGATGATTATGTTAAATCTCCACTTCGAATGCACGGGCGATGATGTCGTCCATGTCGTAGTACTTGTATTCGGCGAGGCGACCACCGAAGAGGACTTTCTTTTCCTGCTTGGCTAGTTCCATATACTGATGATAGCGTTGGGTATTGCGCTCATCGTTCACGGGGTAGTACGGTTCCATTCCCGCCTGCCACTCGGTGGAATACTCGCGGGAGATAACGGTTTTCGGTGTGTCGTATATTGCCTGCCCGAACTGCTCGAAATGCTTATGCTCGATGATCCGTGTGTACGGTACGGCAGCGTCGGTGTAGTTCACGACGGCGTTCCCTTGATAGTTCGGTGTATCCAATACCTCCGTCTCGAAACGCACCGTGCGGTACTCGAGTTGCCCGAGCCGATAGCCGAAGTACGCATCAAGAGAACCCGTATAGACCACCCGCTCGGCAAGTGCGTCCCATTCGGTTTTATGCTCCAAATAATCTACTCCGATCCGCACCTCGCAACCTTCTAACAGTTTCTCTATCAACGGATTGTAGCCCCCGATAGGTATGCCCTGATAGGGGTCGTTGAAATAGTTGTTGTCGAAGACCATACGCACAGGCAAGCGTCGGATGATGAAAGCGGGCAACTCCGTGCAAGGACGCCCCCATTGTTTCTCGGTGTAGCCCTTGATGAGCCGCTCGTAGATGTCCTTGCCGACGAGGGTAAGCGCCTGTTCCTCGAGGTTCTGCGGCTTGCGACCACAGAGGACTTGCAAGGCTTCGGTGCGCTGTTCATCTAACTTGGCTTGTGCTTCCGAGGGGGTCGTTACGCCCCACATCTCGCTGAAAGTGTTCATGTTAAACGGCAAGTTATAGAGCCGCCCTTGGTAGTTCGCCACGGGGCAATTGGTATAGCGGTTGAACTCCACGAGCGAGTTCACAAACTGCCACACCTCCTTGTTGTCCGTGTGGAATATATGCGCTCCGTACTTGTGTACATGGATGCCCTCGATGTCCTCACAATAGACATTGCCGCCCGTGTGCGACCGTTTGTCCACTATGAGTACGCGCTTGCCTGCTTGGCGTGCGCGATAGGCGATGGTGGCTCCGAATAAGCCTGCGCCCACTATAAGATAATCATAAGGTTTCATGCTAAATTGATAGGAGTTAAATGGATATTATTGTATTTGTTTGGTTCGATTTGTCGCTGTTTCTGATAGTATTGTATTTGTTTACTTACGGTATTCTCTCGAAATTGGTTCGTTAATCACCCGTTAATCACCCGTTAATCACCCATTAATCACCCGTTAATCACCCGATGAAGGCACGAGGAAGATACGAGGCTTATTGCCTGAAGATTTTGACATACAGCCAACGCATAATGATGTCCAATATATGGTTAAAATGCTCCAAGCAGGGCGACCAGCGGCGGTAGTGGCGGTGCCAAAAGGCGATGTAGTCGATGCGGAGCAGTTTGTTCTCGGGATCAAGGCGCGGATGGAGGTCGAGTTCCGCGCAGACGGGCATCAGTTTGTCGTCCAAATGTTGCAAGTCCTCGGCACGGAAATCACGGCGCGGCATATCCAAGAGGTAGAGTTTGTAGAGGATACGCAGGCGGTTCTCGAAGTACTGCTTCATAAAGGCTGCACGAATGGAACTGAGCGCGTTGTGATGCGTGCGGTAGTAGTCCAGCATACGGTCAGTGACTTTCTCCAACTGCGGCAGGGACTTCATGATGACTTCGGGTGCCATGGTCTGTCCTGCACGGTCGAGGTTGTACTGATAGACATTGAGGTTGAGGAAAAGGATGGTTGTGGCGTGGAAGACTGGGAGCGACGCCCACTCGGTGTCCGTGTAGGAGATCCCCTCCGTTTGACGGTAACCGATTTGACGCAAAAGGTTGGTGCGGTAGGCGATGGCGTGCATAAGGAAGGAGTGGATGTAACGGTCTTTCAGCACATTGTCTAAGTCGTACAACTTATTATATGTGTAAGGCTCGCGCCCCATTGTGTTGTAGCGTACGACCTCGCGGCTGTTGTTGGCTCCGAGTTGCGTGAAATGGGTGATGACCATGTCGGCATCCTGCTTGTTGAGATAGAGTAGCATCTCATCCAAGGCTTGCGTGTCGAACCAGTCATCGGAGTCTAATACCTTGATATACTTGCCGGTAGCCACGGGGAGTGCAGCGTTGATGGTGGAACCGTAGTTGCCGTTGGGTTTGTCTATCACGCGCATGATGTCGGGGTATTGCGCCTCGTACTGATGTCCCACCTCTGAGGAGTTGTCGCGGCTGCCGTCGTTGACGACAAGGACATCCAATAGGTCGGCATGGTGTGCCACGGCGTTGCGGTACAGCACCTCGAGCATAGCGGGTTCTATCCAATCGTCCCCGTCCACAAAGGCGACATACTCCCCCGTAGCCTCCTGTATGCCGCAGTTCCTCGCCGCCCCCGGACCCTTGTTACAGGGCGTATGGAACACTTTCCATTGCCCTTCCAACCCCTGTGCTGCGATATATTTTTCGATGACATGTACGCTCTCATCCGTCCCGTGGTCATCCACAAACAGCACTTCAAAGTCCTGCAGGGTCTGCCCCCGCAGCGACTCCATGCACCGCTCCACAAACCCAGCCATATTGTATATCGGAATGATTACTGAAATAGTAGGCATGATTTTATAATTTTGGAGTTGCTGTATCAAACCCAACACTTGGTTGGATAAAAATACTCAAAGTGTATTTATATACTTCTGATTATATTATAGTTATGTGCTATAATTAGTAGGTTGCAAAGGTGGTGAAAATATGCGATTGTCGAAAAAAATCTACGATTCTTATTGGGAAAATCTGCGATTTGTGCATTGTTATAATGCGTAATCTGTACACAATCAGTCTGTTATAGTTTGCTCACAAACGGCATCTATTCGTTGCGTAAAGGTGTGATGGCTTATGACTTGTTCTCGGGCGGCTTGTGCTTGTGCGGACATATCGTGCGTCAAGGCATAATCTATCAGCG
>CAVGOI010000046.1:0-16050 GCA_963630875.1 Mycobacteriaceae bacterium | reverse complement strand
CATTGCCGGTGTGAACGGGGTGATTCTTCTGCCCGACGCATGGGCAGGCTTGCCGAGTATTTCCTTCACGCCTTCGGTTGACAAGGGCATGACTTGGGATGCGGATTATGATATGTACGCTGATTACGACTCTTCGTGGTCTACGCACTACGGCGATAATTCGTACTCGGTAGCGGAATGGTCGTTGTTGGAGCGTGCAGGTGCTGTGTTTCTGCCGTCTGCCGGTGCGCGCGATACAGAGTTCATTAGTGGAAATGAAGCAGCACAATATTGGGCGACAGAAACCGATGAGGACTATCCTATCTATGCCTATTGTTTGTTGGCATGGGTAGGCTCTCTACAACCTAATGCCTCCTATGATATATTATATGGGCACGCTGTGCGTCTTGTGACAGAGTTGCCTTGAGCCTTCTTTACAAGCGGACTGCCGTATGCCAACACCCTTTCGGAGAAAGGGGAGGAGGTGTACCTACTTTAAGGGATTTGCGGGAATGAAAGAAATGCACTACCTTTGCAGCCGAAATGCAGCAACGACACTTGCCAACGGCAAGAATGACAATGCGGAAAAGAGGTTTGCAAATAGTGGCTGTTCTGTTGGCGGTCTGCTTTGTGTGGGCAGGGTCGGGCGTGAATTATGTCCGCTACTGCTGCAACGACTGCCGGCAAGCGGGCATAGAGCATATACTCAATCACGCGTGCGACCATGTGCACCATAACGATGGGGGGCAGACCCCCTGCCGCAATGCCGGTGCTTGTCAGCACGCCGATGGTTGCACGCTGTTGCGTCTGCACCTCAGCGACGGCGGTATCTGCTCTACCGTACACATTCCGCCCGTGATGGCTTTTGAAATCCCTGCATTGCCCGCCATGGAAGAAACCATTACCCTGCTGACTACCCCGCAAACGCCTGCTGCAAGCCCTCATTGCACCGCACACACGCCGCCTTTGAGCGGGCGCCGTGTGTCAATACAACACCAACTCTTCCTGCTTTAGTCTCCTCGACCCGATCTCCGAGCGAGAGAGGTTGTACACCTGTAGCCTGACTGCTACAGGGTTGTTTCGTTGTTTAACAGTATAATCTTTTGAATATGAGATACAAACATTTACTATGGATCGCCCTTTTCGGGTACGCGGCGATGTCGCTATGCGGGTGTCATACCCACACGCACGAACACGGGGAGCATGAACACGAGCATGAGCACGAGGAGCAACACGCCCATGCCGCAGGGGAGATTGTGTTCTCGGAGGAAAAAGCCGCCGCCGTCGGATTGCAAACCGAGGTGATAAACTATGCGCCCTTTGCCGAAGCCATCAAGGTATCGGGGCAGATACTGACGCCCGCCAACAAGACGCTGCAAGTAGTGGCGGCAATGGACGGTGTGATTACCCTCCAACGCACGCTCAATGAAGGTACGGCGGTGCGCAAAGGGCAGGTACTGGCGCATATATCCGTGCAAAGTATGGCAACCGCAGATCCCGTAGAGACAGCACGAATGCAATACGAAGCCGCACGCAAGGAATATGAACGGGCGGAACGACTGACTGGCAACCAGATAGTATCTGCCCAAGAAATGGAACAGATAACACTACGATACCAAACCGCCCGTACGCAATACGAGGCACTACGCAACAAGAAAGCAGATGACGGGTGTATAGAAGTGATAGCACCACAAGACGGCTATGTCAGTGGACTCACTTTCGATAATGGCGACTATGTCGAAGCAGGCAAAGCACTACTATCTGTCAGCCAGACAAAAGACTTGTTGCTGCAAGCCGATGTGCCGGAACGCTACTGGAACAGCCTCAGCAAGATACACGGAGCAAACTTCGAGCCTGCATACAGCGGCACTGTATATCGGTTAGCCGACCTAAACGGGAAACTACTATCTATCGGACAGAGTGCAAACAAGCAAACCGGATATGTGCCGGTAGTATTTTCTTTCGAAAACAAAGCAGGCTTAATCGCAGGAGCGTACACCGATGTATATCTGCTGCTGCAAGAACAAACGAACGCCCTATCGGTGCCAATCGCTGCTGTATGCGAAGAACAAGGTATCTACTCCGTCTATATACAAATCGACGACGATTGCTACCGTAAACAGGAAGTAACACTCGGACAAAGCAACGGCGAACGCATACTTATCAAGAAAGGTCTCGCAGCAGGCGAAACAATAGTAACCAAAGGTGCCATACAGGTAAAACTTGCAGGCAGTGCAACTATCATACCCGGACATACACACAACCACTAACCTCCCCACTCCATCCGCAGAACAATGCTCACAAAAACCATCGCCATAGCCCTATTGATTATATTCTATGCCACCTATTTCGGCAAGAAGATAGCACAACGAAAACAAGGTATAGCCACCAACCAGATTGGTGTAGGCAACAAACCCAAACAAGTCTTGCGAACAGAAAAAATCATGGGATTGGCAACCCTGCTCGTAGTACCGGTGGAGGTTATCAGTATCTTTGTTTACCCACATTGGACACTCACGCCGTTATTGCAGCATTGTCCTGTCCTGCAATGGGCAGGGTTGCTGATAGCAGGATTAGGGGTACTGTTTTTCATCCTTGCCGTATGGACAATGGCAGATAATTGGAGAGCAGGCATTCCGGAGAACGACAAAACACAATTGGTGCAAACAGGTATCTATCGTATCAGCCGCAACCCTGCATTTGTCGGCTTCGACCTGACATACATCGGACTACTATTGGCGTTCCCCAATATACTACACCTTGTGTTTGCCTTGTTCCCTGTCATTATGTTCCATCTGCAAATACGGCACGAAGAACAATTCTGCCGTGCAACATTCGGCACCGAATATGAAACCTACTGCCAACAAGTAAGAAGATATCTATAAATGTACTCAATCCATAGAAATAACAAAGTATGACGAAAACACATTACACCGGTCTATCCGATGCAGAGGTAGAAGAAAGCCGCCGACTACACGGGACAAACATACTGACCCCACCGGAAGAAGAATCCGTATGGGAGAAAGTAAAGCATTGTATGCATTTCTGGTTGCTCCGATTGGAGTTGGCTGTTCTTGTCATCACCGCTGCATTATCCATCCTGCTACCGCTGTGCGGTATCTACGAAGACAAGCAACTATGGATTGCGCCCGTCATGTCTGCTACACTGTTTGCGCTGACCTATACAGTTGCTTTCTTGGGTGGGAAATGGGACAACGAGCAAAGAAAGTTCAAGATGGATTCCCTCTTCGCAATTCTGTTATTCGCACTCTTATTGTCGGGCGGTATTTCTTTCTATGAAGGCGTATTCGGCACCGAAACAGGTTGGAAGCCTTATTTAGAGCCAATCGGTATAGCATTGGCACTGCTGTTAGCCACTGCCGTAGCCCATCTATTGGAAGCCCAAAACGAAAAGACTTTCAAGAGCCTCAACGAAGTAAACGACGATACGCTCGTAAGGGTAATGCGTAATAACACCGTCTGTCAAGTTCCGCGCAAAGATATAGTGGTAGGAGATATCATCTTGCTGGCAACAGGCGAAGAAGTACCTGCCGACGCCGAATTGTTGGAGTGCATGAACCTAACTATGAACGAGTCTTCCCTGACCGGCGAACCGCAATGCACCAAAACAACCGACACGGAGGCGTTTGACAAAGACGCCACCTATCCGTCCAACCATATTATGAAAGGTTGCACAGTCTTGGAGGGCGATTGTGTGGCACGCGTATTTGCCGTAGGGGACGCCACTGCGTGCGGCAAAGTGTTTGAAGCCGCACAAGTAAAGAGCGGCGAAGCAACCCCTTTAAGCGAGAACTTGGAGCGGTTAGCAAGCCTTATCACCAAAGCAAGTTATGCCCTTGCAGGGTTAATCATCATAGGACGCCTTGTCGTCTATTATGCGCAGTACGGTTTTTCGTTCACCAATGCAGACGCAACCATGAACTTTGTTACCTACCTACTGAATACATTCATGATTACAGTAACACTCATGGTGGTAGCCGTGCCGGAGGGACTGCCGATGGCAGTAACACTCAGTTTAGCCTTTAGTATGAAGCGGCTTATGAGACAGAACACCCTGCCCCGTACCATGCATGCCTGTGAGACGATGGGTGCCGTGTCGGTGATATGCTCGGACAAGACCGGTACTCTGACGCAGAACCAAATGAGGGTGGTCGGTACTTCCTTCGCAGCATGCAAAGGGGAGCAACTGGAAACCGACAAGTTTTCGGCATTGCTCAAGGAATGTATTGCAGTCAATACAACTGCCGATTTGGACTATTCCAACCCCGATAAACTAAAGGCTATCGGTAATCCGACCGAGGGTGCTCTTCTGTTGTGGCTGCACGACAACGGGGTCGAGTATGCCGATATACGCGAATCCGTCAATATCATAGACCGCTTGCAGTTTACGACCGAGCGGAAATACATGGCGACTGTCGTGCAATCCGGTATAACGGGAGGTCGAATCGTCTATGTCAAGGGGGCACCGGAGATACTGATGCCCCTATGCACCTTGTCCGACACCGAAAGGCAACACTATACGGCTCAGTTGGCGGACTATCAGCACCACGCCAATCGCACCTTGGCTTTTGCCTACAAAGAGATAGCCGAGTCCGACAATGTCTTTACCGACGGCAAACTCAATATATGCGACCTGAATATGATGGGTATCGTGGGTATTGAGGACCCTGTACGCCCTGATGTCCCGGCAGCCATTGACGAGTGTATCAAAGCGGGAATACAAGTGATGATTGTTACAGGCGATGCACCGGGGACCGCCAAAGAGATAGGACACCGATTGGGACTATGGACGGACCATGATACCGACGAGAACCTGCTGACCGGTACCGAGATAGGAACCATGACCGATGAAGAACTGAAACAACGCCTTCAGAAAGTCAAGATTATTGCACGCGCCCGCCCTAACGACAAAGAACGCACCGTACGCCTGCTCAAGACGATGAACAAAGTAGTCGCCGTAACGGGCGATGGCACCAACGATGCTCCGGCTCTCAATGCCGCTAATGTGGGGCTGTCGATGGGCGACGGTACGGCTGTGGCAAAGGAAGCAAGCGATATGACGATACTGGACGACTCGTTCCGTACGATTGCCAATGCGGTCATGTGGGGGCGTTCGCTCTACAAGAATATCAAACGCTTTATCCTGTTCCAGATGATAATCAATGTAGTGGCATGCCTGATTGTGACGATCGGTGCGTTTGTCGGCACCGAATCCCCGCTTACTGTAACACAGATGCTGTGGATAAATTTGATTATGGATACCTTTGCCGCACTCGCATTGGCGTCATTGCCTCCCACACCGTCCGTGATGAAAGAAAAGCCGCGTAGCGTAAACGAGCATATCCTCAAAGGCATAGGGGCGGATATCCTCGAGATAGGCGGTATATTTGCCGTTATCTTGTTGGGCATACTCCTATTCTTCCAATATGCAGATGTAACCTCACTATGGAATGTACTTTGCGGTAAAATCGTATGGAGTACCCACAAAGGATTGTCCATGTATGAGTTAGGTCTGTTCTTTACGATCTTTGTGATGCTGCAATTCTGGAATTTGTTCAATGCCAAAGCCTTTATGACGACCAATTCGGCTTTTCAAGACCTCTCTTGGAAAGACACAAAGTGGTTTATTATCATCGTCCTTGTGATATTCGCAGGTCAACTCATCATCACCGAAACTCCCGGCGTACAAGGGATGTTCAACATCGCAAAAGGAGGACTCCTCTGGCAAGACTGGCTCATTATTATTGCCGCCACATCCCTTGTGTTATGGATAGGAGAACTTATCCGATTCCTATCACGGATTAACTACAGAACAATCCCTTCACGATCAACGATATGAAAAGAACAGTAATTACACTTTTGTGTCTATTCAGCCTGTATAACGCCATAGCACAAACCACACCGGTATTTAGTAAAGAACAATTGTCCTTGAGCGATGGTTCGGTATTGCCGTACCGGCAAATGCAGATAGAGGGTGCGAACCCGATGTTAGTCATTTACCTGCACGGCGGTAGCAGTTGTGGTACCGACAACGAGACCCAGATGAACGAGGCGGGTATCGATTCGATAGCGCAATACCTGCTACGCCAAGACCTGCCTACTGTCTTTGTCGTGCCGCAATGTGGCAACCGGACAAAAGGCTGGGGTGGAATGGCTGCCCAAGTAAGACAGTTGTTAGACTATGTGGCGCAACAGACGCTAACCGACACCACCCGTATCTATATCTTCGGGGGCAGTATGGGCGGTACAGGCACATGGAAAATGCTATCCCTCTACCCGAACTACTTTGCGGCAGCCATGCCCTGCGCAGGCAATCCTAAAAACATGAGTGTGGAGAATATAGCCACTACGCCGGTCTATACCGTCATGGGGTTGGCGGATAAGGTCATGGGCAGCGATGTGCGCACGACAGTGGAAACGATGGTCGCGCAGTTACAGACTTTGGGCGACGATGTCGTCTATGATACCGTAACAGGTTGGACACACGAGATGACCTGTATCCAGAGTTACTCCACGCCACGCTTGGATTGGTTGTTCGCTCACCGGAGGGGACAAGCAACCGACTTAACGCCCCCTTCAACAGATACCGGAGATGATTATTGGTATGACCTATTGGGACGGCGTTTTGCAGCACCACCTACGCACGGAGTGTATATCCACCACGGGAAGAAGGTGGTTCGAACCCAATAGAAGACCTATCGCCCGAAGAAATATACCTGTATATGCTCAATAAAATCATATCTTTTGCCTTGCGCAATCGGCTCGCCATTGTGTTGGCAGCGTTGCTTATTCTCTCTGCAGGTATCTACTGCGTGCGGGAGATGGATGTGGATGTATTCCCCGACTTGAATGCACCTACCGTGGTTGTGATGACCGAAGCCACGGGTATGGCACCCGAGGAGGTGGAGCGGCTTGTAACATTCCCCATAGAAACGGCAGTGAACGGCGCTACCGATGTGCGTCGTGTGCGTTCGTCTTCTACTACGGGATTCTCCGTGGTATGGGTGGAGTTCAACTGGGGAACGGATATCTATCGTGCCCGCCAAGTGGTCAGTGAGAAATTGGCAACCGTATCCGAGTCGCTGCCCGACTATGTGGGTAAGCCTATTTTGGGTCCTCAGTCGTCTATCTTAGGCGAGGTGTTGATTATCGGTTTGACAGCAGATTCTACCACAACCCAAGAGGAACTGCGCACGCTGGCCGATTGGACGATTCGCCCACGCCTCTTGGCTACGGGCGGTGTGGCACAAGTAGCCGTCATGGGCGGCGACATTCGGGAATACCAAATACAGATAGACCCCAACCGTATGCGTACCTACGGAGTTGCACTCGACGACCTGCTGGCTGCCGTACGCAATATGAACCAAAATGCATCGGGCGGCGTACTATACGAGTACGGCAATGAATATATTATCCGTGGTGCATTATCGACCAACGATATGACCTTGCTGGGGCAGACACCTGTTCCTACTATCGCCGGCGGTATGGTACGCTTGGAGCAAGTAGCCACGGTCGCAATCGGTGCACAGACACCTCGGCTCGGCGTTGCCTCGGTGCGGGGCAAGTCTGCCGTGCTCTTGACCGTCACCAAGCAGCCCAACACAGGCACACTCGAACTGACCGAGCATCTGGATAAGGCGATGGAAGAAATACGCTCGCAACTACCTGCTGATGTACAGGTATCCACCGACATATTCCGCCAAGCCAACTTCATTAACGGCTCGATCGGCAACATAAAGCAGTCGCTCTGGGAGGGTGCATTGTTTGTTATTCTCGTGCTGTTCATCTTCTTGCAGAACGGACGCACCACGCTTATCTCGCTGGTATCCATTCCTCTGTCGTTACTTATCACCATACTCGTCATGCGTATTTTCGGGCTGAGTATCAACACGATGAGCATAGGCGGTATGGCGATAGCAATCGGTTCGTTGGTGGATGATGCCATCGTTGATGTAGAAAATGTCTATAAACACTTGCGGCAGAACGCACTGCTACCCAAAGACCGGCGGCTGCCGATATGCGAGGTGGTATTCAATGCCTCCTACGAGGTGCGTATGCCGGTCATCAACTCTACATTTATTATCGTTGTCAGTTTCGTTCCTTTGTTCCTACTCTCGGGCATGGAAGGGCGTATGTTGGCACCACTCGGTTTGGCGTTTATCGTATCGCTCTTCGCATCCACGCTTGTGGCACTGACGCTCACGCCCGTACTCTGTTCCTACCTGCTCGGCACAGAGCGTGCTATGCGACACGCCGACCGTGAACCTCGCCTGGTAGTTTGGCTGCGTAAAGGGTATAGCCGTGCGCTCGAATGGGCATTGCGTCATAAGAAAGGCGTGCTTGGTACTACCTTCTCGCTCTTTGTGGCTGCTGTGGTCGTGTTCTGCTGCTTCGGGCATAGTTTCTTGCCGGCATTCAACGAGGGCTCTTTTACCATTAACATCAGCACCTTGCCGGGCGTATCGCTCGAAGAGTCTGATGCGATAGGACGCAAGGCAGAGGAAATACTGCTCTCTATCCCGGAGATACAGACCGTAGCACGCAAGACGGGGCGTGCCGAGTTGGACGAACATGCGCTCGGTGTCAATGCATCGGAGATAGAAGCCCCCTTTGTGTTGGCAGACCGCTCCAAAGAAGAGGTGATTGCCGACATACGCCAGCGTATGAGTGTGCTGTCGGGTGTTAATCTGGAAATAGGGCAACCTATATCGCACCGAATCGACGCCATGCTATCGGGTACGCAATCAAACATAGCCATTAAGATATTCGGCACAGACCTAAATCGTATGTACCGACTCGGGCAACAAATCAAGACCGCTATCTCGCCTATTGAGGGCGTGGCAGACATCAATGTCGAGCAGCAGGTAGAACGCCCGCAGTTGCTTATCACACCCCGTCGGGATATGCTTGCCCGCTATGGTATCTCGCCGGCGGAGTTCTCCGAGCAAATTAGTGTATTGTTAGGCGGGAGCGTGGTGTCGCAGGTCTATGAGGAGAACAAAGCATTCGACCTTGTGGTGCGTGTGGCACCCTCGGCGCGTGAGAGCATGGACGCCATCCGCGACCTCTGTATCTCTACCCGTACGGCACAAGTCCCGCTGTCGGCAGTGGCGGATATACGCTCTGCCATGGGACCCAATACAATCAACCGAGAGAATGTCAGCCGCAAGCTCGTGGTGTCCGCCAATGTCACGAACGGCGATTTGCGAGGTGCTGTGAACCAAATCGAAAAGACTATCGGCGAGCAGATTACGCTGCCCGAAGGCTATCATATTGAGTACGGCGGACAGTTCGAGAGCGAGCAGAAAGCCTCCCGAACCATTGCGCTTGCCACAGTCGGAGCCCTATTGGTTATATTCTTACTTCTCTTTATGCAGTTCCGTGACCTTCGCCAAGCCACCGTCGTGTTGTGCAACTTGCCGCTTGCTTTGATGGGCGGCGTGTTAGCAGTACTGCTTGACGGCGGTGTACTGAGCATTCCCGCTCTTATCGGTTTTATCTCGTTGTTCGGTATTGCCACTCGCAATGGCATGCTGCTTATTGAGCGCTACAACGACTTGTCGCGCGAGGGAGTATCGTTGCACGAGCGTATTATGACCGGCTCGGCAGACCGACTGAATCCTATTCTTATGACCGCACTCACTACTGCTCTTTCGCTTATCCCGTTGGCCTTAGGAGACGACTTGCCTGGCAATGAGATACAGAGCCCTATGGCAAAAGTGATACTCTTGGGATTGCTCTCCTCTACGCTGCTCAACGGCTTTATTATTCCCATTATGTACTCGCTCGTCGAAGCGCGTCACCCGCATATCAACACCCCAAAATAACGCCTGTTATGAACAACATTCGGAAGATATTACTTGTTAATTGTTCATTGTTAATTATATCTTGTGCCTATGCACAAGATATGACCACAATCCTGTCGCAGATAGAGCAGAACAACCAATCGCTGCAAGCCTTGCGTCAAGAGCTAGAGGCGGAGAAAGCCGCCAACCATGTGGGCATTGCCCCCGCCAACCCGGAAGTGGAGTTCAGTTACCTTTGGGGACATGGTACCGAAGAGGGCAGCCGTATGGACTTGTCGGTATCGCAGTCGCTGCCGTTGAGTACTATTCTCGGTTACCAGTCGCGCCTCGCCAAGCAACAAGACTTGCGGGCGGACTTGCGCATGAAAGTGGAGCGCACGGCAGTGCTGCTGCAGGCGCAGCAGATGTGTATCGACATTGTCTATACCAATGCCATGCTCTCAGAGTACGGCAAGCGGCTCGCCCATGCGCAGACGCTGGCGGAGGCGTATCAGCAGAAGTTTGAAGCAGGCAATACCAATGCGTTGGAGTACAACAAAGTGCGGCTCAACCTCGCTACGGCGCAGGGCGAATACCAACGCTTGCTCACCGAGCGCAACACCCTCTTGGAGCAGTTGGCATCGCTCAATGGTGGCGAGGCGATTGCGCTGAATGATAGTGTGTTCGAGGGGGTACTGCCCCCGGCGGATTTCGATAGTTGGTATGCCGAGGCAGAGACACGCAGCCCGATGTTGGCGTATGTGCGGCAGGAGGTGGCGGTGGCGAAAGCCGATGCCCGACTGAGCAAGGCGGAGTGGCTGCCCGACTTAAGCGTAGGCTATATGTCGGAGGGTCTGACGGGCAACTACTACAATGGTATTACGGTCGGCGTCCGTGTGCCGCTCTGGCAGAACAGCCATCGTGTGCGTCAGGCGAAAGCATCCGCCAAGGCGGCGCAACTGCGGGCGGACGAGCAGAAACAACGCTTTCTCTCCACCCTGCGCACGCAGTATGCGGCTGTTATGGGGCTGCAAAAGACCTGGCAGGGCTACCACGAGGCGTTGCTGCTCACCAATAGTGCCGACCTGCTATTGGAAGCCCTGCAAGCCGGTCAAATATCAATGCTCGAGTATATGATGGAACTTTCTATCTACTACGCCGCCACCGCCCAAGCCCTCACCGCCCAACGCGACTACTACTCCGCCCTCGCCGAACTGCAAGCAGTAACCTTGTAGCCGCTCTCCAATTCGTAGCATTGTAATGTGCAATGTGTAATTGTTTGCCGTTGTAAGACAGCCCTATTCACCTGCCTTACAACGGTTCTTATTAGACATATTTGCCCCATTGGACTTATTTGCGTGTCTATGCGGAAGCCATGGATGGCGCGGTGTATCATTATCGTGACAACAATGGTCTGGAGTGCGACAGTGTCCTGCACCTGCGCAACGGGCATTACGGACTGATTGAGATTAAATTGGGTGGCAACTCGTTGATAGAAGAGGGGGCTATCTTGACCGGCACGGGGCAATATGCATACCAACGCGAAGATGGCGTGCTTGTAGTACCTATCGGCTGCCTGCGACCATAGAGAGCACAACACGCACTATCAGCCATATTACCGCCAGCACTCCCACCATCGTGCCGTATTTGTAGAAACGCGGCACATACCTTTCGGGCGGGAGTTGGATTTGTACTTCGCGGTTCTGATAGACGGTGTCGGTGCGGGTGATGGTTCTGTCGCGCCAGCGGTCGTGCCAGCGGTCGAGATAGACGGTATCGCCGCGGGTGTACTCGCGGATATAGATACTGTCGCGGTGGTAGGTGCTATCGTGCCGGAGGGAATTCGTCCGGGTGTTGGTGTCGGTATGCAAGACGGATGCGCTCTTCTTCGAGGTAGCGCATGCACTCACAAGGAGGGCAAGGCACATCATACAGAGGATACGGGTCGGGTTCGATAATCTCGATATAGAGGGGTTCATGGGTGGAGGGTGTTACAGCGTTGGACAGGATATCGCGCAGTCGGTTGAGCGTGCGTCGTGAGGAGTAGAGGGAGCCTTCCTGCTGTCCCAAGCCTTCCGCTTTTTCTCCCACCAAGATACATCCGTTGGTGTCGCGTGGGGTATTGCCGGCGTGGATGCGTATGCCGGTTCGTCCGATGACATTGCCGATGAGGGGGAGAACCTCGCCGAAGCGAGGGGACAGGGTGAGGGTGACGGGGTAGAAGCCGGCGGGTATAGCGACGGGGGTGCGTTCGAGGGTATCGCAGAAGCGTGTACCGTCGATATAGAGTTCCCCGCAGAGGGCATCCCCCAACACTTGTTTGCGTATCAGTTTGAGTAACATGAAGATATATTTAGACTCCCCCTACCCCCCTCAAGGGCACCCCACTGCGCGGAAGGCTTGTGGGGACCCCGCGCGAGGGGGGAAGAAATTGAGAGGTGAAAGTTGAAAGGAGTTGGAAAGTGGAAAGTTGGAAGTGGAGAGAGGTTGAGTGTGCGTGTTTAGCGGGCTTCGCCCTGTTGAGTGCAGTGGAGAGTGGAGAGTTATAAGTAGGCTGTGCAAAACGCTAAACTTTCTACTATAAACTGCGCTAAACACTCAACAGGGCGAAGCCCGCTCAACACTCAACTTCTTTCAACACTCAACGCTCAACACTCAACTCTCAACTAAAGTTTCTAATTCCTAATTTTATAGTGGTAGTCAATGCCGATGAGTGAGCCGGCAAAGGTGAGTATTTCGCCAAAGGCGACAAGGACGGAGGCGTGTATTTCGCCGGCGGGTGGTAGTGCGATGCCGGCGATGAGCAATGCGCACCCGAAGGTGCACATTGCCACAGCAAGAACCAGTTGCATACGCACGAACCATTAAGAAATCGTATCAGCCACTTGGTGCCATACATACTGCCGGAGTGTTTTGTATTGGCTTTGTGCTTTGAAGGCAGCGCTATCGGCTTCCATCTTCGAGGAATCTTGAAGACGCCGGCCGGTTGCCGCGCAGATAGTTCCGAAGCGGGCGCGGTAGTCTTTCTCGGCTTGGTTGAGGGGTGTGGTTCGTTTGCCCATGATATGGGTGTAGTTGGGGTTGTTGAGCATGTCCTCGTTGGAGGTGGCGGCTTTGCGTACCATGAAGGTGACGGTGCTCTTCTTCGCCAGTTTCCCCGATACAGTCTTTACGGGGTCGATGTAAGTTACTTTTGCCATGATTATTCTAATTTTTAATTTTTAATTTGTAATTTGTAATTTGTAATTACACATTACACATTACACATTACACATTACACATTACCCATTACACATTATTTTAATTAACTTTCTTGTACTCTTGTGCGAAGATATATCCTCGCAGGGTGGAGTAGCCTTTTGGGTTTTTGGTCCATGCCGTTTTGTAGGCGTTTTTTTCTTCCTCGCTAAGGTTTTTGACCGTTTGGATGACGGTGCTGAACTTGGTACGCAAGGCGGTTTCTTTCTCCGACGGGGGAGTGGTGCGCGGGTTGCATCGTTTGGCGGTGTAGTGTGTGCCGTAGCGTTCTGCGAAATAGACATCGCTGTGTGCGCACACTTTGCCGTGCAGGGACTTGATTAAGTCCATAGGTTTGTACTTTGCCATCGTTCTTCTAATTTTTAATGTGCATTCCTAATTAGACTCCCCCTATCCCCCACAAAGAGGGGGGAATGCAGAGTATCTGAAAGCCCCTCCTTTGGAGGGGTATGGGGAGGTCTCCTAATTCCTAATTGAATAAGACGCTGCAAAGGTACGCTGAAAATCTTCTTTTTGTTGGTCAACCATTCCCAATAATTCAGGGGACTTAAATAATTTGCACGCTTCGAAAAAAAACTCTACCTTTGCAACGGTTTATGAAGGAGAAAAACAAATACGGACAATACTTTACGGAACCATCGGTTGCTGAATTTATGGTTTCGTTAATTACTCATACTATTTCTTGTAGAGTGTTAGAGCCGTCATGTGGAAAGGGCGTATTTTTAGATATGCTAAAGAAGCACAATTATGGCGATATAACTGCTTATGAAATAGATACAAAACTTGCTACGGATTACGCTTGTGTGCAACATCAAAGTTTTTTGGCGGTTTCTTTGTCGGAAAGATATGATGTAATTATTGGTAATCCGCCCTATATTCGTTGGAAGAATTTGGAGGATGAGTTAAAAGAAGAACTTTTAG
Source organism: Mycobacteriaceae bacterium (assembly GCA_963630875.1). Classification (GTDB taxonomy): domain Bacteria; phylum Bacteroidota; class Bacteroidia; order Bacteroidales; family Paludibacteraceae; genus Colicola. The sequence continues at coordinate 2,086 of CAVGOI010000046.1, read as the reverse complement.
TGAGTCCCCTTTGGAATACCTATTTTAACAGTCTATGTGATTATTTGTATATTTTCATCTTAAAGAGTATAGAGCACCTTACAGAGGGTGGGGAGTTGATTTTTATTTGTTCGGATTATTGGATGAATACCACAAACTCTCTCTCTCTTCGAAATTACATGTGCCGACATGGTTATTTTGAGCGTATTTATCATTTCAAGGAGGCACCTTTATTTGAAAAAGTCTGCGCCTCTTTTGTCATCTTTAAGTATATAAAAAGCAGTCGTCCTACAGCGCAGGACATTACTCTGTTTTCTTACAACAAAAGCGGACAACCTACTCTAAAAGAACTGCAGGACGGGTCATGTTTCAATGTGCAGCAGATACCTCAATTCGAAGAAAATCAACGCTGGATACTCGCCAACAAGCAGACACAACTGGATTTGATGACTTTCGAAAAGAGTTGTATCAAGCAAAAGGGATTGTTGGAAGACATATTGTATCGTGTTGGTGATGTTTGTGAAATCGCCAATGGTATGGTGTCCGGATTAGATGCTGCTTTTGCATTGTCGGAAGAAGAAATTCCCAACCTCAACCAACAGGAGGAAAAATGTCTTATTAAGGTTCTTAAGGCCAAGAATTTAGAGCGTTATACCTATTCTTCATCCACCGCATATATATGTATGCCCTCCGGTGTTGCCAAGGAGGAATTTGTGAGGAGTTATCCTAATTTTGTTACTCATTTTCGTCCTTATGTAGAGCAGTTGGACAAGCGTTACCAGTATGGAAAACAATTGCCATATTGGGAGTTCGCATTTCCGCGTAGCAAGGGTTTATTTGAAAAGCCCGTTCCAAAAATATTCATTCCTTGCAAAGAACGAATTTCACATAAGCAGTATTTTCGTTTTTGTTATTCGCCTGCCGGTTTTTATCCTTTGCAGGATGTAACGGGTATTGTGCGTAAGCCCAATTGTCAGGAATCAATTGAATATCTCTTGGCATATCTCAATACCGACTATGTGTTTCGGTGGCTCTGTTTTAATGGCATTGTCAAGGGAGAAATTGTAGAGTTTTCCGAGACTCCTATTGCTAACATCCCGTATCTGCGCATTGATTGGAGCAATCCCGAAGAAATACTTATTCACGAGAAAATAACCAACGAGGTGAAACTTCTTCTTGATGATGACAAACAGGAGCATCAAGAGGTTATCAACCAATTGTTCAAATCGTTATTCTATGCTAAGAATCGACTATAATGCACTTATCCGTGCGATGAAAGGCTCTAAGGTGGATCGTCCCAATAAAGCTACGGCAGGCACCCTGTCCGGGCATGCAGCGGGTGAACCTTTTGAGAAAAGTGTTTATTCTCACTTGAAAGCCACCTATCCGAATGACATCTTTAAGCAGTATGAGTTTTTGAATGATTTGTATTTGAAGCACCCTAAGGTTATATCTATAGAGGATAGACATGCTCTCTTGGATTCTCCAACGGCTCTGTTTCTATTGAGTCGTGGAGATAGTGCAACACGGGCGTGGTCGCCGCAAAACATCTTTGAGGAAAAACAAAATGATACTGCTGACATCATATACTACTCCAACGGTTTTTATGATTTGATTGATGTGAAGACGCGCAATATCAACAAAAATGCCCAGCCGCCCAATATCATATCTGCCTACAAATTAGCCAAGACATGCGCTTGTATGTTAGACAATGAGGATTTTGATTCCGTTGGGATAAATTATGTTGAAATAGATTGGCAGGAACAGGGCGATTGTTTGGGTTGTGCAGATGCGCATTATGCTAATTTATTCAAGGCAAATCCAACGGAATTGTATATCAATTGGGCAGCGGCTATGCAGATACAATTTCATGTTGCGGATTTAGACCAATCTTGGAGCGAATCTGTCGAGCGGTGGTCAAAAGAATACATCCGTATGTTTGTTGATAGTGCCCAAAGACGCTGTAACAAAATGAGAGAAGAGTATATAATACCTTTCCTTAAGTATATACATTAGGCGAAATCCTCCTAATTCCTCATTGCATTGCGTATTATTTTTCGCACGCTTTCTTCCGAGATGTTGAAATCGGCGCCTATTCGTGCGTAGA
>CAVGOI010000045.1:0-16227 GCA_963630875.1 Mycobacteriaceae bacterium | reverse complement strand
ACCCAGAGAAAAATTGAACTTCTCTACACCTTACGAGTGCTTCTTCAAATATTTTTCCTAACTTTGCACAATAAATTGCATTTGTTATTGGACAGTACATTGAATCGAAGACCCAGAGAAAAATTGAACTTCTCTACACCACAAGAGTCCTTCTTCAACCATTTTGTCTAACTTTGCAGAAATTTGCATTTGTTATTGGACAGTACAGAAAAGGCAAAAGGCATATCCGCACAAGAATTTGGTATTTTTGTCCTGTCGCTCAAACAATATACCGATGTGGATAAGGTTGCTCGTCTGTTGCTCGATTTTAGAGCAGAGCGGGAACATTTTGCCAAGGATTCGGAACGAGAGCAGTTTGCCGAGAACTATATCCGTTCCTATTTGGCGGATTTCAACAATCCCGTCAAGAATTGCCGCGAATATACCGATAATATGATTCGCTATTTCCGCATGACAAAGTACATCTATATCCGTGGTAAGTACGACCATACTTACATCGATTTAGAGCCGCGCCGTATGACCGAAATCGACGCTATTTTAGAGAGCGACAACGGCACTGCCAAATCGTACACTTTGTCGGAATGGAATCAATTTATGGGCGTTTACGGCACTTATCCTCTGCCTTTTGAATCGGTCGAAAAACTCACGGCGATAGCCACCGATATACGGGACGAGATAACCCAACTCGAAACCTCTTTGCATACTCCTGCTACCTTACGCCCCATCCCCAATACGGTTGCCGAACTGAAAGCCTATGTACGGACGCAGCGTGAATACAGAACCCGTCTGCAAAATCTGCATATTAAGCAAGCCGTTCATCAGGATTATGGCAAAATCAACGAGACCATCGAATCGCTTACGGATATTTATACCCACAACAAGGCAAATCTCGCCAAAAAATTCTCTATCGAATTAGAGAAATGGACCAATGTGGCACTCAACATCCTGAATGATGCCGTACTCATCAAGCCCAACTCTCCCGTCGGCGACGACAATGAGCCTATCTATACCGCACCCAATGGTGTCCCGGATATTGAGTGTTATTATAACTCTTTCAACGCCATTTGCGAGGTGACAATGCTTACAAGCCGCGACCAATGGTACAACGAAGGGCAACCCGTTATGCGTCATTTGCGTGATTTTGAGAAAACGCACGCTGATTTGCCCGGCTATTGTCTGTTTGTTGCGCCCTCGTTGCATAAGGACACCGTCAATACTTTCTATTTCTCCGTTAAGTATGAATACGAGGGGCAGAAACAGCGTATTATTCCTATTACTATTCCGCAACTCGAAACCATCTTGCATGTCGTAGAGCGTACGCTCCGGCAGAACAAGCCTTTCACGCACCACTATATCAAGCAGTTGTACGACCATTGTGTCGATATGTCCGATGTGCAGGATTCCACGCAGTGGCTATCCAAAATAGGCACAGCCATTACCACATGGAGTACGCAAATTGCTCCGCATGAATAACCTTTGAGATAATCGGCATATAGGTCAAAACATCCCCCTCTTTCCCCAAATCGTCAGCCGTACTCAAGAAATTGATAACCATTGCGAGCAACGAAAACGATGTTATTTTCGACCCATTTATGGGAGTAGGCTCAACGGGGGTTGCAGCCCTCGAAATGGGACGCAAATTTATAGGCTTTGAAATAGCCCCCGCACCTTATATCGACTCTCGTAACCGAGAATTGTGGGAAGAAATCCGGTCTTCCGGCTACGCGATGTTGGTAGAGTAAAGCCGCAGAACGCATTTGCCGGTTTATATTCAATGAACCAAAAAAATAACAAACAATTACTGCTGTTCGCGCACCCATTTGCAACAAGGCACCGGCAACACCGACACTATCGAGCGCCAAACCAAAGAAACGAACTCGGAAATAGGAAACAAAAACTGGCAACGAAAAATCGGAACAATGGGAACAGAATATCTACGGCTATCGATATAAAATAGGCAAGTTGGATTTGGATACACCTTTATAGTCCGTAGATTAGCAGATCGTCAAATAAAAATGCTGCCGAGGCTTGTAAATATCACTTTTGGGTACTACCTTTGCAGCACAATACCACAAAGCAATTTATAGAAGTCCCCTAAAATAGAAGGGTATGAATAAGACCGATGGGGCGAATGGGATGTCTATCCCTTGCGTATCCCTTGCGTATCCCTTGCTGAATGGTTCACACTAATCCTGAAAAAGACCGGGGATTTTGCTGCGGGCGAGGGCGGTAGGATAACCTCAGCCGGCATAACCGGCTTTCCGAAGGACGATGCGGAAAGTCGTGCCGATGCTTTCCTGCGAACGGAGGACGAACAACTTGCCGTGATGATACTGCCGGATAATGCGGCGGCACAGACTCAAGCCCAACCCCCAGCCGCGTTGCTTGGTGGTGTAGCCCGGGCGGAATATCGTGTTGTAGCGCCGACGGTCGATTCCCTTTCCCGTGTCCGTCACATCCACAAACACCCTCTCCTGCGCGTCCTGTACCTCAATGGTGATACCCCCCACTCCGTCCATGGAGTCAATGGCATTCTTGCACAGGTTCTCGATAACCCATTCAAACAACGGCACACACAACTGCACCTCGCACGCCTCGGCACCGTTGGCGTACAGCGAATAGGTTATCTTGGCAGAGGTTCTGGCACGCATATAGTCCACCGCCTGCTCCAACACCGGCAGCAGTCGGCACACCTCCAAAGCGGGCTCGGAACCTATCTTCGAGAAGCGTTCTGCAATAACTTGCAGCCGTCGGATATCCTCGTTCATCTGGGGTATCAGGGGGTCGTCGGGGTATTGCGCACGAAGCAATTCCGTCCACGCATTGAGCGATGAGATAGGCGTTCCCAACTGGTGCGCCGTTTCTTTCGACAAGCCTACCCACAGCAAGTTCTGTTCGCCCCGTTGCGTTACAACAAGCGTGATGACCGCAATGACAATAAACGCTAATATCAACGAGAATTGAATATACGGGAAGTAGTGCAACTGGTGCAGGAGCGTGGAATCCTCATAGTAGATATACTGCACCGTGTCGTCTGCTATGCGCACCTCCAACGGCTGTTGCGATGCCCGCAGTGCTTCTATCTTGCGGGTATAGAACGCCTCCACATTGTGCTTGGGCTCCTGCACATTGCGCGAGAGCAAGAGGTTGTAATCGGCATCCACCATATAGACAGGTATGGTGGTGTTCCCCTCCATGACTTGCAGCAGGAAGTCGATGTTCTCGTCCTCGCCTGCCATGATGAACTGCCGCGTTGCCTCCGCCCACAACTCCATGCGTTTGTGTTCTTCTTCCGCCAACTGGCGTGCGATGTAGTTGGTATAGACCACGCCTGCCACCACAATGCCAAACAGCACTGCCAATATCCAGTAGGTAAGTTTATTTGAAGTCCGGTGTTTCATGCTGCCACGATTGGAGTTGCAAAGGTAGATAAAAAACCGAATACCACCAAACGCCCGTAGGCATTTGATGGTATTGCGGTATCTCGAAGAGGGGTCTTATTTCACGCGACGCTCCGGGATACGGGCTTTCTTACCCGTGAGGTTGCGCAGGTAGTAGAGTTTCGCGCGGCGCACCTTACCAAATTTGTTGATGGTGATACGCTCAATGAACGGACTGTCCATCGGGAAGATACGCTCTACGCCCACATTACCGGACATCTTGCGCACCGTGAAGCGTTTCTTGTCCTGACTTCCGTGGATAGCGATTACATCGCCGCGGAACTCTTGGATACGCTCCTTGTTACCCTCTTTGATACGATAAGCCACAGTGATTTGGTCACCTGCTTGGAATGCAGGGAACTCTTTCTTCTCACCTGCGAATGCCTCTTCGGCAATTTTCATTAAATCCATTGTACTGATTTTTAATGGGTTATAGGACTATAGTATTCACTACTGTTCGAGGTGCGGTGCACGCTCTAATCGGATCGCCAGAGACTACAGCCGAAAATCGCGGCAAAGGTACAACAAATAAACGGACTGTGCAAACGGGGTGTGATTTTTTCTCACCACCCCGCTCCGGGGTTACTCCACCTCCACCCCCACTATCGTGTAGGTCTTGCCGGCACGAAGGATGAGTACTTGTCCGTTGCGCAGGATCTTGCGGACGGTGGTATCTGCAGTATCGGTGGTGTTGCCGACAGCCGAAGATATCCGTTGGAAGGTAGCACTTACGGTTACATTGCTGGCGGGCATGGTGAATTTGTTGTCATTTACCGTGACAGGATTACCTGCAGCGTCTTGTACCGTCAGTATATCCAGTTCGTAATCCGTGTCGGGTGTAACGGTCAGGGTTACCTCATCGCCTTCGGTTGCCGCAGTCTTGTCGGCGGTGACAGTGCCGTGTCCGGTAGTGGTAATCGTAATGGTGTATGAAACATAGTCTTGCACCAGACGGACAGCATACCCAAATTTGCGACTGCTGTACCATACGCTCAATCTACTCGATTCGACTTTATGGAAGATCGTTCCGGTCGATTCTGTCGTAGAAGACCAATAGCAACCCAAGCCCTGTACATCCCCCATATTCGACCCTTTGCGAATCCCTGAAGCAGGCAGGAAGACTGCCCCTGCGGCTTCTAACTGCTGCCACTGGGCGAGTGTAAAGGTCTGGTGAGTGGCATAGGCGTCTATGCTACTTTCACTTGCGAAGCCGCTCTCGAAGGTTACACCCGCAGGGATGTCCCAACTATCAGGCAACAGGATAAGACCGTTGGCGTACTGCGAGCCATCCTCATTGAGATTGATACGGGCGACACCCATCCGATCGCTTGCGTCGGGGCGGGTTTCAAACAGATACTTCCACTCATCATTCGTAAGTGTGCGGTAGGTGTTTGGGGTATTTGTGCCGATGGTGTTTGTTCCCCAATCGACAAAGTCGCCTGTGTAGTCATTGTAGTCTTCGGATGTGCTGATACCCCACGGAGCGGTTGTGTTGTTGGCACTCCAGCCGAAGAGGTCTATCGGGTCGGCGAGGGCAGTGCCGCTGACATTGGCAGAACCTATCATATCATATTGGTTTCTGGCGAAAGCCCAGGTGGTGTCGGTAGCAGAGAGTACACATTGCAAGTTGCCTCGCGAGAAAGCGACTTGTTTATCTGCCGATACCGAAAAGGCAGCGGGGGTGAAGTTATAGACGATTTCTTTGAACCCGGCACTTACGGTTACATCGCTTGCGGGCATGGTGAATTTGTTGTCATTTACCGTGATAGGATTCCCGGCAGCGTCTTGTACCGTCAGTATATCCAGTTCGTAATCCGTGTCGGGTGTAACGGTCAGGGTTACCTCATCGCCTTCGGTTGCCGCAGTCTTGTCGGCGGTGACAGTGCCGTGTCCGGTAGTAGTAACCGCTATGGTGTACGTGGGTGGAACATAGGTTTGCACCAGACGGACTGCTTGCCCGTGGAAGCGTAATTCATGTTGGCTTGCATCCATTTGCTGCGAATCGAAGAAAAAGTGGTACGAGTAGTAGCCGTCCGTAGTAGCAGACCTGTAGTAGCCCTCGTACTGCACTCTAAACACAATCAAATTTTTCCGATACCCCGCAGCAGGCAGGAATACGGCGCCTGCGGCTTCCAATTGTTGCCACTGGGCGAGGGTGAAGGTTTGGTAGTCGGCATACGCTTGAACACTACCCGAACTTGCGAAACCACTCTTGAAGGTTATGCCTGCAGGACAAGTCCACCTGTCGGGCAGGAGGATAAGACCGTTGGCATATTGTGTGCCTTCGGCATTAAGGTTGATACGGGCTATACCTTTCTTTTCACTTGCATTGGTGCGGGTATTGAGAAGATAGTCCCATTCCTCTTTCGTGAGGGTGCGGTAGGTAGTGCCATCGCCGATGTTCGTTCCCCAGTCCACAAAGTCACCGTCGTAGTGGTGGCTGTAATCGGAGGTACCGACACCCCACATTACCGGACCGGTGCTGCCACTCCAACCGAAGAGGTCTATCTTGTCGGCGAGACCTCCTCCTTCGCCTTCTATTTCTTGGCCCCACCATTCATCAGATTCTAGACCTTCGGTGATATTGCGAATACCAATCACATCGGTTTGGTACTCGGCAAACGCCCATGTGGTGTCGGTGGCAGAGTAGGTGCATTGCAGGTTGCCTTGCGAGAAAGCGACTTGTTTGTCTGCCGATACCGAAAAGGCAGCGGGGCGGAAAGCAGAGGCGGGTTTCTCGAACCCGGCAGTAACTGTCACCCCGCCTTTGGGCATGGTGAATTTGTATTGGTTGGTTGTGCCTTCGACAGCGGTGGTCTGTATCACTGTCGTGCCTTGCATGACGGTGATTGTTTTCGGGACATAGTAGGTGTCGGAGGTAACGGTCAGTATTACCTGATCGCCTGCGACTGCCTCGTTCTTGTCGGCAGTGACAGTACCGTGTTCGGGTTGGGTAAGTGTGATGGTATATAGAACATAGTCTTGCACAAGACGGACTGTCCGCCCGAAGTAACGGAGTTCACTGTCACTCGCATCCGCTCCATTCGAAAGGAAGGTAAGGCAGTACGCTGAGGTATTGTTTATCGCCGTAGCAGATCTGTAGTCGCCATGGTTCTGCACATAGTTCACACTTGCCCCGCCGCGGGTTCCCGCAGCAGGCAGGAATACTGCCCCTGCGGCTTCGAGTTTCTGCCATTGGGCGAAGGTAAAGGTCTGGTGAGTGGCGTAGGCGTCTATGCTACTTTCACTTGCGAAGCCGCTCTTGAAGGTTACTCCCTCAGGTATGACCCAACTGTCGGGCAGGAGGACAAGACCGTTGGCATACAATGTGCCAGCACTGTTAAGGTCGATACGGGCAATACCTTTCAGGATGTCTGCATTGGCACGCGTATTGACGAGATAGTCCCATTCGTCTTTCGTGAGGGTGCGGTAGGTAGTGCCGTCGCCGATGTTCGTTCCCCAGTCCACGAAGTTACCGGCGTAGTCATTGTTGTTATCGGAGGTGCTGATACCCCACTTTGCCGAACCCGTGTTGCCACTCCAGCCGAAGAGGTCTATCGTGTCGGCGAGGTTACTGCCGCTGACATTGGCTTCGCCGAGCATCTCTGTTTGGTACTCGGCAAACGACCAAGTGTAGTTGCCTGTGGTAACACCCGTGCATTGCAGGTTGCCTTTGGTGAAAGCGACCTGTTTGTCTGCCGATACCGAAAAGGCGGCGGGGTCGAATGCAGAGGCAAGTTTCTTGAACTCTGCAGTAACTGTCACCCCGCCTTTGGGCATGGTGAATGTGTATTGGTTGGTTGTGCCTTTGACGGCGGAGGTCTGTATCACTGTCTTGCCTTGCATGACGGTGATTGTATTCGGGACATAGTAGGTATCGGGCATAACAGTCAGCGTAACCCTTTCGCCTGCGAGTGCCTCTGTCTTGTCGGCGGTGACAGTGCCGTGTTCGGGTTGGGTAACCGTAATCGTATAGAGGTCTTGCACAAGACGGACTGAACGCCCTTCGTAGCGTGGTCCTTCGTTCAAAGTCCATAAGAAAAAGTAGTACATAGAGGTCTCGCTTTTCTCCGTAGCAGAGCAGTATATGACTGTGTACTGCACCTCGTTTACATAAGATCCAGTGCGGGTTCCCGCAGCAGGCAGGAATACTGCGCCTGCGGCTTCCAATTGTTGCCACTGGGCGAAGGTAAAGGTTTGGTGAGTGGCGTAGGCGTCTTCGCCAAATTCTCCTGGTTTGCCGCTCTTGAATGTTACACCCGCAGGGAGGACACAACTGTCAGGCAGGAGGATAAGACCGTTGGCATAATGCGTACCATCACTGTTAAGGTGGATACGGGCAATACCTTTCTTTTCGCTTGCATTGGCACGCTTTTCGAAGATATAGATCCACTCATCACTCGTCAGTGTGCGGTAGGCGTTCGGGGCATTCGTTCCGATAGTGTTCTGTCCCCAGTCCACAAAGTCGCCTGCATAGTCGGAACTGTTTGTTGATGTACTGATACCCCACTTGGCTGACCCTGTGCTGCCACTCCAACCGAAGAGGTCAATCTTGTCGGCGAGGTTACTGCCGCTAACATTGGCATTGCCAATCATCTCGGTTTGGTATTCGGCGAACGACCAAATAGCGGAAGACTGCGTGTATTGCAAGTTGCCTTGCGAGAAGAGCACCTGTTTGCCAGCGGCAATAGAGAACTTGGCAGCAGTGAAGGCAGAGGCGAGTTTCTCGAACACGGCAGTAACTGTTACCTCACCTGCAGGCATGGTGAATGTGTATTGGTTGGTTGTGCCTTCTACTGCGGTGGTCGTTACAGGCGTTTCGCCTTGCATGACAGTGAAAGATTTCAAAGAACAGTATGCAGCAGGAGCAAGGGTGAGTGTAACCTTGTCGCCTGTGGATGCTTCCGTTTTGTCGGCAGTGATCGCACCGTGCTCGGGTGGGGTTATCGAGATGGGGTATTTCATGTCTTGCACAAGACGGACTGATTGCCCGTAGTTGTGTGATGATTCGCCAAAAGACGCTAACTTCGTTCTAATGAACAGACAGCTATCTGTTGCAGACCAGTAATAGCCTTGGTACTGCACATCGTTTACAAAAGATCCAGAGCGGAATCCCGCAGCAGGCAGGAATACTGCCCCTGCGGCTTCAAGTTTCTGCCACTGTGCGAGGGTCAATGTCTGGTAATTGGCATACTCTTTTTGATTGTTAGAACTTGCGAAACCGCTCCTGAATGTTACACCTGCAGGTAGGACCCAACTGTCGGGCAGGAGAATAAGACCGTTGGCGAACTGCGAGCCTTCAGTATTAAGGTCGATACGGGCAATACCTTTCAGGATGTCTGCATTGGCACGCGTATTGACGAGATAGTCCCATTCGTCTTTCGTGAGGGTGCGGTAGGTAGTGCCGTCACCGATGTTCGTTCCCCAGTCCACGAAGTCGCCTGCATAGTCGGAACTGTTTACTGATGTGCTGATGCCCCACTTGGCTGACCCTGTGCTGCCACTCCAACCGAAGAGGTCAATTTTGTCGGCATTTGCACCTCTGCCGTTTTCTGCGCCGATTATCTCGGTTTGGTATTCGGCGAAAGACAACCGATAGTCACCTGTATGATCACGTGAGCATTGCAAGTTGCCTTGCGAGAAGAGCACCTGTTTGCCAGCGTCGGAAACCGTGAACTTGGCAGGCGTAAAGGCAGAGGCGAGTTTCTCGAACTCGGCAGTAACTGTCACATCGCCTTTGGGCATGGTGAATGTGTATTGGTTGGTTGTGCCTTCGACGGCGGTGGTCGGTATCACTGTCGTGCCTTGCCGGACGGTGCAATATTTCAAAGTACAGTGTGCAGCAGCAGTAAAGGTGAGTGTTACCTCGTCGTCTGTAGCTGCTTCTTTCTTGTTGGCAGTGATCGTACCGTAGTCGGGAGTGTAAACCGTGATACGGTATTTGATGCTTTTGACAAGACGGACTGCGCTCCCTTCGTAGCGGTAGCTTCCGACAAGAGAGCCTCCCCCCGAACTAAAGAAAAAATCGTGCGTTTTGATCGAGTCTTTCGTCGTAGCAGACTTGTAGGAGCCTTTGTACGTAACACAGTACATATACAACCCACCAGTGCGATACCCCGCAGCAGGCAAGAATACTGCCCCTGCGGCTTCGAGTTTCTGCCAATCGGCGGATGTAACGGTTCGGTTAGAGTAATACTCCGAGAAGCCGCTCTTGAAGGTTACACCCTCAGGTAGGACAAAATTGTCGGGCAGGAGGATAAGACCATCGACATATTGTGCTAGCATGCCTTCTACTTCACTTTCAATTCTGATACTTGCAACACCTTTCAGGTTGCTTGCGTTGTCGCGCTTATTGAGGAGATAGTCCCATTCGTCTTTCGTGAGGGTGCAGTAGGTGTTCGGTGCATTCGTTCCGATGGTGTTCTGTCCCCAGTCCACAAAGTCGCCAGCGTAATCTTCATTGTTTGTCGATGAGCTGACACCCCACTTTGCCGAACCTGTACTGCCGCTCCAGCCGAAGATGTCTATCTTGTCGGCAAGTTCAGAACCCAACTTTCTCCATCCAATAGCCAGAAGTTCCTCCTCACCACCGTTAACATTGTCCGTGCCAATCATATCGGTTTGGTTCTTGGCGAAAGACCAAGTAGAGGTAGATCGCTTGTATTGCAGGTTGCCCTGTGAGAAATAGACTTGTTTTCCGTTGGCGGAAACCGTGAATAGAGCGGGTGTGAATGCTGCATGGAGTGCAGTGGAGGTAAAGAGTGCCACTGACAATAAGAAGAGTAGTTTTTTCATAAACGGATTATTTATCGGGTTTATACTTGTTTTTTGTTTTCTTGGCAATAGGTCGGATAGGTGTAACCTATAGGATAGAGACTGTCTAACAAGTGTAGGCAGCCTCTTTGGAGTTATGCTCCTACTATAGATATGGACTCCTAATAAAGGAGGGTTTATTTCACTTCGAGACCGGTTGTAGTGTAGGTCTTGCCTGCACGGAGGATATACACTTGCCCGTCTATCAGCACCTTGCGGACCGTAACACCTGCCGTGCCGTAGGTCTTGTCGATGTCGGTCGGCATAACCTGCACATCCTGCACCAGACGGACTGTTTGTGCAAGCCAGCGATAGTAGTAGTCTCCCATCTTTGCTTCATTCGCATTGCAATCAAAATAGTATGCGTGGTTTGAGTCGCCTGCCGTAGCAGACCAATAGCGGGCGGATGTCTGCACACTGAACACCCCCAAAGCGTCGCGATACCCCGTAGAAGGCAGGAAGACTGCACCTGTGGCTTCTAATTTCTGCCACTCTGCGAGGGTGAAAGTCTGGTAGTCGGCAAACGCCTGAATCGTACCCTCACTTGCGAAGCCGCTCTTGAAGATTACGCCCGCAGGAGCCATCCAATTATCGGGCAGCAAGATTAGACCATTGATGTACTGCGATCCGTCGCCACTTAACTCAATACGGGCAACACCGACAAGATTGTCCGCATTGGTACGCGTGCTTCGCAGGTAATTCCACTCTTCTTCTGTCAGTGTGCGGTAGGTGTTGGGGGCATTCGTGCCGATTGTGTTTGTTCCCCAGTCCACAAAGTCGCCTGCGTAGTCGGAGTTTCTTGTTGAAGTACTGATACCCCACTTTGCCGAACCTGTACTGCCGCTCCAACCGAAGAGGTCTATCGTGTCGGCGAGGGCAATGCCATCCTTTCCATAGCCATAGCCCCAGCCACTAGACCATACCGAGCCGCCGCTGACATTGTCCGTACCGATTATCTCGGTTTGGTACGCGGCGAACGACCAAACATAGTTACCGGTCTTCACACCGGAGCATTGCAGGTTGCCTTGCGAGAAGAGGACTTGCTTGCCGTCAGCAATAGAGAATGCAGCGGGCGTAAAGGCAGAAGCGACTTTCTCGAACTCGGCAGTGATAGTTACATCACCTGCGGGCATCATGAACTTGTAGTCGCTTGTTACAGCAGCCGTTTCGCCTTCGCCATAAGTTATGGTGATTGCCTTGAGTTGGTAGTAGGCATCGGGCGCAACGGTCAGTGTAACCGTCTCGCCGGCTGCTGCCTCCGTCTTGTCGGCGGTGACAGTACCGTGTTCGGGTGTCGTAATCGTAACCGCATAGAGGTCTTGCACCAGACGGACTGCTCTCCCGTCGTAGCGATCGGTGGCGAAAAACACGGTCGTACTAAACGAACTGGAGTACAGGTAGTACGCATAGTCTGAGCCGCTCGCCGTAGCAGGCCAACAGCCGCCGGTGTTCTGCACACTCTCCATACTTGCCCCTTCGCGGTACCCCGCAGCAGGCAGGAATACCGCCCCTGCGGCTTCCAATTGCTGCCACTCGGCAAGGGTGAAGGTTTGGTAGTCGGCATACGCTTGAATCGAAATCGCACTTCCGTACCCACTCTTGAAGGTTACACCCACGGGGTCAGTCCAATTATCGGGCAGGAGGATAAGACCATTGGCATATTGCGTGCCATCGCTGTTGAGGTTGATACGGGCTACACCTTTCTTTTCATTTGCATTGGTGCGGGTTTGGAGGATGTAACCCCACTCATCCTTCGTCAGTGTGCGGTAAGTATTGGGTGCACTTGTACCGATGGTGTTTGTTCCCCAATCCACAAAGTCGCCCGAGTAATCGGAATTGTCTGTAGAGGTGCTGATACCCCACTGTGCCGAACCTGTGCTGCCGCTCCATCCGAAGAGGTCTATCTTGTCGGCGAGGGCATCGCTGCTGACATTAGCAGTACCTATTATCTCTGTTTGGTAATCGGCGAATGACCACACATAGCCGCCCGTCGTTACTCCCGAACACTGCAGGTTGCCTTGCGAGAAAGCGACTTGCTTGCCGTCGTCAGCAACCGTAAAGGCAGAGGGGGTGAAGGCAGAAGCGAGTTTCTCGAACTCGGCAGTGATTGTTACCTCTCCTTTGGGCATGATGAAGGTGTATCGGTTGGTTGTGCCTTCGACTGCGGTGGTCGGTATCACTGTCGTGCCTTGCATGACGGTGATTGTCTTCGGTACATAGTAGGCATCGTTGCTCGAAACGGTCAGCGTAACCATTTCGCCAGCGGCTGCCTCTGTCTTGTCGGCTGCGACAGTACCGTGTTCGGGTGTAGTCCGCGTAATGGTAAAGGTCTGCAACTTGAAAGTAGCAGTAACGGTAACTGCACTTGCAGGCATAGTGAATGTATTGTTCGTAACCGTAATATCGTTGTTGGCAGCGTCTTTCACGGTGAGGACATCGAGTTCATAGTCTGTGTCAGGCGTCAGGGTTATTGTAACCGTTTCGCCGGCGACTGCCTCTGTCTTGTCGGCAGTGACAGTACCGTGTTCTGATGTGGTAATCGAGAGGGGGTATTTAATATCTTGCACCAAGCGGACTGCTTGCCCGCGGTAGAGATTGCTGCTGCTCGCGTACGCCTCATCCGAGCTGAAGCGCAGGCGGTACGCGTATCTCGAGTCGTCCGCCGTAGCAGACCAATAGTAGCCGTAAGTCTGCACATAGTACATACTCGACCCGCCGCGGAACCCCGAAGCAGGCAAGAAGACTGCGCCTGCGGATTCGAGTTTTTGCCATTCAGCGAGGGTAAATACCTGGTAATCGGCATACGCTTGTTCACTATCATTGCTTGAAAAACCACTTGTAAATGTTACACCAGCAGGAGTAGTCCAATTATCGGGCAGTAGGATAAGACCATTCGCATACTGTGTGCCATCGGTATTAAGGTTGATACGGGCAACACCCATCCGATCGCTTGCGTTGGCGCGCGTATTGATGAGATAGTTCCATTCATCTTTCGTGAGGGTGTGGTAGGTGTTCGGGGCATTTGTTCCGATAGTGTTCTGTCCCCAGTCCACAAAGTTGCCAGTGTAGTCATCGCTGTCGCCGGAAGTGCTGATACCCCACTTTGCCGAACCCGTGCTGCCGCTCCAGCCGAAGAGGTCTATCGTGTTGGCAAGCGCACCGCCGCTCACATTGGCATTGCCAATCATCTCCGTTTGGTACTCGGCAAACGACCAAATGGTGTCGGTGGCAGAGAGGGCACACTGCAGGTTGCCTTGCGAGAAGGTTACTTGCTTGCCGTCTGCGGAAACCGTGAACTTGGCAGGCGTGAAGGCAGATGCGAGTTTCTCGAAATCGGCAGTGATTGTTACCTCTCCTTTGGGCATGATGAAGGTGTATTGGTTGGTTGTGCCTTCGACTGCGGTGGTCGGTATCACTGTCGTGCCTTGCATGACGGTGATTGTCTTCGGTACATAGTAGGCATCGTTGCTCGAAACGGTCAGCGTAACCATTTCGCCAGCGGCTGCCTCTGTCTTGTCGGCTGCGACAGTACCGTGTTCGGGTGTAGTCCGCGTAATGGTAAAGGTCTGCAACTTGAAAGTAGCAGTAACGGTAACTGCACTTGCAGGCATAGTGAATGTATTGTTCGTAACCGTAATATCGTTGTTGGCAGCGTCTTTCACGGTGAGGACATCGAGTTCATAGTCTGTGTCAGGCGTCACGGTCAGCGTAACCGTTTCGCCGGCGACTGCCTCCGTCTTGTCGGCAGTGACAATACCGTGTTCGGGTGTGGTAATCGAGAGGGGGTATTTAATATCTTGCACCAGACGGACTGCATACCCTAAGAAGCGTCCGTAGTTGCGCACGCTCGCTTCATTCGTATTTACATACAGGCAGTATGCATAATTCGCATCGCTCGCCGTAGCAGACCAATAGCAGCCGTAAAAGGGGTGCACACCATAACCATCGCGATACGCATTAGAAGGCAGGAATACTGCACCCTGGGCTTCCAATTGCTGCCACTGGGCGAGGGTGAATGTCTGGTAACTATGATAATCTCCAAACGATATACTTAAGAAGCCGCTCTTGAAGGTTACACCCACGGGGGCAGTCCAATTATCGGGCAGGAGGATAAGACCATTGGCATATTGCGAGCCATCGGCATTAAGATTGATACGGGCAATACCTTTCAGGTCGCCAGCATTGGCGCGCGTATTAAGGAGGTAATTCCACTCATCCTTCGTCAGTGTGCGGTAAGTATTGGGTGCACTTGTACCGATGGTGTTTGTTCCCCAATCCACAAAGTCGCCCGAGTAATCGGAATTATCTGTAGAGGTGCTGATACCCCACTTTGCCGAACCCGTGCTGCCGCTCCATCCGAAGAAGTCTATCTTGTCTGCGAGGGCACGGCTGCTGACATTGGCTTTACCGAGCATCTCTGTTTGGTATTCGGCAAACGCCCAAGTGTAGTTGCCTGTGGTAACACCCGTGCATTGCAGATTGCCTTGCGAGAAGGTTACTTGCTTGCCATTGGCAGCAACTGTAAACTTGGCAGGCGTGAAGGCAGAAGCGACTTTCTCGAACACGGCAGTAACTGTTACCTCACCTGCAGGCATGGTGAATGTGTATTGGTTGGTTGTGCCTTCGACGGCGGTGGCAGTTACAGGCGTTGTACCTTGCATGACGGAGAGTGTCTTTAGGACATAGTAGGCATCGTTGGTCGAAACGGTCAGCGTAATCGTTTCGCCGGCGACTGCCTCTGTCTTGTCGGCTGCGAGAGTACCGTGTTCGGGTGTAGTTCGTGTAATGGCATATTTAATATCTTGAACCAAGCGGACTGCTTGCCCGGCGAAGCGATTGAAGGGGTAACTCGCATGCGCTGTTGACGCGGCGGAGTACGAGTAGTACGCTTTATTCGCGTCGCTCGCCGTAGCAGACCAATAGAAGTTGGCGACCTGCACATCATCCATTCCTACCCCTTCGCGGTACCCCACAGCAGGCAGGAATACTGCACCTGCGGCTTCCAATTGCTGCCACTGGGCGAGGGTTAACATTTGGTAGTTGGCATACGCTTGAATCGAATGCGCGACTATGAAGCCGCTCTTGAAGGTTGCACCCACGGGACAAGTCCAATTATCGGGCAGGAGGATAAGACCATTGGCATATTGCGAGCCATCGTGATTAAGATTGATACGGGCAATACCTTTCAGGTCGCCAGCATTGGCGCGGGTATTGAGGAGGTAATTCCACTCATCTATCGTCAGTGTACGATAGGTGTTCGGGGCATTTGCTCCGATGGTATTCGTTCCCCAATCGACAAAGTCGCCCGAGTAATCGGAATTGTCTGTAGAGGTGCTGATACCCCACTTTGCCGAACCCGTGTTACCACTCCAGCCGAAGAGGTCTATCTTGTCGGCAATGGCCGTGCCACTTTTCTTGAGACCCCAAGTGGTACTTTGAACTGTGCCGCCTATCACATTATCCGTACCGAGCATATCGGTTTGATACTCGGGGAATGACCACACATAGTCGCCCGTCGTTACTCCCGTGCATTGCAGGTTGCCTTGCGAGAAAGATACCTGCTTGCCATTGGCAGCAACCGTAAAGGCAGAGGGGGTGAAGGCAGAGGAGAGTTTCTCGAACTCGGCAGTAACTGTTACCTCACCCGCGGGCATGGTGAAGGTGTATTGGTTGGTTGTGCCTTCGACGGCGGTGATCGTTACAGGCGTTGTGCCTTGCATGACGGAGAGTGTCTTCAAGGCATAGTAGGTGTCGGACATCACGGTTATTGTAACCGTCTCGCCGAGTAGTGCCGCAGTCTTATCCGTAGTAACCGTGCCGTGCCCGTTAGTAGTCAGCGTAACCGCATCGAGGTCATACACCAGACGGACTGCTTGCCCGTGGAAGCGTAATTCATATTGGCTTGCATCCATTTGCTGTGAATCGAAGAAAAAGTGGTACGAGTAGTAGCCGTCCGTAGTAGCAGACCTGTAGT
>CAVGOI010000044.1:0-16228 GCA_963630875.1 Mycobacteriaceae bacterium | reverse complement strand
TCCTAAACCCACCCCCGACCCGCCTTCGAATCCCCTCCAACTCAACCTTATGTAATTCTTATGTGATTCTTATGTGATTCCCGAATCACTTTCGAAGGAATGCCGCCCCACCTCCGTCCCTTTTCCCTTTCATCACGAAAAAAGACCGACAACAGTGCGCCATGCAACAAAAAATGCAAGCGTTCTTGTGTATATCGCAAAAAAAATGTACTTTTGCGGGCTGATTGTGAACTCTCCTCAATAGCAGGAATCACGCAGCACGGTCATCAGACAGTGACATAAGGTACAAACCATTATGACAGGAGGCAAAAAGAACTTGAATTTTGCGTTGATAGGAGCGGCGGGTTACATTGCGCCGCGGCACATCAAGGCCATTGCCGACACGGGCAACAACTTGATGGTAGCGTATGATAAGTTTGATTCGGTGGGTCGCTTGGACAGCAGTTTCCCGGATTGCTCGTTCTTCACGGAGAATGAGCAGTTTGACCGCTTCTGTTCCAAACAGATGCGCACGCAAGACCCCTTGTCGTGGGTATCCGTCTGCACGCCGAACTACACCCACGATGCTTTTATCCGTTACGGGCTGCGCTTGGGTTGCAATGTGATTTGCGAGAAGCCCTTGGTGCTAAACCCTTACAATATTGACAATCTCGTGGAACTCGAGCAGGAGAGCGGGCATCAGGCATACACCATTCTGCAACTGCGTCTGCACGATAAGATACGCGCCCTTCGCGACAAGGTGAAGACCGGACCCAAGGACAAGATATACGATGTGGACTTGACCTACATCACTAGCCGAGGGAAATGGTACTACAGCTCATGGAAGGGCGAAGTACATAAGTCCGGCGGCATAGCCACGAACATCGGAGTCCACTTCTACGATATGTTGCAGTGGATATTTGGTCCGGTGGAGAAAAACATCGTGCATATGATGTCTTTCGACCGCGTCGCAGGCTACTTGGAGTTGAAGCAGGCGCGTGTGCGTTACTTCTTGAGTATAAATGCGCAATGCCTCCCGCCGAATGCCGTGCAGGGCGAGAAGCGCACCTATCGCACGCTGAGCATAGACGGTGAAGAGTTTGAATTCAGTCAAGGCTTTACGGAGTTGCACACCGAGAGTTACAAGCATATTCTGTCGGGGGATGGCTTCCGTATCTCCGAGGCGCGTCCGTGTATCGAGATTGTGAGTCAGATACGCCATGCGGAGCCGATAGGACTCGTGGGCGACTATCATCCGTTGGCGAAACTACCCTTGGCAAAACACCCCTTCGGTTGGGATGAACGCAGATAATATGAAGATGAGAACCCGCACAATAGGGCTGCTGCTTTTGTCGTTTGTCTTGGCTTCGTGTGTAACGAGCCGGAAAGTAAACCTCATGCAGGAGCCGGGCAAGAACGGCATACCCCACTACGCCGATACTTTGTCCTACGAAGATTACGAAATACGCATAGGAGACCGCCTGTACATATATGTCTATTCATTGGACAAGAGGGTCAGCGATATGTTCAACGGCACAACAAGCAGCAACTACAACGCCCAACTGCGCTCACAAGTCAGCCGCGGCAATAGCCCCTATGGTACAACCGACTTGTACACCTATTTGGTGCAGGAGGATGGTACGATTGACTTCCCGATGTTGGGGCATATTCTGGTGCGCGGCAAGACGACGCGCGGCGTGAAGCAGCAGTTGGAGAAAGAGTTGGAAGCCTTTATTCGTAACTACGGGGACTACAAGATGACCTCGGTCGATGTGAGTGTCGTGCAACGCACCTTCAGTGTTATCAGCAATCAGGGGAGCGGAGTCTTCACGCTGCCGAAAGAGAAGGTTACTGTCTTCGAGGCACTGGCGATGGCGGGCGGCATAGGCGATTTCGGCGATCGAAGCAAGGTGCGCATTGTGCGTGAGAAGGAAGGAAAGACTTCCGTCATGACTTTCGATGTACGATCGGAGGACATCATCAATTCCGAATACTATTATATAGAGCCCAACGATGTAATCTACATCTCAAAAATAAAAGGGCAGAGTTTTGGGATTAACTCGGTAGCAACGACCATCAGTGTAGTGGCAACCACATTGGCATTCGGCGGCTTCGTTTACGGTATTGTGGTACGGATTATCAACGCAGTGGAGGCAAGCAAATGAAACAGATAGGATTCCATACGGCAGTTCTGCTGCTGACCCTCACACTTACGGGCTGCTACAGTTACCGTCAGGTCGGATTGTTGCAAGACCGCAAAGACCTGCCGCATTATGACACGGCGGCGTATGAACCGTACCGCCTGCAAGTGAACGATGAAGTGATATACCGTCTCATAACCATGGACGAAACGCTTGCCCCGTTGATGCTTAGCGGCAACACGGGTGCCTCGTGGCAGTATGCCAACTCGTATAGGATAAACTCGGACGGCACCGTTGACTTCCCCTTCCTGCCGCCGTTGAAGTTGGCAGGTCTGACCGAGTTGGAGGCACAGGACACTTTGCGCAGGGTCATGCGGGAGGTTATCCCCGATGCAGATGTCAAGTTGGCACTTTACAACAAGCACTTCACCGTGTTGGGGGATGCCCGCTCCGGCACCTATAGTATTTACAAGGAGCGGATGACCATCTTCCAAGCCTTGGCAATGTCAGGCGACTTGCTGAACTCGGGCGACCGCAAGCATGTGCGCATCATCCGCCCGCATGGCAACGAAGAACCGGAGGTCTTGGAGTTTGACATCCGCACCAATTCTATTATCGACTCCAAATACTATTATGTCTATCCCAACGACCTGATTTATGTCAGCCGCGATAGTGGCAGTTTCTACAAGCAAGCCAGTTACAGTGCATTTCTGGCACTGATAACCAGTTCCGTATCATTACTTGTAACGGTGCTCAATTACATACCCGGACTTTGGTAATCCCTTCATACACCCATAGATAGGAAAATAACATTATGGCACAACAAGACGAATATACCGCGCAGAATGCCGCTAACATTTTAGAAGAAGAAGCCTCCAATTTTGATGTGTTGGAGTGGTTATTCCGTATCCTGCATTATTGGTATCTGTTTGTTATCGCGGCGGTTATTGCAGGCTCGCTGGCGTATATCAAGAACCGGAAGGTAATAGATTCCTACCTAACCACCGGCACCCTGATTATCCAGGAGGGCTCGGGCGAGCGCGGAGGAGCGCAGGCGTTGATGCAAGGCTTCGGTGTGGATGCGAGTTATCGGAATGTAAACAACCAACTGATTATATTGGGCAGTTACGACCTCATCCAGCGAACAGTGGACTCCCTGCCGTTTCTCAATGTAGAATACATCACCAAAGGACGGTTCAAGACGCGCAATATCTATAGCGCAACACCTATCTCGGTGGAGTACAAGGAGATAAATCCCATGGCGTACGCCTATTTGTTCCGCTGCGATGCTATGCCGGACGGCAGGCTCAAGATAACCACCACAGACGAATACCTGAAGTTTGAATATACCACGCGATACGGCGAGCAACTCAACACCCAACTCTTCTCGGCAGTGATATGGCCTACCGACAAAATGATGAGTGCAGGGCAGCATGTCTATTTCCGGTTCCGCAGTCGCACGAGTCTGGCGGAAGAGTTCACCTCACGCCTGCAACTGAATTTCATATCCGAAAGGAGTACGGTGCTGAGCCTGCAGTTGGTGGGTGTAACACCGGAACGCGACCGCGACTTTATCAACAAACTGTCGGACATCTACCTGCTGCAAAATGTGGAGCGGAAAAATAAGGTGGCGGATAAATCCATCCAGTTCATAAACGACCAGTTGAGCCTATTGCAACAAAGCCTTGTGGAGAGCGAGAGCGCGATGACGGACTTCCGGCAAGAGAACAAGTTCGTAGATGTGAGTTCGTATGCAGACGAACTGATGACCAAGGTGAGCCAATATGACCAACAGAAGATGGCTTTGCGCCTGAAGGAAACCTATTTGGACTACCTGACCAACTACCTGAATCAAAAGATAGAGCAGGGTTCGGTCGTTGCTCCGTCCTCGTTGGGTTTGAATGAGCCGATGCTCATGCAATTGGTGCAGCAACTCAACAACTTGCACATTCAGCGCAGCGACTTGAGTGAGAAGAATATCTATTACGCCAAATACACCAACGACATCGAAACCGTAAAAGCAGCGATTGCCGAATTAGTGCAATCGATGCGCATATCCTTGGATATCGAAAAGAAGGATTTGGACCAACGCTTTCAGGAGGTGGAGACGGATATCAAAAATCTGCCCAAGAAAGAGTTGCAGATGGTGGCTATTGAGCGCAACTACCGTATTGACGACAACTACTATACCTTCTTCCTGCAAAAGCGTGCGGAGGCGGAAATTCAAAAGGCGCGTAACACGCCGGACAGCGAAATCATGGACCGCGCTCGCACCACCTACGCGGTAAACAGCAAGGAGAAACGCAAAAACATGGTGTCTTATGTGTTACTCGGTCTGTTGATTCCGCTCCTGCTCATCGTCCTGTCGGAATGGTTAAATAACAAAGTGCGCACGCCGAAGGAAGCCGAGAAACTCAGCGACTTCTCCCTCTTGGGGACGCTGCGCAAAGTACGCTCGCACAATCCGACGTATGTCAAGGACAATCCCCGTTCCGGTTATGCAGAGATGCTACGCGGTATCCGGTTGCGTATAGAATTCTTGGTGGAGCGCAAAACCAAGATAGCCATTACCATTACCTCCACACAGTCGGGCGATGGAAAAACCTACTTGGCAACCAACATGGCAGCACTATACGGCATGACGGGGCATCCGACTCTCTTGATTGATATGGATATCCGCAAGCCGAACATACCGAAAAAATTGGGCTTTGAAGCCACAACAGGCGTAACAAACTATCTGATAGGCGACTGTGCGCTGGACGACATCATTGTGCATCGCGAGGAATTCGGCTACGATATTATTCCCGCAGGCACCGTTCCGCCGAATCCGGGTGAATTGATTCGCAGCGACAAACTGACCGAGATGTTAGCCGTTTTGCGTGAGCGGTACGATTACATTGTCATCGACACCTCACCGGTGGGCTTGGTGCCTGACGCCTTGGCGCTGATTGAACAAACCGACCTCACGCTGTTTGTCATCCGTTGTATGGAAACCAACAAGACCTTTGCCAAGCAAACCTTGCAGTCGTTAGCCATCAACCACAAAGACAAGATACACCTCGTGCTTACCGGTATCCCGAATGAAAAGCACGGCAGTCGTCGCTACGGTTACACATACGGCTACGGTTACGGCAGCAGTTACGGAGATGGTTACGGCTACGGCTATGGCTACGGTTCACAGCATAAATCCCGTTACGGCTACAGCAAGTATATTGACTACTACAAGTCCCGTCGCCACAAGAGCGAAGACTCCCACAAGTATGTGGACGATGACGACGAATAGCAGAATATGGTTCCTTGCTTTGGTGTTGGTTGGCTGTACAACGCATACCCCCACCCAGCAAGCAGTAGGCTTTGAGGTCACGCAGACGCCCGACACCACCACGGTGGTCGTCTATTCGCCGTGGCGTGCGGGGACCATCATGGCGCAATATGCCTTCGATAGCCCGTACCATCGCATTGCTTGCACCTCCGCCACGCACATTGGCTTCCTCCGTGAGTTGGGGCTGATGGACAGGGTGGTGGGTGTATGCCATCCCGAGCGGATCTACAATCTGACGCCTGCGCAACGCGCGGCTATCCATGACCTCGGTGATGACTTGAACCCGAATTTAGAGGCGATACTCCTATCCGAACCGGACGCAATCGTCATTTCCACCTATGCGGAGGGCGATGAATCGGCGGCTAAAGTCGCCTCGTTGGGTATACCGGTGCTGTATTGCAACGAATGGACGGAAACCACGCCGTTGGCACGCGCGGAATGGATACGCTTCTTTGGAGCATGCTTCGGCTGTATGGAAAGGGCGGACAGTATCCTGCAGGTGGTCACGAAAGCCTACACAGCCCTTTGTGCAACGCAAACCTCTATGGTATCTATCCTGTCAGGGCAGGCTTTCCGTGGCACATGGTATGTACCCACCGGCAACACCTATATGGGACAACTGTTTCACGACGCAGGTGCCGACTACTATTACCAAGACAATCCCTCCTCAGCCTCTCTGCCGCTCACAACGGAGATGGCGATAAAGACTTTCGCCGAAGCCGATGTGTGGGTCGGTTGCAGTGCACGCTCACTGCGCGAGTTGGCGGCAATGGACAACAAACATACTTGGTTGAAAGCCTATCAAACGGGGAATGTGTATAATTTCTACAAACGGTCGGTCGCGGAAACCGGAGCGAACGACTTCTGGGAGACTGGCGTGGTGCATCCCGAACGCATCTTGCAGGACCTTCGATACATCCTCACGGCAGCCGGTTCCGACTGCATACCGGCAAGCGATTCACTTTATTTCTCCGCTCGACTCAACTGATTGCTCGTAGCGGTCTATCGCCGCACCCATCAAGCGGTGTCCTTCTTCGATAAGCGCAGCCGTCTGGTCAAACGCAAAAGTGGAGTACGCACCTTGGGGCATCTCCGCCAGAATGTCGGGGCGCACAAGTTGCGTCATCATCATCGTGTTGTGTTGTATCATCATATCGGTCATGCGGTTGAGCAGGGAAATATAGTTGACCGATGGCGACAACTCGGTCTGGTGGGTGTCGGCGAGGAACTTGTTCACGGCGGGAATATCGGTTAGGAACTTCGGCAGCGAGGCGTGATGTGCCTCGTGAATATCCATGGTGTCGCGTGCGGAAATGTTCATGGCAACCAACAGGTCGCCTTTGTACCGCCGCACTCGGTTCAGCGGGAGCGCATTCAGTACACCGCCGTCAATCAACACCTGCCGTCCGTGTTTCACGGGGCGGAAGAACAGGGGAATGCTGATAGACGCACGGATCGCCTCATACAGACTCCCTTTTTCAAACACCACCTCTTCACTGCGAACCATATCGCTCGCTACAATCGTGCAGGGAATTCGCAGGCTTTCCATCAAGCAGTCGGGTACCACTTTCTGCAACTCGTTGACCACCTTCTCCCCCTTGACCAAATGATTGAGACTGAACGAGAAATCGCCCATTTGCAGAATACGCTGCTTGTCGATTTGCAGGAACCACTCTTTGGCGGCAGCCAACTTGCCGGAGGCATACATTCCGGCAATCATTGCGCCAATGGAAGCGCCGGCTATGCTAGTTATCGTATAGCCCCGTGCCTCCAATTCTTCGATGGCGCCGATATGTGCCATGCCGCGTGCGCCGCCGGACGCGAGTACCAATGCCACTTTTTTCTCAGCCATGTCAGTCCTCTTCTTCGTAGTAGCCTTGTTCGATGCCGTACTGTTTTTCGGTATCCAATATCAGTTGCATTTGAACAGTCGTTAGGTTCCTGCCTTCGTCAGCCACTGCTTGGAGCAGGTATTCGAGTTGCTCGCCCTCGTCAATATACCCCTCCAAGTAGGTCACCTCGCCGGTTTGCCCGTCCTCCTGCAGCAGCCCTTTCGTCCAAAGGAAATCGTCCATCAAATCAAGGACTAACAGCACATCGGACTTGTCCATTCCGAGTCGGTCTTGTGCGGGGATAGTCTTCCAGATATACTCCAATTGTTCTTTCTCCTCAGGCTCTAACAGACTGAGTTCCATGCTTGCATTGTTTGCCATATTGTTCCTATCATTTTGATAACGCTTGCAAAGTTACGCAAAAAGTCTTACCTTTGCAAGTCCATTCAGAAAATAGGCATTAAATAAGGATTTGTGTATGAGTAATTTTTGGCAGCGCACGCTCTCGGGAGCCGTTTATGTCAGTTTGGTCGTAGCGTCTATTCTGATTCACCCATTATTCTTTGGTGTCCTCTTTGCGGTTGTGACGGCGCTTGCGGTGCGCGAGTATCATCATTTGCTTGCTTCGCCGCGCAATCTTACAGCGGGTGCCGTTCTTGTCGGCTTGCTGATGTTTGCCCTTGCGGTTCTATACACATTGTACGGCGAAGAATTTGGGTTGCCGCGGCAGCAGATACGCACGATAGCCTTTGTTTTGCTAACTTGTATCGCCTGTATCGTGCCGGTTGTGCTGCTGGCGGAGTTGTTCCGCAAAACGGGCAATCCCATTAACCACTGGGGCAACTTTTTCATTAGCCTTGCGATGGTTGCGCTGCCGTTTTGCCTGATGAATGTGCTTTTGCGCTGGGACAAATATGTGCTTCTCGCGGTGTTCATCACGGTTTGGGTAAATGACACGGGAGCATACTGCGTGGGTTCGCTCATGGCAAAGCGCAAGGGTGGCAATCACAAGATGTGTCCGCGTATCAGCCCCAACAAATCGTGGGAGGGGTTGGTCGGCGGCGTGCTGTTTGCGTTGTTGGCGGGTGTCCTGTTCTGCCATTTTGGGTGGACGGATTCCCTGTTGCAGACGCACGCTGGCTGCGCCCGATGGATTGGTAGTCTGCTCTTTGCGTTGGTGATTGCAGTCTTCGGCACCTTGGGAGACCTTATGGAGAGTCTGTTCAAACGCACGATTGGCGTCAAGGACTCGGGGCGTTTCCTGCCGGGTCATGGCGGCGTACTTGACCGCTTCGACAGTATGCTGTTGGCAACGCCGGCAGTAGTCATCTACGGGGAGATTATCCGTCTGCTGCTATCCTGTTAATCTATTGATATGCTGTTCCTTATCCGCATATTAAGTTGCCTTCCCCTGTCGGTGCTGTACGGGTTCGCAGACTTCTTCTTGTACCCCGTGATGTATTATGGGGTGCGCTATCGCCTTTCTTTGGTGCGGAAGAATCTGAGTCTGTCTTTTCCGGAGAAATCCGACCGCGAGCGCAACCAGTTGGAGCGGCAGTTTTACCACCATTTGGCAGACACTATCGTGGAAATCATCCACGGTTATCGAATTTCGGAGGAGGAGATGTACCATCGTCTTGTATGCGATGAAGAGAGTATTGCCCTCATCAACCGGCTGGCGCAGCAGAACGGCGGAATTTTCATCATGATGGGGCATTTGGGCAACTGGGAATGGATGGCGGATTTTGCGCGCCGTTTCGACCCGGACATTCTGCATTTCAATGTGTATCGCCAACTCAAGCATCCATCGGCAGACCGTGCCATGCTGGCTTTGCGTGCCAAGCGGGGTGGGCAATGTATTGAGAAAAACAGCCTGTTGCGCCGGTTGGTGTCGTTGCGTCATGCGGGGCATCCTATTTCCATCGGCACGGTGTCCGACCAAAAGCCCTCGCCGCGCAGTGCGCAGATTTGGACGACTTTCCTACATCAGGAAACGGGCTTTTTGGAAGGCACGGAGGTCTTGGCGCGTAAATTCGGCTATGCAGTCGTCTATGCGCACATTACCGCCATCAAGCGTGGCTGCTACGAATGTGCTTTTGAACAGATTACAGACGCTCCCAATGCCACACAGCCCGGGGAAATAACGATGGCTTTTGCCCGCAAATTAGAAGCAAATATCTTGGAGCAGCCGGCACAATGGTTATGGACGCACAACCGTTGGAAATGGGCGAAACCCGACTCCCAACCGCTTCTTTCCTGACTTTTCCCTGCCTTTTTTCTGATTTTTCCCTGCCTGTTCCCGTACTCTTTCCGCCCCTTCAGCGCCCATTTTACCGATAATGTGCGCTCTTTTTACCCATAATTTGTACACATTCTACCCATATTCTGCGCCCCCTTCCCCTCTCTTCGGCACACATTCTATCTATATTTTGCGTATATTCCACTTATAGAATGCACACCTTGTACTGTTATCGTGCTTTCAATTACGGCAAAAGGACGGCAAAAACACGGCAAAAGCACGGCAAAAGCACGGCAACAATACGCCAACGACAAGCGGCTATTTCGATAGTTTGTACGACGCTGCTGCAAATATCGCCGTCTCGCTGTCTATAAATTGCAAGAATCCGTAGGGTAGGATAGGGGAGTTCTACGCTGTGAATTTCTATATAATGCAAGATAAATTTCCATACAAAATACACAATTATTGCAGCCGGCATCCCGATTCCCGTTCACTCATGCAAACCGCACGACAGCCCTAAACAATGTGCTTGTCATCCTATTGTAAAACGCGCTATGCGCCACCATAAAACAAGTACAATCAGTAACTTACGAAAAATGAATAAAGTGATAGTTTTCACAAATACGCCTGTTGCACACCAACGGCACACCTTCTGCAATATATGCACACAATTTTCAAAAATAATGGCAGATTATCAAGTACTTACACAGACAATCTCAACCAATGCACGCATAGTAACTTCCCCACACAATCAACAAGTTGCACAAGTGGATGAATTAGAGTTGTACTTTGTGAATTTCACAGATGTGAATTGCAACTATGTACGATGTGAATTTCTTGTCGGTTTGTGTATGTGAATTTATTTACCTATCTTTGTGCCCTGAAACAGGGCTTGTTTTCAGAATGAACGTACAATTCCTACAGATATGAACGAGAGAGACCGTATTGTCAAGATTATGGAGGCAGAGGGAATGAACGCCAAGCAATTCTCTCAAGAGGTGGGTGTCAGTGCCGGCACGATTTCCAATATACTGGGTGGGCGCAATAAACCCAGTCTGGAGGTGATGCAAGCCATATTGCGGCGTTTCCGTTCCGTGAATTGTCTGTGGCTCATTATGGGAGCAGGCAATATGCGTGACGGCGATTCGGGGACTGATTCGCCCCATTTGCTGTTTCCTGCGGAAACGGATGCGGCAGAGCCTACCGACCCTTTGCCGGCTGCTTCTGCAAAGGTTGCGCACAGCAACGCACCTGCGTCCCCTCGCGCCATACAAAAGATACTGATTTTTTACACTGACGGCACTTTCGAGGAACGCTAACCGTACCGACCATGCAGTACGCAGTCTTTGACGATATGACGCAATGCAGCGCGGCGGAAGTGGCACGCCTTTTGCCGCTTGCCCATACGCAGCGGCAGGAGCAAGCCTTGCGCTATCAGCATGTTTTCGGGCAATTCTGTTGCCTCAAGGCTTACGAAATGCTGCTTTCGCTCTTGTCGGAAGCCGGTTATCCGATGCCGATTGGGGCATTTTCTTATACCGAATACGGGCAGCCCTACTTGCCGCAGGGACCCTTTTTTTCTATTTCCCATTGCCGACAAGGAGTCGCTGTTGCCATCGACAACCGTCCGGTGGGTATTGACATCGAGAGCATCCGCCCCCTCCGCCAACCCCTGATAGAGAAAGTAATGAACCCCTCCGAACAGGCGCGTATTGCGCAATCGGCACAACCCGAATGGGAATTCGCACGCCTTTGGACGCGCAAAGAGGCCTTTCTCAAACTGCAAGGCACCGGCATTATCGCCAATATGAAAGACACCTTGGAGTCTTGCCCCAATGTGTCTTTTCGGACGCTTGACAATACCGAAGGCCGCTACGCCCTCAGCATAGCCTCTACGCTTTGAGCAGCGCAAAGTCGATAACTTCCTGTATATCTTTTACATAGTGGAATGTGAGCCCCTTCAGGTAGTTTGCGGGTATTTCCTCCACATCTTTCCGGTTTTCTTCACAAAGTATTAGGTCGGTGATACCGGAGCGTTTGGCAGCAAGGATTTTCTCTTTCACACCGCCTATGGGAAGTACTTTGCCACGCAGCGTCATCTCGCCCGTCATTGCTACGCGCGGACGCACTTTCCGTTTCGTAAACGCACTGACCAAGGCTGTTGTCATCGTGATACCTGCACTCGGACCGTCTTTGGGGATTGCCCCTTCCGGCACATGGATATGTACCGAGTGTGTGTCTATCGTCTTGCGTGAAATACCGAACTGTTCCGCATGCGCTTTGATGTAGCCGAGGGCGATGGTGGCAGATTCCTTCATCACATCGCCGAGGTTTCCCGTCAGCGTGAGGGTAGGCGTTTTGGCAGGCGACAGAGAACTTTCGATGAACAGTATCTCACCTCCCACTTGTGTCCACGCCAATCCCGTTACCACACCCACATACTTGTTGGTTTCCCAATGATCTCTTGAGTAACGCTTTTTGCCGAGATAGGCTTCCAAATCCGCAGGGGTTACTTGAATGTTGTAGGGCTCATCCAAAGCGATTTTCGTTACCACTTTCCGACAGATAGCCGCAATTTGGCGCTCCAGGTTACGCACCCCCGATTCGCGTGTGTAGGAGTCTATCAACTCTTGCACAACACTCTTTTTGAGTTTCAGTTGCGAAGGCTTTAAGCCGTGGTTTACCAACTCTTTCGGCAGCAGGTGGCGTTTGGTGATTTCCTCTTTTTCCTCCAACAGGTATCCGCTCATCTCAATGAGTTCCATACGATCCAATAGAGGGCGCGGAATACCATCCAACGAGTTGGCTGTCGCCACGAACAGCACTTTGCTCAAATCATAATCCACATCCAAGTAATTATCGTGGAAAGTCCCGTTCTGTTCGGGGTCGAGTACTTCCAATAAGGCACTGGTCGGGTCGCCTTTATAATCCATACCGATTTTGTCGATCTCGTCCAATACAAAGACAGGGTTACTCGTCTTCACCTTGCGGATATTCTCAATGATTCGCCCGGGCATGGCTCCCACATAGGTACGGCGGTGCCCGCGGATTTCCGCTTCATCGTGCAATCCTCCCAAACTGATGCGCGCATATTTGCGCCCCAATGCCGTGGCAATCGACTTTCCCAAACTGGTCTTTCCCACACCCGGAGGACCATACAGGCACAGGATTGGGGCTTTCATATCCTGAGGATTTTCACTCTCCGCCCGCATTTTCAGCACGGCCAAGTATTCGATAATGCGCTCCTTGACTTTTTCCATGCCATAGTGGTCGTTATCCAACACCTCTTTAGCGTGGCGGATATCGTAATTGTCCTGCGAGTATTCGTTCCACGGCAAGTCGAGCAAGGTATCTAAATAGTTTTGCTGTGTAGGGTATTCCGAAGAATGAGAAGGCATGCGGCGCAGGCGCTTCAGTTCTTCCTCGAATACCTCCTTCACTTTCTCGTCCCATTGCTTGGTCTGGGCTTTCTCTAACATGGCGTTTACTACCTGTTCGTCGGAGTCGCCCAATTCCTTTTGGATGGTTTCCAACTGACGGTGCAAGTAGTATTCCCGCTGCTCCTTGTCAATATCCTGTATGGTTTTGTTGCGGATAACTTCCTTTAGATTAAGCATTTGTATCTCTTTGGTCAGCAGCGTCAACAGATGAAATGCACGCTCCTTCAAGGAGTGCATTTCCAACAGTTTCTGCTTCTCTGCGATACGGATGCCGAAATTTCCGCAGATGTAGTTCACGAGAGTGGGGGGATTATCAATACTGCGTAGGGTCATTCCTGCCTCTGCCGGCAGATTCTCTGTCTGCTTGATAATCTTATCTGCTTGTTCCTTCAGGCTGCTCACCACGGCTACAAACTCTTTGTCGTTCCTCTTCGGAAACACTTCCGGCACCACCTTTATGCGGGCTTTCAGGTAGGGTTTGGTGGTAACGGTTTCCACGATTTGCAGCCGTTCAATGCCTTCCAATATCACCATCGTGCTTCCGTCCGGCATTTCCAGCACGCGCATCACGCGTCCTGCCGTACCGAGCGGGTAGATATCGTCCGATCCCGGCTCTTGGACATCTTGCACCCTTTGGCAACATACCGCCAACAAGGAGTCGTTGTTAAAGGCAGTCTTTACAATTTTTATGGACTTCGGTCGCGCTACGGTTACAGGCAGTAGCACACCCGGGAAGAGTACCATATTTTTGAGTGGCAGCACAGCGAGCACATCATTGTCATCCAATGCAGGCTCCTTCGCGTCATCGTCCGCCACCAATGGAATATATTCCACTTCCGGTGATGTTTGCTCATCAACGCTCTCAAACACTTCATCAAGGTAGGTTCTCATATTTATTGCTTTGCTATTTTACATAATACCAATTAGTGTAAAATCCACAACCGAATAAAACGAACATTTTTGCAAACTGAACGATTTTTGCAGTTCCACTAACGGGTATAACGGGCGCAAAAGTAGTACAAATAATCGAAACAACCAAAATATAAACCAATAAATTTTTAATGATTAAGTTATGAAAACAATTCATCGAAAAAACTTTAATTTCTCCGAAAGGGAGATTGACAACATTGGAAGAATGTTGTATGACCACTGCACCGGAAAAGCCACCCTGCTTTGGGAGGGTTATGGCGTTGCAACCTTGTGTAAAACAGTTTATTTCACGGGTATCAGTTTTGCCGAAATTGACGAGAATATCGTTACTGAAATGTCGGTGAGGTATGACCGCTTTATCGGTCGTATTGTAATTAAGTATTTGGAGCAACAAAAATAATATATATGACAAAAAAGAAAGTAGTTCAAGTAAAAAAACTTGACAAAAGAACTCTATTTACAGAGGACTTTATGGATATAAAAAGTTACTGCAATATGTCCAAATTTCTACTATCAACAACGGTAAAAACAGAAATACAATCTGCCTATACAATAGTGAATAAGTTGGATTACTCTGGGCATAAGGAACTTGCAGATATGGTGATACGCCTACAGAGGAATACTGACTATGCTATTATGCTGACTGAAATGCTTGGGGATGTATTGCTATGTATTTACGAGGAAAGTTGCGCCATGCAGCGAGGACTTGCCTACGAAGATTTACAGAAAAGACAAAGTGAAATAGTTAATAATCAAGATAATGGATAATGGAAAATTCTCTTCATTTCTCTTTCGCGAATCTTGGTGGAATATCGTGAAAATGCTGCCAACAAGAGATAAAGGTGTTTTGTTGGAAACAATATGTGATTATGTTTTCAACAACAAAGAGCAGCAACTCGACAAACTTTCTCTGATTTATATGGCATTTTTATTCATACAACGCGATATTGATATGGATAAAAATAAATACTCTAACATAAAGATTAAGAGGAGTTTAGCAGGAAAAAAAGGAAATGAAACGCGTTGGCAGGATAAAAAAGCAGAAAATTCTCGTGCTGATATAACAGAAAACAGCGCAGAACTTTTCCAAAACGAAAACAAAAATGAAGAGCAAAAAACCGCCAAAACGGACAAATCTGCTCAAAAATCGCAATCGCAAATTATCGCAAAAGTCGCAAATGCGACAATTTTAGACGACCGGGAAAAGCAACAGGAAATACTTCTTTATGCATTGCATCTATTGTCGCAAGGAAGACCGTATGCCTACTCTGAAGCAGCAAGTGTTTATGATTACTACGATGCTATGGATTGGGCAGTAGAAGTTGTTAAACCCAACGGCGATAAAATTATAAAGAGATATAAGAATCATGTTGCGTTTTTGAAAGCGGGAACGCCGAAGAATGAACAATTATTTTCTCCTGCTGACGGGGATTTAATGGCAAATATAATATCCACCGTTGGTTGCAATCCAAAGAATAAAGATATTATAGATTGCTTTCGGGGGTTCCGATTTACAGAGGAATATGTTGTGAAGTTTATATACACCAATATAAAGTCTTTTCAGAAGTTTCAAAAAGCCTTTGATACAAACAGCCAATTTAATCATACTGTATCACAAAAACTACAGAGTGTATATAAAAATGCTACCTCTATTGACTACGAACAGTACAAGTCCTAAAAAAATGGCATTTGCGATTTTTGCGATTTTTTGCGATTCGCAAATTATCGCAAGTTGTCGCAAACATCGCTTATGAATGTAGGAATGTAGGAATGTAGGAATGTAGGAATGTAGGAATGTATCTCTCTTTCGAGAGATCGCAAAGAGGGTGTGGCTTTCGCCCAACCGAGAGAGAGAAATATATTTTTTGAACCAATAAAATTTATCAGCAATGAAAGAAATGAATTACGGGTTTTTACCCCAGTACAAAATCCACAACTGCTGCGATAGATCAAGCAGAAAGTTGCCGTATCGTGATTTTTTGCGATATGTAGTGTTTATCAATGGTTATGCTTATGCTACGAATTTATGTATAATGGCAAGAGCAAGGATTGATAAAATTTCCAACCTGCGATCAGAGGACATTGAGATGCTGAATGGCAGGGCTATTGTATTGCATTAACTAAACACACGATAGGCAGGATAAGACAGTGAACGGGGCTGCAAAGAACTTGGGGCTATGGCGTGCCGAAAGGCTATAATGTGGAAGACGCCACGCATTCGGGATACTCGCAAACTCGCCCTGCCTACTTTTTTGAAAACAAACTAACACACAAAAACAATGGCAAAAGGATTTATCGATTTAGGCTTGCCGAGTGGCAACCTATGGGCAACCGAGAACGAGGTT
>CAVGOI010000043.1:0-16780 GCA_963630875.1 Mycobacteriaceae bacterium | reverse complement strand
ACCCAGAGAAAAATTGAACTTCTCTACACCTTACGAGTGCTTCTTCAAATATTTTTCCTAACTTTGCACAATAAATTGCATTTGTTATTGGACAGTACACAAAATGAACATTACGCCTGATTTTAGGAGAATAATGCGGATAATTTGCGGGGATACAAAAAATGTAGTACATTTGCAGGCTTAATTCGGCACCCCGCTGCGGTACAGGCACTGCGTAGCCGTTCTAATCCCGACAGGGACGGGCTTTCGCCCAAGGGTGAGACGCTCGCCATCGATGGAATGGATACGCACTATGCCGCAGAAGGCACGCCTTCAATATGGAATACAAATACTTAAACAATATCAATTACCCGAGCGACCTCAAGAAGTTGCCGTGCGCTGCCTTGCCTGAGGTCTGCAATGAACTGCGGGATTTCATTATTCACGAACTGAGCCACAACCCCGGGCATCTGGCTTCCTCATTGGGCACGATAGAACTTACGGTGGCTCTGCACTATGTGTTCGACGCGCCGGACGACAAATTGGTCTGGGATGTGGGGCACCAGGCTTATGCACACAAGATACTGACTGGACGGCGCGAAAGGTTTCATACCAACCGGCAGTTCAAAGGCTTAGCCCCTTTCCCCACCCCCGCCGAGAGTGAATACGACGCTTTCGTGGCAGGGCACGCCAGCAACAGTATCTCCGCCGCTTTGGGCATCGAGATAGCCGAAGAGCGGAAAGCGCAAGCCGAACACCGCGCTGCCCACAATGTGGTCGCTATCATCGGCGACGGGGCTATGACGGGAGGATTGGCATTCGAGGGGCTTAACAACACCTCTATGGACCACAACAACCTGCTCATCATCCTCAACGACAACAACATGGCGATTGACCCTATTCAAGGGGGCTTTACGCAATACCTCGTGGATATCACAACCAGCGCACGCTACAACCGTTGGCGGTGGGACTTGTATCGAATAGCACGGGCGCTGCACCTCATCGATGATGATAAAAAGCAACGGGTACTCCGCTTCAACAACAACCTGAAGACCCTTCTCACGCGGCAACCCAAGAACATATTCCAAGGGCTGAATATCCGCTATTTCGGTCCTGCCAACGGGCATAATGTGGAGGATTTGGTGCGCATTCTGCAGGAAATCAAGCACCACAAGGGACCCAAGGTGCTGCACATCATCACCCGCAAAGGCTACGGCTACGAACCCGCCGAGAAAGATCAGACAACATGGCATGCCCCCGGTGAGTTCAACGCCGACACCGGAGAGCGTATCGACACGCCCTGCCCCACGCCCCTATGGCAGGAAGTGTTCGGACAGACCTTGCTGCGCTTGGCGCAAAAGAACAACAAGATAGTCGGCGTAACGCCTGCCATGCCTAGCGGCTGCAGCATGTGTATCCTGCAAAAAGCCATGCCCGACCGCGTGTTTGATGTCGGGATAGCCGAAGGACACGCTGTAACTTTCTCTGCCGGTATGGCGAAAGAAGGCTTGCTGCCCTACTGCAATATCTATTCCTCTTTCCTGCAACGCGCCTACGACAATATCATCCATGATGTGGCGTTGCCGAACCTGCATGTGGTGCTATGTATCGACCGTGCCGGCATTGTGGGCAACGACGGGGCTACCCACCACGGGCTGTTCGACTTGGCGTATCTGCGCCCCATTCCCAACCTGATAATCGGTGCGCCGATGACGGGCGAAGACTTGGAGCAAATGCTGACTATGGCGCAAACCTTGCAGGCACCCGTTGCTATTCGCTACCCGCGCGGACGCACACCGCTCCATCCGTCCTATCCCGCTGTTGCACTCGGCAAAGGCGTGTGCCTGCACGAAGGCACGCAAGTAGCCGTGCTTAGCATAGGGGCTATCGGCAACACTGTGACGGAAGCCATTCGGGAATTGGAGCAAAGCGGACACAAAGGCTGCTTCGCACACTACGATATGCGGTGGCTGAAACCCATAGACACC
Source organism: Mycobacteriaceae bacterium (assembly GCA_963630875.1). GTDB lineage: Bacteria > Bacteroidota > Bacteroidia > Bacteroidales > Paludibacteraceae > Colicola. Next base: position 14,813 of record CAVGOI010000043.1, on the reverse strand, counting down.
GACCTGCTGCACACCATCGGACAGACCTATGCCACCCTCGTAACCGTGGAGGATGGCGTAACCGAAGGCGGATTGGGCAGTGCCGTTTCGGAATACATGGCAGACCATCATTTCACACCGCGGATTGTGCGATTGGGCATTCACGACCGGTTTGTGGAACATGGTAGTACCCAAGAGTTGTATCATCTGTTAAAATTAGACAAGGAGGGCTTATGCGAATCATTATTGCAGGCGCAGGCGAAGTAGGCACGCACCTTGCCAAACTGCTTTCGCGTGAGGATATGGATATCAGCCTCATGGACGAGCGTGCCGAGCGTTTGGGGGACTTGGACGCCAACTACGATATGCTCACCAAGGTGGGTAGTCCAACCTCTATACACGACTTGAAAGACATCGGCGTGAAAGATGTGGACTTGTTCATCGCCGTTACGCCTTCCGAAGCCGAGAATATCACAGCCTGCCTGATAGCCAATCAGTTAGGCGCAAAGAAGACTCTTGCACGGGTTGATAACTACGAGTATATCCAGCCCGAAAACAAACGCCTGTTCGAGGAGATGGGACTCAACCATCTCATTTACCCCGAAGTGTTGGCAGCCCGCGAGATTGTGGCTGCCCTCAAAACCAACTGGATGCGTTACCACCTGACCCTCTGCGAGGGCGTTCTCGAACTCTGCGTGGTGAAAGTACGCGAAGGGGCGGATGTGGTCGGCAAGCAGTTCCTTTCGGGCTATTTCAACCATGGGCTGTATCGCGTGGTGGCGATTAAACGCGGGCAAGACACCATTATCCCGCGTGGGCAGGACGAGATAATGCCGGGCGATATGGTTTATGCCGTTTGTACGCCGGAGAACATGGAAGCCCTGCGCGAACAAATGGGCAAACAGAAACGCGAAGTGCGCACGATCATCTTCTATGGTGGCACCCGTATCGCCCAAAAGGCGGTGCAGAATATGCCGGACGGCCTGAATATCAAGATCTTGGAGGCAGACAGGGAACTCTGCTACCGCTTGAGCGAGAAAGTGAACAACGCCCTCATTATCAACATCGACGGCAGCGATATGGACGCCCTTAAAGACGAGGGCATACAAGACGCAGACGCTTTTGTCGCCGTAACCGAACACAGCGAAGCCAATATCTTTGCATGCTTGGCGGCAAAGCGTTTCGGCGTGCGCAAGACTATTGCCGATGTAGAGAACATTGACTATATTCAAATGGCGGAGGGCTTGGACATCGGCTCGGTGCTTAACAAGAAAACGATAACTGCCTCCTATATCTACCAAATGCTGTTGGACGCCAGCGTGCTGAATGTACGCAACCTGACCAACGCCGATGCGGAAATCGTGGAGTTTATGGCTACGGACAGCAGCCGTATCACACGCCGCAAGATACGCGACCTCAACCTCCCTGTGGACGCCAATATCGGCGCGATTGTGCGGGCAGGCGAAGGGATATTGGTAAACGGCGACACGCAGGTCATCCCGGGGGACCAGGTCGTTGTGTTCTGCAAAAACCAAGCCATTCGGCAATTGGAGCGATTCTTTCAATGACCCGTGCATTCAATATCCGGTTGGTGTTTCGCACGATGGGGGCTCTGCTGCTCATCGAGGCGTTGTTTTTGGCTTTGGCAATGGGGGTCAGTTTCTGCTATGGCGAAGCCGACGACTCGGCATTCCTCATCGCCACCCTGCTGACCGCTGTGTGCGGAGGGATAGGATTGCTCATCGGGCGGCACGCAGAGCGGCATGTGAGTGAGCGGGAAGGCTATGTCATTGTGGCGTTGGTGTGGGTGATATTCTCGCTGTTCGGATTGCTTCCCTACTATTTGAGCGGGCAGATTGACAGTTTCACCGATGCATGGTTTGAGACGATGTCCGGTTTCACCACAACGGGGGCTACCATTCTGCCCGATGTGGAGAGTCTGACACACGGAGCCTTGTTCTGGAGAGCCCTGACCCAATGGCTCGGCGGTATGGGTATCATCGTGCTGTGTATCGCCATACTGCCTATGTTCGGATTGGGCGGAATGCAGTTGTATGCCGCCGAAGTAACCGGCGTGAACTACGAGAAACTGTCGCCGCGTATTGCCGATACAGCGAAACGCCTGTGGCTCACCTACATCTTGCTGACGGCGGCTGAATGTTTGCTGCTATGGGTGGAGGGGATGCCGCTGTTCGATAGTATATGCCATTCGTTTTCCACCATTGCAACGGGAGGGTTCAGCACCAAAAACCTAAGTATCGCCTACTATAGTGAGCCGGCTATCCACTACACGATTGCCCTTTTTATGCTGCTGTCGGGTATCAATTTCGGGTTAATTATCCTGCTCTTCCACCACAAGCCCCAACGCCTGTTGCACGACGAAGAAACTCATTGGTATTTGGGTGCCGTGGCAGCGGTTACGGGGGTGCTGACAATCGGACTTATGGTACAAACGATGCAGGGGATGCCGTGGCAGTGGCAACCGCAGTTGTTCTTCCACGACTTGGAGGGCAGTTTCCGCACGGCACTCTTCACAACAGTGGCTACGATTACCTCCTCTGGTTTTGCTGTCTGCGACTATATGCAGTGGGCTCCGTTTTTGTGGGTGGTAGTATTCTTCCTGATGTTCACCGGTGCTTCATCGGGCAGTACATCCGGCGGTATCAAGTGGATACGCATTGCCATCTTTGTCAAGAGCGGCTTTATGGAGTTCAAGCGGCGCATACACCCCAACGCCATTGTCCCCGTCAAGATAAACAACAAACCCATTACGCAGCAGACCACCAATAATGTCATGGCGTTTATGATGTTCTTCGTGCTTATTCTTGCCATTACAACATTGATATTCTGTGCGTTAGGCATTGATTTCGATGAGTCAGTCGGTGCGGCGGTGGCAACGATCGGGAATGTCGGTCCCGGTATCGGACAATTCGGTCCGACCGGCAACTATGCTTTGTTCCCCGCTTTTGGGAAATGGGTTATGACCATCGTTATGCTCATCGGGCGGTTGGAGATATTCACCATACTGCTCTTGTTCACAAAAGCCCTCTGGAGATAATATGCGTCCGCGTCAAGTCTGTGTCATACTGTGGATAGGGATAGGCATTCTTGCCCTGCTTTGTGTGCTTGTGCCCGTGACCGGTTTCCATATCGGCTCTATCACCTTGCGATGGCCGACGCTTTCCGAGGTGTTGGATATACCGCAAGACACCACCCTCCGTCCATTGCCCGATGTGGATAGCACAACCGTTCTTCTTACGGCGGACACCGTAGAGGAAGTCTGCCTGGCATCTTCCGTAGATGTATTGCCAGTGAACAAGCCGCCTCGTGTAGCATCCGTACAACATGGCACAGTGGTAACAACACCGGAAGAAATGCCGCACCCTTCCCCCTTGCCCAAAGTGGATACGCGGGACTATCTGCAATCGTTCTACGATGCTCTTGCCACTTCGAATACACAACAGGTGCGTATCGTCCATTACGGCGACTCACAAATTGAGGAAGACCGCATGACCATGGTGTTGCGTGAGAAGTTGCAGCAGGCTTATGGCGGCGGTGGGGTAGGGTTGATTCCCCTTCATCAGACCATTCCTACACGCACATTGACACAAACCATGACTATGAACGGGCAGGTGCAATCCGTGCAGGGGGGACCGAAACGCTACCTCGCCTATGCGCCCAAGACCATGCAGCGTCCGTCCAGCAAGTACGGTGTAATGGGGCAAGTAGCGATTATGAATGACTCGGTCCTGTCCGGAAGCGAAGATATTTGCTTGACGATAGAACCCTTCAGCACCTCCTTGCATACCTACAACTACTTCAATCAGGTGCGGCTGCTCACCGACCATGTCGAGGCACAGGTGCGTCCCGTCAACAGCCCGACTTTTACCTTGTTCAATACGCAATCCATCGCCTCCCTGCCCGACAGCACGACCCGCTGCGAAATACGCTTGCAGGGAAAGGGAGAGGTTTATGGCTTGAGTTTGGAGACAAGCACCGGCATCATCGTGGATAATATCCCCATGCGGGGTTGTTCGGGTAATATCTTCACGCGTATTCAAAAAGAAGACCTCCGCCAGTTCTTTACCGAGACCAACACCCGCCTCATCATTCTGCAGTTTGGCGGGAATATGGTCCCGCATACGGAGGAACGCTCTACGCTGAAAGGCTATGTCAAGACGCTGCGCCGGCAAGTGCAGTACCTGCGGCAATGCGCTCCCGAAGCGTCTATCCTGTTCATCGGTCCCGGCGATATGTCCACGCGCATCAATGGCGAGATACAGACCTATCCTTTGCTCCCGTACTTAGACGACGAGTTAGCCAAGATGGCAGCCGAAGAGCATATCGGCTATTGGAGTCTGTACCACGCAATGGGAGGCAGAAACAGCATGCCTCTTTGGAAAAAGAAAGGCTGGGCGGGTAACGATTATGTTCATTTCACGCGCAAGGGTGCCGTACACGCAGGCGAGATGCTGTGGCAATACCTGATGGCTCCTTTGCAGACCGACACGACAGCCGTCCGATAAAAGACATGGAGTTTTTGCACCATATATTTGCATTCGACAGTGAGAGCCCGTTACTGTTCACGCAGTTCTACTTTTGGGCTTTCTTTGCGTTGGTCTATACCGTGTTTGCCATTATCATGGAAGCACGCCCCGTACGCAAGGGAGGCACATTGGAGAATATCCTGACGCACCCGACGCACACACGCCTGCACCTGCGCAACATCTTTCTCATGGCGGTCAGTTGGTTCTTCTACTACAAGACCTGCGGCATATTCCTGCTTATCCTGTTGTTTGTAACCCTCAGCGACTGGCTGATTGCCAAACAGATATACCGTTGCCGGACGCGGCAACAGAATATCGGCGCACGCCTCTGGTTGATAGTGAGCGTGGCGATTGACCTCGGTTTGCTGTGCTATTTCAAGTACGCCTATTTCTTCACCGATATGGTGAATGACCTGTTCGGAACGCAATGGAAGGTGTTCGACATCTTCGCGTATATCGGCAACGGCTTTCGCCATGACGGACGCTTTTTGGTGGATACAATCATACTGCCCGTCGGTATCTCTTTCTATATCTTTCAGGTCATCTCCTACACAGCCGATGTGTACCACGGACGCATACAACCCGTAAAAAGTATTCTCGATTTCGGGTTCTATGTCAGTTTCTTTCCGCAGTTGGTTGCCGGTCCTATTGTGCGAGCCAACGAATTTATCCCCCAGTTGTACCGTCCGTTCCGTTTGAGCAAACGCCTGGCAGGGCTTGCCGTGTTTTGGATACTCAACGGTTTGGGCAAGAAGATTATACTCAGCGACTATTTGGCGGTAAACTTCATTGACCGTGTGTTTGATAATCCCCTGCTGTTCAGCGGCTTTGAGAACCTCTTTGCGCTTTTTGCCTACTCCATGCAGGTGTATGCCGATTTCTCCGGTTACACCGACATCGCCATCGGTGTGGCAATGCTTATGGGTTTCTATCTGCCGCAGAACTTCGACTCTCCCTATAAATCGCGCAACCCGCAGGAGTTTTGGCGGCGTTGGCACATGTCGCTCAGCCGCTGGCTGAAAACCTACCTGTATATCCCCTTGGGCGGCAACCGCAATGCTACATTCGGGACTTATTTCTGGATTGCCATCATCGCGATTGTTACCCTGATACTGACCGGTTCGTGGTGGATATCCGCCATCATATTGGCGTTGGCTATCGTGGTCGTGGTAGTCGCCATACGCATTCCCGCGCACCGCAAACTGCTGTATGCCAACCTCAACTCCTTTATCACAATGCTGCTCGGCGGTTTGTGGCATGGTGCCAGTTGGAACTTTATGATATGGGGAGGGCTAAACGGGATAGGGCTGATAGTCTATAAACTCTGGCAGAAAATGGGTTGGCATATTCGTATGGGGCTCGTTACGGTGTCAGCCATCGGCTTGACCGTAGCCAACACCTTGTGGGCATACCCCGTGCTGAATCTGTTTCGCGTATGGGTATTGGTTCTATGGGTTGGTACTTTCATACGGTACCTCTATTGGTGGGGGCATTCCACCGGGTATCTGCGCCCCCATACGGCCGATTCCCTCCATACCCATATTCTGCAATGGACAAGTAATGCATGGGCGGTATTGCAGACCTTCGTGTTCATCACCTTTACGCGTTTGTTTTTCCGCTCCGGCAGTAACTTAGACCCCGCGACGGCAAACCGCGAAGCGTGGGAAACGGCTCGAAACATGGTCGGGCAAATCGGTGGAGCGTGGAACAGCAACATCATTCCGGACTTTCTGTGGCAGTATCGGAGTGTCGTACTCCTGTTCCTTGCAGGCATGGTAATCCATTGGTTGCCTGCCCGCTTCAAGCGTTGGTATCGGCTGAATTTCTGTTTGTTGCCCGTGTGGGTGATTCTACTCATCGCCGTCGGCGTGGTGGTGCTGATTTACCAGTTCATTACGGCAGACTTGCAGGCATTCATTTATTTTCAATTCTAAAAAAAATAACACTATGCTTATCGGACTTACAGGAGGAATAGGGAGCGGGAAAAGTACCATCGCGGCAGGATTGCGCGAGTTGGGGTATCCTACCTATGACAGCGACCAACAAGCCAAACATATCATCCTGACCAATCCGATGGTGCGGTCGCAGGTTGAGTGGTTGTTTGGCAGCGAGGTGCTGGAAAACAACACCTACCATACCGACCTCGTTGCCAAACAGGTCTTTCGCCAGCCTGCCCTTTTGGAGCAACTCAACCGTATTGTACATCCCGCCGTGGCTTTCGACCTGCAGGAGTGGGTGCACAAAACCGCGCACGAACACCCTGAGCAACCCATCTGCTTGGTGGAAAGTGCTATTTTGTTTGAAAGCGGATTGGATAAACTCTGCGAGAAAGTCATTGCCATTATAGCCCCCGCAGCGATCCGCATTCAGCGTACCATAGCGCGCGACCACATCAGCGAAGAGAAAGTGCGTGCGCGTATGCAGGCGCAAGATACGGCTGGGGATATCGACCGCGCGGACTATATCGTGAACAACGACGGCACGACAGAAATACACACCCTGTGTTTGCAGATTCAGGACTATTTTCGTACCTTTGCAGATTGATTTGGCATAGCGAAAGAGTGTTCGGCACACGCAATGGACAATAACGAACTCATATTCAGGTGTTTTGCCAGCGGTAGCAGCGGTAATTGTTACTATTTGGGTACTTACCAAAGCGGCATTCTTATCGATGCCGGCATCTCGGCGCGTACCATCCAGAAGAACTTGCGGGATATGGGCTTGGACTATGCCAACATTATGGGCGTACTCATCACCCACGACCATGCCGATCATATACGCGCTGTGGGCACATTGGGCGAGAAAGTGCATTTGCCCATTTACTCCACCCGCGAGATTCACGATGGTATCAACCGTAACTACGGCGTTCAGGTCAAACTGCGCACCTCGCAACATTACTTTGAGAAGGGGCAGGCATGGGAACTCAACGGGATGACCATACAGACCTTCGGCATATCGCATGACGCTACCGATTGTGTGGGTTATGTGATTGATTATAAGGAACAACGCTTCATGATAGCCACCGATTGCGGTGAACCCAACGAGGAGATGGCAGCGTACTTGCGAACAGCCAACCATATTGTGATTGAGGCGAATCACGATGAGCAGATGTTGCTCAACGGGGCCTATCCCACCTATCTCAAGCAGCGCATTCTTTCCCCGTGCGGGCACCAAAGCAATAGCGTCTGCGCGGCTCTGCTCGCGGAAAACTACCATACGGGCATGCGCAATGTCTTCCTCTGTCATTTGAGCCACGAAAACAACGACCCCAAGGTGGCATTCAATACGGTTACGGAGGCGTTGTTGGATGCCGGTGTCGTGGCGGGTGAAGACATCTTTGTTACCCCCTTGGAGCGCTTGACACCCAGCCCGATTTACACGCTCAACGACAACATTATCTCATTGCTGCGCGTGCCGTTATCCGCCGATGAACAACTCTAATTCCTCATGACTATGGACAGCAGATTGGTTATTATCCCCACCTACAACGAAAAAGAGAATATTGAGGCTATCATTACTGCCGTAATGAAATTGCCGGTTGTATTCCATGTGTTGGTTATTGATGATGGCTCGCCGGACGGTACGGCCGCCATCGTAAAGAACTTGATGGCAGACACCTATGCCGACCGCCTCTTTATCATTGAGCGGCATGGGAAGCAGGGGTTGGGCACCGCCTATATCACGGGTTTCCAATGGGCAATCGCGCACCACTACGATTATATCTGCGAAATGGACGCCGATTTCTCGCACAACCCGCAGGACTTGCTCAAACTCTATGATGCGTGTGCCAATCAAGGCGCGGATGTGGCCATCGGCAGCCGCTATGTCAGTGGGGTCAATGTGGTGAATTGGCCGATGGGGCGCGTGTTGATGTCTTATTTTGCCAGCAAGTATGTGCGTCTGGTGTTGGGTATAAAAATTCACGACACGACGGCAGGTTTTGTATGCTACCGTCGTCAGGTGTTGGAAACCATCGAGTTGGACAAGATACGGTTCAAGGGATACGCGTTCCAAATTGAGATGAAGTTTACCGCTTACAAATGCGGTTTCCGTATCGTGGAGGTCCCCATTATCTTCATCAACCGCGTGCTTGGCACCAGCAAGATGTCCGGAGGGATCTTCTCGGAGGCATTGTTGGGTGTTATTCGCCTGAAACTCAATTCCCTAACGCGCCATTATCCGCAGAAGCAATAGCATGCGTCGTCCCTTTCTCTTCCTTTTGTGCCTGTGCGGCTGCCTGGCAGGTTGTGGCAAAGCCGGCAAGCCGGCGGCAGAATCTGTCCGCGAAGTCCGTTATGAGTTTGGCATTGCAGTCGATTCTTTTCGGGTGGATACCGGTGTGATTCGATCGGGCGAGACATTAGGTGGTGTGTTCCAACGGATGGGAGCAACCCGTCAGCAGATAGCAGGCATCTCCCAACTCAAGCGCAATGAGTTTGATGTGCGTTCCATTCGTCCGGGGAAGACATACTACACTTTCTCGCAGCCCGATTCGACCGGCACGGAGCGTCTGTGTTATTTTGTGTATGTCCCCGCTCTCGGGCAGGCCGTTGTACTGCACCTGACGGATTCCCTTCATGTGGAGCATCTGCAGAAACCGACTATCCACCGCGCTCGGTCTGCCGAAGCAGTCATAGAATCCAGCCTGTGGAACGCAATGATAGCCAATCAGTTACCGGTTGAGTTAGCCCTCGAACTCAGTGAGATTTATGCATGGACGATTGATTTCTTCGGGCTGCAAAAGGGCGACTCTATTCGCGTCTATTACGATGAACTCTATATCGACACCACGCGTATCGGCATCGGGCGCATCTATGCCGCCAATTTCTACCACGGCAAGCGTTGGCAGGAGGCTTTCTGGTTTGAACAAGGTAACACGCACAACTATTTTGACGCCGACGGACAGAGTCTGCGCAAGGCATTTCTGAAAGCCCCACTCAACTACAAGCGTATCTCTTCAAAATTCACCTACGCGCGCAAGCACCCCATTTACAAGATTGTGCGTCCCCACACGGGCGTGGATTATGCGGCGCCTGCGGGTACGCCGGTCGTGTCCATCGGCGATGGCGTGGTGACGATGCGGCAGTACAAGGGCGGGGGCGGCAACACGGTTAAGATAAAGCACAACTCCACCTACAGCACCGCCTATCTGCACCTCTCAAAATACGCGAAAGGCTTGCAGGTCGGGCAGCGTGTGCAACAAGGGCAAGTAATTGGTTATGTGGGCAGTACGGGCAGTTCCACCGGACCGCACCTTGACTTCAGGGTTTGGAAGAACGGCACGCCGATTGACCCTTTGAAGATGGTCTCGCCGCCGGCAGAACCCATTCCCGCGCAGTACCGCGACACTTTCCGGCAGGTCGTTGCCGACTATCGTGCCATCCTCAACCGCCCGTAAGTGCTATGTTCCGCAAAGAATTATCCTACTATTTCTCCACCCCGATTGCCTATATCGTCATCGGGCTTTACTTGCTGGCTATCAGTCTGTTTCTATGGGTCATCCCGGGCGAATGGAATGTCATCGAGTCGGGCTATGCGCAGGTGGACGGGTTGTTCCAACTCTCGCCGTGGTTGCTGATGTTGCTCTGTCCGGCACTGACCATGCGCCTTTTCTCTGAGGAGCGGCGCAGTGGCACTTGGCTGCTCTTGCAGGCGCAGCCGTTTCCGTTGTGGCGTATTGTGGTGGACAAGTATTTGGCGGCATGGCTGCTGACCTTGATGGCATTGTTGCCCTGTTGGGTGCATTACGGCATTGTGTTCAGCATGGCGGAGCCTTTGGGCAATATCGACAGCGGTCAGTTTGTCGGTTCGATGTGCGGCTTGGCGTTGCTCAGTGCCGTTTTCACGGGGATTGGCTTGTTGGCAGGCACGCTCACGCGCAGCCAGTTGCTCGCGTTTCTCATGGGAGCCGTGGCGTGCTTTGTCGCCTTTTGGGTGGTGTTGCAAGACCACTATCGCAGCATATCCCGCGGTGTAGTGGACTTGCGCGACATCGTCTTTTTTCTGTCTGTTGCAGTTGGGTTGGTTCTGTTGAGTATCTTTTCCATTGAGCGCATTACACAACGATGACGAAGATTGGTCTTTTGAGCGACACGCACGGGCTGTTGGATGCCCGCGTGTTTGAGCATTTCCGGGATGTGGACGAGATTTGGCATGCGGGGGACATCGGTTCCGCCGAGGTGTTGCAGGCGTTGCGGGCGTTCAAGCCGACGCGTGCCGTATATGGGAACATGGACGGTGGGGAGGTGCGCTATTCGTTGCAGGAGTTATATTCGTTTCGTGTGGAGGGGGTGCAGGTGTTGCTCACGCACATAGGCGGTTACCCGGGCAGATACAATCCGCGGTTGTTGCCGTTGTTTCGTAAGTGCCAATCGTCGCCTGACCCGCAGCGTCATATCCACCTTTTTGTCTGCGGGCATAGCCATATCTTGAAAGTGCAGTACGATAACAACTGGCATTTCCTCACCTTGAATCCGGGTGCGGCGGGCAAGCAGGGGTGGCAGATTGTGCAGACCTTGTTGCGTTTTGTCATTGACGGCACCGATATTCGCGATTTGGAGGTGATTGAACTCGAAAAACGGTAGCGTGGGCTTCATTCCCGCATAACAAAATGATAGATATTTATGCTGTACAGCATATATTGCGGCGATTTCTTCTGAAAATGTGTTACACAACATAAAAAAAGGTATTGTAGGGGCTGTTCAAAAGCAGTACCTTTGCACCCGTAAAAAGAAGAAACGACACAATCTTTTTTGTACCTTAGATTTTAACAGACTAATACCGTGGAAAAATAGCCGTCGCGAGACGGCTTTTTTCTGTCCCTTAATTGATTTAGCGGTGGATAAGCGGATGATAAGCGGTGCTTGACTGGGGACGCGGGAGCCTGTGGGGTCCCACAAGCCCGTGGGCGCAGTGGGGGGCTCTCTCGCCTGCGGTCGGTTGGGTACAAACCGTTTGACGATGCTGTGCATAGAGGATAGCGCGGCTCGCGTCGTCATAGAGAGTCAGACCTCCCCAATCAGCGCAAGCGCCTCCAAAGGAGGGGTTTTAGGGGGTTATGGCTTTGCGGGGCTTTATATGTTAATGGAATTTAATAGATGCGAAAATTAACCGTGTAAAATCGCTCTAAAACCCTGCTAAAAGCTCTCCAAAACCCTTATAAAAGTCATAAGTGGTAAGGTAGTGCTATGGTAGTGCTATGGGTGTGCTATGGATATCGATCCGAGATTGTCCCCTGTACGAAGCGTTTTTATAGATATTAATGGGACTTTTATAAATTCCCCGTTTTGTAATAAATTATTCAAAATTAGGACAAGCAATTTATAAAAGTCCCCTAAAAATTTGCAGGTATGAAATGTTTGCACTACCTTTGCAGCGTCTTTCGGCGGAAAGGCCTGCCATAAGCAGAAATATATGGGAATAAACACATTGGTCATCTGCCGTCCGCAACACCGCCTAAGGCAGATGTTAAAAGGGAATCGGGTGAAACTCCCGGACAGTCCCGCTGCTGTAAGTTTATAGGAGAAACGGACCTCCCTAATCGGAGAACCGACCTCCGCCCTGTCGCAAATCAGTCACTGTACGAGGACAACTCGCATGGGAAGGCGCAACAGGGCAAACAAGTCAGAAGACCTGCCAATCGTGTTCTGTCAACCGGCTTTCGAGGAAAGAGCATACGACAACAAGCAATGCACGAATACGCTGCGCCACGGTGCGCTGCGGGTGTGTATATGTGTAACGCAATGACTGATAGCCGTTTGACGAGAGTTGAACGGCTTTTTTGTGCCTGCGGCTGCCTGCCACGCCGCGAAAACAATGCAATTTATAAACACAACTAATATCAAAACAAGATGAAAAAGAAATCCTTTCTATGCGGATTGTTGGGTCTGATGACCCTCATCCCGTGCGGCGTACAGGCCACCGATGTGCTCATGCCGCAGTTCGGTAAACAGGTCGTAACGGTGGACAAGGACAACCCTGTCACCTACTACGACTACAAAGGCACGGACGATATTGCCTCAAGTAGTTCGAACAACTCGTTTGCAACTACAATCTTCAAACCTGCAGAAGAGAATTACGCCATTCAAATTGCGTTTGAAGAAGTAGATGTAAAAAACGATGGTTCATCTTACCCTGCTAAACTATATGTTTACAACGGTGTATTTGATACTACGAAAGTAGAATATCCAACCACAACGAGTGGCGTATCGACAAACTCATTCTCGTCGATTACCGATAATCGCTTGGCGGAATTGGACGGTACTTATTCCAATCTCACCTACACATCCACTGATGCAACGGGGGCTTTAAGTTGCTGTTTTGTATTCAAATGGGCAAAGAAAAGTACAGGTTGGAAAGCCATAGTGCGTGCCGTAGAGATAAAAGATATGACCATCAGCGCGGCGACCACCGACTACACCGAGGTGAAGGACGATATTTGGGCATGCAAACAAAGCATCGGTTTAGGAGCGGTAAACATCACCGCCGAGGGCTTTGTTAATCCCGATGCGCTGAAGAGCATCAGTTTCACATTAGCACAGACGAGCGGCACGGTGTTCGACCCTACGACCTTGAAACTCTACGCAGGCAATGCCGAGCGCACCACCACACTCACCGAGATTAAGAGTACTATCAGCGAGAACAGCGGCACATACACTATTACGCCAACGACAGCACAAGCATTCGGTGCGGGCGAGAATCGCTACTGCATTGGTGGCGATGTACTCGGCACGGCTGCCATAGACGCACAAGCCACACTCGCCATCACAGGTATTACCACCGCCAACGGCTACACCGCACTTACCACCACCACACCCGCCACACTCACCGTGCAACCCATCATCTTGATGGTAAACGGGCAGAAACTGACGGTGAATGTCGACAGAAATATCAAGTTTTATGACGATGGCGGCGCGGAAGGTAAAATCAGCAATAACTTTGAAGGGTGGGTTACCTTTTTGCCCGCTACCACAGGCAAGAAAGTGCAACTCGATTTGAAGAATATCAGTATTTTTTACACCACCTCGTCGGTGAGTGTGGGCAATCAAGATATACTGAAAATCTACAATGGCGATGCCACGAGCAGCGAAGTGTTGTACACCGCCGAGAAAGATAAACCTGCCGATATAGTTGTGAAAAGTACCGCTTCCAACGGCGCACTTACCCTCTACCTGAAGAGTCTGACGCCGTCGAGTTACGTTCAAGGCAGCGGCTTCGAGGGTGTGGCAAGCGAGTTTGAGCCAGCGGCAATGACCCTCACGGGCAGCAGCGTGGTACGCGCAACCAGTGCGAGCGTGGCTGCTACAACGACCGATGTGCCGATACTGACCATTGGCTTGACAACCGAGAACACCGAACCGGCGAAAGTACTGAAAACCATGACCTTCAGCACCAACGGCACCGCCGCACAAATAAGCAAAGCCACGCTCTACTACACGGGCGCAAGCAGCACCTTTGCCACCGGTACCAAGGTGGGCGAGGCAACGGTGAATGGCGATGAAATCACTATCACTACCCACGAAGGCATTACCCTGCGCGAGGGCGACAACTACCTTCACCTCGCCTACGACATAGCCGCCACTGCACAGAATGGCAACAAGGTGGACGCACAATGCACCAAAGCCATATTCGCCGATACGGAGGAATATACCGGCTTTTCCACGCCCGAAGGTGCGCTGACCATTGCCAATGTATGGCATTCGGTGATGGGTACAAAGACCATTGGCGTGTACGGCACATGGACCTACACGCACACCGTGGCGAGCGAATTCAGCAGCAATTACAAAGCCGAAAAGGGCAATCAAATCACTACCTTTGTGCCGACTACTGCAGGTAATATCATCGAAATGACTTTTGCCGACTTTGCGGTAGCGTACTCGTCGTCTTCCTATTATGGGGTACGCGCCGACTACAAAATTTACGCGGGCGCAGACACTACGGGCGAACTGCTGTGGCAGGCTGACGCTACCAACTGCAAGGTAGGTCCGGGCAAGATACGCTCCACTTCGGCGGACGGTGCTATCACCATTGTCTTCAATGCCAACACGGATATGTCGTACTACACTGAAGAAGGCTGGCACGCCACCGTGAGTGAGTACACGCCCGTCGCCATGACGGTGAAGACCACGGAACTGCAAGTAGCCTCGACCCAAGCCGTGGTGCGTAACCAGAAGCATGCTACCCTCATCGATGTCGCCATCACCACCGAAGGCACACTGACCCCCCTCGTGCTGAACGGCGTGAAGGTAACGCTGAGCAGTGCTTGCGCCGCCGCCCTCGACTCGGTGG
>CAVGOI010000042.1:0-16895 GCA_963630875.1 Mycobacteriaceae bacterium | reverse complement strand
GGGGGGGGGGGGGGGGGGGGGGGGGGGGGGACGGAGGAGGATTGGGGGTGGTCGCGGGGCGGTTGGGAGGTAGGTGCGAGGTGGTTGCGGGGCGGTTGGGAGGGGGTTGGGAGGGGGTTGCCACGGGGTAAGAGCAGGGTAAGAGCAGGGTAAGAGCGGGGGAGGACTAATGTTTAATGGGGGTATTTTTTTTGGGGGGGGGGAGAGGGGATAGAGGATCTAGAAGATCTAGAAGATCTAGAGGATCTAGAGGATCTAGAAGATCTAGAGGATCTAGAGGATCTAAAAGATCTAGAGGATCTAGAGGATCTGGAGGGACGAGAGGGACGAGAAGATATAGGAGGTGTAGGGGGGATAGAAGACCTGGGGGATATAGGGGAATAGAGGGGAGAGCCACTAGGGTGTCCACTATGCATCGTCCACTAGGCGGTGTCCACTATGCGGCGACTGTAATTTGATGTTGTACATATCGTGAAAAAGTTGTACCTTTGCGGCGGTTTTGGAATAACAATATAACAACAATGTAACCGTATAACAATATACAATACAACCGTATAACAACATACAACGTAACCGTATAACAACACACAATGTACCGTATAAAACATACAATGTAACCGTATAAAACATATAAACAACCGTATAACAACATACAATATAACCGAATAACAACATAACGACAATACAATGAACGATTTTCTTAAGTACGCCGTGGCGAAGGGACTGAACTCCATGCGCGTGGAGGATACGATGAAAGCCTCCGAGAAAGCCCATGCGGGAGTTTCTGCGAACTATATCAGTCCCTCTATCCTCGAGGAACGGCAACTGAATGTAACCCAAATGGACGTGTTCTCACGACTGATGATGGACCGCATCATCTTTCTCGGCACCGAAGTGAACGACTACACCGCCAATGTGATACAAGCACAACTGCTCTATTTGGACTCGGTGGACTCGGAACGCGATATCCATATCTACCTCAATACCCCTGGCGGCTCGGTATATGCCGGCTTGGGCATCTACGACACCATGCAGTTCGTCCGCTCGAAAGTGGCGACAATCTGCACGGGAATGGCCGCCTCGATGGGCGCCGTGCTGTTGGTTGCCGGCGAGAAAGGCATGCGTGCCGCCCTGCCCCACAGCCGCGTGATGATTCATCAACCCCTTGGCGGCATACAAGGACAAGCCTCCGACATCGAAATAACCGCCAAGGAAATCCTCAAACTCAAAGACGAACTCTATCAGATACTCTCCGACCACTCGGGACAGAGCGTGGAGAAAATACGCCAGGACGCCGACCGCGACTTCTGGATGACCGCCGCCGAAGCCCTCGCCTACGGTATGATAGACAAAGTGTATGACAAACGATAACTTGGTATGGCAACCCGAAAAATGACCCATTGCTCGTTCTGCGGCCGCGTAACCCCCTATATGATGCACGGCGACGGCGGAGCCTATATCTGCTACGAGTGTATTGAGGCCGCACACGATATGTTGGTGCAGATACAAAGGGAACAGAGCGCGAAAAAGGGCGAGGATATCGAACTCACGAACCTGCCCAAACCCACCGAAATAAAAGCCTTCTTAGACCAATATGTCATCGGACAGGACGACGCCAAAAAGCACCTGTCGGTGGCGGTGTACAACCACTACAAACGCCTCCTACAAACGCATACGGAGGACGATGTGGAAATCGAGAAGTCGAATATCATCATGGTTGGCTCGACGGGTACGGGCAAGACCCTCCTAGCACGCACGATCGCCAAAATGCTCAAGGTGCCGTTTACCATTGTGGACGCCACCGTGCTGACCGAAGCCGGCTATGTGGGCGAAGATGTGGAGAGTATCCTCTCGCGCCTGCTGCAAGAGGCAAACTACGATGTGGCACAAGCCGAACGCGGCATTGTGTTCATCGACGAGATCGACAAGATAGCCCGCAAGTCTGACAACCCCTCCATTACCCGCGATGTGTCGGGCGAAGGCGTGCAACAGGCGTTGCTCAAACTGTTGGAGGGATCGGTGGTGAATGTGCCGCCCCAAGGCGGACGCAAACACCCCGAACAGGAGTTTATCCATGTGAATACCCAGAATATCCTGTTTATCTGCGGCGGAGCGTTTGACGGCATCGAACGCAAGATAGCCCAACGCCTCAACACCCAGGTGGTGGGCTTTGACGCGGCGCAAAAGACACGGCAGGTGGACAAGACCGATATGCTGCAGTACATCGCACCGCAAGATCTGAAAGCCTTCGGGCTGATACCCGAAATCGTGGGGCGGCTGCCGATGCTGACCTACCTCAAACCCTTGGACAAACAGGCACTGCGCAATATCCTGACCGAACCGAAAAACGCCATCACCAAACAGTATGAGAAACTGCTTGCCATGGACGGTATCACCCTCGCTTTCGACGACGACGCCCTCGACTATATCGTGGACAAAGCCATAGAGTACAAGTTGGGGGCGCGGGGCCTGCGCTCGCTCACCGAGACCATCATGACCGATGTCATGTATGCGTTGCCCGCACAGAAGAATATCCGCGAATACCGTATCACACGGGATTTGGCGGAACAGAAACTGGCACGAATCAATCCGATGACCATACAAGTTGCCTGACCCATGCGCCGCCTGCGGCATATCCTCCTGCTTGGGATAGCCTGCGGGCTGTCCGCGCCGCTCTGTGCGGCATGGACGCCGGCGGTGCACCACTTCGCACCCGATGTGTATGGCGGCGGTACCCAGAACTGGGCGATGGCGCAACAGGACAACGGGTGGATTTATGTGGCGAACAACTACGGGCTGTTGGAATACGACGGCAGCGCGTGGAACCTGTACGGCGTGAGCAACTCCACCGCCGTGCGCTCGGTGGTGCGCGGTAATGACGGCACGCTCTATGTGGGGGCAACCGACGAGTTCGGTCTGTTCGCGCCCAATGAACGGGGCGAATTGGTGTACCGCAGTTTGGCGGACTCGCTACCCGCCCGCTACCGGCAGTTCGGGGAGGTGTGGCGGCTGCACTGCACGGATGAGCAACTCTATGTGCAGACCCGTAACTATATCTTCCTGTCCGACAAGAACGGGCATGTGGAGGTGATAGACCCGAGCGTGATTATCTACACCTCGCTCCTCGTGGACGGTAACCTCTATATCGCCACCTCGCGCGACCTGTATGTGCTCAGCGGCAACCGGCTGCACGCCCTGCGCGGCGCGGAGGCACTGCAAGGCGCGTTGGTGGCGGCACTCGTCCCCTACAAGGAACACGGGGTGCTAATCGGCACGGCGTTTCAGGGCGTGTGGCTCTACGACGGCACCCGTATCCGACGCTTTCGGACGGACGCCGACGACTATATCCGCTCCAACCAACTCTATACGATGGCGGTCAGCGACCGCTATTTGGCGTTTGGCACGGTGCGCAAAGGCGTGGTGTGGACGGACCTGGACGGATGCAACGGCCGTTATATGACCCGCGAGGACGGGCTGCAGAACAACACCGTGCTCAGCCTGCTTTTCGACCGACAGGGCAACCTGTGGTTGGGCTTGGACAACGGTATCGACTATATCCCGACGGTGGCACCTATCCTGCAGTTGCACGACAAGAACACGGACTACGGCTCCGGCTACACGGCGTGCGAGTACCGCGGGACACTCTATCTCGGCACCAATCAGGGACTCTACAAACAAAGCCCCGATGGCTCGCTGCGGCTGATAGCGGGGAGTCTGGGGCAGGTGTGGAATGTGGCAGAGGTGGGCGGTACGCTGTTCTGCTGCCACAACCGCGGCTTGTTTGTGGTGGAGGGCGACCGGCTGCAGCCCGTGGAGTGCAGCGACGGCGTGTGGAGCGTGCGGGCGCTGACGGACAGGCGTGCCATTGCGGGTAGTTACACGGGCTTTTACACCCTGCAACGGCGAAACCGCCAATGGGAGGTGCGCCATTTGGACGGGTTCAACGAAACGGCACTCTACTACGATATAGATGCTACGGGGCATATATGGCTACTCTCCTCGCGCGGTGTGGAGCGGCTGACCATTGACAGTGCGCGGCACCGCATAAGCGCCGAACTCATCATCGGACAGCCTGCCGCCCAACGCACCTATTCCCTTGCGCGGATAGGCGACGAACTATGGCTGACGGGGAACCACTATTGCGGCATCATCGACAGCACGGGGGTGCTGCGCGAGGACGCGGCTGCCGCCGACCGTCTGTCCGGCGTGCGGCGGTATGTGCTGATGCGCGAGGACGGGCAAGGTAATGTGTGGTATATGTACGACGGACGCCTCAATGTGCGGCATGCCAGTGGGGCATCGGATTTCGGCACGACCTGTGAGGTACTGCACAACCCCAATCTGTTTATCGGCGGCTTTGCCAATATCACTTTCCTCCGCAGCGGCGAGGCGGTCATCGGCGGCGTGAACGGCTTTTACCGGCTCAGCGACGAGCAGTAGGCTTTTGCGGCAGAGAACCTGTACATCCGGCGGGTAACAACGGCGCAGAACAGGCAGGTTGTGTACGGAGAGTCGTATGCGGGCGAGGCGGCGGAACTGCAACTGCCGGCGGGGGTGTACTCGCTGTTTGTGCAACTGAGCGGCAATGATGTTACGCGGGACAAGGTGCTGTATCGCACCCGCCTGCTGCCCAACGAGAAAGACTTTACCGAATGGCGCGACACGCCCGTGCGCGACCTTATCGCCCTCCATTCGGGGGAGTACCTCCTCGAGGTGGAGATGCTCTCGCGCAACGACCAAATCATTGCCCGTACGATGCCTATACACATCCGTATGCCGTTCTACTGGACGGCGGGAGCAAAGGTGATGTACGCCGTGTTGCTGCTGATGGGCATCGCCTACGCGGTGTGGCGGATACGCCGCCGTATGCAAGCAAGCAAATTGCGTATCGCCCAAGAGAAAAACGAGGAGATACGCCAGCAACAGATGCGTATCTTGCAGCTGGAGAACGAGAAAGCCCAGTTTGACCTGCAGAACAAAAGCCGCGAACTAAGCCGCGCCCTGCTCACGGAGGCGAACCGCAAAGAGTGGAACAGCGAAGTGCTGAGCGAGATACGGCGGGCGATGGACTGCCTGAACGACAATAAGGTGGTGGAAGCACGCGGGCGTATGCAGAACTTGCAGAACCGCCTGTCGCGCAACAGCGAGAGCAGCGTGGACTGGAAACGCTTTGAGGAGAACTTCGATATGGTGAACAACCAGTTTGTCACCCGCCTCAAGACCGCCTATCCGTGGATGAGCAAACAGGAGCGGAAACTGTGCGTGTATATCCGTATGGGGCTGCTGACCAAAGAGATAGCCCCACTGATAAACATCTCGGTTCGCGGGGTGGAGATGATGCGCTACCGCCTCCGCGCCAAGATGAACCTCGATGCACAGACCGACCTGCACCGCTTCTTTAACGCTCTCTGAAAAAACGCCCTCGGAACGGGAAGGCTCACAGCCATTGGCTGAGGGCGTCCTGGTATTTGGGCGACACGGGGATGGGCTGCAGGTTGGGGATATTCAGTTCCGCGACAATCGACCCGTCTTTCTCGCGGCGCAATACTTTGATGTGCTTGGGGTTGACAAAGTAACTCCGCTGGCAACGCTGCAAACCGTATTTCTGCAACAGCGGCTCCAACGCCCGCAGCGAGTTGCGCAGGTGGAACTCCTTCACCCGCTCGCCTTCCAAGTAGTAGATATAGACATAATTTTCCCGCGCAAGCACATACAGCACCGCCGATGACGCGATGAGCAACTTGACTTTCTGCGTGTTGTCGCGAAAGCGCATGAGCGAATCATCGGCCGGCGCAGCGTCCTGCGCCTGTCCGGCGTAGGCACCCGCCAAGTTGAACACGACATAGGGGTACATCGTAACCAGGAGCAGGCTGAAGGCGCAATAGCCCACCGCGCTGAAATAGCCCATCTCGCCGTGGTAGGACAGGGCGACATAAAGAGCAGTGAAGAGGCTCATGCCAACTAATTCCGCCGCCTCCCAAGCCAAGAGTTTCAGCCAAGTCATGTCCAAATAGCGGTACAGCGTGAGCAGCAGCGTGCGCGACAGGAACAGCACACCCAACAGGATACACATAATGATAGTGGTGTTGAAACTCAAGCGGTCGGGGCTTATCTCGATGAGGCGGACGATGAGGGCAGGCTTGTAGAGCAGCACGAAGCCCAGAAAGAATGCGGGAATGCCCAACACATACAGGAGGTTGAAGCGAATAGTGCGGAAGAGTGCGGGTAGTTTTGCCATAATTTAGTCCCTTTCTTTGATGTGACGAAATGGAGAATATGCCTATTTCGTCACCAAATACGCGTTTTCATCACGCTATATTGGTTTTCAACAAAAACTGTGCCGTACTGTCACCAAGATTTCACCGAGTCGGCGTGAAGCGGTAATTTTGCACCGCAATAAGACGAAAAGGTACAAAAACATGAAACTGACAGCATTGGGTGATTCTATCATCAAAGGTGTGATACTCACCACCGAAAATATGCGCAACCGCTACGCCCTGTCGGGCAAGAATATCATCGACCGCTGCGGCGAGGACTTGCAGAGCGAGGTGGTGAACCTCGGCAAGATGGGCTGCACCGTTGAGGCGGGCGAGCGTATCTTGGACAAGTCCCTCGCACGGATAGCGGGCAGCCGCTATGTCCTGTTGGAATATGGCGGGAACGACAGCGACTACGACTGGCAGGCTATCGCCCAAGCCCCCGAGGCGAAGCATGAGCCGCGCACCCCGTTAAGCATATTCGTACAGACCTACGAGCGGGTTATCGAAAAAGTACGGCAAGCCGGTTGCACACCCATCGTGCTGTCGCTCCCGCCCATGGACGCCGAGCGGTATTTCGCGTTCTTCTCGGCGGACTGGACGCAGGAGGCGCGGCAGAATGTGCTGCGGTGGTTAGACGGCTCCACCACGACCATCATGGCGGGGCATGAACTCTACAACATGGCAACTTGGAAAGTGGCACAACGCACGCAAGCCCGCTGGGTGGATATCACCTCCGACCTGTTGGTGGGGCATCAGTACCGCCGCTACCTCTGCGCCGATGGCATTCACCCCAACGAAGAGGGACAAGCCTATATCGCCGAGCGGATTGTGAGAGGCTTGAGGTGATTACAAAAAAAAGAGGCTACCGCATTTGGTAGCCTCTTTTTCGTAGGGCAAGCAGGTTATTTCACCACTTGACCGTTGATGTTGTACAGCGTTGCACCGCGCTCAATGTAGAGATGCCCGTTGAGGAGCACCTTGCGCACACGCACTGCCTCGGTGGCGATGTCGGCTACGCCGGTGCCGGTATTGTTCAGATTGATGTTCACGGTTACGGTATTGTCCACCAAGGTCGTCTCGTTGAGCACAATCCCAACGCTTACTTTCTCGCCGTCCAAATACAAGTCGTAAGTCAGCCCGTCTTGCAGAATGGTAACGCTGTAAGTGCCTTCTGCCGTCGTGGTGGTCGTGTAAATCACCTCGCCGCTCTTTGCCTCAATCTTCTTGCCTGCGCCTGCCTTGCTACCGTCTGCCAGAATAACCTCACCGGAGATAGTCGGCAACTCCTTGGAATAGCCAATCTTGGCTATCGGCAGTTTATCTTTCTTGGTAGGTGCTGCATTCAAATAAGTAGCATAAGTATCATTATACTTATATATCACACTATTCGAAACGGTTTCATACCCCCAACCGGTTCTGGTGTAACCTCCTTCTTTGTTTTCATCTTCACAGCATATTACGACACGCAGGTTGCCGCCGGTGTATGCAAACGGAGCCGAGAAAGTGAAAGTCCTGTCCACACAAGCGGAAGAATATCCTTCTTGCGGGAAAACATAACCATCCTTAGTCAACACATTCGTCATAGTCGCCACATCGGTAAACGCATCCCCCACCAAGTCATCGTCCGTATTTTGCAGCCAAATCTTCACATCGCCCGAAATCTCTTTTGAGGTATTGTAATAGGGGAAGGTAAGCGAGGTCAGATTCGTTCCTTTCGCCAAACCGATTTTATCGGCAGTGTAAATAAACTCACTTTTGCTATTGTAGTAGTTGGTATATAAAGGAACATCAAAATCTGTCGTACCCTCCTGCGTTCCGGTTACCACGACAATCGCTACCGTCTCCTCCGCTACCGTAATGTCTTTGGTCAGCGTTATCAACGCATCTTCGCCTTTCTTTACCGTCAGGGTCAGGGTAGCCGTTTCAGCGGTGTGCGGGGTGAAGCGCAGGGTGTCTTTGATACCGCTCTTGAGTGCCTCGATGGCGGGCAGGGTATCGGTAGCCACTACGGCATCCCCGTTCTTCAACTCCAATACGATATCCTTATCCGCGTAGGCAATCTCCGCAAGGTTGGTCAGCGAAACCGCCAACGCGTACTCGTAGTTCACCATGGCGTCGTCTGCGCCACTGATAGTGGCGTAGAGGTCATCGGTTACCGTAACCTTGGTGCCGCCCATGATATAGTCAATCAACGCATATCCCGAAGCAAATGCCACATAGCAGTCGCCCGCAGGCATATTGATGGTTATCAACTCGCAGTTTTCGGTCTTGAAAGAGGAAGTCGATACGGTCGTCGTCCAGGTCGTCTTCTTCGCCACTTCTGTCCAATGGCAGCGGTCGGTGGAGGTCAGCACGGTGAGTTGCGCTGAGGTGCTTTGCCCTCCTGCCATAACAGACAGGGTCTGCCCCTCGTCAAAGTGCAACTTGGGAGAGATAAGATACAGGGTGTTCTCGCCGGTTCTGCTGTTATATACATAACTGTTCGCAGGCGTCCCTCCGGCGGTACGGCATGCCCAGTTGCTGCCGTCCTCGTTTATCCAGCCTTGCGGCAGCGTGGACGCGAACTCCTCCAAATAGAGGGCGGGGTCGGCTACCACCACCGATACCGTCTTCGATTCAACGGTGTAGGTGGTCTTGTCGTAGTTGTTGGCGTAGTTGAAAGTCAGGGTGCCGCTGTTGCTGCCCATATTGCCAAAGGTCATCGTGATGGTCTTGCTCGTACCTTTTTCGATGGTCAAGGGGAATGAGAGGGTAGCATCGTCCGCCGTGAAGGTCAGATTGTCGATGGTCGAGGTAATACTGTTCAGCACCACCGGACTACCGCCCGTGCTGCTCAGTTTGAAAGTCGTGGAAGCCGGTGCTTTTACCAAGCCCAATTTCGTTTCATTACTTGTTACATCATAGTCGCTTGCATTCTTCACCACCAACTTCGGTGCCAGCGTCTTTACGGTAAACCAAGACGATTGCGCCGTCAAATCCTTGTTCGTAACATTGTTAATCGTGCTGGTTATTTTGATTGCCGAACGCCCGTCTGCCAGGGGGTTCACCAACTTTACGGGGAGCGTCAGGACAAAGTCCTTCGCTTCGCCGGCGGGAATAGCCTCCGAAAGTACCAATTCGGTTGTCGTAGTGGTTACACTGTAGGTGGCACCGGATGCAACCGCCAAAGTCACGGTGTTAGCTGCAATTTCTTCATCGCCTTCGTTCTTTACGGTTACGGTACCCGTCCATGTCGCCTCGCCGTCGGCATTCGCATAGAGCGGATTGCTATCGGTATAATCACTGGCAATTTTGGTGGGGTTGACCACTTTCTTGATAAGCATGCAATGGTTTTCTGCCGTCAGTTCGTCAAAGCCGGCATAACTCATCTGGATACCGAGGAACTTGTAGTCGGTCGTTGTGAAAGTGCGCTGAATCCAGCCGTTGGAATCAGCCCCCGTGGGAACTGCCGTAAACACCTCGTTGAAGAGCGGGGTTTCGAGGTCCCAGGTGATGGTGCCGTCTTCGGTATTCAGCGTCCCGCCGTAGATTCTCACCCAACTCTTGTTGTTTGCCAAATAGGTAGTAACATGCCATTCTCCGATTTTATATGGCCTGATATAGAAAGTTATCGCCCCTTTCAACATCGGCGTAATCAGCAGAATAGGGGCTGTTTGGTCGGTCTGTAGAAAGTTGGAAGAGCAGGAAACATATTTTCCATTGACCGCAGACGATGTGCTTGTGCTGTATGACTTCGACGGCGTGCCTTGCTGATACCCCCAGCCAAAGGGAACGGCGAACGATGAACTCCAATCGGAACTCGTCTCAAATCCATCCGTAAAACTCTCCGAGAAGGCTCCCTTCTCGATATAGCCCGTAGGCACCGTTGTCTGTGCGCACAGGCTGACGGCTGCCAACAAGAGTGCACTCAATAAAGCGTAAGATTTTTTCATAATTGTTTGTGTTTTATAAGTTGAACCATGAATTGTGTTTGTTTTTCGGTGTCGCCTACCCCTGCCTGCGGGCAGTTACCCAAACGGCAACCGCCCGCATACAAGGCAAAGCGTGCGGATTAGCGCACGGGTACGCCCGTGATATGATACATCTTGTCGCCGCGCAGGATATAGAGTTGCCCGCCCATCAGCACCTTGCGGACTTCATTGCCCTCGGTGGCGATATAGTGCAAGCCCTCCGGCATGGATTCGGACGCGTCCGTGAAATGGCTGAACATAAAGTCATCGAAGAAGGCGATATACCCGCTCGAGTTGGCGCGGTGAACCAACGCCACATAGACATTCTGCCCCGCATACGCACTCAAATCCACGCTGTACGGATACCACTTGGCATCGTTGCGGCTGATTTGGGCGCGTTGGCCCACCTGCTGGAACGACGCGATTGCGTTGTCGGTGGTACTGACCCAAATCTCGTAGTAGTGCGGCGCAAAGTCGTTGAAGTCGTCGTCTGTGCCGTAACTCTTGCCGTAGAACGAGAACGCCGACTGTTCGGTGGCACGCAACTGCGGCGAGATGACCCAGTCGTTGCTATAGTTGTCGCCGCTGTTGTAGGGTGCACTCGCGCTCAGCACTTGGTTGCCCGAGATCGGATAGACATTGCGCCAATCGCTGTGTTCGGAGTCGATATTGATGACGCAGTAGGCATACGCTGTGCCTTCATTCGGCCAGTCAATACCCATACTGCCGCAGTTGGCATAGCCGTCCTGGTCGCTCGTGGTCAAGCCGATGGGCGAGAGAGAGCCGTGCGCGTCCTGCTCAAAGTCAAAATAGAGCATGTCTTTTGCCAGCGAGGTGAACTGGAGCGGCAACTCCACCGACTGCCCGTTGGTGAAGGTTACAATCAGGGTATCCTTGTACTCGCCCGCCGTTACGCTGTCCGCATAGACGGTTACCGCAAACGGCAGCACGCCGTTGGCAGCAACCGTAGCCCCCGACTCGATGTCGCAGGCGAAGTTCTTGGGCAGGGCGGTGGATACCTCCTGCACCTCCAACGCCGTTGTGCCGCCGTTGACAAGGCTCAGTTGGCTGCCCGACGAGAGGCTCTTGCCGTAGTTGATAGTGCCTGCCGCCCACTCCGACACATTGAAATACGCCGCTACCGCCGACTTGCTGGCAATCGCAATGTTATCCAACGACACACCGCGCCAGTTCCTGTTGAACACGCGGTAACGCCAACGCAGCATAACGGTCTTGCCCTTGTAGGCACTCAAGTCATACACCTCGCGGTAATATACTTCGCTCTTTTGGCTGATAAGCCCGAGGGTGTGCCATTCGCCGTCCACCTCTATCTCGGCATAGCAAGCGTCGATATCGTCCGGCTCGGTGGTGGTATTCATCTCCGCACCGGTGGTCTGTTTCTGAATGGTCATGCCGTTGCCCCAGAAGAACGAGAGTTGCATCTCGTCGTCGGGCAGTTCAATCTCCGGCGTGCAGAGCCAGGTCTCGGTGTCGGCGGTGATGCCAAAAGCGGACATCTTGGCTTTGCCCTCGTAGGTATAGGTATTCGAGCAGTCCCAGCGCGTGGTCGCAACATCGGGTTTCACAATCTCCCATCCGAGGGGCGTCTTGCTGTCGCCGTTGTTCTCAAAGCCCTCAAACCACGGGAAGGTGCGCACGGTCTGGTCGGGCATCGTGGTGAAACTCCATACGGGCGCATTCTCGGTCGAGCCGTTGGCGTTCACCGCCACTACTTGCCAATAGTAGGTCGTGTTGTACTTCAGGGCAGGTGCCGTCAGGCTGAGGGCGGTAGTCTCCGACCCGCTCAGCACATCCCATGTGCCGGCTGCCGTACCCATATTCACCTTGTAGGAGGTGGCAAACTGCACCTCGTTCCAACTCAGCAGCGGGCGGTGATAGTTGATATTCATCGCGCCGTCCGCAGGGCTGACCACGGTCGAAGCCCCGGGCTTGTCGCCGGCGCCGTACAGCGGCGGCAGCACCACATCGTCCAAATAGAGGATGCTGAAATCGTAGGTATCGATATTCTCGGTGTCCAACTCATCGTCCATGATATAGCCGAAGCGCACATAGCAACTGTCGGACACGACATCGGATATCGTATAGGAGAACCGCACGCGGTCGTTGTATTTCTGCTTCTTGTCTTGGTCATACACGGTGGTCCACTCGCGTCCGTTCACCGAGAACTCCACCATAAACCCGTTGTCGGGGTACGACGAACTGCTCTCGCCGAGTTGGTCCCACGACTCGTAGAAGTCGAAGGATACCGTGTAGGTGCCGCCCTTGCTCAGGTCAATACGCGGCGATACGAGCCACGACTCACCCGCCGTGATATTCGCCGAGGCGATGGCGCAGGTGTTGCCCGAGAAACTGCCGTTCAGCGCACGCCATGCTTCGCCCGTCATCGTCCAGCCCGCCGGCAGCCATACGCCCTCAAAGCCCTGATAGGTGTAGCCGTCGGGGATAATCACTTTCGAGCCTTTCAACGCCACATCCACATCGCCGCCGTTGGTGTGGATGGTCATCGTAACGCTTGCCTGCCCCGTAAGGGTCGGGGTGTACACCACGCGGTAGGTAATCGACTCGTTCTTCTTCGCCTTGTCAGCGCCCGGTACGAGCGAGCAGGTGAAGTCCGTGCCGTCCAACCCTTCCACCGACAACACCTCCAACTCCCCTACGCCCACATTTTTGAGCGACAGGTTGCCCGTCGAGGTGCTGGTTCCGATATAGGTAGCACTGAAAGTATAGTCCTTGGTCGTCGTTTCCACGATAGGCTCAACCTGCGGTGCACGCACTTTGACGGCCACATTGTCGATGGTAAACGAGTTACCGCCCCAACCGGGACCTTCGGCACCGGCAGGTGCGTCAAACAGTTCCAACTCGTGGTAGTGGAATCCGATTTGTATTTTCTTCCCCTTGTAGGCGGTCAGGTCGATGGCGGAGTGATTGATAGCCCACGAACTATAAGGCCATATTATCCCGCTCAACTCCACCATCTCTTGGTTGGCGACATCAAAGATGAGGTCCCAAGTGTCGGTGCCGACCACCTTTACTTTTACATAAGCGCAATAGCCGCCGGTAGAGGCTTTGAGGACAGCCGGAGACACTTGCCACAGAAACTCCAAGCAATAGCCTACTGCGGTCTCATCGGTCAAATCAATCTCCGGCGTGATAAGCCATTCGTCGTTGGGCTTTTCGGTCTTGTTCCAGGCACCGGCTGTCGCGCAGTAGAGACCGGACATCGTTCCACCTTTTTCGTTGTATGATATTTTCCATTTGTCTCTGCTGTCGGGGTCATCGTCTGCAATCACCGTCCACCCATGTGCGGTGAACACGATACTGTCCTCTTCGTTCCAGCCCTCAAAGTCTGTCGAGAAGATGGTAGTTTCCTGCGCTACAACGGCTGCCCAACTCAGCAGCAGCGTAGCAAACACGGTCAGTTTTTTCTTCATAAGCCTTACTACTAATTATTATTTGGGTTTATTGTCTCCGCGAAGCAGTTGTCCGATCACATCGTAGTACCGGTCGGCACGGCGGATGATGATTCGTCCGTGGTGCAGATACTTGCTCACCGAATCTGCCTCGCTTGTTTCTATCGTTGGTATGCCGGTAGCGTGCACCTCAAACTCCAAGGTCGCCACTTCCGACTCGCCGCTGCGGTACACGGCCTGCACCGCGGCGGTATGTTTGCCGACCGTCAGTTCGCCCAAGTCGTATTGCGTCTCTGCGGTCTTGCCGAGAAGCACCTCGTCCAAATAGACATTGTACGACGCATTGCCCACATCTTCTCCCTCTGTGTCGGTGGTGGTATAGGGTCCGATATACACCTCGTCCATCTGCGCCAACCACTGGTCGTTGGAGATATAGTGGAACGCCACTTCAATCTCCTGCCCCTCGTATGCGGCCAACGACACCTCGTATTGCGTCCATTCGCCGGTCTTGAACACCTGTTGCCCCAACGATTGGAAGTTCTCCCATAGGTCGCCTTCGGTGCGCACCATCACATCCACCGTTTCGGGGTACTGTTCGCTGTACGCTTTGGCCCAGAAGCGAACCACCCAGTTGCTCTCCACCTTGATCTTCTTGGCGACTAACCAGTCGTCGGCTTTCTTGCCCTGCGGGCAGAAGAACGCCACATACTGCTCCCCCTCGCGCGGCAGGAAATAGGTATCCTGATACACGGCGGGCGATGTCATATAGGGGTTGAATATCAGGGCGGACGATTGGTTGCTGCTGCCGTAGTCGCCCATCGTAATGGTATAGCCGCCGAGGCTGATGGCGTAGTTCGTGCCGCCGTCGCCGTCGTAGGTTGTCCAGTTGTCGAAGGTCTGCGTGAATGCCTCGTAGTCCTCAAACCCCTCGTGGAAGCCCAAGTTGCGGTTCCACATCAGCGTGCCGCGGTAGGCGTCTTCTTGTCGGGTTACTTCCGCATAGAGGTTGTAGGGGCGGATTATTTTCTCTTCCAGCACCACCTGCACTGTCGTGTCTTTGCTCAGGTGCAGGCTCTGCTTGCAGGGCACGAAATAGGGTTCTTCCATCGAGAGGGTATAGTCGCCCAAGGGCAGGCTGAGCCATACGCATTGGTCGCCCGTCAGGGTGTGCGTATATTGGGTATGGGTGCTGTCCGCGCTCAGCAGGGCAGCCATTTGGTCAGTCGCAGTGCCGTTGTTGGTAGCAACCTGCAGGGTCAACGCGGCATAGTGGCTTGCATCGGGTACCTCCACTTCCGTCCATACCGTGTCGGTGCGGGCATGGCGGTACGAACTGTACACGCCCACGCGGTGTTTGCCGGCGGAGAGGGGCGGCGTAGTGAAAGTGCTGCGCGTGGCAGTCCCCACCGAGTCGCCGTCCACCACAATCGTGTGGTGTTCATAGCGGTTGAGGGGTTCACTGGCCGTTTCGGAGGGACCCACATAGAAGTCGTCCACCATCAGCATAAAGGTGGCTTGCGAGAGGTAGTGGATGCACAGATACACCTCTTGCCCCACATAGTCTGCCAACGAGTACTCCACAGCCTGCCAGCGGCGGTAGTCCACATATTGGTCGGTGCCTTCGGTCAGCCACACAAAGTCCTGTTGCGTGGGGGTCTGCCCTGCGGCAACACCGGCGGCGATGCCCACGCGGAAATGCTCGTTGTACTTGTCGGCGGCTTTCGCCATGAAGCGCACCACAAAGTCATGCCCTATCTTCACGCGCGGCGAGATGAGATAGTCGTCATTGGCAGTACCGTCGGCGGTGCGCAGGAAGCCCACATACTGTGCGCCGGAATAGGGGCGCAACACGGGGTAGTCAAACCACACGCTCGGCTCGATGGTCAGGGGGTTGAAGATGGTGGCATATTGTTTGAGTTGGGCATTGGGGTAACTGCCCTGCACTTGGGCTGTTGGGGCCTTGTCGCCATCGATACCCGTCCACGGGGCGAAGTCAATGGCGAAATCGGGATAGGACTCAAAGTCGTCTTCGAGGGCAGGCTCTTCTTGGTTCCAGGTCAGGTGTGCCACATCGGTGCCGTTGTACACATCGTGTGCCAACTCCGCGCGCAGGGCGTAGGGTTGTCGGGTCTGTTCGTCCAACACGACCATGTGCAGCAGGTCGGGGGTAACCACAAGGGTATCCACGCGCCGTGTCAGTCCGAGGGCGGTGCCATCGATGGTGAGGATATTCTCGGTGGTCAGCACTTGGGTAAATACGGCTTTGCCGTCGGCTTGCAGCACGACATCGGCATACACCAACCCGTACGCTTCATTCGAGAGGCTGACGGTTACGCCCGTAACCTCATCGCCCGTCGAGGCGCTCACCACCACCGTCAGCGTCGTCGCCCCCACTCCCTCAGCACTCACCATCCCCTGCGCCACACTCACCGCCCCCACACTCTGTGCAGACACGCTCAAACACCCTACAATAAATCCTACAATACTCCCTATAATACTCCTTATAACACGCTTCATATAATTCCTAATTCATAATTCATAATTGCCCCCCCTTGGGGGACGACGCGGCTCGCGTCGTCAATTCTTACTGGGGACGCGGGCGCCCCCGCCTGCGGCATTCCCCCTCTTTCCCATTAGTCCTATTTGCCCTATTTGCCCTATTGCCCCATTAGTCCCCTAAAAAATTAAGGGAACCTTCCACAAATCACCACCAAGTGATTTATAGAAGTTCCCTTAAAAAACCCATAGAGCAGCCCGCCACTTCGGCAGCCTGCTCATTACGGATGGCGCTCCACCCGTTATATGTATTACCCCACCCCTTACGGGTCGGATGGTTTTTGCTTGCGAATGGACAAATACCCCCCCCCTAAAAGACTATTCGCAAGGCGTTTCATCCCCCAAGAGAGGTTCTCTTTGCTTTCAGAGAGGTTTCTTTTCCTCTCAAAAGGATTTATTTTGTCTTTACAATGCAACATTTTGTTCAAAAACGGCGCAAAGTTACGACATTTTCATCATTCCCGCAAATATCTCATTACTTTTTTTCTCACGCCCTCCCCCTCGAAGGGGTGGGTCTCTTTTCCCTCTCCGAGGAGGTCATAGCGAGTCTCTCCGAGGAGTCAGGGTAAGTCTCTCCGAGGAGGTCATAGTGAGTCTCTCCGAGGAGGTCATAGTGAGTCTCTCCCCCTTTGAAGGGGGACTAAGGGGGTCTTCTATATCCCCGCTGTTACCCCGTGGCAACCCCCACCCAACCACCC
>CAVGOI010000041.1:0-19356 GCA_963630875.1 Mycobacteriaceae bacterium | reverse complement strand
CACTTTCGCACGCTTAAATTCTGCTGCGTAATGCGTCTTTTTTCGAGATTTTGACCCAGAGACTCTCGATAACTCTTCACTTTTTTGACTCATTTTTTTTCTATTTTTGAGTCAACTTTTTCCGTACCAAGACAAAGAAAAGGCTACGGAAAACGCTAAAAAATGCTATGGAAAAAGCGACCTCGTACGGGTCGGTTTCACACAGAATCACTATAAAATCACAACCATTATGAAAAGAATCCCTACTCTATTGCTGACCATCAGCATAGCAGCCGTATCTTGGGCTGCTCCCCGTGCCTATACAACGGCAAACGGTCTATCTCTCCCGACAAAGGCGGCGCGCAACGCCACCCCTACCGCGCACGCGTGGGTGGAGGATATCCGGCGCTCCGATGCCCCCGCATCGTTGCCCGCCTATCGGAAGGCGGCGGACACGCTCAACCCCATGGGAACCGTGTCGTTCAATGAAATCGTAGGCGACAGCCTGACCTATGAAGCCACATACTACCCGGGCTACAAAGCGTGGTATATTATGTTCAGCGACGGGCGCGATATGCCGGCCAACTACATTACCATCGGCATTGCCAACAACGGTGAAGAGCCGCTTGGCGAATACACTTTGGGCGATTGCGTACCCTTGTGGACCGGCACCAACTTGTCGAATGATTCCATAGAACTCACGCGGGTGTTGTTTGACTCCGTGCAAATCACCTTCGCGAGGACGGCAACGGGGCTGCAGATAGACGGTCGCTTCCATGTGGATAGTGTGGGCTACATCACGGTTTCCTATTTCAAACTGCTGCCCAAAGACACCGTTACCCTCATCGTGCCGGATGCCGACCTGCAGACCGACAAAACCGCATGGCAGGTTACGGGCGCGACTGCCGACAAGCAATATATCGCCTCCGTCGGCGTATCGGCAACGAAAATTGTAGGCTCCTACGCCGCCAAGCAGATAGACCGTACGAAAACGTTTGTCGCCACCACAAGCGGCACAGACACCGTCTATCAGTCTGTCTATGGCGACCGTGCCAGCGTGGTCGGTGCAGTGGAGGGAGATAAGTACGCGATTCGCTTGGAAATGATGGGGCAGGATACTCTGTGGTACGATGTAACCTTCCTGAAGGCTCTCCCCGAAGTGAAAGACACGGTGGATATTGTGGCTACCAACCTTAGTATTGATGCCGCCTTTGCAAGCACGATGGGCATTGTCTTCATCTCCGCAAGCAACGACGACTACGAATTGAGCATCATGCTCCGCTCTTCGGTTGAGCCCAACGGCACCTTCACCGCGAAAGACTTCCAGAGCAGTTACTTGGTGCAGCAGCAGGAGGCGGTCAGTTTTATCGGAGGTTCTGTGGTGATTGACTACACCGAAAAGACCCTCGCGGGCTACCTGTTGGGCGACGATATGACGCGCTATCGATTGGACTTGTCCTTCGTAATCCCCACCGCCACGGATACGGTGGAGGTGGCATTCAGCGACATACAACCTTTGGTTTTTGACTACGAGACGGGACTCTATACCACCTACTACGCCAACACGGAAATCGGGATGCAATTAGGCTTCCTCGGAGACCCGACCAACCCTGTAGGCACCTACTCGATGTACGGCGACGAGGATATCGACAACTACTACACTTTCGTTGAAATCCCGATGGAAGGCGAGGAGGAAGGCATGCGTTTGGAAACTTTGGACGCAACCCTTGTGATTACGGAAACCGAGAGCGACAACCTCTATGCCGTAACAGCGACCCTGCTCAGCGAAGACTTGATTGCCTATGTCTTTACTTTCAACACCTTCTACAAGTATGTGGAGGGGGCATTGAACTACGACACCCCGTCCGGCGACTTGTCCAAGACCTACACGCAAGCGGACATCGCCGTATTCGCAGCGGACGAGTGGGAGTCGGACAACAGGATCTATTTCCAGGCATTGGGGATAACCGACCTGCGTATGCTCAACTTGGAGTTTAATACCCAAGCAGGCGAGGCGGTCATCCAAGGGGATACCATGCCGGTAGCAGGCGTCTATCCCATCGATGCTTCCTTGAAGCCGAACAGCGTTACTGCCTCCGAAGGAATTATCCTGTACGACGAGGAGAGCGCAGCACTGACCGGTTCCTACACGGGTATAATGACGAGAGATAAGCGACTGAGTACCACAGGACTCTACTTCTTGGTATCCGGCACGGTAACCGTTTCCTACAACGAGAGTGGACAAGTGAAAATAGAAGTGACGGCGAAAAACTCCTACGACTTAGATGTGCATATCGTGTATGACGCCGCTGCAAGTGGCGTAAGCGAGGTGCGCCCCGACAGCACGGCAGGCGTACAGAAGGTGCTATACAACGGACAACTGCTCATTCGCCGCGGCAACAAGACCTACACGCTTACGGGCGTTGAGGTGCAATAAATGCGATAAAGCGTACGCTATAACAGGAGGTTGCCCGCAAGGGCAGCCTCCTATTGTAATCCATGGACGCGTTTCGGCACGGTATTTGTATATTATGGAATGGACGCGGGCTGCGCCTGTCGGAGTGAACAGCCGCTCCCCGCTACCGTGTAAGAATACAAAACAACCTAACAATATGCAAACTACCGTTGATATTCGAGAACTGCAGGAGCGCATTGAGCGTGAAAGTTCTTTTGTGGACGCCCTCACATTGGGAATGAACCAAGTTATTGTCGGGCAGAAACACCTTGTAGAAAGTCTGCTGATAGGTCTGTTGGCAGACGGTCATATCTTGCTCGAAGGAGTCCCCGGTCTGGCAAAGACCTTGGCTATTAAGACGCTCGCACAATTGGTGAAGGCGGACTTTAGCCGTATCCAGTTTACGCCGGACTTGCTCCCTGCCGATGTGATTGGCACCCAAATCTATTCGCAAAAGACGGAGGAGTTCCGCGTGAAGCGCGGGCCTGTCTTTGCCAACTTTGTGCTTGCAGACGAGATTAACCGTGCACCTGCCAAAGTACAATCAGCTTTGTTGGAGGCTATGCAGGAACGGCAGATAACGATTGGCGAGGAGACATTCAAACTCCCCGAACCATTCCTTGTCCTCGCAACGCAAAACCCGATTGAGCAGGAAGGCACCTACCCTCTTCCCGAAGCACAAACCGACCGCTTCATGCTGAAGGTCGTTATTGGTTACCCCAAGAAAGAAGAGGAACAAAAAATCATCGAGCAGAACATCACCGGCGAAAGCGCACAAGTGCTGCCCATTCTCGGCACGGCGGAAATACAGAAAGCCCGCCAGATTGTACACGAAGTATATATGGACGAGAAGATTGAGAAATACATTGTGGATATTGTGTTTGCCACCCGTCAGCCGGAAGCCTACGGACTCGACAAACTCAAACCGATGATACAGTTCGGTGGCTCGCCGCGTGCAAGTATCAATCTGGCATTGGCAGCGCGAGCCTATGCATTTATCCACCGACGCGGCTATGTAGTACCGGAGGATGTGCGTGCTGTGTGCTACGATGTACTGCGCCACCGTATCGGTTTGACCTACGAGGCGGAAGCCAACAACCTCACCTCCGAAGATATCATAACCGAGATACTCAACGCTGTCCAAGTACCTTAACCAATTACGCAGAATGCCAACGCATTGTGCTTTGAGCGAATGACTTCG
Source organism: Mycobacteriaceae bacterium (assembly GCA_963630875.1). Taxonomy (GTDB): domain Bacteria; phylum Bacteroidota; class Bacteroidia; order Bacteroidales; family Paludibacteraceae; genus Colicola. The sequence continues at coordinate 15,721 of CAVGOI010000041.1, read as the reverse complement.
GAAGAATTACTACAACGGGTCCGGAAGATTGAGATAAAGACGCGGTCGCTGAGCCGCAACATCTTCGCTGGTGAATACCACTCGCAGTTCAAGGGGCGCGGTATGGCGTTCTCGGAGGTGCGTGAGTATCAGCCCGGAGATGATGTGCGCTCCATAGACTGGAATGTTACAGCGCGGCTCAACAAGCCTTACATCAAGGTGTTTGAAGAGGAGCGCGAACTGACGGTAATGCTATTGGTGGATGTCTCCGGCAGCCGCAACTTCGGCACGCTCTCGATGATGAAACGCGAGATGATGGCAGAAGTTGCCGCCACCCTGGCATTCTCCACCATTCAAAACAACGACAAGGTCGGCGTCATCTTCTTCTCGGACAAGATCGAGAAATATATCCCTGCCCAGAAAGGAAAGACGCATGTGCTACACATCATTCGCGAACTGCTCAGTTTTGAACCTACCTCCACCGGCACGGATATTGCAGGCGCGTTGGAGTATTTCGCCCGTGCCCAGAAACGCCGTTGCACCGCTTTCCTCATATCCGACTTTATCGGAGCGGACAGTTTGGAGAAACCGCTCATGATAGCCGCTAACCGCCACGAGATAAACGCCATACAAATCTACGACCGTCGCGAGGCGGAATTACCGGACATCGGGTTGGTGAAGTTTCGCGATGCCGAAACAGGAAAGGATATTTGGACAGATACTGCCATTGCGAGCGTGCGCAACAACTACGCCACTGCATGGCGCCGGCACGGGGAGCAGTGGGACACCCTGCTGACAAAGTTGGGTATCAACCATGTCGCCGTGCGGACAGATGAAGATTATGTGAAAGCCTTAATGCAATTGTTCCGATGTTAATGACGATACTGGCATTAGTGGTAAGTGCCGCAATCGATAGTACCACCCTGTTTATCGGCGACCAGACCGACTTGCACCTGCAAGCCACTTGCACGGCGGACGAGCAGGTCGCCCTGCCCGTCTTCGGCGAAAACCTGATTCCCGGTATCGAGATTGTCGAACGCACTTTCGTGGACACCACCACCCTGCACGACGGACGCACGCAATACAACCAATTCCTGACCCTTACTTCCTTCACCGACTCGCTCTTTTACATTCATCCGCTGGCGTTCCTGTCGGGCAGCGACACCGTTTGGAGTGAATCGCTGATGCTGAATGTGATACAGCCGTTTGAGATAGACACCGCCGACCTCGCCATTACGGACATCAAAGGAGTATATCGGGCGCCTATTTGGTGGTGGGGCATACTGCGTTGGATACTCGGCGGACTGTTGGTAGTCGGCATAGGTGTGGGCTTGTATTTCTTGTTACGGCACATAGGCCGCTACACCGGAAAATACACCCCCGCGGCTCCCAAAGAGCCTTTGCGCCCTGCCGAAGAGGTAGCGTTGGAGAAATTGGACAGCATCAAAGCCGAGAAGATTTGGCAGGCTGGGCAGGTGAAGGAGTATCACACCCAACTCACCGATGTGATTCGCGAGTACATCTCACGCCGCTATGGTGTCAGCAGCACCGAACAGACCTCCGACGAAACTTTGCGGGCTATAAAGCCACTGCTGGCAGAGCAGAAAGAGATCTACGAACATCTGCGCAAGATGTTGTCATTGGCAGACTTGGTAAAGTTTGCCAAGTGGACGGCAACGCCCGATGAAAACGAGATGAGCCTGCGCAACGCCTACGAGTTTGTCCACGAGACCACCCCTATAACCCCTGCTGAAGACGACAAACCACAGAAAGAGAAAGAAGTATGACTTTTGCGAATCCGGGATATCTATTCTTATTGCTCCTGCTCCTACCTGTTGTGGGCTGGTATGTGTGGAAACTGCGCAATGCCAAAGCCGCCGTACAGTTGTCCTCCACAGCAACGCTGCAACAGCAACCCAAGAGCCTACGGGCATACTTGATTCATGTACCTTTCGTACTGCGTGTAGCGGTCATCACCCTGCTCAGCCTCGCCTTGGCACGCCCGCAACTCAACAACCGTTGGCAGTCGGAGTCCACCGAGGGTATTGACATTATGATGGCACTGGATATATCGGGTACAATGCTTGGCGAGGATTTCAAGCCCAACCGCTTGGAGGCAGCCAAAGCCGTTGCCACCGACTTCGTAATCGCACGCCCCGATGACCAAATAGGGTTGGTAGTCTTTGCCGGTGAGAGTTTCACGCAGTGCCCGCTGACCACCGACCATGCCGTGTTGGTCAATCTGTTCCAATCCGTCAAGTTCGGCATGATTGAAGACGGCACCGCCATCGGTTTGGGCTTGGCGAATGCGGTCAATCGTATGAAAGACTCGCCCACCAAGTCGAAAGTCATCATTCTGCTCACAGACGGTAGCAACAACCGCGGTGAGATAGACCCGCAGACTGCCGCCGAGATTGCCAAAACCTACGGCATTCGCGTCTATGCCATCGGCGTAGGCAGTTACGGCAAGGTGCGCGTGCCGATACAGACACCTTACGGCACGCAGTACGGCACCATGGACTCCGAGTTTGATGAGCAGACACTTCGCAATATCGCTAAGACTACGGGCGGCGAGTATTTCCGCGCCACAGACAACAGCAGCCTCAAGGCGATTTACAACCAGATAGACCAACTCGAGAAGACCAAAATCCGTGTGCGTGAATACTCCAAGCGCACCGAGAACTTTGCACCTTTCCTCCTGGCGGCATTGGCGTGCCTGCTGTTGGAGGTGGTGTTGCGCTGTTTTGTGCTGCGCACTGTGGCAGAATAGACTAACTCTTGTAACACTCGCAATATGTTTCGATTTGCTAACATAGAAATCCTTTGGTGGCTGCTGACGATACCGGTCTTCGTAGTCGGCTACATCCTCTATACGCGCCGCAAGCGCAAGCAGTTGGAGGACTTTGGCGACCCCGTTTTGGTATCGGAACTGATGCCCGACGCGTCCAAAGCGCGTCCCATTGTCAAGTTCAGCCTGCTCATGGCAGCACTCGCGTTGCTCATTGTAGCCGCTGCACGCCCGCAGTACGGGCAGAAAGAGAAGACCGTGAAGCGTCAGGGCATCGAGGTAATGATTGCGCTGGATATCTCCAACTCCATGCTGGCAGAAGATGTAGCCCCCAACCGCCTCGACCGCGCCAAACAAATGCTCAGCAAGATGATTGACCGCATGGTGGACGACAAGGTCGGCTTGGTGGTCTTTGCCGGTGACGCATATACGCAACTGCCCATCACATGCGACTATGTGTCTGCCAAGATGTTCCTCAATACCATCACCCCATCTCTTATTCCCACGCAAGGTACGGCGATCGGTGCTGCCTTGGAAACGGCGATACGCTCTTTCGGCTCGCAGCAGAGTGACGCAGGGCGCGCTATCATCCTCATTACCGATGGCGAGAACCACGAGGACGATGCTGTAGCGGCAGCCAAGCACGCCAAAGAGTCGGGAATACAGGTCTTCGTGGTAGGTATCGGCAAGCCGGAAGGCTCCCCCATTCCCATTGCCGGCACCAATAACTACATAAAAGACCGTGCGGGGCAAGTGGTAGTCAGCCGCCTCAACGAGGATATGTGCCGTCAAATCGCCCAAGCGGGCAACGGCATCTATGTGCGTTGCGACAATACCAACACTGCCATGCGCGCCCTGCAACAGGAACTCGACCGTATTGCCACTGCGGAACTTGAGACGAAGATTTATGCCGACTACAACGAACAATACCAGTCCTTTGTACTCATTGCGCTGCTCTTGTTGGTGATCGACTTCTTTATCTTCGAGCGCAAAAATCATCGGATCGTCAAGATGAACCTGTTCAACGAGCAATAACTATGAAACGGATATACCCTATTCTACTCCTTGCAGCGGTGCTTCTCGGTGCGCAAAGCGTATGGGCACAGCAGGAGAGCCGTGATGTACGGCGCGGTAACAAGCAGTACGAGAAGGAGAATTACAGCGAAGCCGAAGTGAATTACCGCCGGGGATTGGACAAAAACGACAAGTCCTTTGAAGCCCACTACAACCTGGGAGACGCGTTGTTCCGTCAGGAAAAGTACCCCGAGTCGCTTGAGCAATACACGCTTGCCGAGAAGCAACTGCGCAGCAACGACGGCAAAGAGAGCAAAAAGGTCAAGGAGCGTCTTGCCGCTACCTATCACAACATAGGCAACGCCTGCTTCGCTCAACAACAATACGACAAGGCAGTAGCCGCCTATCAGGAGTCGCTGCGCCGCAACCCCAAAGACAACGACACACGCTATAACCTCGTCAAAGCCATGCAGCAGTTGCAACAGCAACAACAGCAGCAGAACCAAGACCCAAAGCAAGACCAACAACAGCAGAACGACTCCACGCAGCAGCAACAGCAGCAGAACGAGCAACAAGAGCAGCAGCCGGACAACCAACAGCAACAAGAGCAACCGCAGCAAGAGCAAGACCGGCAAATGGATAAGGAGACGGCAGAGCAGATTCTGCAGGCCCTTGAGCAGGACGAGCAGGAGACGCAGGAAAAACTTCAGCGCAAGTCGGGTAAAAAGCGCCGCGTTGAGAAAGAGTGGTAAAAACCTCCCGCCAACGACCCGCGAACGACCCGCGAAAAATGAGCCATGTTTCAGCAAGGGATAAGCAAGGGATGAGCAAGGGATAGACTACGGACAAGTCGCCCGAAAAAGACCCGTGATGCACTCAAAAAAAGACCAAAAGACAACCAAACAGCACAGACTGATGAAACATACTATACGGATAATTCTCTTCGCGCTATGCGTAGCGTTGCCGATGGGGCAACTCCGCGCCGCCGATGATGTGCAGTTCCACGCCCAAGCCCCTGCGCAAGTGATAGCGGGCAAGCCTTTTCAACTCACCTATACCGTAAACCAGCGCGGTAAAGACTTGCGCGCTCCGGAATTTACGGATTTTGATTACTTGGCAGGTCCTTACACCTCCCAATCATCTTCCACCTCTTTTGTAAACGGCAAGCGTACTTCTTCGTTCACCCTTACCTATACCTACACGCTCATGGCGAACAAGGAAGGCACCTTCACCCTCCAACCCGCCACCATTCGTGTGGGAGGTGACACCTATAGTTCCAACGGGGTTCGTATCACCGTTCTGCCGCCTGACCAAGAGCCCTCGCAAGCCGCTCCAAGCGGCAACGGACAGGCGCAGCCCGCCCGTACGAGCGAGAGTGCAAGCAATGCGTCCGGCAGTGTTTCGGGCGACAATATCTTCATCCGCACCCTTGTCAGCAAGACGCATGTGCATGAGCAGGAAGTGCTGTTGCTGTCCTATAAACTTTACTTTGTCGGTGTAGATGTCGCCCAATTCACCAACAATACCAACCTACCGGAGTTCAAAGGCTTTCTAAAGCAGGAATTGGAGATGGGCGAGATACAAACGGAATTGGAGCATTATAACGGGCGCAACTACCAAACGGCGGTGCTGTACCGTACCTTGCTCTTTCCGCAACGCAGTGGCGACATTGTCATTGAGCCGGCGCAGTTTGAAGCGGTGTTGCGCGTGCAGAATCGCGCGCAAGTACGCAGCATCTTCGATGATTTCTTCGGCAGTTATACCAATGTGACGCGTTCTCTTAAGGCACCCGGTGTTACGATTCATGTAGAGAGTCTGCCCAAAGGCAAACCGTCCGACTTTAGCGGTGGCGTTGGTTCTTTCACGCTCAACAGTACGCTTTCCGACACCGAACTGACTGCCAACGATGCCGTTACGCTCACCCTTACCATACAGGGGACGGGCAATATGAAACTGCTCAAGACGCCTGCCGTCGATTGGCCGGAGGGCTTTGAGGTGTACGACCCCAAGGTGACAAACAATTTCAAGACGACCGCCGCCGGTGTCAGTGGCACCAAAACGATTGAGTATTTAGCCATTCCGCGTGCCGCCGGCGAATACACCCTGCCTGCTGTGCGCTTTGCTTACTATGACACGCAAGAGGATACCTACCGTACCCTCACCACGCCCGAATACACTTTGCACATCGCACGCAGTACCCACGAAGGGGACGGTTCCGCCGTTGTAAACAACTATGTCAGCAAAGAGGACATCAAACAGTTGGGCGAGGATATCCGTTATATCTACACGGCACCGCTGCCCGCAGCCAAGTCCCACGGCATAGCCGACCGACTCACTTTCGGTAGTTGGCAGTATGGGTTGTGCTACCTGATTCCGTTGCTGCTCGCTGTTGTGTTGTTCGTACTTTTCCGCAAGCAGATACGCGAGAATGCCGATATTACCCGTATGCGCTACAAGCGCGCTAACAAGGTAGCTCAGAAGCGGTTGAAAACGGCGAAGGTACTTCTTTCCGAGAACAATCCGACGGCGTTCTATGAGGAGATAGAGCGTGCTGCATGGACCTACCTCAGCGACCGTTTGTCGATTCCTACCGCCCAACTGAACAAAGAGAATATCGCTCAAATCCTGCGCGAAAAAGGGGTGGACGAAGCCCTTGTCGGTGAGGTAAACAAGGTGCTTGCCGCTGCTGAGTTTGCCCGATACGCTCCCGCGTCCGACCATGCGATGGAGGATATCTATAACGCCACTACCCGAATTATCGACCAATTAGAGAACAAGAAACTATGAAAATACTTCTGATATTGCTCACAACGCTGTTCGCAGAAGGTAATGCGCAATACGCGGCCGGCGACTATGACCAAGCCGCGGATACCTATCGGCAAGTGCTTGCCGTTGAGCCGGCAGCCGAAGTGTATTACAACCTCGGCAATGCCTGTTTCAAACAGGGTGAGTTGGCGCAATCCATTCTCGCCTATGAGCGTGCCTTGCGTATTCGTCCATCGTACAAAGACGCCAAACACAACTTGGCATTTGCGCAGTCGCGTATTGTCGATAACATCGAAGACACACACGCATTCTTTTTGTCCGATTGGCTACAGACGGTGCGTAACATGTGGAGTGAGCAGACTTGGATGTGGGTATCTGTTTCGCTGTTCCTGCTGACGCTGGCGGGTTGTTTGTGCTTCGCCTTCAGCCGCGTGGTGTGGCTGCGCAAGACGGCATTCTATACGGCGGTCATAGCCTTTGTTATCTCCGTTGCCGCCTGCGTTAATGCAGGTAGCCTGCACCGTCGCGATACCTTGCGTGCCGATGCCATTATCACACAAGGCATTGTCAATGCAAAAGCCTCGCCCGACCGCTCGGGTACCGACCTCTTTACGCTCCACGAAGGAACGAAGGTGTATATTACAGAGACGCTCGGTGATTGGTGTTGCATTCATGTCGGGGACAACATCGGATGGATTCACCTTAACAATTTGGAGCGTATCTAAGCGTTATCCCTGCTGCATTTCTATTAGGCGGCGATAGTATCCGTTGCGCGCCATCAGTTCATCGTGTCGTCCGCGTTCCACGATTTGTCCTTCGTGCAATACACATATCAAGTCTGCATTACGGATAGTGGACAAGCGATGGGCTACCACTAAGGTAGTCCTGTCTTTCATCAGGTTTTCCAATGCTTCCTGCACCAGTTTCTCCGACTCTGTATCCAAGGCAGAAGTGGCTTCATCTAGTATTAGTATCGGGGGGTTCTTGAGAATGGCACGGGCGATAGATATGCGCTGGCGCTGCCCTCCGCTCAAGCGGGAGCCTCTGTCGCCGATAGTGGTGTCGTACTGCTTGGAGGTAGCCATGATAAAGTCGTCTGCGTTGGCTATACGCGCCGCCTGACGCACCTGCTCCATCGTTGCGTTCTCCACGCCGAAAGTTATGTTGTTGTAGAAAGTATCGTTGAAGAGGATGGCCTCTTGGTTCACATTGCCCATCAGCGCACGCAGGTCGAAGGTTCGTACCTTGCGGATATCCACTCCGTCAATGGTGATGCGCCCTTCCTGCACATCATAGAAGCGCGGCAATAGATCCGCCAATGTGGTTTTTCCGCTGCCGGATTGTCCCACCAAGGCGATTGTCTGACCCTTGTGTATATCCAAGTCGATATGTTGCAGGACGGGGCGACCTGCTATGTAGGAAAACGATACATTCTCGTATCGTATGATCGACCGGAAGTCCGTCAGTTCTTTCGGGTGGTCGGCATTGCGTATGTTAGACTCGGTGTTGAGTATCTTGTCGATACGCTCCAACGATGCAAGACCGCGGCGTATTCCGTAGGTGGCTTTGCTAAGGTCTTTCGCAGGGTTGATGATTGAATAAAAGATGACCAAGTAATAGATGAAGGTCGCCGCGTCAATAGTGGCGTTGTCCGATAGTATCAGTGTTCCTCCGTACCACAAAAGGATTGCGATGAGGGCGGTACCCAGAAACTCCGACACCGGGTGCGCCAAGTAATAGCGTCGGTTTATCCTGTTAAAGGTGCGGCGGGTTGCGTTGATTAGCGTTGTAAAACGGTCGATGAGTTTCTGCTCTGCATTAAAGGCTTTCACCACACGCAGTCCGCCCAAGGTTTCGTCGATTTGGGTAAGGATTTCCGCATTTTGTTCCTGTCCTTGTGTTGAGGCGTGCTTGAGTGAGCGACCTATTCTTCCTATCAACCAGCCGGCAAACGGCAACAGCAGCAGTACGAACAAAGTTAGTTTCCACGAGATGCAAAAGAGGGTGATGAGATACACGAGTATCATAATCGGGTCCTTGAAGAGCATATCTAATGTGGACATGATACTTGCTTCTACTTCTCCTACATCGTTGGTCATTCGGGACATCACATCGCCCTTGCGTTCTTCGGTGAAGAATCCGATAGGCAGACTTACTACCTTGCGGTAAAGTTGTTCGCGCAAGTCGCGTAGTACGCCCGTCCGTATAGGTACCATGAAGTAATTTGCGAGCCATGCGGTAAGGCATTTCAAGCCGGTCATAACGACCAAGGCACCGCCCAACATCAGCAGTACGACCTCCGCGCCGTGTTCCTCTATCTGCAGTTGCAGGAAGTAGTACAGGTTGTTCTTCGCGGCATCGGCGAAGGCGCGTGCGCCTTCCACTGTCGCCAAGTCGATGTAACTTGCCGTTTGGTCGGACAATCCGAAGAGCAACTGCAGTACGGGGATTATCGTTGCAAAGGAGAAGAGCGACAGTATCGTCGAAAGGATATTGAAGAACAGGTTCAGTACCACCAACCCTCGATAGGGCGGCACAAAGCGATGGAATAGTCGTAGAATGTTCATAGTCTATTGTATGGGGGCAACACTATGCTCCATGTAGCGTAGTATCTCGGTATCAAAGATATGTTTGTAGGGTCCTAAGTCAGTATGTATGGGGAGCACCCTGCACTTTTCGGCAAGTGTTGCGGGGAGCGCGCATTGTTGCAACCGCACCCAGTCTTTCTCGGTGGTCAGTACGCAGGCGTACTTTGCAGCGGCTTTCTCTATGCGTCGTATGTCAGCAGGGGTGTAGGCATGATGATCGGGAAAGGTCATCAGTTCGGCCTTCGGATAATGTTGCTGTATATACGCCAACATATATTGCGGCTGCGCGATACCTGTTACCAAGAGCGGTGTATCGGGCAAGGCAGGTAGTTCGTATTGTATGAACGAGAAACACAGATGTTGATAGTGAGGTAGGTGCAAGGCATTGCTTACGACGCGGCAATCGATGGGCTGCATAGTGGGCGGGCAGTTGGTAACGACGACCATACGGGCGCGCAGGCTTTGACTTCGGCTGTCCCGCAGGCGTCCGTAGGGAAGAAAATGGTCGTTGACATACAGGTTGTCGTATGCTGTGAGCAAGACGGAATAGCCGCAACACAAACGCCGATGCTGGTAGGCGTCATCCAGTACCACGCATTGTATCTGCGGGCAATCTTGCTGCAAGCGTCGTATGCCCTCCACCCTGTTTGCGCACACCGCCAACGGTATGTCGGGGAAATGGAGGTGCATCTGCATGGGTTCGTCGCCGATAGTGGCTGCCGTTGCCGTTGCATCCGCCAAGCAATAGCCTTTCTTCGTCCGTCCATAGCCGCGCGACAGAATTGCGACCTTGTAGCCGTTTTCGCGCAACAGGGCTACGATGTACTCCGTCATAGGTGTCTTGCCGGTGCCTCCGACCGCCAGATTTCCGACACAGATAGTAGGCAGGGAGACGCGGTACGAGGGCAGGATATGCGCATCGTAGAGCCTGTTACGCACCCGCACCGCCAGTGCGTACACGGCGGCTACGGGTATCGTACATATCTTGGCAATGCGTTTGATAAGGCGGCCTTATTGAATGGTGACGGCAGGCATCAGCGCCATAGTTCTTGGCTGGCTGAGCAACTCCCGTACCTGCATCACAAGTTGCTCCTCCGGTGTTGTATTGTCGAACATGGACAGCAGTTCATACATCGGGTCTTGCAGTTCGGGATAATAGACGAGGGTGTATTTCTCCACGCCCGCTAATGCAGCGGCTTTGCAAATAGCGTCATCGATATTTCCAAGACTGTCTGCAAGCCCGTTCTTCACTGCCTCTTTGCCCAACCATACGCGTCCCTCGCCGATGGCTTTGATGGCGTCTTGGGACATGTTTCTTCCTGCTGCGCAGCGGCATGTAAACAGGTCATACCCCCGCTCGACCATGCTTTGCATGAGGGTTCTTTCCTCCTTGTTCATGCCTTTATATACGGCGTTCTCTTCGAGGTCGGAGTGTGCATTTGTGCAGATACCATCGATGTCGATCCCTATTTTGTCGCGCACCTTTCCAAAGTTGGGGATTAGTCCGAAGATCCCGATTGAGCCGGTGAGCGTGGTTGGTTCCGCGTAGATATAATCGGCACCGGAAGAGATGTAATAGCCTCCCGATGCGGCGTAGTCGCCCATTGACACAACAACTGGCACGCCTTTGGCGCGGAGTGTCTGGATAGCATGCCAGATTTGCTCACTTGCGTCCGCGCTTCCTCCTGGGCTGTTCACACGGAAGACGACTGCCTTTATGTGGTCGTCCTTGCTGATCTTCTTGATGGTCTTTATCATGTCGGTGGCTACGATGCCCCTGCTTCCCGAGTCATAGATTTGTCCGTCGGCATAGAGTACGGCGACTTTGTCTTTGGCCTTCACGGAAGCACGCTTGACGGTAGCCAATTGCGCGGTGGTCATTTGCTTGTAGTTCTTCGTGCCTGTATAGTGACGCAACAGGGTGTCCATATCCTGCACATAGAGCAGCGTATCGACCAAGCCGTAACGGACATACTTTTCTTGTGCCTGCAAGCCCATATATTCATCGGCATACGCATTCAGTCGGGCAGGTGTCAGTTTGCGACTTTGCCCGACAGCGGCAGTCATCTCGTCCCAGATACCGTCCATATAAAGGCGGGTCTGCTGCTTGTCCGCGTCCGACATCGAAGTACGGAAATACGGCTCTACGGCGGACTTAAAAGTACCCACCTTCAGGATTTGCACCTCCACGCCTATCTTGTCGAGCAGGCGCGTATAGTACATCTTTTGGGCACTCAAGCCATTCCAATCGAGGGTGCCTACCGGATTCAGGCAGATTTTATCGGCGACGGAGGCTACATAGTAGTTCAGTTGTCCGTAGGACTCTGCATACGCTATCACGAATTTACCAGAGTTCTTAAAATCAAGCAAGGCATCGCGTATGGCTTTCGCAGACGCAGCCCCCATACTTAAACTGCCGCCGCGCAGATAAATGCCCGAAACCTTATCGTTGTCCTTTGCCAGACGGATATTCGCCAGTATATTGTCGAGCCCTACCGTCGTTTCTGCCGAATAGGCGGGGATACCAGACAGCAACGATGCAAAGGGGTTGTCCATCGGTGCCTGCTCCACCAAAGTTCCGTCCAAGTCAATACGATAGACCGTATTGCCCTCCAAGGTGGCAGTCGGTGTCGAGAACATATTACCAAACATCGCACCTACTACACCGCAGAATACGACATAGGCGACAGCGAGTACTATCGCCGTCCATAGGCAACCGTGTTTCTTTCTCGGTTGCTCTTCTTTCTTTACATAAATGCTCATACTATTTTGATAAAGTGAATGATTTGCGGTGATAGGGGGTCAGTCCATATTCGCGGATGGCTTCGTAGTGCGCCCGCGTGGGATAGCCCTTGTTTCCTTTCCAGCCGTATTGCGGGTACTCTTGGTCTATGAGCCGCATATAATCGTCGCGGTAGGTCTTTGCCAGTATGCTTGCCGCGGCAATCGACATGTAGCGTGCATCCCCCTTTACGACGGTCTGCGCGGGTATCGCCAACACCTGCCCCTCGGGGATGTAAGGCTTCCAGCGGTTACCATCGACGAGGATGATTTGTGGCTGCACCTTGAGTAGTGCTACTGCGCGTTGCATTGCCGTGATGGAGGCGTTGAGGATGTTCATCGTGTCTATTTCCTCCGCTGTCACCTCCGCCACTGCCCATGCCCAAGCGTAACGCTCAATCAGCGTACGCAGATGGTATCGCATGCGTTCGGACAAGCGTTTCGAGTCGTTGAGCAAGGCTAAATCCTCATGCTCCCAATAGGGTTCGTCAGGTCGCCAGACCACCGCCGCAGCGAACACGCTCCCTGCCAAGGGTCCCCGTCCCGCTTCGTCGCAACCCGCCTCCACAAGACCTTGTATGTAATAGGGCTCCAACATTTTCTTTGCCGGCAGGGCAGCGCATAGCATACGCCCCGCCTATCGGGCGGCAAAGGTACAACTTTTTTGCGGAAAGTGCAAGAAAGTTGTATTATGTGGGTGAGACGGAGACCTCCCCAAGCACCTCCAAAGGAGGGAATGTCAGACGAATTGCATATACGCTGTAGCCTCCTCTTTGAGGGGGTATGGGGGAGTCTCGTTTTGGGGACAAAAACTTAAAAAATGACACTTTTTGATGGTGCGTAGTTGCTGCGGAGTTGGTTCGTAGTCTTTCGAAAGTCGTGGTTACTGCTAAACGGAAGTTCGGGAGAAGGATAATCTTAAGAACAGATGATTTTGGGAGTTGCGCGGGCTTCGCCCTGTTGAGGTTAAGTGTTGAGTGCAGTTGAGAGTGGAGAGAAGAGAAAGTGGCGGGAAAGAAACCTACCTTTTACGCCCGCCACTTTGATAGACGCTGCAAAAGTACTCCAATTAGCCTACATACACAAGCAAAGGACGCACTTTTAACAAAGATTTAACGCGGCAAAACAGTCCGCAGGGTGGCGGATATAAAAGGTACCTTTTTCTACTACCAAATATGTGGTTCAAACGACAGGAAATATCCTCGACAGCGGCAGCAACCGATACCGATTTGCTGTGCCTGCTGATGAGAGATGATACCTCTGCTTTTACCGAACTCTATCATCGCTACCAAGATATGCTCTTCAACATCGCCCTCAAATACATCAAAGACGAGGACACCGCCAAAGATATTGTGCAACAGGTCTTTATGCAACTGTGGGAAAACCGGAAAGACCTCGCCATTGATGTAAGCCTGCGTAACTACCTCTTCACGATGGTTAAAAACCGCATCCTTAATCTGCTACGGCATGAGAATATGATGGTACAGAAATTCTACGGCTATGCACAAGAATACGAAGCGGCAGAGACATGGCGCGAACGCAACGAGAAAGACAAACTCATCGAACAACTGCGCAAGCGGTTAGATGCTCTCCCCTATCAACGCAGGCAGATTTGCAGAATGAAAATATACGAACAAAAGACCAACCAAGAGATTGCCGACGCGTTGGGTATCTCCGTGCAAACAGTTAAAAACCAGTACTCCACCGCCTTGAAAACACTCAAAGAAGAGATGAAAGACAAAAAAAAGCACGATTTTTTACGATTGGGATAGTACTTTTCCCGTTCTTGTGTGTCTAAAGGGTGTGTCGATGTTGGATTGACACGCCCTTACTGTTGCATAACAAAAAGACACACATGGACAAGAAACAGATTGACAAGGTCTTATCCAACCAAGCTAACGCCGCAGATGCCAAAGAGGTGGCACACTGGTTCGGCACCCCAGAAGGACAGTTAGACCTGTCCGCACGCATAGACACGGACTGGGAAGCCATGACACGCATGCATACGCGCACGCACACCGACGCGCCTGTACGCGGTAATACGCCTGTACGCGGTAATAAAGGAAAATGGGGACGCAGAATAGCGCGCGTTGCCGCTGCGATAGTACTCCTGTTGGCGGGAGGTGCTGTCGGGCAAGTAATTGTCTATTCTCTGCAACCTGAAGCCGAAATGCGTGAAGTGTACACGCAACGGGGAGAACAGTTGCAGGTTATGCTGCCAGACGGTACAAAGGTACACCTCAACAGCGGCTCGCGCCTCACTTTTCCGTCGCGCTTTGGTGCAAAGCAGCGGGCTATCACGCTCATCGGAGAGGCGTATTTCGAAGTGACAAAAGACAAGCATCACCCCTTCGTGGTGGAACTGCAGGAGAGTTCTGTCCAAGTGTTGGGCACACGCTTCAATGTGAGCGCCTACGCTGACGAGATGGTGCGCGTGGCATTGGACGAAGGCAAGGTGCGATTCTGTTCCGATCGGCAGGAAGTAACCATGAAGCCGGGCGAACTGCTCTGCTACAGCCGCGATGACGGCAGGCTCGTTGTTCTTCGCTCGCAAGACACACATCTTGCCTCGGCATGGAAAGCGCACCGCATCGAGGTGCACGATATGCCGTTGAAGGAACTGACAAACCTGCTGGCACGGCGATACGATGTTACTTTTGCCGTGCAAGACGAGGCTTGCTACGAGAATCTGTTCTCACTCTCTATGAGCGATGATGACCTCCGTGCGGTCATAAACAATATGGTGTATATGTCACCTATCAAGGCGCAATACGATACTGCAAACCGAATAGTAACCATTAGCAAACGAAACTAACCCGTTTATCATGAGAAGCAAACTGACTTTCTTAGTCTTGCTGCTGGGCACTGCTTTCGCGGTGGCTCAGCGCGTAACATTCACCTACACCGATGTCCCCATGCAGACCGTCTTTGCCGCTATCCGACAACAGACCGGTATGACGGTTTCGTACTCCAAGCCCAGCGTCAATCCCGACCAAACAGTAAGCATCGAAGCACAAGACGAGGAGATAACCGGCGTGCTCGACCGACTGTTCAAAGGATCTGCCATTGCCTATAAGATAGAAGGCAACACCATCCTGCTGAGTCGGAAAGAGATCGTGCCTGCCGTGAAGGTAACCGGTACGATTATGGACGCCAAAGGCGAGCCCGTCATCGGAGCAACCGTCCAGATAGACGGCACGACCAACGGCACGGTATCGGACTTTAACGGTGCTTTCAGCATTGATGCTGCCCCGAAGAGTACTCTCATTGTCTCGTATGTGGGCTATCAATCGCAACGCATTACAGTCAAAGATGCCACGCCGCTGCGCATAACGCTCCACGAAGATACCGAAGTGTTGGACGAAGTGGTGGTTGTGGGCTACGGCACACTCCGCAAAAGCGACCTGACAGGGGCTATCGCGTCCGTTAAAACCGAGGAACTCAATCAGACTACCGCCTCGTTTGAGCAGGCGTTGGTTGGTCATACGCCCGGTGTGGAAATCAAACAGACCAGCGGTGCGCCGGGATCATCCGCCTCTATTCATATCCGTGGTGTAAACTCTATCTATGGCGGTGTGGAACCCCTGTATGTCATCGATGGATATCCTGCCACGAAAGATGCCTATATCAATCCCGGCGATGTGGAGTCAATCCAGGTGCTGAAAGACGCGGCTTCGGCGGCAATCTATGGTAGCCGTGCAGCAGGCGGCGTGGTTCTCATCACAACCAAACGCGGCACAAAAGACAAAATATAGTTTCCATTTAGAAACGCAATTTTTTAGTACATCAAAACCCTCTCTATCCT
>CAVGOI010000040.1:0-19611 GCA_963630875.1 Mycobacteriaceae bacterium | reverse complement strand
AAAAACGCCCGTTTTTAAGCAGCCAAAAAAAGACCCCCGCGTCCCCAGTAACTAATGTATCCCGTTATGCGTTGTTCCTATGTATTCCTATTGTGTTTGTCAGGGAAAAGCAGTACCTTTGCGGGCGGAAAAGAGAGTATGGTAAACCATGATTGGTGTGTTTGACAGCGGATACGGCGGCTTGACTATCCTGCAAGCCATACGCGGACAACTGCCTCAGTACGACTACCTGTACTTGGGCGACAATGCGCGTGCGCCCTACGGGACACGCTCGTTTTCCGTTATCTACGAGTACACCCTGCAAGCCGTACACTATCTGCAGGCGCAAGGCTGCCGCCTGATTATCCTTGCCTGCAATACCGCCAGTGCCAAGGCATTGCGTACCATTCAGCAGCACGACATCGACCCAAGCCGTGTGCGGGTGTTGGGTGTGATACGCCCCACCGCCGAAGAGGCACCGCGCCGCACACGCAACGGGCATATCGGCGTGCTGGCTACCCCGGGCACCGTGTCTTCGGAGAGTTATATTCTCGAACTGCAGCACCAAGCCCCCGACCTTGTTATCCACCAGCAGGCCTGCCCGATGTGGGTGCCGCTGATTGAGTGCGGCGAGTACCGGTATGCCGGTGCGGATTTCTTTGTGGAGAAGTACATCGCGCAACTCTTAGCGCAAGACCCGCACATCGATACGATTCTCTTGGGCTGTACCCATTACCCGCTGTTGCTGCCCAAGATACAAGCCTGCGTGGCGGGGATGGGCATTGAAGTGGTAACGCAGGGGGCAATTGTGGCAAGCAGTCTTAAGGACTACCTGCGCCGCCATACGGATATTGCCCACGACCTGCGCCACGACACGGGCAGCGTGCGTTTTCTGACTACCGAGAGTGCCGACAAGTTTGCCGAGTCGGCAAGCCTCTTCCTCGCGGGCGACATTGAAGCCACGCATATTGAATTGTGAAACCTCCTACCCCCTTGCCTGCTATGAACGGACTCCTTCCCCAAACGCACATAGAAGCCGCATGCAAACTGATTGCAAACGCTACGCACATTTGCGTGCTGACCCACCAATCCCCCGACGGGGATGCCATGGGCAGCAGTTTAGCCATGCGGCATTACCTGCAAGAGCAGGGCAAAACGGTGAGCGTTATCGTGCCGAACAGTTTCCCCGACTTTCTAACATGGATGCCCGGGGCTGCCGACATTCTCACCTACGATAACCGCCAAGCCGAGGCAGACCCTCTCTTGGAGCGTGCCGACCTTGTCGTTTGTACCGACTTTAATGAGCCAAAACGCATCGGCACCTTGGGCGACAAGATGCTGACGCTGACCTGCCCCAAGATACTTATCGACCACCACCTGCACCCGTCGGACTTTGCCGACATCGTATTCTCCTGCCCCGCCAGCCCCTCCGCCAGCGAGTTGGTATATCGGTTTATCTGTCAGGCAGAGGGACAATCCTCCCTGTCCGCCGCCCGTCTGTCCACCCCGCTTGCCACCTGTATCTACACGGGTATGATGACCGATACGGGGAACTTTTCGTTCAACTCCAACTACCCCGAGATGTACGAGATAGTAGGTCAGTTGGTGCGGTGCGGCGTGAACAAGGATGCCGTGTATGACGCGGTGTTCAACGCCTACTCGGCAGACCGTATGCGGCTGATGGGCTATTGCCTATACGAGAAGATGCGTATCTTCCCCCAACACCATACCGCCCTTATCTATTTGAGCCGCAAAGAGTTATACCGCTTTAACTTTCAGTCGGGCGATGCCGAGGGTATCGTTAATCTGCCCCTCCAAATCAAGGATGTGTACTACTCCTGCTTTATGCGCGAGGACAAAGTGAATGCCACCGAAGTGGCACAGGCCAACGGGAACAAGACCAAGGTGAAGATATCGTTCCGCAGCCAAGGCGACAGACCCGTGAATGTGTTTGCCCGTGAGGTGTTCGGCGGTGGCGGACACGCCAACGCGTCCGGCGGTGAGCACTACGGCACCATTGCCGAAGCCGTGCAGCGTTTTCTGGATAACTATCCGAAGTATTTCGGGAAAGAATAGGACTCCCTTAACCCCTTTAGAGAGAGGGGAAGCAGCGTGTGGTCATACGGTTCGTGAGAGGGGGTTCAACACCCGTTCAGGTCGTAGCCGTAATGACGAAGACGGGCGGGAGAGGAACGCCAATCCTTATCCACCTTGACAAAGAGTTGCAGGTAAACGGGTTTGCCGAAGAAGGCTTCGATATCGCGACGGGCTTGCGTGCCTACACGCTTGAGTGCGGCACCCGCCTTGCCGATGATAATGCCCTTTTGACTATCGCGCTCCACATATATCACCGCCCCGATACGCAGTATTCCCTTCGGATGCTCCGCCGACGGCTCTTCGTCCTTGAAGGACTCCACCTCCACCTCCACGCTGTAAGGTATCTCCTTGTCGTAGTTCAGCAGCACCTTCTCACGAATAATCTCGTCCACAAAGAAACGGGAAGGCTTGTCGGTGAGTTGGTCTTTGGGAAAGAAAGGCGGACCTTCGGGCAAGGCATCCCGTATGGCATCGAAGAGTTGCTCCGTGCCAAAGCGTTGCTGTGCCGATATGGGGAATACCTCTGCCGTAGGCAACTGACGCTGCCAGTACGCCACCAACTGCTCCAAAGTCTGTTGGGTGGTAAGGTCGATTTTATTTATTACGAGGAAAACACTGACCTCCCCTCCCCTTCCTTCAAAGGAGGGGCTCATATTCAAAGAATTTGGGCGTGAAGTTAAGCGGGAACTCAAGCGTTTTACCTTATCGAGGAAATCGGCATTCTTCTCGGGGTTCTCCGTCACATCCGTCACATACAGCAATACATCGGCATCCACCAAGGCAGAACGCGAGAACTCCAACATCTGCTCCTGCAAGCGGTAATTGGGACGCAATACGCCGGGGGTGTCGGAATAGACCATTTGGAAATCCTCCCCGTTGACAATACCCATGATACGGTGGCGCGTGGTCTGCGCTTTCGAAGTGATAATCGACAGACGCTCCCCCACTAAAACATTCATCAATGTGGACTTGCCTACATTGGGGTTCCCTACGATATTTACAAAACCGGAGCGGTGCATGAGTTAATCGCTGAACAACTTGGAGACTGCCAGTTTGTTTATCTTGCCGTGGTGTGCCTTAATCTGCTTTTGGTTAATCAGTTTCGGGTCGCCCATAATCAGTACGGCAACCGGCTTGCCCTGCACATGCTCCTTGTAGAAAGTCTCGATGTCGCTGTACTGCAAGCGGCGTATCTCCCGCAGTTGCAAGGTAGCAGGGTCAATGGCGTAGCCCAAACGCATAAGGTCGGTGAGGTATTGGCTCTTGGTACGGAATGTGGGCTTGTCCGACAATACCGACTGCGTGAGAACGGTACGGATATTGTCGATGGTTTCCGGATACGCGGGCATAGAGTCCAAGAGATGCATATACACCTCCAAAGCATCTGCCACCTTGTCGGATTGCGTTCCGACATAGCCCGTGAAATGTGTCATACGCCCTTGCACGGCGGGAGGAGCGAAATAGCCGTAGGCGGTATAAGCCATGGAGCGTTTCTCGCGTATCTCGTTCATAACGATACCCGAGAAGCCACCGCCAAAGTACTCGTTAAACGCCATATAATGCACTGCGTCCTGAATATCATACGGAACACCATCGATAAGCAGATACACCTTTGCCTGCTGCATGGACGCATCCGGCAGGAAATAGATAACGCTCTTATTTACCGGCACTGTGGGACGCTCTACGGGCGATGTGCTCGGGTGGGCTGCCTCACTCATGGGGAGATGCCCATAGAGTATGTTCTTCACCTCATCGGCAGGGCGTGCGCCTACATAGTGGATTTCTAACTCATAGTCCAAGGCACGGTGAAACTCTCCCTCCAACTGCGAGGCCGTAAGGTCGAATATATCCTCCAACTTGGGACGGCGTATATAGGGGGACTGCTCCCCATAGCGCACATAGTCCAACGCTGCGTCCGCCACCCTATCGGTACTCCGTTGCTCGACTTGGCGCGTGGAGTACGCCTGCCCCTTGATGTTGTTGAGTTGTATGTCGTTCTCCGAGGCAAAGTCGGGGAAGAGCATGTGTAGATTTACCAGCGGGATAATATCCTGCAAGTTATCTTCATTGCCCTCTATATCGACAAACATATAGCCGTCTGTTACGGAATAGGAACATTTGGCACCCAACTCCGCCAAACGGCTGCGGAAAGCATTGGGCGTCATACCGGGGTTGCCCTTAATCCCCGACAGGTTCATTAGCGGCACTGCGTATTCCAGAAGCGGTATCTCGTAAGTCCCCACCCCATACTTCAAGCGCAAGGAGAAGATGTTATTCTTGGGATTAT
Organism: Mycobacteriaceae bacterium; assembly: GCA_963630875.1. Taxonomy (GTDB): domain Bacteria; phylum Bacteroidota; class Bacteroidia; order Bacteroidales; family Paludibacteraceae; genus Colicola. Next base: position 15,248 of record CAVGOI010000040.1, on the reverse strand, counting down.
GGGTGCAATATACCGGAACTCCGTGGTAGAAATTGTCTTTGTCTATGTCGGTAAAGTCTATGAACTTGGGGGTCATACGCCCGCAGGGTATGTCGTTGAAGTGCTTGCTGTACTCAGACTGCCCCTTGGGCGGCGACAGGGGTTGCAAATCCGGTTTGGGCAGTTTTACTTTCTTCGGGTTACCCTCTGCGATCTCAAAGGTCTTGTGCGGGGCACCCAAGTACTGCTTGGCGACACGCTGAATATCCGCCACTGTGATAGCGTTCACGCGCTCTTTCTCTTGCAGCAGCTTGTCTATGGGTTGGTTGTACACGAAAGCATGCTCCAACAGGCGCACCTTCATGGCGGGATACTCCATGGTACGGTCAAACTCCTGACGGTAGTTTTCACGCACGGCTTCCACCAATGCGGAAGACAGGTTCCCCTCCACCAACTTCTGCACCTCCGCCATCACCAACTTTTCGGTTTCCGCAAAAGAGGCATAGGTCTGCGATTCGGCATCCATATACGGGATCGCGTAAAGCGTAAAGCGTCCCTGGTCGCGACGGGTGTCATTGTTGGCGGTTGCGTACATGACTTGGCTGTTGATGGTCAGTTGGTCCAAGAGTCCGATTTGCATGGAGTTGGACAAGAGCGATGCCGTAAAGTCGAGAAGCAATTCATCCTCCGCGCCGATAGCCACACCGTTGTAGCCTATCGCCAGCATAGGCATATAGCCTAACTTTGCCGTATAGCGCTCGTCCTTGTCGAAAGCAGTGGCAGGATACTGCTGCCGTGCCGGCAAGGGCTTTGCCTGCAGTTTCCCGAAAGCCTTTTCAATCATCGGCTTGGTGGTCTCCGTGTCAAAATCACCCACTAAGATGAGTGCCATATTGTTGGGCACATACCAAGTGTTGTAGAACGCAATGAGTTGGCGCAGTTTCGGGTTTTTGAGGTCTTCCGGATAGCCGATGATGTCACGGGCATAGGCATGCCCCTCGTACAAGTGCCGGTTGATAAAGTTCTGCACATGGGTCGAGTTGTCGTCCAGATACATATTGTACTCCTCAAACACATTCTCCAACTCCGCCTGGAAAGTACGGAACACCGGATGGATGAGCCTGTCGGCATACAGTGTAAGCCAACGCTCCATCTGATACGACGGGAATGTGTTCATAAAGCAGGTCTCGTCGTATGCAGTGAAGGCGTTTAGGCCTTCGCCACCGATACCCTGTATGAGGTTCGAGAATTCGTCCGTGGCGGAATATTGCGCCGCAGCGCATGACGCTTGGTTGATGCGTGCCTGTATGGCTTCGCGCTGCGCGGCATCGGTAGTCATCGCGAGGGTATCGTAGAGGGCTATTATCTGCAGATAGTAGGGTTGCTCTTTCTCCCAATCCAAGGCACCGATACGGTCTGTCCCCTTGAAAAGCATGTGCTCCAAATAGTGCGCAAGCCCTGTGGCTGTCGCCGGTTCGTCTATAGAACCCGCTCGCGTAACCACCCACCCTTGCACATCAGACCGGTCGTGGTCCTCCCAGAGGAGAACGGTCAGACCATTGTCCAACTTGTACTCACTGAGCCCGTCGCGGCTCTGCGCCTGTACAAAAGCAAAGGTGCATACCAACAATAGCGCACCCAAAATGTGTTTTCTTTTCATATATCTTAATAATTTACCTTCGTTTATCTCTTACTTGTCCGTAGCGTATCCCTTGCGGATTACTTTCCCCTTACCGCGGGGTTGAAACGGTTAAAATACAATACCATTCCGTTGCCCCTTCGGCAGCCTGCGGCTTGCGCTACCACTCCAAGATGACCTTTCCGCACTGACCGCTGACCATGACATCGAAGCCCTTTTGAAAATCATCGAACTTGAAATGGTGCGTGATGACAGGCGATAGGTCCAAACCGCCGAGCAACATCTGCTCCATCTGGTACCAGGTCTCCCACATACGGCGACCGGTTATACCCTTGATGGTGAGCGCATTGAAGATGATATCCGACCAGTTGACCTGCGTATTCTCGGGCAGAATGCCGAGTTGGGCGATGTTCGCCCCCTTGTACATGTGCTCAATCATATCGTTGAACGCCGAGGGTGCGCCCGACATCTCAAGCCCTACATCGAAACCGCGGATACCGAGTTGCTTCATCGCCCCCGCCACCGTCTCGCCTTTCGCACCGTTGACGGTGAGCGTGGCACCCATGCGCTTGGCGATGTCTAAACGGAGGTCGTTGAGATCCGTAACCACCACATGCTTCGCGCCCGCATAGCGGCAGATACCCGCCGCCATCGTGCCAATCAAACCTGCACCCGTGATGAGGACATCTTCGCCCAACAAAGGGAACGCCAACGCCGTGTGCGTGGCGTTGCCAAAGGGGTCCATGATAGCCGCAAAGTCATCGGGTATCTCGGGGCGCAGGTGGACAATATTCGACTCGGGAATTGACACATATTCGGCAAAAGCACCGTCGCGGGTGATACCCACCGACAGCGTGTTTTCGCACACATGCCCCATGCCCCGACGGCAGTTGCGGCAGTGTCCGCAGACAATATGCCCCTCCGCCGTAACACGCTCGCCGACCTGTACATACTGCACCCCCTTACCCACTTCGACGACCGTGCCGACGAACTCATGCCCCTGTATATAAGGCGGACGGCAGTGCAACTGCGACCATTGGTCCCACTTGTACATGTGCAAGTCCGTGCCGCAGATGGCGGCCTTTGTCACTTTGATGAGGACATCGTTCACGCCCACTTGCGGCAGTGGCACCTCTTCCATCCATATCCCGTACTCGGGATAACGCTTTACGAGTGCTTTCATAATGATACTGACTCCCCTACCTCCTCAGAGAGGGGGATAGGGGAGTTCTTAAATTACATTCAATTTCTTTCCTACCTTGACGAATGCGGCTACGCCCTTGTCCAACTGCTCCTGCGTGTGCGCCGCCGATAGTTGCACGCGGATACGCGCCTGCCCCTGCGGTACCACGGGATAGTAGAAGCCCGTAACATAAATGCCTTCGTCCTGCAACGCCGCCGCGAACTCCTGGCTCAGGCGTGCGTCGTAGAGCATGACGGCACAAATGGCGGATTGCGTGGGTTTGAGGTCGAAGCCCGCTGCCTGCATCTTGCCGACAAAGTAATCGGTGTTGGCATGCAAGCGGTCTTGCAGTTCGTTGCTGCGGGTCAGTATCTCGAAAGTTTTCAGCCCCGCCGAAGCAATCATCGGCGGAATGGAGTTGGAGAACAAATAGGGACGGCTGCGCTGGCGGAGCAGGTCGATAATCTCTTTCCTGCCCGTCGTGAAGCCTCCTACCGAGCCGCCAAACGCCTTGCCCAAGGTACCCGTGAGGATCTCAATCTTGCCGCGCAGGTCAAACTGCTCCGTTACGCCGTGCCCCGTCTTGCCGACCACGCCCGCCGAGTGGCTCTCGTCCACCATAACCAAAGCGTTGTAACGCTGCGCTAATTCGTATATCTTGTCCAACGGGCAGACATTGCCGTCCATGGAGAAGACACCGTCGGTGGCAATAATGCGGAAACGCTGCGCCTGCGCTTTTTTGAGTTGCTCTTCCAAGTCTGCCATGTCGCCGTTGGCATAGCGGTAGCGTACTGCCTTGCAAAGGCGCACACCGTCGATGATAGAGGCATGGTTGAGTGCGTCGGAGATGATGGCATCCTTATCCGTAAGCAACGGTTCGAACAGCCCCCCGTTGGCATCGAAACAAGCGGCGTAGAGGATGGTGTCCTCCGTGCCGAAGAAAGCGGATATCGCCTTTTCGAGTTGCTTGTGGGTATCTTGCGTGCCGCAGATAAAACGCACGGAAGCCATGCCGTAGCCGCGCGAGTCCATGCGTTCTTTTGCCGCCTGAATGAGTTCGGGGTTGTCCGCCAGACCCAAGTAGTTGTTGGCGCAGAAGTTAATCACATCCTTGCCGCCCTCTACCTGAATGGCAGAGGATTGCGGCGTGATGATGATGCGCTCGGTCTTGTACAGCCCTGCGTCGCGTATCTCCTGCAAGGTGGTCTGCAGGTGCTTTTGAAACTCCGTGTACATGGTGGCGGGATTAGAGGATACCTTGCTCCAACATAGCCTGCGCCACCTTCATGAAGCCGGCGATGTTCGCGCCTTTTACATAGTCAATCTTACCATCGGGCTGCGTGCCGAATTGGACGCACTGCTCGTGGATCGACTGCATGATATGGTGCAGACGCTCGTCCACCTCCTTTGCCGTCCAACTCAAATGCTCGGCATTCTGCGTCATCTCCAAGCCCGAAGTGGCTACACCGCCTGCATTAACCGCCTTACCCGGCGCGAACAGGAAGCCTTTCTGCGACTGGAAATAGTGAATGGCTTCGGGTTGGCAGCCCATATTGCTGACCTCGCAGCAGCACCAAGTGCCGTTAGCCACCAACTGTTTGGCGTCTTCTTCACTCAACTCGTTCTGGAAAGCACACGGCAAGGCGATGTCGCACTTTACCGACCACGCCTTTTTGCCTGCGGTGAAATGAGCCTGTGCAGGGAACTTGTCCGCCATATCCTGTACCTTGTTGCGGTTGCTGGCACGCATAACCAACATATAAGCAATCATCTCGTCGGTGATACCCTCCGGTATGGCGCATACGCCGTCCGGTCCGGATATAGCCACTACCTTGGCACCCAATTCCTTCGCCTTGATGGCTGCCCCCCAAGCGACATTGCCGAAGCCCGAAAGTGCCACAGTCTTGCCCTTGATATCATGCCCTGCCGTGTGTAGCACATGTTGCGTAAAATAGAGAGCACCGAAGCCCGTAGCCTCCGGACGCAAGATACTGCCGCCCCATGTCATACCCTTGCCCGTCAGGACACCCGTGTGGTACTGACGCGCCAACTTCTGGTACATGCCGTTTAGGAAACCTATTTCGCGTCCGCCCACGCCTACATCGCCTGCGGGAATGTCTTGGTCGGGACCAATGCAACGCCACAACTCCCACATAAACGCCTGGCAGAAACGCATAATCTCCGCATCGGATTTGCCCACGGGGTCAAAGTCGGAACCTCCCTTGGCACCGCCCATCGGTAGCGTGGTGAGTGCGTTTTTGAAGGTCTGCTCAAAGCCCAAGAACTTGAGCATGCTCGGCGTAACCGCCTTGTGGAAACGCAAGCCGCCTTTGTAGGGGCCTATCGCCGAATTGAACTGGACACGGTATCCGAGGTTGGTTTGTACCTGACCTTGGTCGTCCACCCAAGTAACACGGAACGTGAAGATACGGTCGGGTTCCACCATACGCTCTATAATCTTGGCTTTCTCAAACTCAGGATGTTGGTTGTACACTCCCTCGATAGACTCGAGGACTTCCTGCACCGCTTGCAAATACTCTGCTTCGCCCGGGTGCTTTGCAGCCAATTGCTGCATGATTGTTTCTACCTTCATGGTTATTGATATTTATTGATAGTAGTTGGCATTCGTCGCAATGCGCATACATTGCGCCGACAAAATTACACTTTCTTCCGCAAATAGACAAAGAAAGTTGTGCCTTTTTCCGAGGTTTGGAACGATATCTTGCCGCCACTGCCCTCCACGATGTTCTTGGAGATGGCAAGACCCAAGCCCGCACCCGTGTTCTTGGTCGTGAAATTCGGCACAAAGACCTTGTCCTGTATCTCGGCGGGAATGCCGGGTCCGTTGTCCGAGAAAGAGAGTTCCACCCACTTGTATTGCGCATCCAACCCCTTATCCCCATACCGGCTTGCCTGCACGGGTTTCAAGAGGATAATGATGTCGCCATCGGCGGTGTTCTCCATCGCCTGCAAGGCATTGCGGACAATGTTGGTGAAGACCTGCCCGATCTGCTCGGCGTCTGCGATGACCCATACGCCCCGGTCGGGACCGATATAGCGTATCCGCACATGGCCGGTGTTATTCTGCAACAACTCGATACAGGAAGATAGCCGTTGGGCTATGTCCACCTCCGTGGGATTCACCTCCGGCATTTTGGCAAATGCCGAGAAAGACTGGGCTATCAGGCTCAGATTGTCCACCTGCTCGATGAGGGCTTGCGTAGCATGGTCGAAGTACATGTCGAATCGCGCTGTGCCTTTCATGCGCTGCAACTGCTGCAGCATCAGTTTCATGGGCGTGAGCGGGTTGTTGATTTCGTGCGCGACCTGACGCGCCATGGTGCGCCACGCCTCCTCACGCTCGGAACGCGCCAAGCGTTGCGTGGACTCTGCCAAAGCGTCCATCAACTCGTTGTAGTGATACACCAAATCGCCCACCTCGTCGTGGAAGAAATAATCGATATGCGTACCCCGCTCGCCCAATTGGTAAGTCTGTAACTGGCGGCTGATGGCTCCCAACGACTTGGACAGGACACGCGAGATGACCCATATCACAAGAATCGTGAGCAACAACAACACCAGATACAGCGGCAACAACCAAACCACATAACTCTCCACATCGGCGTTTACCTGCTCCTGCGAGATGAAGAGCGGAAGGGCTATGTATCCTATTTTGGTAAAGCCGTTCCAGAAATCGGTATAGGCCGTCAGGTAGCGCACATCGCCTATCTGCTCGTAACGCACCTTGACCGGCGTGTCTGCGAAGAAGGGTTCGGACGAGATGTACGCCGACAGGATACCCAATTCGAAGAGTTGGGGTGTGGAACTGCCGACCACCTGCCCCTGCAAGTCGTAAACATGGATATCGGTATTGTAGGCATAACTCACATCGCGCAAATCGATATTCAAGGCTTCCGTCATCTGCGGGGTCAAATCCACCGCCCAGAAGTACATGTTCTGCAACGCCTTTTGGACATACTGCGCCTTCTCCTGCAGGCTCTGCTGCTGGCGCAGGACAAACATTTTGCGGATATAGAGAACGGACAACAGGAAATTTGAGAAGAAGACGACCAACAGCACGGTACCCAACACCAACTGGAATTTCCCGCCCAACTTCATGTTGCGGAATCCGTGCGCACGCACTACCCCCACGACACCGACCACTACCAAGACGATGAAGAGAATGATGACCAAGGAATAGTACAAGCGCAAACGCGTCTTAGAGGCGGCGGCATACTTGTCCCCGCCCCCTAAAACCGATTGGTAGGAAAAACTGCGGAAGACATCATCGTTGCTCAAGACGGTGGGGGTGGTGGTGTCGGGCAGACGGCAGACGGAGAACAGGAAGGAACCGTCTTCCGCATAGATGGGATAGTAGGTATCCTTGTCGCCTTGCCGCCCCGTGAGCGTCCACGCCTCGTTGCCGCGGAAAGGTGCGACAAAGGTATTGCGCAATTTGTCGGAGGTAATCAGGTACTTGTATTTCAGCGGAATGATGGTCAGCACGAAATAATCGTCGCCCACCCGCGTGCGGCGGCACAAGCCGTAAGCATTGTTCCACTTGCGGAAAACCCAGCGGTCGTAAACACGCTGGAACGGCACGCCCGTGGCATTGATCCATGTTTCCGACCAGAAATAGGGCTTGCTGCCCCGATAGATGCAGAAGGTGATGTCATCGTCTGTCTGCGCGTAGTACTGCAGGGAGTCGAGGTTGTTGGCCTGCAGGACGCGTATCACATCCTGCGTCTTGCGCATCGCGCGCCGCTCCTGCTTGAGCCATGTGCGCTGAATCCTGCGCCCGTCCCGCTGCAAGCGGTCGCACGAGGAAAGCCCCGTCAGCAGGCACACGGCAAAGACCAAGCCCACCCACAGCCGCCCCGCCTGCCGCAAACGGCTTGCCGGCGGCACACCGCAAGGACTCACCCTGCGGATGAGGGCGTTGCGGGAATGTGTAAGTGTGCGTATCCTCATAACAAAGTCCGCTGTTTTTGCCGTCCTTTTGCCGTGTTTTTGCCGTGTTTTTGCCGTAATTGGCAGTACCTTGGAACGGGGAAAGCCCGTAGTTCGCCTGTAGAACGCTATGCCCCGATGTAGGTTTCCAGGAGTTTGGCTTCCTCGCCCACCGGCGTGAGGCGGATATCGTGCAGGCACGCAGGGACAAGGACGGCCTCGCCTTGCCGGACGGATACCGGCTCGTGCTGCACCTCCAAGGCTTCAACCTTCGCTTCGCCTGCCACGCACATATAGAGGACAAAACTGTCCAAAGGTGCGTAATCCCGCCCGATGGGGCGACGGAACCGGAGCAGATTGGTGGTGAAATGCACATCATGCACCAAACCGACCGCACCCGCGTCCGCCTCCGGCAGGTCGTAGGATACGAGGGACTCTTCGCAGGGCGTGTAGTCCATCACCTCCTCCGCCTGCTCGATATGCAAGGGGCGGAGTTGCCCGTCCAACCCCGGACGGTCGTAATCGTACAAACGGTAGGTGATGTCGCTCGCCTCCTGAATCTCCGCCACCTGCACACCCCGTTTGAGGGCATGCACCCTGCCCGCCGGCAGAAACGCAACATCGCCGACAGCAACGGGGACGCAGTTCAACACCTCTCCGAGGCGACGGGTGCGCAGCAAGTCCTGCAACTCCTCCCGGTCCAACTCCCGCGTGAAGCCTTCCACGATAGCCGCACCCTCCTCCGCCTGTACGACATACCACATCTCGGTCTTGCCCAAGGAGCGGTGGCGGTCGTACGCCGTCATGTCGTCGGGGTGCACCTGCACGCTCAAGTCGTCCTGTGCGTCGATGAACTTGGCAATCAACGGGAAGCGGTTGCCGAAAGCGGCATAGATTTTGTCGCCCACCAACTCGTCCATATAGGTTTCCAACAAGTCCTGCAGGCTATCCCCCTGCAGGCTGCCGTTTGCCACCTGCGAGATATACTGCCCCAAGGCAGAAACCACCCATACCTCGCTGCCCCATATTTTGGGGAGCGTGTGGGGTTGGAATGTCAAGGGGTACAGCATCACGAGCGTATCTTTTGTTCCCATTTCCACGCACTGAGCAGCACCTCCTCCACCGGCGTGTCGGCTTTCCAGCCTAACACCGTGTTGGCTTTTTCGGGATTTGCCCAGACCTGCTCGATGTCCCCCTCGCGGCGACCGACAATCTGATAGGGGACTTTCACACCCGTCACTTTCATGAAAGTATTGACAATCTCCAGCACACTCAAGCCGCGACCCGTGCCGAGGTTGAAGACCTCGACCTGCTCCGCCGACTTGCCTTGCAGCATACGCTCAACGGCTTTGACATGCGCCTTTGCCAAGTCCATGACATAGATGTAATCGCGAATGCAGGAGCCGTCCGGCGTGTGGTAATCATCGCCGAAGACCTTCAACTCCTTGCGGATGCCCATCGCCGTCTGCGTGACAAAAGGCAGGAGGTTGTTCGGCACGCCGTTGGGCAGTTCGCCTATCTCCGCCGAGGGATGCGCCCCTATGGGGTTGAAATAGCGCAAGAGGATGGCGTGGAGATGAGCGTCTGCATGCGCCTCGTCGCGGATAATCTCCTCGTTGATCTGCTTGGTGTTGCCGTAGGGCGAGAGCGCAGGTTGGATAGGTGCCGTCTCATCCACCGGCAGATGCTCCGCCGAGGGCTGCCCGTAAACCGTGCAGGAACTGGAGAAGACCACATTGGGTACCCCGTACGCTTTCATGACCTCCAAGAGCGTGAGCAGGGAGCCGATGTTGTTGCGGTAGTAGAGCAGCGGCTTCTCCACCGACTCGCCCACCGCTTTGCTGGCGGCGAAATGGATCACCGCACAGATGTCGGGATACGCCGTGAAGACGCGCTCCATCGCTGCCTTGTCGTTGCAATCTATCTGCTCAAACGCGGGACGCTTGCCCACGATACGGGTGATGCCGTCCAGCACGCCCGCGTTGGAATTGCTGAGGTTGTCCACAATCACAACCCCATAGCCCTGCTGCATGAGTTCTACAACGGTGTGCGAGCCGATGTAGCCCGTACCTCCTGTAACCAATATCCGCTGCATATCAGAAGAGTTTGTTAGGATAAACGCCTGCGTCCACCAATGCCTGTATCTTGTCCACCACCATCTGACGGTCTTCCGAATAGGTTACGCCGAACCACTTCGCCGGCGTATCCAACATCTCGCAAGTAACCTTGCCCGCCTTGATGAGGTCGTTCACCAAGGTGGGGATGTAGGACTCCGTCTTCAACTCCTGACCGTGCTGCTGCAGGAAGCGTTTGAAAGCCTCCTCCACATAGTCGAAATACTCCGGCGTGAAGCCCCACATGTTCATGCTGACCGGCGTGTCGGCAGGTATCTCGACGGGCTGCCCGTTCTCGTCCTGATAGAAGACATGCCCGTTCTTCGCCTCAATGCCCGGACGCTCGACCACATCGGTCAAGAAGCCGTATTTGTCCGCTGCGCAGACGCCGCGCGTTACACTGCCGTGCTCGCTGAGGGTGTTGCCCACCCGATAGCCCGCCATGCAGTATTTGTTGCGCTGTCCGTCGGCATCTTTCAGGAAACGCGACATGACCTCAAAGGACTCGCGCCCGTAGAAATCATCGGCATTGATGACCATAAAAGGCTCCTTAATCAGCCCTTTCGCCATCAACATGGCGTGGTTGGTCCCCCACGGTTTGGTGCGTTCGGGGTTGTAGGTGTAGCCCTGCGGCACTTTGTCAATAGACTGGTAGCAGACCTCGCACGGCACATGGTTTTGGTACTTGCTCAATACGACACGGCGGAAGTCCTCGTCGAAATCCTTGCGTATCACAAACACCACCTTGCCGAAGCCGGCACGGAGTGCATCGAAGACGCTGTAGTCCATGATGGTTTCGCCATTCGGTCCCAAGCCGTCAATCTGTTTCAGTCCGCCATAACGGCTACCCATACCGGCAGCCAAGATAAATAATGTGGGTTTCATTGCTAATTCCTCCCTATTTATAAATTATACAACATTATATTAGATTTGTTATTCGTCCAATTCCAGATGCCCGTTGCGCTTGCGGTGTTTGAACCACAGACCGTACACCTCCGAGCAGTTGCCCGCCGTGATGAAGGCTTTTATCCCGTTGTCGCGTATAAATGCCATCACCGAAGCAAACTCTTCCTGCGTGAGCAGGGTCTGTATTTCGATGTACTGTTCGTCGCTGTATCCCCCCTGCACATGGTACAACGAACACCCCCGCAGGAGATCGGTAATGATATAGTGGCGTATGCGCTCAAAGTCTTTGGAGATGATGCACACGCGTTTGCGCTTGTTGAGCGAGGCGGTGAAATAGTCCACCACCAAGCCGTTTATCCAAGTACCGATCAGTCCGATGACGACCATCCGGAAATCGTTGATAAGGAATGCCGTACAGCAGATAAGCGCCCCCGCAATCGACACGGACATACCGATGTCGAAGTGCAGGTACTTGTTCACGATCTTTGCCAGAATATCCAAGCCTCCCGTAGAGGCATTGATGCGGAACTCAAAGGCCTGGCAAGCCGACAGCAGCAGAACGAAGCATATCAAATCGAACCATACATCGCCCACCCCCAGACCGACCGACATCACCGAGTCTTTCACCTGCTCCAAGACCTCGCCCGTGCGGCTCAACAGATAGGGGTTTCCGTGGGCGTCCAGCACCGTCTGACCGGCTTTCAGTTGCGAGAGTACCTCCGGATTACTGATGACCTGATGGGTGAAGTTGGTATAGGGATAGACCCTGTCCCACAGTTGGGTAAGCGGTCCCAGTATCATCGCCGTATAGACCGTCTTGGCGCCGAACTCGTTGCCAATCAGCAGGAAAGCCAGCAGCAATAGTACGGCATTGATGCCCATTATCCAATAGGACAGGGTGTCGGCGTTGCCGCCCAACGCCGTATTGATGACGATACTCAACCCCGATATGGTACCCACAATCAAGTGGCTCGGCACCAAAAAGTAATACACCGCAGCAGCTCCGAGAAGCATGCCGACGGTCATCAGCACGAGTTCCTTCCAGAACTTGACAGTCCCCAAGGCGTGCCAGAAGGATTTGAGCAACCCCACCCAATAACGGGCGGTAAAGTATTGTTTAAGGTATGCGTTCATGGTATTTAATCCGTATCTTTCACTACAAAACGGGCGGTACGGCGCGTGGTCTGGCTCAGCAGAATGGTGCGCCCCGCCTGCTCGCGCCGCAGTATCTCGGGCGTTGTGCCGCGCAGGGTGAGCAGGCTCAGCCCTGCGTTCCAACTCACGCGGTAGTCCTCCTCCAACGCAGCGATAGCCGCCTTGACCCGTTCCGTTTGGTTGTCCACACAGACGGAAACCGTAACGGCACTCGATTGAATCAGCGACACCTTGAGGCGATGGCGGCGTATCGCATCGAATATGCGGCTGAGGCTGTCCTCCAAGACAAAGGAGAAATCCTTTGCCCGCAGGGTAATCAGTATCTGGTTCTTGCGCCAGATATAGACCGGCACGCACACGGGCTGTGCAACGGCTTGGATGACCGACCCTGCCGCATTCGGGTCGCCAAACGGCTTGACATAGAGCGGGATATGCTTGTTTTCCAACGGCCGTATGGTCTTGGGGTGTATCACCTGCGCACCGCTGTACGCCAACTCCACGGCATCGTTGTAACTCAACTCGTCGATTTTCGTGGTGCCACTTACCAAGCGCGGGTCGGCGTTCAGGATACCCGGCACATCCTTCCATATCGTTACCGATTCGGCTTGCAGGATATTGCCCACAATCGCCGCCGTATAGTCGGAACCCTCGCGCCCCAAGGTCGTGGGCAAGCCGTCCGCCGTACCGCCGATGAAGCCTTGCGCCACCACCACTTTCCGCCCGCCGACAGCCTCCCACGCCGCCGTGATTAAGCGGGTTGATGCGTCCCCGTCCACCACCGCCTCGCGGAAAGTGTCGTCTGTGCGCAACAGCCGCGTCATATCCCACAGCACCGCGTCCTGACCGCACTGCTGCAGATACGCCGCCACAATCATCGTGGACAGGCGCTCGCCCGTGCTTACGAGGCTGTCGTACGCCTGCTCCGGCGTGTGCGCCGCCCTGCAAGCCTGCTCGGCAACCGCCATGGCTTGGCGCAGCCGTCCGCACAACTCCTCGTCCAAATGCAGGGCGCGAACCATCTCGAAATGACAGGCAAGGATATGCTCTCTTTTCGCGTCCGCGTCTTTTTCTCTTTGCGCCGAAAGGTCTGCCAACAGGGCTTCCAAGGCATTGGTGGTCTTGCCTATGGCGGACACCACAACCACCAAGTCGTCCTGCGTGTGCGCCACGATCCGCTGCAGGTTCTGCACGCCTGCCGCGTCTTTAACCGATGCTCCGCCGAACTTATAGACCTTCATTCGCTTTCGTTCTTTCTACAGGTTTGCCATGCGGATGGCGGTTACCGCCCCCTCGACGCCCTTGTTACCCAATCGTCCGCCCGCCCGGTCGAGTGCCTGCTGCTTGTTCAGCGTGGTCAGCACAGAGAATATCACGGGACACAGCCCCTTGACATTGAGCAGGGCAGTGCCTTGCGTTACCGATTGGCAGACATAGTCGAAATGAGGCGTTTCGCCTTGGATAACGCACCCTATGACAATGATAGCCTTGTAGGTATCGCGGTTCCAGAAATCGTTATCCACAAGGCGTCCCATCGTCCACCCCTCCCCGTAGGATTGGCGCATCAGCCGCGCCGCCGCATAGGTCAGTTCCACCGTGCCGGGGACATGTAGCGTGGTGATATGGTCGCTTTGCACACCGTGCTTGAGCAGCGTGTCGATGGCACCCTGCGCCATGGGGAAAGTGATATCGCTGTTCCAGTCCGCCACTATAATTGCATAACGCTGACGCGCAAGCACATCAGCGTTAGGCAATTCTCTCGCGTCGTATTGCGATAGATCGGTTGTCATTGTTTTGCCGGCTAACCGTTGTTATTTCGTCAAGGCGATATACTTGTCGATATCCTGCGCCTCTGACGAGGTCGGATAGTCGGTCTTCACCGCCTCGAAGCACTTGTGCGCCGCCTTTTTGTTGTCCAACTCCAAATACACAAATCCGGCTTTCTTCAGGCTCATCGGGGCGATGAGTTCGTTGCCCGATTTGGCTGCCGACTCGAAGGCTTTCACCGCCTTGTCGTATTCCTGCATCTGCACAAAGGCATCGCCCAGAAGTTGCTTGGCGGCAGGGTCGATGGTGAGGTCGTCTGCCGAGAACTTCTTGAGGTAGGCGGCAGCCTCCTCGTATTCGCCCAACTGGTAGTAGCATACGCCGGCATAGAGGGCAGCCAACTTACCGCTTTGGTAGAGTTTGTAGTCCTGCGCGATTTTCTCGAAGCCGATGCAATCCATGTCATCGCCTTGCAGGGCTTTTGCATAGTCCCCCTTGGCGAAATACACCACTGCTTTGGCATTCTCGTTGTTCGCCTCCACTTTCTTGGGTTTTACCACATAGGCATTGACAGCCAGCACGCCCAATACGATGACCACGATAGCCACAATGGCGATCGTCAGTTTGGTCATGTTGGTTTCAATCCATGTACTGGTGGTCGTCAGCGCCTCTTGTACATTCTCCAAGTTCTTGTCTTCTTTCTTGAAATCTTTCTTTGCCATATTTGTTTATTTATAAATTTCTTCTGTGTTCACTTATTGCTTCCCCTTGCACTCGGTGCGGCAAATCCGTCCCGCAGCCGTTGTTCAACTTCAGCCTGCAAAGGTACTGCTTTCCCGCGATATGTGCAAATAATAGCGTTTCTTGTTGTCAGTTCTTGCCGGAGGTCATCGTATAGGTAGCCGATACTGCGGTAGTAGTACCCCGTGGCGGTATTCTGCAAGTGGCGGAATGTGGCAGAATTGTACACAATATCCAACGCCTGCGCCATAGAACACTTCCGTTCCTCAATAAGGATTTGCGCCAATGCTGCCGTCCTATCCTCTTTCATGCATTGTATTTGTCCTTCGGTTAGCACGATTGCAGTGTTCCTCCATGGTTGGCACATACTTGGATTAAGTTATCCACATTGTCATCAAAAGAAAGGGTGTGCAGGATAGCATAGTGGCGGAAATAGTAGTCCAGACCTTTATAACGCCGGATATAGTTGTATGCAGCCTGCTGCGAGATGCCGAAGCGGGCTGCAAACTCTGCAACCAACGCAACCAAGAAATCCAGTATATTCTTATCCAAAGATGACATCGTGTATCTCCTTTCTTGCGCTGCAAAGGTACAACAAATTTTGCAGGTGTGCAAAATGGATGTACGATTTACGAATTTACGATGTACGAATTTATGTATGATGGGATAGATTTATCCATTTACGCAGGGGGACACCCCCTCTATGACGACGCGAAGGGCAGGTGAGGCGGACGGTCCATAGTGATACTTGACGACGCGGCTCGCGTCGTCCCCTATGCTATCCTTTCTGCGCGCGGTTTTCCTCGTGGGGCGTCGA
>CAVGOI010000039.1:0-19635 GCA_963630875.1 Mycobacteriaceae bacterium | reverse complement strand
TCTCGCAAGAGTGGCTGCTACAAAGTGCGTTCTGTATTTTCTTCGTGGGGCTCGACGCCCCACGAAGAAAACCGCGCGCAGAAAGGATAGGGGGTCGTACACTGTGTCTGCCCGAGTATCGTACCACTCCAAACAAGTCGTACGGTAGCGTGCATAGATAAATCAGTAGCCCGCGCCGAACCATCGGTGTTTGTACGCCGCCCAAGGGCGGCACTCTATGCGAGGTGCGCCCCGTATAGTGAAAGTAGAGGCTGCTAAATATAGTTTCTTGCCTGCTTCGGGGAACCGCAACGGGTCGAGTATGAACAATGTGCAGAACAACGGCAACTATTGGTCTGCTACGGCGAACGACTCGAACAACGCGTACAACCTGAACTTCAACTCGAATGAAGCGAACGCGAACAACAACAACAATCGCAACAACGGGCAGGCAGTCCGTCTCGTTCAAGACTTATCTCCCATAAGACACCGCATGTGCGACCCCCTTCTCTCTGACCTCTTCCGCGCCTATTACGACGCCCGACGCCACAAACGCAAGACCCACTCGCAACTGACCTTCAAGATGGACTTGGAGCATAACCTCGTTGCCCTCTGCGACGAACTGCGCTACCGTACCTACACGCCCTCGCCCGCCATCTGCTTTATCATTCGCGACCCCAAACAACGGGAGGTGTTTGCCTCCTCTTTCCGCGACCGCGTGGTGCACCACCTCTACTACAACTACATCGCCGCCTATTGCGACCGCCGCTTTGTCTATGACTCCTACTCCTGCCGCGTGGGTAAGGGGACACTCTTCGGCATAGAACGCTTGGAACACCATATCCGCTCGGTATCGCGCAACTACACCCGCGAAGCGTATATCCTGAAATTAGACTTGCAGGGCTACTTTATGAGTATCCCCCGCACCCTGCTGCAAGAGAAAGTGCAACGCATGCTCACTACCGTACTGCCTGCTACCCACTTGCCGCAAGACATACAAGCCCTGTTGGTCTGGCTGACGGATATATTCACCCTTCACGACCCGCTGACCGACTGCCGCATGCGGGGCAAGCCGCACGACTGGGACGGCTTACCGCCCTCCAAATCGCTTTGGTACTCGCCCAAAGATGTGGGGCTGCCTATCGGCGACCTGACCTCACAACTCTACAGCAACATCTTTCTCAACGACTTGGATTGGTTCGTCTGTCGGCAGTTGGGCTGCCGGCACTATGGACGCTATGTGGATGATTTCTACCTGCTCTCCACCTCCCTCGACGAACTGCGGGAGTGGCTCGTGCGCTTGCAGACCTATGTGCAGACAATCGGCATGCGTATCCACCCTCGCAAGGTACTCCTGCAACCAGTCTCGAAACCGGATAGACAACCTGCCGTGCCGCCCATCGAGTTCCTCGGGGCGGTTCTTTTTCCTTATTACCGCCACTGCACACACCGCACCATTGCCAAATACCATACGCGCTGCCAAGCGTGGAGCCGGCTGCTGACTCCCGCTTTCACCGCCGAACAGTACCAAGCCTGCTTTGCCGCCTACATGTCCTACTGCGGCTACCTCGACCACTTCCGCGCAAGACGGGTACGGTGAATTTTTCTAATTTTTGGGATAGGTGTTCTAGTTAATCTAGTTGTTCTAGGGCGTGGTATCGTCTTTTGAGCATTGGCGGCTCATTTGTTGCAGACGAGGATATCTATGTCCCTATGTGCTTTTTTGCGCAATTTACAATGCACAATGCCAATGCAGTTTGATGATAGAGATAATCTATTATGTTCTGTGGCATTCGGGAAAAAGTTCTTCTATATTTGCGCACTTCAATAATAAGTACTACCTTTGCAGCGTGTCCGGTACACCGGACACAAAGAAATGAAATCTGTCCGACGCACCGGACACAAAGAAACGAAATCTGTTCGGTGTAGCGGACACGAAATAGGTAAGGAATATGGAAGAATTGTACAGAAAACATCAGCGTATGTTGGCACTTACGCCGACAAAGATAGTGCGGCAGTGCGCACAAAATATCAACTGGGACGCACAGATGTTAGCCATTCGTGGTCCGAAGGGGGTAGGCAAGACAACCATGATGCTGCAATACATCAAGCAGCACTATCAGCCACAAGACTTATCCGTGCTCTATTGCTCGCTGGATGGTGCCTATTTTACCAACCACAGCGTGTTGGACTTTGTGGATAAGTTCTATATGAACGGCGGCAAACACCTGTTCTTGGACGAGGTACACAAATATCCCAACTGGGGAAAGGAGATGAAAGAGGTGTACGACTCGTATCCCGATTTGCAGGTGGTGCTGAGCGGTTCGTCGTTATTGGATATGATGACCGGCGACAGCGACTTGTCGCGCCGGTGTATCAACCACGACATACAAGGCTTGTCGTTCCGCGAGTACTTGCAGTTCTACAAAGATATAGAATTACCTGTTTTCTCGCTCGAGGAACTGCTCGAAAACCCGATGCCGATATGCCAACAACTGAATGCGCTATGCCGTCCGTTGGCGTTCTTCCGTGAGTACTTGCAATACGGGTACTACCCATATTATATCAAAAACAAGATAGACTACTACACCGCCGTGGAGCAAGTTACTTACAAAATAATTGACGACGAGTTGCCGCGTATCTGCGGGGTGGATGTGGCAAATACGCGCAAGATAAAAGCCTTGATGAACATATTGGCAGCCGCAGAGCCGTATGAGGTGGATATACAGAAACTATCGGTGCAGACTGCACTGCGGAGAGAGACTATATTGGGCTACCTAAACTATATGCAGCGGGCAAAACTGCTGAACTTGCTCTATTGCGACAATGCGACGATAAAGAAACTGCAGAAACCGGACAAGATATACATAGAGAACAGCAACCTGCTCTATACCTTGGCGCAACAACCTATCAAACAAGGTACGGTGCGAGAGACTTTTGCGGTCAATCAGTTGGCGTATCAACACGAAGTGGAGTATAAGAAGACCAATGGCGATTTTCTCATAGATAGTAAATACACCATGGAGGTAGGCGGCAATAGCAAGGACTATTCGCAGATTGCCCATATTCCGAACTCCTATATCTTGGCGGACGATATCGAACTGCCCATCGGACACAAACTGCCCTTGTGGATAATCGGATTTCTCTATTAGAGGTGTGCGAGAGGAGCGATATGGAGTTATAAACACACTGACGACGCGAGCCGCGTCGTCCCCCGAGGGGGCAATGAGGAATGAGGGCTAATTTTTATGGGAGTAATGGGACAAATAGGACCAATGGGACAGATAGGAGGAATTAGGAATTGGGGATGAATTAAGGGATAATTCGTGGGAATTATATGTTTCATCATTTGTCGCAGGCGAGGGTGCCCGCGTCCCCAGTACCTTTTTGACGACGCTGCGGTTAACCGCATTGGTGCTCTTTACTCTCTACTACGCTCTATTCTCCTTTCTACTCTCAACTACCTGTTTGGGCGGTTAGTAGGTTAAGCCGAATGCCCAGAGAGGGACTATATTGCCATAGCCTATCTCTATGTCGTCTTTTACGATATAGGCGTTCGCTATGCCCTCTATCTGTTTCTTGCCTTTGCCCTGTTCGCCTACCTCGAAAGTGTATTTTCCTATAGCGAAATCCGACACTCGCGAACTGATTACATCTTGATGCACCCGCATTTGGTTGTAGAAGAATGTCTCCCGCACATTGCCGATATTGACCGCCTCGCCGTTTAGTACATACATCAAACTCGGATTGTCCAAATAAACTTTCTCCACCTTACCTAATCCGCGAATACCACCCGTATCGTCTCGCAACTGCCCGATCATCTGCACCCGCTCGAGAAGTAGCAGATAGTCCGCTACATTGTTACGGCTGATACCAATCTCTGCAGCCAAATGGTCTGCGTTGGGCTTAAAGGGTGCTAATGTGGCAATAATTGCCAACATCTTCTTGAGTTTGCGCGCCGTTGTCGCTTTCATATCTGCAAACTGCGCAATATCGGACTCTACCGTCTGATTGACTACCATCTGCATACGCGCCTCAAGATTGCCCTCTATGGCAAAAGGATAGTACCCGCTCTGCAAGTATTGACGGAAATAGGGCAATGGGTGCGGCAGGCTCTCTATCATCGCACGATTGGCAAGTATATCCTCCAACGAATAGACGGGAGCGGCTATGCGATGAAACAACTGCAGATACTCACGAAAAGACAACCCCTGCAGCGTATACATCAGTGCCCGACGGCTGAGGTCTGCGCTCCCCTGCGCAATATCCAACACCGATGAACCCGTAAAGACCACCTGCATATCGGGGTGCGTGTCGTATATTTGCTTGAGTTCTCGCGACCAATTGGGGTACTTATGCACCTCGTCAATCGCCAACAGTTGCCCCATATCTTTTGCCCACTCGTCCACCAACTCAATGAGCGTGTGCGTGGTGAAATAGGTGTTGTCGGCAGACACATAAAGGCTCTTCTTGTCGGTGCGGTGCTGCTTGATGTACTGCAGCAACATCGTGGTCTTACCCACACCGCGAGGACCGACAATACCTATCAAGTGCGCCTCCCAATCGATGTCGGCATAGAGATAACGATGAAAAGCAGTGTCCGTATGCGCCAACACCGTCTCCATATAAGCGAATAGTTGTGGTTCTAACATAGTATGTGTAGTTTATTGTGGTTGTTTGCAGATGATTTAATTCGCTGCAAAGATACGCTATATTTACCATACACGCAAGGAAAAAGCACTCATTGAGTGCATTTTCTTGTTGTTTTGTGCGCTTATTGAGTGCATTTTGCGGCGTGTCCGGTGCAGCGGACGGAAAATGACGAAAAAGTGTCCGGTGCGGCGGACACAATCGTACAGCATCCGTACATCGTAAATTTGCAAATCGTAAATGATTGACGATGCGAGCCGCATCGTCCCCCAATTCCTGATTATGATGCACACAACCGCGCCCCATCGGGTGCGGTTGTGTACGGATAGCGGGTCTGTAAGCCGGGTTCTGTAGCCTCGGCGGCGAGTAGGTGCACTCTTCGCAAAGGTCGTTCATCATTAATCTCGTGTGGCATATTGCTATGCACATCTCTTGCTTCCTACCCTCCAACTCGCGCGAGCCGCGCTCAAGCGTTGGTTTATTTGGAATTGCAGCCCATTGTGTAGTCGTTTCACCCCACACGGTCGCCCGTGCGGACTCGTCTCTGTACCAGTGACCAAACATTGCTGCCTGACGGCGGTTAACCGCAATGGTGCTCTGTGCTGCCCGGACTTTCCTCGTCGCAGGGGATAAACACAATCTGTGCTTCTGCCGCTGCGCCGCGATGAACCGACCCGCTATGTATTGTGCAGCCCTCACCGGCTTGCGCCGTAGAGGGCTGACGGGAGCGGCATAAGGGAGTCGAACCCTCCTCCTCAGCTTGGGAAGCTGATGCACTACCGATGTGCTAATGCCGCATGTGCTAATGCTGCAACGGCGTGTTGCTCACACTTGCGGCTGCAAAAGTACTGCTTTTGTATCATATACGCAAATAGCCACCCGAAAAAATGTGTTTTTCGGGCAGATATAGGGTGGGGTGTTGCGTATCCCAACGACTTTTTGTACCTTTGCGCCGAATTTTGCCGTGCGGTATCGGCAGTTGTTAAACGGACTATAAAACATACGGATATGACGACCAAAGCCAAAGTATTCACCTCGCTCTCGCTGCTTGTGCTGCTTGCCCTGGCAGGCTTTATCTTTGTCAAGTTCTGCTTCGTGTATAGCGAAGGGACGAATGAGGGAGATATCAACTACTTCCAGCGCGAGGGATTCTTGTTCAAGACCTACGAGGGCAAGATGATTCAAACGGGGTATAACTCCAAAAATACCCGTGCGACCATCCAGTCCAACGAGTTCAAGTTCTCCGTGACGGACGAGCAGGTCGCACAGCAGATAGACAACAACTCGGGGCGGCAGATCAAACTCCATTGGAAACGCTATCTCGGCACATTGCCGTGGCGGGGCAACAGCCAGTTTATCGTCGATTCCATTATCTCGGTTGCCCCCAAAGAGCCTGCCGTAACCGAAGACCCCTTGGTGCTACCGGTGGAATAATCACGCGCAAGACAAAAGACTATGCTTACAAAACCCGAAGAAAATCTCATCAAGATATACGAGAACTCCTTTCGCGAGAACTGGGAGTTGGAGGCGATTACCGACTACGGTACCCCCAATACGCTGACCTATGCCGAAGTGGCGGTCGAGATAGCCCGCCTGCATATTCTGTTCCGCCAATGCGGGCTGCAGCAGGGCGACAAGGTCGCGCTGATGGGCAAGAACAACTGCAACTGGGTGATTGCCTACCTGGCAACCATTACCTACGGAGCCGTGATAGTGCCTATTCTGCAGGACTTCCGTGCCAACGATGCCATTCATATCATCAATCACTCGGAATCGGTGCTGTTGTTCGTGTCCGATGTGCTATGGGAAAACATCGACGCAGAGCAGATACCAGCGGTGGCGGCAGTCTTTTCGCTGACCGACCGGTCGGTCATACTCAACCGCTTGCCCGAACCCGAAGCCATAGAGGCGGATACGCTGTCCGCCCTGTTTGCCAAGACCTATCCGAAAGGCTACACGCGCGAGGATATACACTATGCGGAACGCAGCAATGCCGAGTTGGCGTCCATCAACTACACCTCCGGCACGACGGGCTTCTCCAAAGGCGTGATGACGCCTGCCAATGCCTTGGCGGGGAATATCATCTTTTCCAAACGCAGCCGGCAGGTCTTCCGCGGTTGCCGGCAAGTGGCGTTCCTGCCCTTGGCACACGCCTTCGGTTGTGCGGTCGATTTCTTAGGCTGCCTGGCAGTGGGCGGGCATACCTGGTTTATCGGGCGCACGCCTTCGCCTAAGATATTGGTGCGGGCGTTCCAAGAGGTCAAGCCCACGCTGATTATGTCGGTACCGCTGATATTGGAGAAGGTGTACCGCAAGCAGATAGCCCCGAGTATCTCCAAAGCACCGGTGAGTTGGGTGCTGAAGATGCCGCTGTTGGATGAGGTTGTGCTACACAAGATACGCGAGAGGCTGATGACCGCTTTCGGGGGCGAGTTCTCCCAAATTATTGTGGGCGGCGCACCGCTCAATGCTGAGGTGGAGGCGTTTCTCAAGCGTATTCATTTCCCCGTTACGGTGGGGTATGGCATGACCGAGACCGCACCGATTATCAGTTATACCTATTGGAAAGACTACAAGTCCTTCTCGTGCGGGCAGGCATTGCCCGGGCTGATGGAGGTGCGTATTGTCAATGCCAATGCCGACGGGGTGGGGGAGATTGAGGTACGCGGCGAACACCTGATGTTGGGTTACTACAAAAACGAAGAGGCTACCCGCGAAGCCTTTACCGAAGACGGTTGGCTGCGTACGGGCGATTTGGGGACCTTGGACGGGGACGGCTTCCTCTTTATCAAGGGACGCAACAAGACCATGCTGTTAGGTCCCAACGGGCAGAATATCTACCCCGAAGAGATAGAGGCGAAACTCAACAATATGCCCTATGTGTTGGAGTCGTTAGTCCTGCAGCAGGACAACCGGTTGGTGGCGTTGGTCTGCCCCGATTACGAGATGGTGGACGCCAACCGCCTTACCTCCGCGCAGTTGGATGCCGCCATGGAGGAGAACCGCCGCCAACTCAATGCCGAGTTGGCCGCTTACGAACCGGTCACACGCATTAAACTCTATCCGCACGAGTTTGAGAAGACGCCCAAGAAGAGTATCAAACGCTTCCTATACACCTCGTTGGAGTAAGAAACAGTAAGGAATATGAACCTCTGCATCGACCAAGGCAACTCACGCACGAAAGTGGCGTTGTTCCGCGAAGACGGCTCCATGGCAAAGAGCCTTATCTACAAGGTCTTTACCTCTGCCGATGTGGAGCGTCTGTATTCGCTGTATCCCATTTCCGACAGTATCATCTCTTCGGTGGTGAATATCGACCCCGCGGTGGTGAATGTGTTGCACCGCCAATCGGCACGCTTTATCCTCTTCGACCACCTGACCGCTATCCCCATTGCCAACCGCTACCACAGCCCCGATACCTTGGGGCAGGACAGAGTCGCCTCGGCCGTAGGAGCCGCCTCGCTTTGTCCCGACACGAACCTGCTGATTGTGGATGCGGGTTCCGCCATTACCTATGACTTCCTCTCGGCGAAAGACGGCTTTCTGGGTGGCAATATCGCCCCCGGTATCAAAATGCGCCTGACCGTCCTGCGGCAGATGACCAAGAAACTTCCGAAGGTCGAGGTGGAAGAGAATGCCTTTATTCCGCTGTTTGGCAGGAGTACGCGCGAGGCGATTGCGGCAGGGGTGGTGCGTGGCATAGTTTTTGAGGTGAAAGGGTATATGCGTACCTTGAACGAACAGGGTACTCCTTTTGTTACCTTCCTGACGGGAGGTAATGCACCGTATATATTGAGCAATATCCAAACCGATATGCGCTATGAGCCGCACCTCGTGCTGATTGGGCTGAACCGCATATTGGAATACAACAAGGCAATGAAAGCATAGTTTTATGAGAAAAGCCCTCGTCCTGTTAACCGCCGTGCTGATGGCTGTGGGGCTGTTTGCCCAGAACGCCACCTCCTCCCCCTCGTCCCGCTTTGGCTACGGGGAACTGAATGACAACCTGCCCGGTGCCTATCGCGCTATGGGAAGTGTGGGGATCGGTATGCGCTCCAACAAAGCCATCAACCCCGCCCAACCGGCTTCCTATACGGCGTGCGACTCGCTGACTTTTATGTTCGATATTGCAGGCTCGTTCCTCTATACCAACTATGGCGATGCTTTCGGTACGCGCAACCGCGTGAACGGTAATTTGGAGTATGTTACTTTGCAATTCCCGATATGGAAGCGCTATATCGCTTTTTCGGCGGGCATAATGCCCTATTC
Organism: Mycobacteriaceae bacterium; assembly: GCA_963630875.1. Classification (GTDB taxonomy): domain Bacteria; phylum Bacteroidota; class Bacteroidia; order Bacteroidales; family Paludibacteraceae; genus Colicola. The sequence continues at coordinate 10,737 of CAVGOI010000039.1, read as the reverse complement.
GGCGGTGGGCTACAACTTCTCGTTGGCGGACTCCGTCAATTCGACGCTCCACTATACCAAGGCATACTCCGGTGAGGGCGGCTTCTCGCAAGTATATGGCGGTTTGAGTTTCAATATTTGCGATTGGGCGGCACTCGGCGTGAATGCCTACTACATGTTCGGCAGTATGACGCAGACGCGTGCCTTGTCCTTTACCGAATCTTCGGTGCATTCCACCACGCAGAGCGACTACCTTCATGTCAGCAGTCTGCGTCTGCGCTACGGCGTTCAACTCTTCCACACCTTTGGCAAGCATACTGTGGTGTTGGGAGGTATCTTTGAAAGCAAGCAGCGCTTCTCACGCTGCGAGTTCCAGCAGATAGAGACCAGTTCATTGGACACCGTTACCACGCTCTCTTCGGGCTTTGAGTTGCCCATGACTTATGGGGCGGGTATTAGTTATACCTACGACAACCGTTTGACCCTCGCGTTGGACTACCAGTGCCAGGATTGGGCGAATGCCCGTTATTTCGACCAGACCAATGCGCTGCGCTCCCGTCAGCGGTGGATGGCGGGTGTGGAGTACCGTCATAATATGTTCAGCCGCAACTATGCCGAGCGTATGCTTTGGCGTGTAGGTTTTAACTACGCCTCGTCGTACACCTATGAACTCTCCCGGCCCGATTGGGGAGTGTCGGTGGGTATGGGCTTCCCGCTTCGTACGGTGGGCACAGTGATTAACACCACATTTGAGTACGGACACCGAGGAGGCGGCAGCGAGCAACTGACGGAGAACTACTTGCGCTTCGTAATCAATGCGGCGATTGCCGAGAACTGGTTTTTTAAACGAAAACTATAGCCTATTTCATTGCATCTAATAATACCCTAATTAATTGATATGAAAAAGTATTTGCTCATTGCTCTTTGTGTAGCAATACCGTTGGCAGGTTTTGCCAAGAAACCCAAGAAAGGCGAAGCACAGCAACCCGTGGTGGAAGAACAGAAGAAAACATTTACCGACGAGGAGTGTCTGGCGCACTTGTCGCTTGCCCATGAATCGGTTAAGAACGAACAGTATGATGAGGCTTATCCTGTTTGGTTGGAACTCTATGAAACCCGTCCTGATTTTCACAAGAATATCTATATTGACGGCGACAAGATATTGGAGTATAAGTATGAGCAGGCGCAAACTCCTGAGGAGAAAGAGCATTGGCGCACGATGATTATGAAGTTGCACGATGAGCGTATCGAGTACTTTGATGACCCCAAGTATCCCGATGCCTATGTGTTGGGATTGAAGGCGATAGACTACATCGACCACTATCCCGAGGACGAGTTGGCGATGCCCGCTTACGGTTGGTTGAAAGAGTCGGTTGCCGGTATGGGAGCCAATTCGCAAATCATCGTGCTGCGCAAGTTGGTTGAATTGAGTTACAATATCTACAAGTCCAACCCCGACCAGTACAGCGACCAGTTCCTCAAGGACTATCAGACAGTGTCGGGACTGATGGAAGCGATAATCAAAGCGGGCGGAAAACGCGCTACGGAGGTACAACCGCAGAAGAACTATATTGACCGGTTGTATGCTGCTTCGGGGGCGGCAGACTGTGGGCAGATGGATGCTATGTATGCCGAGGATGTTCGGACGCATTCCACAGACCTTGACCACCTCAATGCCGTGGTGAAGTTGTACCGCCGCTTGGGTTGTACCGAGAGCGAGGTTTATTTTGCGGCTGCCGAGGCTGCGCACAAACTGCAACCGACCGACGAATCGGCTGCCGGCTGCGCCAAGATGTGCCTCAAGAAGGATGATACCAAGGGGGCTCTCAACTACTATGACCAGGCCTTGAAGTTGGCTACGACGGAGGAAGACAAGGCAGATTACCTCTACAATATCGCCCTCGTTTACTATGCCAACCTCAAGAACTTTCAGCAGGCTGCTACCTATGCGTATCGGGCTGCGGATATCAATAAAGAGGACGGCCGTTATTACATCCTCGTCGGTTTGTGCTACGCCAATGCCAAAATCTACGACGACCCGCTGTTGAACCGTTCCGTTTATTGGGTAGCCGTGGATATGTTCCGCAAGGCAAAGCAGGTGGATTCTTCGTGCGCGGCGGACGCGAACAAGTTGATTGCTACCTATTCGCAGTATTTTCCGAGCAAAGAAGATATATTCTTCCATAAAGAGTTGAATCTTGATGCGCCTTTCCGTGTGGGCGGGTGGATAAACAAGACCACCACTTGCACCCCCAAGGCGGAGTAAAGAAGTAGCGTACCCGCATGAGAATGGGCGTACCATACGACAGCAGGAAAGTCATGGTTGTGGCTTTCTTGCTGTTGCTTTCCGGATTGGTTGCTTGTCAGCGGCATGATGTGAAGTTGCAAGCCGAAGCGATATCCGACCGTTCTTCCATGCCGGTATTGGAAGCCCTGGAAGTTACGACCCTTATCTCCGATTCGGGCGTAACGCGCTACCGTATCCAAGCCCCGAAGTGGCTGATGTTTGACAAAGCCACTCCGTCGTATTGGGAGTTCCCAGATGGTATTCTGATTGAGAAATTCAACGAACAGTTGGAGACCGATGCCATGATACGGGCGGATTATGCGTACTACGATGAGCCTGCGCAGCGGTGGCGTCTGCAGGGGCATGTTCATGCGATGAACCAACAGGGTGAGCAGTTTGATACCCCCTTGCTCTATTGGGACCAGAAAGAAGAGAGTATCTATTCGGACTCTTCGATTGTGATAACCAAAGCGAACTCCGTTATACAGGGCATCGGCTTCCGTTCCAACCAGGAAATGACGCTCTACACCATTCAACGCCCTACGGGGTCTTTCCCGATCGAAGAGTAGGTATCCGTTTTTCGCAATGCACACGGAATGAAATATCAGTACATCTATACCATTCAGTACCAGGATGTGGATGTGGAGCGTCGTCTCCGCCTCTACACCATGGAGAACTATCTGCTGAATGTCGCAGGTCTTGTGGCGGACGAATTAGGGTTCGGCATACCTGATTTGTTGCCGATGGGTTATACCTGGATAATCACACGCCTTAACTTGGAAATGCGTTTTCTGCCCAAACACGGTGAGCAGATAGTTATTGAGACCTGGGTAGAACAAAACAAGCATTTGCTTTCGGTACGCGATTACCGTATCTACCTGCAACAAGCGGACGGCACACGCCCGTTGTTAGGCGTTGCCAAGTCGGTGTGGGCAATCTTGGACTTGGAAAAGAGGGAGATTGTGAATATCTTCGACCAACCTGTGTTTAAGCACGCAGTAGATGGCGAGGTATTGGAGATAGCTCGCCCGCAACATTTGTTGCCTTTACCAACAGCGGCGCAAGCAACGCCCGCCGACGGTGATGCGGAATTCGGAGAAGCCACGCATGTGGTTCAGTATGCGGATGTGGATTATAACAGTCATTGCAATTCGTGCCGCTATTTGGAGTGGATGCTCAATACTTGCCGGTTGGGAGAGTTGTGCTCGCCTTTCCGTTTGGATATCAATTACAGCAAAGAGTTGCATCTCGGGGAGTTGATGCATATCCGCTACAAGCATACGCCCGCGGCGGTGCAGTACCAACTCACCAATGACAAGGACACGACCTGTTGTACCGCCTGTCTTGCCCGCATTCCCGCTTTTACGCTCGGCACATTGCCTGCGGACAACGCGGCTGTCTGATAACTGACTTTTATTCTCCAAATATGAATCTTGCAGGTGTTTTGTTGGGATTGGCTTCGTTCCTCTGTATCGGGCTTTTCCATCCCGTTGTGATAAAGGCAGAGTATTATTTCGGCACCGCTTGCTGGTGGGTGTTTGCTTTGGTGGGCATTGCCGCGGCGGTGGGGTCGCTGTTCGTGGAAAGTCTGTATCTGTCGGTGATATTGGGCGTTTTCGCTTTTTCGTGCTTCTGGTCTATCCACGAGTTGTTTGAACAGAAGAAGCGTGTCGATAGGGGCTGGTTTCCGCGCAATCCCCATCGTTCCCGAAACGACGAAGGATAATGTTTTCTTGTACAACGGTTTGTTATACCATTATGAAACGCTCTATTTTCTTGCTTTTGCTCTTTCTCGTTGTCGCCCTGCCAGTTGTTGCACAAAACGGCATTGCGGGCAAGGTGCAAGATAGCCGGCAGAACCCCGTGGCGTACGCCACCGTCAGTCTGCTGCGCGCCGACAGCACGCTGCTGGGCGGTTGTATCACCGATGAACAGGGCGTGTTTGCGCTTTCCATGCAGCAAGGCGGGTGCTTGCTCAAGGTGAGTTTCATCGGTTATCAGACCGTCTGCCAACCCGTGCTGGAAGGTCGCAGGGACTTACTTATTACCCTGTACGAAGAAAGTGCACAACTCGATGAGATTGCGGTCGATGCCAAACGGCCGTTGGTGGAACGGCAGTTCGACAAAATTGTGCTGAATGTGAGCAATTCGCCCTTTGCTGCGGGGAGCAACGGTAAAGATATTCTCAAGAAAGCACCGGGGGTGAATATCGATAAGGACGGAGTTGTTTCGGTGAACGGCAAAGCCGTTGCGGTGTATATAGACGGTCGCCCCTCCTATCTGAGCGGGGAGCAATTGAAAGCCATGCTGGAAGGTACGGACGGCAATTCTATCGAGAAGATAGAAATAATGTCGAACCCTTCTTCCAAGTTCGATGCTGCTGGGTCGGGCGGCGTTGTCAATATCAAGATGAAGCGTAACAAGATGCAAGGTCTGAACGGGTTCTTGAGTGCTTCCTACGGAGGTATGTACTTTCGCGAGGTAGATACCTGGCAGAACACGGATATGTTCTCCCTCAATCTGAACTACCGCACAGAGAAAACCTATACATTTGCTGCGCTGACGCAGATGTATGCCGACCAAGTCAGTACGGGCGAACAACGCAGTTCCTACACCGATACGCTGACGCAGGTGCGTACGGAGCGTTTCGACCATACGGACTACGACAGTAAGTTCCAGTACTATGTGGCGAAAGTCGGCAACGACTGGTATATCGATAAAAAGAACACGCTCGGCTTTATCCTCCAAGTACCCATCGTGGTGTACCGTCAGTCCGTTCCCGAAGGGTGGGGGTACGGATACAGCCGTATCGACAGTGTGGCGGTGGAGCGTTCTGCCACCAACTCCGACCGAATGTTATTCTCGCAACAGTACAGCGCTAATCTGAACTACACCCATATATTCTGCGACTCGTTGGAAAGGGAGTTGACCGTGAATATCGACTATAATCGTCAGGGGATGAAAAACCGCAGCAACCAAGATACCCGCACGGACTTTCTTCGCTCCGGCGCGGTGGAAACGAATAGGTTGGATATGCTGACCGACAACGCTACGGACATCTACTCTGCCAAACTCGACTTTCAGACGCACTTTTGGCAGACCGGCATGATAGAAGCAGGGGCGAAGTGGGCTTTGGTGAACACTGCCAATACGATGACCACAGACAGCACCGTCAATGCCCTTGCACGGCCGACCGAGCATTCCGACTACAACTATTCGGAGCAGGTGGCGGCGTTGTATGTATCTGTTTCGAAGCAGTTTGGCGCACATTTCAACGCCAAAGCCGGTTTGCGGGGAGAGTTTACGCACTCGGCGGGGAACTGGGTGTCTGCCGATACGACGACGAAACGCACCTATTTCAACCTCTTCCCGACGGTGTTCTTGGGCTACAACCCGACGGACGAGTGGTCGATGAGTGCGTCCTACACCCGTCGGATACGGCGCCCTGATTATTACTTCCTCAATCCCTTCCGGCGCTATAGTGATTCGCACCATTATTCCGAGGGAAACCCGCAACTGACCCCCGAATTTGCCCACAATGTGGAACTCAGTATCGCCTACGCTCCGTATGTGACGCTGACCGGTTATTTCTCGCATAGTACGGATATGTTCACTTCGCGCACTGAAATACTGCCTAACGGCGATGGGCGTACCTATTTCGATAATTTCGGGGCGAGTACTACGCACGGCGTCAGTCTGTCGCTCACCGAACTGCCGCTCGTTCCGAAATTTGCGACGGCGGAAGACGGCTCGCGCACCCTTCAAGGGGCGTGGCTCGCTCTCTCGCTCAACGGCGATTATCGCTACTACCTCAATCGGGCGGAAGATAACTCGTATGTGAACCGCTGCCATTACGGAGGCGGTTATGCGGAACTTACTGCGTACTTGCCGAAAGATTGGACGGTGGCAGTCTATGCCAACTACGAATCCCCGATGACCGACGGATATACCCGCTACGGCGCAACTACCTATATGGGGGGCTCCGTGCGCAAACAATGGCGCGAGAAAGGACTGACCCTCACCGTGGCTGCGAACGACCTGCTGCGCTCGGTGAGAAACAGCACGGAATACCTGGGACTGCCCGAGGGAAGCAGCAGTTCGGCGGCGTATTACTACCGCAGCCAATGCGTGTTCGTCAGCCTTAACTATGTGTTTGGTAATCAACAGTACACCAAACAACGCAAGGTCGGCAATGTGGAGGAGGCAGCACGGTTGAGCAGCGGTAAGTAGTAGGAGGGGCTAATGCAACTTTTTTGCGGGAATGTTTGCGTAGTCCAAAAAGTTGCAGTACTTTTGCACCATCGATGGGATAAATTCCCGCAACAAAACGATAGTCGGTATATAAATTCCCGCAACAAAACACGGCAATACCTCCCGCATGGATACGGACAAACGCAAGAATATACTGCGCAAATACCTGCTGAACAAGTATGTCATTGTTCTGCTCGTATTCGCGATTACCTATCTGTTCGTGGGCAACCAAGGACTCATCAAACGCATTCGGAGGCAGAAAGTCCTGCGACAGACCGAACAGCGTCTGCAAGAAGCACGGCAAGATACAGAGCGTGCCAAACATACCCTGCAGGTATTGCAAGACCCCGACAGTCTCGAACGATACGCCCGTGAACATTACGGTATGCATGCGGACGGAGAAGATGTCTATCGCATCAACGAATGAACAACGCAAGTATGAAATGGAATAACCTATTGTTAATCATCGGATTGGTGGTACTCATGACAGGTGCCGTGATGAGTTGTCTCAACCTGCAACCCTATTCCGATTATGTCTTGGTCGCAGGCGCACTCTTGGTAATCCTGCGTGGCGCCTTGCGCAACCGTAACAAATAACAACGGATATGAAAGCAACCACTATCAAAGACATCGCCCGCGAGTTGGGTGTATCGGTCTCCACCGTGAGCCGCGCCCTGCAAGACCATCCCGATATCAGCGAACCGACAAAAGCCGCCGTCAGAGAGTGCGCCAAACGCCTCAACTACCAACCCAATCTGATGGCAAGCAACTTGCGCACCAACCGAAACAACACCCTCGGAGTGGTGCTGCCAGAAGTGAACCACCATTTCTTCGCTTCGGTGTTGGACGGCATCGAACAGACCGCAAATGCCGCCGGCTACAAGATACTGATTTGCCAGACCGGCGAGAGTGTCGACAAGGAAATTGAAAGCGTACAGGCCCTCGTCAGCAGCCGCGTAGCGGGTATTCTGGTGGGAATCAGCAAACAGACGGCAAACTTGCAGCACCTGCACGATGTCGTGAAAAGCGGTATTCCGCTCGTGCTGTATGACCGCCCCTGCCCCTCACTCAAATGCGACCAAGTCCTCTCCGATGACTACACGGGCGCTTATACGGCGGTCGAATACCTGATTCAGACGGGATGCAAGCACATTGTCTATTTCTCGTCCCCTATGCAGTTGGAGGTCGCACGCCGACGCTACCAGGGATGGCGCGACGCACTCAACCGCTATGGGCTGCCCTCGGACAACAGCCATATCGTTACTTGCGACACACGCGCCCAAGCCATTATCGAAACACCCGTCATCCTGCAGGGAGGGAACCGACCCGATGCCATCTTCTGCGTCAATGACAACTGCGCCGCAGGCGTGCTGTATGCCGCACAGATATTGGATGTAAAGATACCGCACGAGTTGGCAATATGCGGGTTCTCGGACGACCCCCTGTGCCGCACCACTTCCCCCATGCTGACCACCGTTCAACAGCACGGCGTGGAGATAGGACGACGCGCCATGCAACGCCTGCTCAAACGATTGGCTGGCGATGAACGCATCCCGCAAACGGAAATGGTACCCACCGACCTCGTGGTCCGGGAAACGACGAAATAACGAAAGAACACGACTATGCTGAACTACAAGACTTGGACCATCGAGCAGCAGACCTGGCTGCCGGATGAGGAGCCGCAAATCGAACAGCAACTCTCTTTCTCGAATGACTACCTCTGTCAGACGGCACACTTCGAGGAACACTATGCGGCACCCCAACGCCTGTACTCGTTTATCAAAGGCGTGGATAAACCCATACCCAATATCTCCTCCGTCTCCGTCCGCTTGCACGATGAACGCTTAGACCTCGCTGCATGGACCGTGGAGAATTTCTACCGCTGTCTGCACAAGAATACACCGCTACTCGAACGATGCTTCACCGCCCTCTCGCCAAAAGGCTACAGGCTGCAGGTGAAGACGGAACGCGAACTCCTCGCACCGTGTCGGGAGGCCATGCGCATTACCTACGAGGTGCGCTCCGACAACTATCAGGGACCCGTGTCGCTGCTGGCGTTGTTGGGCGGTGGAGAAGACGCGGTCGAATGGTATCCCCTGATGAATTATGTGGGACAGAACCACTGCTGGATGTGGCTGCAAATGCGGCAAGTGGACTTGCAGTTGTGCTGTGCGATGAACTATGTCATCCGCAAGGCGGACAACCCAGTGGCACACCGCCCCATCAAAATAGAGAAAACGCATATCGTGGGCTACTCAGCGACCCTGCCGATGCGGGCAGGCGAGAGTTATGTGTTGCAGAAGAATGTGGTGGTGCTGGACTCCCGTAACCACGAGAAAGACACCCTTATCGACCGAGCCGTGCAATGCTTGACAAACTTGTAAAGGAACATATCATCCTCGGTATCGACCCGGGTACGCTGTTTATGGGGTATGCGCTGCTGCACACCTCGGGCAAACGGGCGGAACTGATGGAGTTCGGGGTGTATGATGTGCATAAATTGGAAGACCAGTATGCCCGATTGCAGCGGGAGTTCTTCTTCTTGCAGGAACTCATCGATGAGTATCACCCCACCGAGTTGGCCATCGAGACGCAGTTCGTGGACAAAAACCCGCAGACGATGATTAAAATCGTGCATGCACAAGGGGTAGCTATTGCGGCTGCCCTCTCGAAAGACATCCCCATTAACGAGTATTCGCCCATGAAAGTGAAGATGGCCATCACGGGCAACGGGCATGCCGACAAACGACAGGTGGCGGATATGCTGCAGCGGTTCCTGCATATCCCCGAAGAAGATATGCCCCGCAAGTTGGATGCAACGGACGCACTGGGCATTGCCTACTGCCACTATCTGCAACTCGGGCTGCCGATACCCGACAAAGGTGCCAAGGACTGGACTGCTTATGCCCGTCAGCACGGCTTGACCGACCGCCACCTCTCTACCCCCAACGCCAAATTGCGGGCTGCCGTGCAGGCTGCCAAAAAGTAAAAGTGTGCCTTTCTGCACCCGACCTGCTTTTTTTGTATTTTTTTCAATCCCCATTATTTGGTATTTCCATTTAATCATTGTACCTTTGCAGCGCAAAACGGAGAACGCTCCGTGGAAAACGATAATCATTAAATTTCATAACGATATGGCTTACATAATTTCAGAAGATTGTATCGCTTGCGGCACTTGCAAGGACGAGTGCCCGATGGGAGCTATTTCCGAAGGCGATATTTACTCCATTGACCCCGATATCTGTACCGAGTGCGGTACTTGTGCCGAGGTTTGCCCAAGTGGTGCAATTTCCAAGTAATTGCTGTTGCGAGTAAACGGACGGACTGCTGACAAGAAAGTCGGCAGCCCGTTGTTTTTTAGCGGTGGATAAGCGGATGATAAGCGGTGGTTGAGGAATTTTTAGTTGAGTGTTGAGCGGGCTTCGCCCTCAACTAAAATTTGCACACCTGCAACTTTTGTTGTACCTTTGCAGCGCAAAGTTGCAGAGGGTATTGTGGGTGGGAGGCAACTCGCATGAGGACGCCTTACGCCCCCTCAGCCGAACACGCAACCTTGTGGACATAAAATGGCGTTTATTGGCGCTTGTTTTGGAATCACGAAATCCGGAAAATTTCACAGCCCAAAACAGGATAGCGGTAAATGTCCTCGTGGTATGTAATAATAGCCTGCGCCCGATGGTGAGGCAGTTTTGCATATCGGGCGTGGGCGTTATTGTTTATTCTTGTTGGAAGGTCTTTCCGGAACCCCGTGATTAGGAATAAGCAAAGATAAGGTACCACGCTTTGTCCATTTTAAGTATTTACGGGGAGGTGAGGTGCCGCTGACCCAAAACAAAATTTTATAACAACTATGTTACAAAATTTGATTGAAGCCATTATTGGCGAAATGCCCAAAGGGTGCATTTTTGATTCCCACACTGTGATTCAACTTCTTGTGGAGAAAAACACGGAAGTGTATTTGCAGGCGTACCAAGGACAAGCGACTGTGGAGTCATTCCATGGTTGGTTGGGTAAAGAGATCGACGCGTTCACACAACCTGCAAAAGGGGAACTCATTAAACGAGTTGGAGACGCTTGGTCGAAGAACATCCGCAACAACTACAGCACTTGTGCTTGTTGGCAGAAAAAGTAATGCTCTCTAATGCAAAGATTATGAGAACGAAATTATTTTCGTTACTGGTGGCGCTCTGCGCCGCCAGTAATCTTTTTGCGTATGATTT
>CAVGOI010000038.1:0-20113 GCA_963630875.1 Mycobacteriaceae bacterium | reverse complement strand
GTGTGTCTTGCTTGTGCGTAAGTTGCTGATATTCAGCGTTTGGGTGGAGTGTGGGGCTCGAACCCACGACACTCGGAACCACAATCCGATGCTCTACCAACTGAGCTAAAACCACCATGCAACTTTCTTGAGGAACAGGCGCTCCGTCAGTGGGAGGGGGGAAATGCTTTGTTCAAAGCCTGTTTCTTGAAAGCGGCTGCAAAGGTACAACATTATTCCGATACCTGCAAATCTTTTTTCGTATCGGGGTGTTTTTGTGGTAGGAGGAGGGTGTGTGTGGGATGGGAAGGGAGGAGTGGCGAGGGTAGTGGGGAGAGGGTGCGGGAGTAGCGGGGAGAGGGTGCGGGAGTAGCGGGGAGGAGTGGCGGAGTTGGAGGGTGGGAGTTGCAGGGGTGGTGGAAATGTTGTACCTTTGTCGCACAGACAGTGAACGGAAGTGTGTGGGGGGAGCGGCGTAAGTGTTCGGGGGAAGCGGCGTAAGTGTTCGGGGCGAATAGCGGAAGTATTCGGTTGACCTGTTGTATGTTGTGGTAATAATCTGTGTAATTTGTTTTGTGTGGTATGAAGGAAATTGTGTCGATGGTAGAGCGGCAACGCGCTTTCTTTGCTTCGCTCCAAACAAAAGACTACGCCTTTCGGCGGGAAATGCTTCAACGGCTCGACGCGGCTATCAGGCAGTACGAAAAACCCCTGACCGACGCTCTGTGGACGGACTTGCACAAGTCCTACGAAGAAGCATATCTGACCGAACTGAGTATCGTTTACGCTGAAATACGCGACTTGCGGAGGCATCTCAAGCGTTGGATGCATCCCGTGCGGAAATGCACGCCCCCTACCCTCTTTCCGGCACGAAGCCGAATCCTGACCGAGCCGTTGGGGAATGCTTTGATCATTGCACCTTGGAACTATCCCGTGCAACTCCTGCTCAACCCTCTTGCGGGCGCGATGGCTGCCGGATGTACCGCTATGCTGAAGCCCTCGCCCTATACACCCCATGTTTCGGCGGTGCTGACAAAAATGATACGCGAGACTTTTTCGGACGCGTATATAGGCATCGTAGAAGGTCATCGGGAAGTGAATGCTGCGCTGCTTGAACAGCGTTGGGATGTGATTTTCTTTACAGGCAGCCCCGCTTTGGGGAAGACGGTACTGTCCGCCGCCGCCCGTTTCCTGACCCCCGCTATCTTGGAGTTAGGCGGTAAGAGCCCGTGTATTATTGACAAGGACGCCCGTTTGGAAGTGGCGGCAAGGCGGGTCGCATGGGGTAAGTCGCTGAATGCCGGTCAGACCTGTATTGCGCCGGATTACCTGCTGCTTCACAAGGATATAGAAGCGGAATTCCTGCACCGCTTGCAGCAGGAATTTACGAACCTGTTAGGTACCCACCCGCAAGAAAGTCCGCATTTCGCGCGTATCGTGAGCGACCGTGCGTTTGAACGCCTGCGGGGCTATCTGCAGGACGGAACGGTGTACTACGGCGGTCAGAACGACCCCACCACGCGCTACTTCGCACCGACCATCCTCACCGGTGTGAAGCCCGATGCTCCTGTCATGCAAGAAGAGATATTCGGGCCGCTTTTCCCCGTCATAGTTTACAGCACACTCGATGAAGCCCTCGACTTTGTCCGTGCGCGGGAGAAACCTTTGGCTCTCTACTATTTCGGGAAGGAGGGAGGGCGTGTGTTGCATACTGCTACCTCCGGCGGTGCATGCATCAACGATACCGTTATGCACATCGCCAACAGCCGCTTGCCCTTTGGCGGGGTCGGCCATTCCGGTATGTCCGCTTATCACGGGTACAACTCGTATCTTGCCTTCTCACACCGCAGGGCTGTCGTGCAGACGCCCACCGCGGTGGATATGCCGTTCCGCTATATGCCCTACCGTTTTTTCCGTTGGATCAAACGACTCTTGTAGGTGTCTTGGTACGGAAAAAGTTGACTCAAAAGAGTAAACAAGAAAGCGAAGAGTTATTGAGAGTCTCTGCGTCAAAATCTCGAAAAAAGACGCGTTATGCAGCAGAAATGAACCTAAATTTAGGATAAGACAGTGCGTGCGATTTTCGAACCACCTCCGAATCACCTCCGAAGAATTCCCTATATTTGGGTAATAGCCAATTGACAAAAAAGCAGTACTTTTGCAGCGCAATTCCGAGCGTTTTATATGCAAAAACTGGGCTTCATACTATGCTTTGCGGTAGGTGTCTTAACCGTACATGGGCAGACGGCACGCGGTGCGCAGACCGCGCAAGAGCAGCGGGCGGAGCAAGTGCAACTCGTGTTTACGGACTCGGCAACGGGTGAGCCGATTCCCGATGTGGCGGTGGTCGTGATAGAGAACAACCAAAGCACCGTCAGCAACGCCCGAGGCATTGCCCTGCTGCGGCTGTCCGCAGGCGGATACACCTTGGATATCACCCATGTGAGTTACGGAGAACAACTCCTCCCTCTACAGGTGAAAGCCGCAGGGCAAGTGTTGCCCCTGCGGTTGGTACAGCAAGTGCAGACCATTCAGGAAGTGGTGGTAACGGCAGCCGAGTCGGCGGGCGCAACGACCTCATCACTCATCGGTAAAGAGGCTATGCAGCACCTGCAGCCCTCCAGTTTCTCGGACTTGGTCAGCATGCTTCCCGGTGCCTCTACGCAAGCACCCAACCTAACCTCCGCCAATACCATACGCCTGCGTGAGGCCGCCAACGGCACCAATAGCGACGACTATGCCGCCGCATCGTTGGGAACCGGTTTCGTGGTGGACGGTGCTCCCGTATCCACTGACGCAAATATGCAGTATGTGCCCGGCAGCGGCAGCGAACAGGACGGGCAACGGCATGTGGTGAACAAGGGCGTGGATATGCGTACTATCTCCACCGATGACATCGAGAAAGTGGAAATCATACGCGGGATTGCCGGTGCGGAATACGGCGATGTAACCAGCGGCGTGGTGAAGATAGAGCGAACTATGAAGCCCACTCCGTGGCGGGCTCGGTTCAAGGCGGACGGTTTCAGCAAATTGTTCTATGTAGGTAAGGGGGTAGGGTGGAACGACAACAAGACCGTACTCAATGTCGGTATAGACTACCTTAACGCCAAAAACGACCCGACAAACACATTGGAAAACTATCAGCGTATCACCGGTTCGGTACGCCTGCAGAACCGTTGGCAAACGGGGGATACAAAGGTGCGCTGGCAGACGAATATCGATTACACAGGCAGTATCGACAATGACAAGACCGATCCCGATATCCATTACAACCGTGAGGACTCCTACCGCAGTGCCTATCACCATCTGAGTTGGGGCAATACGCTCAATATAAACAACAAATCGCAAGCGTGGTGGGCTTTCTCGCTGACAACCAACCTAAGTTATTCACTCGACCAAATCACGCAGACTAAATTCATTCAACTCACCACGCCCGTCCAACCCACCTTCAGCGCGATGAGCGAGGGCGCTCATGATGTACCGCTGTTGCCGTACCAGTATGTCGCAAACTACACGGTGGACGGCAAACCGTTCAACGCATTTGTACGCCCCAGGGTTACTTACCTCTTCCATACTTGGAAGATAGACCACAAGGTGGCGGCGGGTATTGAATGGAAATACGACAAGAACTTCGGGCGCGGGCAAGTGTATGACCCCGCGCATCCGCTGAACTATGCATCGAACCTGCGTCCGCGTGCCTACTATACAATACCCGCAACCCACCAACTCGCATGGTATGTACAAGACGCCATTCATGCTCCCCTCATCAAAACCTCGTTCGATATAGAACTCGGGCTGCGCGGTACCTCCCTGCTGGGTATCGGCAAGGACTACGCTTTGCACGGCAAATGCTATCTCGACCCGCGTGCCAACCTGATGTACAACATACCCGTGCCCGGGGGCAAGGTATATGTGGCTGCCGCTATCGGACAACATACCAAAATGCCCACGCTGCTTCAACTCTACCCCAACCCGCTGTACGAAGACCTCAAAGTGCGTAATGTTACGGTCTCGTCCGACAGTATCATGAATATCTACACACACCTCATCGACCCGACCAACCAACAACTCACACCCGCCCGCAACCTGAAATGGGAAGTACGCGCAGGCTTTGAAATCCACAAACACACCTTCTCCGTAACCTATTTCCAGGAACGCATGAACGACGGCTTTCGTTCGTGGCGCAACTGTATGCCGTTTACCTATACCGTGGACTCGATTGCACCCAACGGCGACCGTACGCCGCTGACCTATACAAAGTTGCTTACCTATACGCAAACCACCAATGGCAGCGAGATATTCAAACAGGGCGTGGAGTGGCAATACACCAGTCCGCGTATTCCCGCTATCTGTACCCGCTTCACTATCAATGGTGCCTGGCTGCGTACCACCTACAAAAACTCACAAGCCGTGTTCTCTACCGAGCGCCTCAGCGAAGTGATACAGGGCGTTGCGGTACGCGATTACTATATCGGCTACTACGATTGGGAAGACGGAAGTGTACGCGAGAACCTAAATACCAACTTCATTGCCGATGTCCATATCCCGCGTATAGGGCTGACGGTAAGTGCTACCCTTGAGATGACGATATACACCGCCCAACGCACACTCTACAAAGACGGAACACCGATAGCCTACATAGACACGACCGGCGTAATGAAACCCTACACCCAAGCCGAAGCCGACGACCCCGTGTTGAAAGCCTTGGTATTCTCCTACAATCCCCAATCGTTCCGTCGTCGCGTAGTACCGTTTGCAGGCTACCTCAACTTGCGCGTGCAGAAGAGCGTGACAAAATACGCCAATATCGCTTTCTTTGTAAACCAACTGCTGGACTATCTGCCAGATTATCAAGTGGACGGCATCACCATACACCGCAATGCCACACCCTATTTCGGCATGGAAATCAACTTGAAGTTATGAAACACGCACGCATTATCGGATGGTTGCTCATCGCAGCCGCAGCCGCAGGCACGGGTTGCAGACCCATTGTTGATGTTACGGACACCCGCTGTCGAATCGGCGTGCATATCACCTTACCGCAGATAGTGGATAGTTTGTCCGTGCATAGCATCGGGATAGACTCCGTGTCGCTGACCCTTCGCGACCTCAATATGGGACGCTCCTATACTTTGATGCCCGATAGTTTTGCCATAGACAGTATGGGGGCTGTCGTCTTTGCCTTGGACGCTCCAATCGGTTATTTCGATATTACCGCCGCAGCGCGTATGCTCATCGACTCAAACAGCGTGCCGCTTCGTGCCTACCAGCAGGGCGTATCGTTGGTTGTCCGTCCGAAGGGGGAGGAAGCCCCGTGCTTGCAGATGGAAGCGAATGTGGTTCAAGCAAACAACAACGACTTTGTCTTTGCCGAAATAGCCATCTCCGGTACGCGTACGCCGGAGGGCAAGAATTACTTGGGCGACAGTTATTTCGTCCTCTACAACAATACGCTTGACACCCTCTATGCCGACGGGGTAGTGTTGCTGGAATCGAAACTGAAGACTTCACAGAAGTACCTGAGTATCAGCCCGTACTTCCCGAAAGACTACTTTGGTGCAGACGCCATCTACCGTATTCCGGGCAGCGGAAAAGACCATCCTGTGGCTCCGGGGGGCGTGGTGTTAATCGTGGATAACGCACAGGATCACCGAGAGGCAAACCCGAACTCGTTTGACCTCAGCGAGGCGGATTTTGAATGGTATGACCAGTCATCGAGTGCCACGATAACCGATATAGACAACCCCGTTGTACCCAATATGGACAAGTTGTATTGCTATACGCTCACCCTGTGGGTACCCAACCGACAGGGCAACACCTCGTTTGCGCTGGCACGCTTTCCCGCCGAGATGTCGGATTCGGCTTACCTCGCCGGCTATCGCCAGTCGTTTGACTATGTGCTGGTAACGAATGTCGGTACGAATAACATGTCCTCCACTTGCTATATCGTCCCCAATGCGTGGGTGATTGACTGCGTGAACCTATCTCCTCGCACTACCTACCAATGGACGCCCGTATCGGCTTCCTTGGACGCCGGTTGGACCTATATCGGCGATATGGGTTCGGACAAGCAGCGTTTCGGAAAGTGTGTGCGTCGTCGTGAACGCGTCGAGGAAAGCGGACGGCGGGTGTTGCAAGATACCAACAACTCGTTGGTGGATTTCCTGCCTGCGCAAGTATCAGACCCTGCCTATTTCACTCGTTAATGCTATGTTGCTGCTCAGTATCATCACCGCTTTGCTTCTCGACACGACTGCTACCGAGGCCTATCTGCAAGGGCAGTACGGGCAATCAACCATGCCGATAATCGGCACGCAGACGGGAGGGTTTCGCGTACAAGCCCGCTCGGTTTACGACATCTCCGCCGTGAGCCGTGTGTTCGGCGAGGCAGGCTATACCTGGGAGCAGAGCGCACACAACGCATGGGTGGAGAACGCCGACTACGACCTTCTCTATCCCTATCTTACTTGCGATACCATAGGCGGCGGTATGCGCTCGGAACAGTATTGGTTCCGCGGCGGATACCGTTGGCACCAATCGCACATACTCTGGCATTTGGCGTTGCAATACAGGGCGGTGCAGAGTTACCGCAATGTGGACCCCCGCCCCAAGAACAAGGTTGCCGACCTGCAAGTGGAAGGCTCGGTGGGCTATACCGATACGCAGTATGCCTATTCGCTGCTTGCACAGGTGGGACGCTACAAGCAAAACAACAGCATTTCCTTCTACTCCGAATTGGGAAACGCCCTTGTTTACCATTTGGTACAAACCAACGAGGATTACGCACGCTTCGCCGGCGATTTTACAGCCACCTACTATCACGGAATGACGGTTCGGGCAGCGTGGCAGTTACAGCCTTTCAAACAAGGCTGGTTGGCGGGGGCAGAGTACCGCTACCTGACGGTTTCCCAAGAGTTGAGCAGCACCACCGCTATCCCCATCACGCGATTGCAGACGCACACCGCCAGCGTGCAATGCGGCTATGCAACGCCCGTGTGGCGGGTAGGGGTGTCGGGCGCGTACGCGATGCGTTTGGGAACGCAGTACCTGTATGGCGATGTCGCGGGCAACTACTACAGCCTGCTGTTTACCGCCGATAACTACCGCGAACAGCAAGCCACCCTCACCGTGGAAGGCTCGTATCGCGTAGGGCTGCCGACAGGCTTCCTGTTCTTATCCGCCGCTGCGGAATACCAACAGCGTTTCCCATCGGCGTTGTCGGCGATACCCGCCAACCCCTATTTCGATGACCTATCCACCCACCTCACCGCCTCGCAAGCCCGTGCGGCGTTGTCGCTGCAATATGCCTTCCCGCTTCGCGGACGCTATATGGGGTTCGTGCAGCCGCAAGCGGACTTCACTTACTACACCTCCCACGCACACCGTTGGCAAGTGGCGTTGCTGACGGGAGTCCGTTTTTAGAATTTCATGCATTAAATTCCTGCGATATGAAGCGTTTACTTATTTTGCTATTGGCTCTGTTGCCCGTCTCTTACGGAATCTCCCGCTCTTTCGGGAAAGTTGATAAACAGGTGGTTGTGTTCTATGTCGATTTGCATTGTCAAGGCTGCTGCGACAAGATTATGAAGAATATCGCCTTTGAAAAGGGGGTGAAAGATATTGTATGCGACCTTGCAGCGAAAACCGTTACCGTAACCTACGACGCCCGCAAGACGGATATCCCCACCCTGCAAAAGGCATTTGCCAAAATTGGCAAGCCGGCTACCACAACCCCGCCCGATAAAACGCCCGAACCCCCTCAATCTTAAAAAACAGCACTTTTTACGGGTCGCGTATGGGTAGCCTATCCTATGCTTATCCCTTGCTTATCCCTTGCTGTTTTACCCGACCTTGTACGGAGGGGCTATCGGGCAGGATAATCTTAAAAATCGTCACTTTTTGAAGGGGCGGCGCAAGGTGGCATAGCGCACAACCGAGAAGAAAAATGCGGTTGTTGCGCAAAAAATGCAAAAAGATTTGCACGCACGGCGGAAATGTAGTACCTTTGCACGCTTTTTCGGTTTTCGGGCTTTACAAGCAGCGCTGCCGAGGGGACGGATGATTCCCGCAACGGGAATGCCAACGTCGAGGACTCAGTATCTCGCCCGACCGAGTGAATATAATAAATATTGTGCAATGTACGCAATTGTAGAAATGCAGGGCTTCCAATACAAGGTAGAAGCCGGCAAGAAGTTGTTTGTCAACCGTATGGAGGCCGAGAAGGGTGCCGAGGTGACATTCGACAAGGTACTCTTCGTGGAGAACGAAGGGAAATTCAAGGTAGGTGCCCCGACCGTCAAGGGGGCTAAAGTGGTTTGCGAGGTGTTGGATAACGAATGCCGCGGTGAGAAGATTTTGGTCTTCCACAAGAAACGCCGCAAGGGCTTCCGCAAACTGAATGGCCATCGCCAAAACCTGACCAACCTCGTTGTAAAGGAGATTGTGCTGGCTTAAATGTTTAACATCTAATCAAACAGGACAACATTATGGCACACAAGAAAGGTGTCGGTAGTTCGAAGAACGGCCGTGAATCAGAAAGCAAACGACTTGGTGTGAAAATTTGGGGTGGACAGGTAGCAAAAGCAGGCAACATCATTGTTCGCCAGCGCGGCACTGTACACAACCCGGGTGAGAATATGGGTATGGGACGCGACCATACACTCTATGCACTCACCGATGGTATCGTTACTTTCCACAAGAAACGCAACAACAAGTCATTCGTCTCTATCGTGCCGAGCGCAGAAGCATAATCGGCAAGAGATATACCAAGCATTTCTCCTACCGGTTGCTTCGGCAATTCGGCGGGAGAATGTTGTTTTTAAGACCTCCTCTTGCTACCTCATGGGAGGGGAAGGTGGACAATAACAAACGCAAGGCAACGAACGAGCCGACAACGCGGTGCGTAGCGAAGCCCGAAAACACGCAGTAAATTATGCTTACTCTCAAACAAATCTACGACGATAAAGAGAAAGTAATCGCCGGACTCGAAAAGAAACATTTTTCCGGTGCACGCGAAGCCATCGAGCAGGTACTAACCCTCGATGCTGAGCGCAAAGCCGCACAACAGAAAAAAGATACGGCATCTGCCGAGATGAACAAGATATCGAAGTCTATCGGTATGCTGATGGGGCAAGGCAAGAAAGACGAAGCCGAAGCCGCCAAAGCGCAGACGGGTGCGCTGAAGCAGAGTATCGCTACTTACGAGGAGCAGATGGCAGCAGCCGAGCAGGCACAGCGTGACTTGCTTTTGACCATTCCGAATGTGCCGTACGATATTGTACCAGAGGGCAATGACGCAGAGGACAACCTCGCTGTGAAGATGGGCAATTGGCCGAACCAAGCCGTTATCAACAGCCTTGCAGCAGGCAAACCCGTTGCGCTGAAAGATTGGCCTGCCGAAGCCGACGAGGCGATCGCTGCCGAGCGTATTAAGGAGAGTGAGAAACTGCCGCACTGGGAGTTGGCAAAGAAATACAACCTGATTGATTTCGACCTTGGGGTAAAAATTTCGGGTGCAGGTTTCCCCGTCTATATCGGGCAGGGCGCACGCTTGCAACGCGCATTGATTAACTTCTTCTTGGCAGAGGCAGCCAAGTCGGGCTATACAGAGATTATGCCGCCTACGGTAGTCAATGCCGCCAGTGGGTACGGTACGGGGCAACTTCCCGATAAGGAGGGGCAGATGTATCACTGCGAGGTGGACGACCTTTATCTTATCCCAACAGCCGAAGTACCGGTTACAAACCTCTATCGTGATGAGATACTCGAGGAGAGCCAATTGCCGATTAAGAACTGCGCCTATACCGAGTGTTTCCGTCGTGAGGCAGGCTCATACGGAAAAGATGTCCGTGGCTTGAACCGTCTGCACGAGTTTAGCAAGATAGAGATTGTGCGCATTGATACGCCGGAGCATTCGGCTCAGTCGCACCAGGAGATGCTCGACCATGTAGAGGGCTTGCTCAAGAAACTCGAATTGCCGTATCGTATTCTGCGTCTGTGTGGCGGTGACATCAGTTTCACGGCTTCTCTCTGCTATGATTTTGAGGTCTATTCCGAGGCGCAACATCGCTGGCTAGAGGTTTCGTCTACATCGAATTTTGATACCTACCAAGCCAACCGCTTGCACTGCCGTTACCGTCGCAGCGAAGACAAGAAAGTAACGCTCTGCCATACGCTCAATGGCTCTGCACTCGCTCTGCCGCGTATCGTAGCCGCTATCTTGGAGAATAACCAGACCGAAGAGGGTATCCGTATCCCTGCGGCTCTCCAACCCTATATAGGTTGCGATATGATTCGCTGATTATGAACCACTTATTCTTTTCTGCGCGTGCCCTGCGGCTCGCCCTTATGCTTATGATACTATCTGCATGCACTGCTTGCTCGGCTTCGGCAGACAAGCACGATACGGCTGTGACAAAAGCAGCCTCTGCACCCGACACAACGCTATGGCAGACGGATTATGTCCGTATCGCTCCTACGGATTTGCGAGACAATGTGTTCGACCTTATCGCGAAACAATGGATGCTGGTTACGGCAGGTAACCCGCAGTCATTCAATACAATGACGGCTTCGTGGGGTGCTATGGGCGAACTGTGGGGACGCCCTACCGCTATTATCTTTATTCGTGAGTCGCGCTATACCTACGAGTTCCTGCAACGCGAGCAAACTTTTACGCTCAGTTTCTTTGATGAAGCGTATCGGCAGGCTCTTACCATTTGCGGCACCCGTTCAGGGCGCGCTTCGGACAAAGTGTCGGAAGCAGGTCTTACCCCACTTTCGACACCTGCAGGAATGATGACTTTCACGCAAGCCCGTATGGTTTTGGAATGCCGCACTATGCTGCAGCAACCTTTAGACCTTGACCTCCTCGCCGCACCCTATCGCGATGCGGTTCTGCAAGGGTGCTATTCCCGCGACACAGCACACCATCAGGTGTTCTTTGCCGAGATTACGGCTGTCTATCTGCGGCAGGAATAGTTCAGCGGCGGTAGGGTACGGAGGCTTGAATGGCGGCACTGCTGCTACCGATGAGCAAATCGAACATACCCGGCTCTACCACCCACTGATGGGCATCGGGATCGAAGAAAGAGAGCATATCATCGGTGATGGTGAATTGCACCGTCTTGGTTTCACCCGGTAGCAGGGATATTTTCTCAAAGCCCTTTAGTTCTTTGCGGGGGCGCACCAAAGATGCTTTCCGGTCAGATACATAGAGTTGCACAATCTCTTTGCCGGCACAGTTGCCCGTGTTGATGATGTTTACCGAGAGTGTGTTGCTCGTCAGTTGCGCGTTGGCGTAGGCAAAGGTGGTGTAACTCAAGCCATAGCCAAAAGGAAAGACAGGCTTGTGCTTGGGTGGGTAGATGGTATAGGATACGCCTTGACTCGTATAGGTCAGCGGACGCTTGCGCCCGTAGAGGTCGGTGTAACGGTAACCGACAAAGAGGTCGTCCTTATACTCTTCTTCGTAGTCAATACCCGGGTAGCCTATCTCACCATATTGGTGGGCAGGATAGTCGGTAAGGGTTTCCATAAAAGTGAATGGCAGTTTCCCGGATGGATTCACATCACCAAACAGTATATCGGCAATGGCATGCCCTGTTTCCGATCCACAGTACCATGCTTGGAGCAGACCGGAGACTTGGTGCCGCCACGGCGTTGCGTAAGCGTTCCCCGACAGGATGACAACTACGGTATTGGGGTTGGCTTGGGCAATGGCTGCGATGAGTTCGTTCTGCCCGTAGGGTAGATCGTATGATTGGCGGTCGCTGTCCTCACAGTCCTGGTGGCTGGCTTTGTTCAAGCCGCCGACAAAGAGGACAATATCGGCTTTGCGGGCTGCCTCTACCGCTTCTTGCGTGAGTTGTGCGGGGGTGCGGTTGTCTTGAAGCGATTGTCCGGTGGTTACGCCGTTGTATTCGCCGCCGATGTCCCCGACATAGCCGCGCACATATTGTACATCGGCAATGCCTTCACAGCGTTGCCGGATGCCTTGCAGCGGGGATATTTCGTATTTGGCTTTCAGGGATGAACTGCCTCCGCCTACGGTCATTTGCTTGATGGCGTTCTCTCCCACGACGAGAATGGTGGGATGGTTGTCGGTATGCAAGGGAAGGATATGGTTCTTGTTCTGCAGCAGTACAATGCCTTCACCAGCTATCTGTCGCGCTGCCTGTTGATGGGCTTGCGAACAGAGAGAGCCAAAGCCCTTGTCGGTGTTCATAGAGGTGAGGAACATCAGTTTCAGTACATGGCGCACTTTGTCGTCCAACTCCTCTGTGCCGTATTCGCCCTGCTGTATCTTCTTCAGGTAGGGGAGTGCCATGTAGTAGGAATCGTAGGCATTGGAGGTTCCGTCGTGAAGACCGTCAGTCCATGTGCCGTACTCAAGGTCCAAGCCGTAGCGTATTGCCTCATCGGTGTTCATAGTCCCTCCCCAATCCGATACAACGGCTCCCTTGAACCCCCACTCGCCGCGTAGGATGTCTTGCAGCAAGCGTTTGTTATGACCGGTGTATTGCCCGTTGTAGCGGTTGTAGCCTCCCATAATCGTCCAAGTATCGCCTTCCTGTACGGCGGCTTTGAAAGCGGGTAAGTATATCTCGTACAAGGCTCGGTCACTGACTTTTACGCTCACAAAATGACGGTATATCTCTTGGTTGTTCAAGGCGAAATGCTTCACGCAGGTTGCCACCCCATTGGCTTGCACTCCCAGTATGTACGGAACAACCATTGTCCCGCTGAGGAAGGGGTCTTCGCCCATATACTCGAAGTTGCGCCCGTTGAGCGGTGTACGGTAGATATTCACGCCCGGTCCGAGCAGTACATCTTTGCCGCGGTAAAGTGCTTCCTCGCCAATGCTATGTCCGTAGAGGAGTGCCATATCGGTATTCCATGTGGCGGCAAGGCAGGTGAGTGCAGGAAAGGCAATGCAGGAGTCGTTGGTCCATCCTGCCTGATTCCATTCGTCCCACAGCACCTCCGGACGAATGCCGTGAGGTCCGTCGGTACACCATAATTCGGGAATGCCCAAACGCGGTACGCCCGGTGAGGAGAACTTGGATTGTGCATGGATGATGGCAATCTTTTCCTCAAGCGTCATACGCGAAAGCGCGTCTTCTACACGCGCATCCATAGACGCAGCAGGATTCAGATACATCTGTGCAGACAACGATACGGTTAGTGTCAGTATCGTGCAAACTGCGGTAAGTATTTTCTTCATAATGTGTGTTGATTAAGGGATGCAGAGCGGTAGTCAGCCGCCCTGCACCGATAGGGTGATCGGTTACTCTGCCACTACGGCACCCAAAGCGTTGTAGCGTACGCCCTCGCGGATGATGTAGAGTTGTCCGTTCTCTACAACTTTAACGGTGTTGGCGTTCTTGATGGCCTTGGTGTTCTCTACGCCGGAAGGAGTAGCGTCAATCAAGAGTTTTACTGCAACATTCTCGTAGTCCACTACGATGGTGATGGTTGCGTCGATGAAAGTAGCCTTAGCGTCTATGGGTTGTACATTGCCACCCTTGAGTTGCAGGTTGTATTCCTTGTTTACCTCCCATTTGGTGTTCTCGGCATCCTGTCCGAACTCAACCGCCCATTCTCCGTATGATACTTTGAATTCTCCGCTGAACTCTGCCTCCAACAACTCGAAGGTATTCTCTTTACCCTCCACCGCCGTGAACTTGGTTTTGTCATCGCAGTTCCAACCGAGTTTTTCACCAGGCATATACCAATCGGCTTCTACGACATAGAAATCACCGGTTGTGAGCGTCAGTACTTTGTTGCTATCCGCATCTTCGGTGAGCGTCAATACAGCGTTCTTGTATCCGCCAAAGGGATTGGCAAGGCTCAAGTTGTCCGGTTCCCCCTTTTCTTTGCTCTTGGCACCCAGAACATACGGCGTATTGAATTCCAAACCGGCTTTTGTGTCCCAGTTGGTGGCATATTGCATATCCCACTTTCTGTCCTCGATAATCTTGAAAGTACCGCTCAAGTCAGGCACATTCGCTGTCAGCACGCCCTCTACCTCTTTGAATTCGATAGCGTCGTCTAAACTCCAGTTGGTGCAAGCACCGATGAGTTGGTAGGTTATCGGCTTCGCTGAATCGTCGATGTCGGTACCGCTAATCAAGGTGATAACCGGTGCATCGGGGTTGGTAACATTCAAGGTAAGCACGGCATCCTTGTAATAATGCTTGTCTGCCAACTCCACAGTGATATTACTTGGGTCGCCCTGTCCATCCACTTCTTTGGTCAGTGTGTACGGTGTGTTGAACTTCAGGTCAGGTACCTTGGTTGTGGTATCGTCCTTGGCGATGTAAATACCACCGTACTGCGGATGCCACTCCTTACCCTCTACGATTTTGAACATACCGTCGAACTTGGCTACCTCCAAGGTGAGGACACCCTCTTTCTCGACGAACTTGTAGGTCTCGTTTCCGTTAGACCATCCTTGGCAACTACCTACGAGGTAGTAGTCAGCGGCATTGAGGCTGATTGCAGCCAGCAATGCGATTGCAAAAGAGAATAACTTTTTCATAATGCTTTGATTTAATTGTTAATAAATGAGTTAGTTAGTTGTATTGTATTCATTGTTTGGGCGTAGTTGGCGGTGTTGCCATGCAGAAGCGGGCAATAGAGTTCCAAACTAGAAAGCAGCAGGGTGCCTGCTGCGAGCGTTTGTACTTCGCGGTCGGTCATAGCGGCACGGTAGAAAAGTAACCGGTGCAAGTCCTGCCCTATGACCGTGAAAGTGTCTATCGGCTCTGTGTGGTTGTCGGCGGTACGGACGCAGATACCGTTGATGTAGCAGCGTAGCCGCTGTTGGCAGCCAGAATAGACGGTGGTGTAGGTTGTGTCGTTACTTTGGTAACTGAGCGTATAGGACTCCACGCCCGCTTCGGGGACGAACTGCAACCGCTGTATGCCGCTTGTATCGCCTGCCGTAGAGAGGTATTGCGGCAGCGGCTTGTCGGCTGCGAGTGCCTGCCAGAGCGATACGGGAAAGGCGCTTGCTAAGGCTTGGTGCCCTCGTGTGTTGGGGGGGTAGATGTCCTTGCCATCCCAATAGGCGTTTGCCCAATGCCCCTGCCCGTCATCGATGGTGCCGCAGAGATTGACGGAGGTAACCTGCCATTGTTGCATGGCAAGGTTCTCTGTACATAAATCGTTGTAGTCCACGGCATTGTAGTCGGCACGCGGGTAGTTGTTGGTAACGATGACCACGCGTCCGTCCTGCTGCAACTGTCGTATGAGGCGCGTCATATTCTCGTTGTAAGACAGCAGGGCGCGTTCTCCTTTCTCGTGCAAGCCCTCGTTGCCCAAACTCAAGCCGATGACCACATACTTGGCTTTCACGGGCAGGAGGTCGCTCGCATAGCGTGCCAAGAGATCATAGGTGTTGTTGCCGCTTTCCGAGATGTTCACTGCTTTCCACCCCTTGGGCAGTCGGGCGGCAACAAGGTCGGCATAGCCGCACAGCGAGTCTGCGCCTACTCCCTTGCAGACCGATGAGCCGAAGAAACATACTGTACGGTCGGCTTGCGGCGTGCAGGCTGTTGGCAGCACCCAGAGAGTAAGGAGCAATATGTGCAGGAGGTGGTTTCGCATTCCGTTAAAGGGCGGCAGGTGCTACCTGCTCCATACGCAAGAGGTAATACTTTGGGCGGGCAAGGTAATCGTGAAATGGCGTGTGTTATCGTCCACGATAAAGGTTACGCCCGTCTCGTTTTCGTTGAACAGTACCAGTCCATAGGTGCCGTCAGGGTTCTCCGATGCTACCGCTGATACATTGGTAGGCAGATAGCCCGTTGTGCCGATGCGGGTCGAACCTGTACGCAAGGCGGCACTGAGGTGCCCGATGACATAGTAGTGGCTGCGTTTGGTAAGCGTGGTGTAGTCTTTGGAGGACACATCTACTGCCCCGTAACATGTAGCGCAGGCTCCGGCACCGCCGTGCGGACCTCCGTTGTCATCCAACATAAAGTTCCACACAATCACGGCTTTGCACCAACGGGTAATCGTCGCCATACAAGTGTTTTTCATCTCTTGCACGAGCGATTGTCCAAAGTCCTTATAATTCCATGTGCCAATAGAGGCTTCGGTGAAGTAAAGGTTCTTGGTGGGAGCCTGCCGATGGATGTAGTCCAACTCGGTGGGACTTCCTCCGTAGTTGTGGTAAGCCGCTCCGTCGATGTATTGGGAGGCATCGGCATCCGCGTATATCTTGAGCGGGTATCGCTTCTGCTCCTCTTGGTCGTCGTAGTTGTAGTTGTGGTCGAAACAAATGATCTTGGTCTGTAAGCCCGCGCTACGCAAGGCAGGACCGAGTGCTGTCTTGACGAAATCCCGCTCCTGGTCCCACGGCATGTAGAGCGACATAGAATTGCCCCAGTTGAGCGGCTCGTTCTCGACTGTAACGGAGGTGATGGGTATTCCTGCCGACTCAAAAGCCTGTATCCACTTGACAAAATAGGTGGCGTAGTCTTGGTAGTAGTCGGGATTGAGGTAGCCGCCTACCCACTTGTTGTACGCCTCTTTGGTGTTGATATCGTTCACTTTCATCCAAAGCGGGCAACTCCAAGGTGTACCCATGACTTTGAGGGCGGGATTGATGGCGAGAATCTCCTTGAGAACAGGGATGATGTAATCGAGTTCATCCGACTGGAGTGCGAAATTCTCAATCCCCTTGATGTCGCAACAGGTGTAATCGTAATTGCTTCGGGCGTTGAAATCACTGCCGCCGATAGGTACACGCACATAACTGTATCCCATACCCTCGGATACGCTGAATGTCTCACGAAGCAGTTTAGCACGATGGGCTGCCGACATCCGCATGAGGTTGTATGCCGATGCCCCCGTGATGGCTGCACCAAAGCCGTCGAACTCCTGGTAGCGTACGGCGGGGTTGAGCGTGAGCGTTATCTCGGGCGATGTGTTCAAGTCCTCGGACAGGTCTTTGGATATGGCGTCGAAGTGCATGGTGTTGTCCGCTGTAGTAATGTAGGTCTGCACTTTTTGTTGCGTGATTGTGCTATCGCCCTTGCTCCCCCCGTCGGTGTCGGGGTCCGGTGGCGTAACCGGTGTGTTGCATGCCGTCAATAAGAGGGCTGCCAAAAATAGGTAAGTCATTGATTTCATTGTTCTTGCTGTTTCTTGTTACACTGCTTGGTTGTTCGGTGATGGTTCGATGTTGGTACGGGAATCACCCGTTAATCACCCGTTATGCACCCGTTTTTGTCCGTGTCATCTCAATACTTTTTCGCCGTTGCGAATCGTAATGCCGTGGTAGTTGGTATCTACCGTGCGCCCCAAAAGGTCGAAAGTGCGGGTGCGGAGATAGTCGTTAGCGGTGTTTTCAACCGCTGTGGGAGTGCCTTTGCGGGTAAGTGTGTTGGTGGATTGGGCAAGATTGTCCAACGCATTGTCGAGTGGGCAATAGAGTTCCAATGAAGAACGGAGCAGTTTGCCTGCCTCAATAGCAGCAACCTCGTCGGCATTGAGCGCCGAGCGATAGAACATTAGGTCGCTGACCTGCATATTCAAGCCGCCCAAGACCACCTCACCGAGAAGGCGTGTGTCTTCCTGCTTGTCCAACTGCTTGCCATCGAGGTAAGTGTAGGTCAATCCTGCTGCCTGATAATGGGAAATCACCAGCGTATGCCAATCGCCGTCCGCTGCTGCGGTCGGCAGAGCCAACGGTGTTGCCGTGCCGTCGAGCCGCAAGTGAGCCATTGTACCCGCAGTGGCGGTCTTCACGCGAACGACAAGAGCATAGGAACCGACTGCCGCTTCGGGCAAGAACTCCAAAGTCTCGTTGGCTTGCAGGCGCAAACCCTCACCCGTTTGGCGGGTTGGCATAGGCTTGTCGGCTGCCAATGCCTCGAAAAGCGAAGGTACAAAGGTATGCATCAATTGTGTATGTCCTGCATCGTTTGGATGATAGATATCGGCTTCTCCCGAAGAGTTGGTGGCTTGGTAGCCGTCCGCCCACTGACCATTGCCTTTGCAGTTGTCCACCGCACCTAAGAAGTTGACCGTCGGGATATTCCATTCATGCATCTCAAGGTTCATCTTCTTCAAATATGAATAGTCGGTAGCATTGTAGTCACCACGAGTATAGTTGTTGGTAGCAATCACATACTTGCCCTCCTCTTGGAATATCTTGATAAGGCTATCCATGTTGGTCTTCCATTGGTCGTAGATGGCTTGTGGGTTAGTAGCATTATGTATGCCTTCGTTGCCAAGAACTAATCCAATCACTACATACTTTCCGCAGTCGCCCAGCAGATGACCTTTGTAGCGAGCCAATAGATTCTTGGTGTTATTGCCATTCACAGATGCATTCGAATACTCATAATCAGTCAGTATCTTGCTCAATTGATAAGCATAGCCGTGCTTAACATAACCATCCTCGGTAGCACCTTGTCCGTTGCAGGTCGAAGAGCCGAAGAAGGTAATCTTGTTGTCGGTGATGTCCACGCACTCTAACGAATAGGTGAAGTGCTGCATGTCCAATGTAACTATCTTCTTGCCGTGGCGCATGGGGATGTCGCCCAACGACAACGATGCCAGCGATTCGTCGGGTTTGTAGCCCACAATGCCCTCGACACCGTTGCGGGTCTTCACGGTGAGGTCCCATGAGGAGTTGAAGCAGAACTGTCCACGCTCCATATCCCCACCCGTTGTGTATGCCACGAGAGTGAGTGTATCCATCCAAACGCCATTGCCACGATAAGTCATTGGATCACCCTTAGCATTCCATCCCACAGAAGCAACATTACCCACGAGACCACAGCGGGTTATTTTCTTCAGCGTGGGAGTTTTGCTCTCTGTGTTGAAACGAATAGAATAGATACCCGTAGCCTCAGACACAGTACCTGAATAGAGAGTGCCTTCTGATGTCTCGAAAGATATCGTACCGCCGTTGGTCAGCAGGCAGAATGTTTCGAAGTCTTGACTCTTTGTATAGCCATCCTTAGCAATCATATACATGGATACAGAACCGTTCTCTACAGCGGTACCTTTCATCGTAACGGCACTATATTTCTTCACCTCCGGAGGTGTCACACCTGAGAACTCCTGCATACGCATGCAGTTGATGGGGAAGTATCTGTTACTCGTTGCAGAACCTTCTGATACATAAATAATAATCTTACCATTCTCATCAGGAAAAATCTTCTCGGATTGATATACATTGCTATTGTTCTGGTTGACTCCCGAACCTCCAATAGCAGTACCTGCACAAGCGAGTAATCCTGAATCGGTAGTCAAACCTTCGATGTCATATTTCGATACACGAGAGTCTGTGGCATTACGACTACCAAATATCCTGAACTGATATGCTTTTGTAACATCCAAGCCACTGATGACGAAGCCGCATTTCTCTGAACCCGTAGCAAACAGGTAGTCGCGTGTAGCGTTCGCTACTGCCAAGTCGCCCAACTTATCCGCGTCGGGCGTGGTCAGTCCACCTGCACCATTGCCGAGGAATAAGTCGCCGGTATAGGTGAGATGTAATGTGGTGGTCTCATTCTTGGAAGTAATGAGCGTGTAATCGGCATCGCTACTTACCCTCCAAGGGCTGGCAGTCACTTCGGCACCGATATTGTTCCAATAGTTACCATTACCATCGGGGTTAGTTACTGCGGCAGAAGTGTTACTACGACCTGTTATGCCAAAGTCAAAGTACAATGTACGATCAACAGTTTCCTCTGCAGAGAGGGAGATGGCTACTATAGCAAATAGGGAAATGATTAAAGAACGTTTCATATTATCTTATTTTTTCGTAGGTGGTTGTCTTTTGCTTGGTGTCCAAGGTAATGCGGTAAACGCCGGAGAAAGGCTCGTTGGTGGCAAGCCAGTTGCCTTTTTCGTTGCCCGTGCTGCCGTCGCCCGTTTCACCGTCCTTGGTAACACCGGTAGTGCTGTCGATCCCCTGTATGTTCAGCCCTATGTGCGTGTAGGTGCTACCGTCTTCTTCGTCCCCCCAAGCGTGCTGGTGGAAGAACTTGAAATTGAGCGAACCGTAGTCCTTGAAGTCGGTGCTTTGCTCGTTGAACATATAGACGGTGAACTGATTATAGTTTCCATTTAGAAACGCAATTTTTTAGTACATCAAAACCCTCTCTATCCT
>CAVGOI010000037.1:0-21144 GCA_963630875.1 Mycobacteriaceae bacterium | reverse complement strand
AGTAGGTAGCCGCCGCTTTCAGAACCTCGAAGAGCAATCTTCGGGGTTCTTTGTTTCTAATAATTCCTAACTCCTAATTCCTCATTCCTAATTGCAGAAATTCTATCGTTGTTGCCTATTCCGATTAGTTTTTGTATCTTTGCGCCCTATACTGTTACTGTATGTTTTATCGCCTAATTGAACATAAAAGAGACCTCTGGTACGCTTCGGCAGATTGTACCATTAAGGAACTCATTCGCTACATGGAGCAGCGTGCGATGATGCGTGATGCCCAGGTGGAAGCCATCAAGACCTACTTGTATCTTAAGATTGCATGCCACAACAAGCCGTTATATCAACTATTCACGGCAGGCGTTTTTACGAGCCTTGATATAGATAATATCGATCTGACTTCTGCGGCCCGTAATGTCTTGAAAAATACACCCGCTGCCGTGGCTTTGTTGGAATATGCACGCCTTACAGACCGCAACGGCAAACAACTGGCTCCGCAATTAGAGCGTCTAATCAAAGAACACGCCGACACGATCAACTACGAACAAGTGTTCCGAGACCTCTTTTATGCTGTGGACTATGCAGACTATTTGTTCAGTCTCCCGATGGGGGCAGGTAAAACCTACCTCATGGCGGCTTTTATCTACCTGGATTTGTATTTTGCTACCAATGAGCCGGATAATCCTGCGTTTGCGCACAACTTTATGGTATTGGCTCCTTCAGGGTTGAAATCATCTATTGTGCCGAGCCTTAAGCATATTAGGGAGTTCGACCCCTCATGGATTATTCCGGAGCCGACGGCTACACAACTCAAACGCCTCATTTGTTTTGAGGTATTGGACGAGCAGAAATCAAGCAAGCAAAGCAATCGCACTCGCAATCCCAATGCGCAAAAAATCAACAATCATCAGCCTTTTGAAACGCTTGTCGGATTGGTGGCTATCACGAATGCAGAGAAAGTTATTCTCGACCATATTGATACCAATACAGACCCCTCTTTGTTTAGTGCCGACGAGTTGGCAAAAATAGAGACTGCCAACGAACTGCGTAC
The DNA here is from genome assembly GCA_963630875.1 of Mycobacteriaceae bacterium. Lineage (GTDB taxonomy): Bacteria > Bacteroidota > Bacteroidia > Bacteroidales > Paludibacteraceae > Colicola. The sequence goes on along the minus strand of CAVGOI010000037.1, from coordinate 20,102 downwards.
ATTGATCAGCCAACTGCCGAATCTTGCTATCTTTATAGATGAAGTGCACCATGCAGCGGATGGTGAAATCAAACTGCGTAAGGTGGTGAATACATGGAGCCACCAGCATACTTTTTGTGGTATGTTGGGGTTCTCCGGCACACCTTATTTAGAGAAAGCCGAACAGGTATCTTTAGCCGAGCAATTTTCGGTGAAAAATACCGACCTCAGCAATGTGGTTTACCATTATCCTCTTATCAATGGCATTGATAATTTCCTAAAGAAACCCATTGTCAAATATGCCAATATAGAATCGGCAGAGATAATCCGTGAAGGCGTGGAGAATTTCTTTGCACAGTATGCCGACGCCGTCTATGCCAACCATACTTGTGCTAAATTGGCTATCTATTGCGGACAGATAGAGACGCTTGAGGAACAAGTTTATCCGTTAGTAGCCGAGTTGTGTAGCCAACATGGGTTGAATCCGGTGGAGTCGGTACTCAAGTACCATGGAGGTAATACTTCCTATCCGAAACCGGAAGGTGCTGAATTGGCTTTTGCCTCGTTGGATACACCGCTATCCAAGGTGCGAATTGTTCTATTGGTGCAGATTGGTAAAGAGGGTTGGGACTGCAAAAGTCTGACAAGTGTCATTCTTCCGCACGAGGGTGTATGCCCGCGCAATATGGTGTTGCAGACCTCTTGCCGTTGTTTGCGGCAAGTGAGCAAAGGAGAGCACGAAACAGCACTGATATGGCTCAACAAAGCCAATGCCGATATTCTCAACAAGCAACTCAAACAACAGCAGAACACTTCTATTGAGGAACTCAATGCCAAAACTACCGGCAATCTTGTTACCTTTAATCGTTATTCGCGTATGGAGCAACAAAATGTGCCGCCTGTTGATTTCTACCAACTCAAAGTAAGTTACGAAACACTCACCATTGATGAAACCAACGATGTGGCACAACGATTGCAATCGCCGTCTGTTCTTGTTTCGCAGCTGCCGCAAAGTCTCATCTACCAGCAGGACTTTGCTGGCAAGCAGTTGGGCACCTACGCACAGGAGAACACCGAAACAGAAACCACCTCTTTCCCTCAATGGCTGTATGCTATCGCCAAAGAGAGTTTCGGTGGCATCAGTGTCAACGACCTGTTGCAATATAAAGCCATTCTCCAAAACATCTTCTCCCTGATAACCACACCAGTTGGGGACACCCGTTGCTATTCTCCGCAATACGACCAGGCACAGATACGCTCCCGTATTAGGCAGGCGTTCTCACCTTTGCGCGATTTTACTACGCACGAGGATATACTCCCTGTTCAGGCAAACCTGCTCAAGATAGAACATCTCACATCGCCCCTCTATGTAGAGAAAACCAAAGCCGACAAGTACTACCCTGACCAACAGGCTGTGGAGGATATACATCGTTGGGACACCAACCCGCCTGTACTCTCCCCCGAATTGCAACAGGCATGCGAACTGCTGCGGCAACAGGGATTGCCCGCACCGTCATTGGAAGACCCGCACTCGGAACGCAAACAGACCTACCACTATCTGCCGTACCACTTCGACAGCCGTTTCGAGGTCTCTTATTTTGCAGAATCCTTGCTGCCATTGATACGGGAGAAACACCTGGAACTCTATTTCAACGGCGATGATACACTCACGGAGTTCAAAATCCGTTGTTATCACCACGATGGCAGGCATTGGCGGTATATCGGTATCTATATCCCCGACTTCCTCTTGATACAACGGAATGTCAAGGGCGATATTCACAAAGTCATCATCATTGAGACCAAAAGCGAAGGCTTTGCGCCCAAGTTTGCCGAACGCAGACATTTTATGGAGACAGCCTTCCTCGAAAAGAACAATACCAAATTCGGGTATCAGCGGTTCGATTTCCTCTATATCGAAGATACCCTCACGCAGGAGCAGCGAGAGCAGAAAACGCTCCTGGCAATCAACCATTTCTTCAACGAATAATTCACAGGCTATATGGCAGTCAGATATATTCCTTTCTATCCGAATACACTCCAAGGACAAGCAGTATTGGACAATTTTGTACGCACGCAACATATTCTCCATTATCGAGACAATAATGTGGTTTTCGACCATATTCAGCGAGGTATGCCCCTGTATGAAGTGGAGAAAACCGAACAGGTAGGTGCCAACCCGCAAGGCAATCTCCTTATGCGGGGCGAGTGTGTTTCGGCATGCGCCTATCTCAAAGAGCAAGGCATTCAGGTGGACTTGGTATATATCGACCCGCCTTTTGCCAGCGGTGCCGACTACGCCAAGAAAGTATATGTCCGCCGTAATCCCCATGTAGCAGAGGCAATCCGACAGGCAGAAGAACAATTGGATATTGAGGAACTGCGTTCCTTTGAGGAGAAAATGTACGGCGATGTATGGAACAAAGAGAGTTATCTCAATTGGATGTACGAGAACCTGATGGCAATCAAGTCCGTTATGAGCGACACTGCCAGCATCTATGTACACCTCGATTGGCATATCGGACACTATGTCAAAATCCTTATGGATGAGATATTCGGTGAGGATAATTTTAGGAATGAAATAGTGTGGAAGAGAAGTACGACTCATGCTGATGCTGAGTTCTATGGTAATAATTTTGATACTATTTTCTTTTATACAAAGGGACAAAACTATACGTTTAATACGGTGTTCCAAAATTATGAGGAAAGCTACTTGGCACGATTTACTCAGTCGGATGCTGATGGCAGAAAATGGGATAGTGGAAATTTGACGGCAAAAGGTTTGCAAGGTGGCGGATATGACTATGAATATAAAGGTATTCGTTCTTTATGGCGTTGCCCAAAAGAGACAATGGAAAGGTTAGATAAAGAGGGGCGGTTACATTTTACCTCTAAAGGTGGCATTCGTTCAAAGGTTTATCTGGATGAATTAAATGGAATGCCTTCGCAAGCTTTGTGGACAGATTTGAATCCTGTCAATTCCCAAGCAGAAGAGCGTGTTGATTACGCCACTCAAAAGCCCGAAGCCTTATTGGAACGTATTATCAAGGCAAGCAGCAATGAGGGGATGGTAGTGGCGGATTTCTTTGGAGGGAGTGGTGTAACGGCTTCTGTAGCCAACCGTCTCGAACGACGCTTTATCCATAATGACATCGGTATCAATAGCATTCAGACTACGCGCGACCGTCTCATTGCGGCTAATGCGGAGTTTGATGTATTGGAGATACGCGATGGTGTGTCTCTCTATCGCAACCCAGTACAGACCATGGATAAACTGAAAAGCCTTATCCGCGGCTTGCGTAACGAAAATGCCTTGGATAAATTCTGGGAAGGGGCTATTACGGATAGCAAGTACGGTATGATGCCCGTCTATATCCCCAACCTGATGGACAGTACTACCCGTGTATTGGATAAACCGTTGATGAACCGTATTCTGCGGGAAGCCTTGCCCGACTTGCCTGCGGACACACGGCGGGTTATCGTGTACTATATCGACATTACCGACCGCATAGAAATAGAGCAGTTTATACGCGAGCAAAACGACCTGACCACTATCGAAATCGAACTCCGCGACCTCAAGCAGGTGCTGGACGATGTCGTTATCGAAGACGATGTGCAATACACGTTATCCGAAGCCAAAGACGGACTATTGGACGTATGGAAAGTGGGAATCACCTCTTTCCTCAGCGACCGTGTCCGTCAGAAGATAGAGGCTGTCAATCTCAAGGCGCAGCAGCAAGCCCTCAAGAAACAGAAAGACTTCCGTCCTATTGAAATCAGCGATGACGGTCTGGAAACCATCGAGTGGCTCAGTCTTGATTGCACCACCGCAGAAAAGACCGCTCCATGGCATAGTGATACCGAAATCAAGATAGACAACCTCGGTTATGTCATCCTAAACGGCAAACGCACCAATCAATTCTGGGACGGCACCATCTCCTCTGATCGCCGCCCTCTCCGTCTCCGTATCCGCAACATCTGCGGCGACGAAACCATATATGTACTATAACACTTTATGTGCCATTATGGACAGATATTCTCTTCTATCCACCCTACAGGAGTACGACCATTTAGGCATCCCCGAGCAGATTGATTACAAGAAATTCTACTTGTATTCTATCATCACGCACTCTACGGCTATTGAGGGATCGACCGTCACGGAGATAGAGAACCAACTGCTTTTTGATGAGGGCATTACCGCCCCTGGTCGCACTCTGCAAGAGCAGATGATGAACCTCGACTTGAAAGCGGCTTACGAAGAAGGTATCCGTTTGGCACAGCAGCATACTCCCTATTCGGTGGATATGCTTTGCCGTCTTTCGTCAATTGTATTAAAGAACACCGGCAACACCTACAATACGCCATTAGGCAGTTTCTCCGCTGCCAAAGGTGAACTGCGCAAACTGAATGTTACCGCAGGTTTTGGTGGACGTTCTTACCTCGCTTTTCAGAAAGTACCACAAGCATTACAGGATTTCTGTCTGTGGCTCAATCATGTACGTGCTGTTACGCCCAAGAACGATATATTGGCTTGGTATCGCCTGAGTTTTGAAGCCCACTATCGTCTTGTTACTATTCATTCGTGGGCGGACGGCAACGGCAGAATGTCCCGTTTGGTGATGAATATGCTTCAGTTTGAGCAGAATCTCATTCCCGTCAAAGTACTCGAAGAGCAGAAAGCAGCCTATATTGAGGCATTAAACCAAACTCGAGACAGTGCAGACATCAACATTTTTTGCGATGCGATGCTGCAACTGCACAATAGCAATCTGCAAACCGAAATAGCCGCTTTCAAGGCTTCTATGGCGCAAGAAACAATGCCTTCTGCTCCCGCAAATGTCACCCAAAGCGGCATGCGTGTCACCCAAAATGTCACCCAAAGCAGTACTAATGATTCCACGACTGCAACGTCTATGCTCACACCTCGCCAACAACAAATCCTGCAAATGATGCAAGCGGATGATTCTATATCGGCAAGTACTATGGCAGCGCGATTGGGCATTACCATCCGCACTGTCCGTAGGGATATTGAGGCTTTGCGCAACCACTATAACATCCAATGGCTCGGCTCTTCCAAGCACGGTCATTGGCATATATTGCCATAGAAGTCCCCTAAATATGATTGCCTTAAATGTCAGTAATCCATAACCGTAAACGATGAAAAAGACCCTGTTGCTCGTTGATGCGTATGCGATGATATATCGCGCATACTACGCGTTTATTCGTACACCGCGCCTCAACTCCAAAGGCGAGAATACCTCTGCCATTTTTGGCTTTGTCGTAACCCTCGATGATCTCTTGAAGCGCGTCAAACCTACGCATATTGGCGTGGCTTTCGATCCGCACGGACCTACTTTCCGCCATGAGGCTTATGCCCAATACAAGGCGCAGCGCGAAGAGATGCCGGAGGACATCCGCCGTGCTGTCCCCGTCATCAAGGATATTCTCACGGCCATGAATATCACAATTCTCGAGGTGCAAGGATTCGAAGCGGACGATGTTATCGGCACTCTGTCGCAGAAAGCCGCGATGGCAGGTTTTGAGGTCTATATGGCAACGCCGGACAAAGACTACGGGCAACTCGTGGCAGACCATATTTGGATCTTTCGTCCGCGCCACATAGGCGGCTTCGAGCAGATGGGTGTGCCAGAGGTCTGTGCCAAATACGGGCTGGATAACCAACACCAAGTCATTGATTTGTTAGGGCTAATGGGCGACGCCAGCGATAATATCCCGGGTTGCAAGGGGGTGGGGGAAAAGACTGCGGTACGGCTCTTGCAGCAGTTCGGTTCCATAGACAACCTCCTTGCCCACACCGACCAACTGCAGGGCGCACTTCGCGGAAAAGTACAAGACCAAGCGGATGCTATCCGGTTCTCGCGTTTTCTTGCCACTATACGCACCGATGTCCCCGTTGACCTTGAAGAGGACGCCCTACTCCTCAAACCGCGCAATTGGGATGCGCTTGCGCCGATTTATCGGGAGTTGGAGTTTAATTCCTTGCTCAAACAAGCCCCGAATACGGTGGCTCAATCTCAAGGAAACCTTAGAGAAGCATCTGCGAAAAAAACCAAAGAACAAACCCTTGATTTGTTTTCGGAACCCCTATCCGAACCCTTACCCGATACGAAAAATCGTCTTGCCGCTTACCTCCTCAATCCGGAGGTCGCCTACAATCCCAATGTCCCCGTTAATTGGGACGCACTAAAAGCCGACACGGCACTATGGAACCTGTACAACGAGGTCGAACTACCTTTGGTACAAGTCCTCCGCGATATAGAGAAAGCAGGCGTTCGCATTGATGTGGCTATGCTCCATCAAGCCGAGCAGCAACTCACGCAGGAGTTGCAAACCATTGAACAACAGGTTTATACGCTATCTGGAAAGCCCTTTAATATCAATTCGCCGCGGCAGGTGGGCGAAATCCTCTTCGACACACTCCGCCTTGACCCCAAGGCGAAAAAGTCCAAGAACGGACAGTACTCCACCGCCGAAGAGGTCTTGTTGGGGCTCAAGGACAGCCATCCGATTGTGGGCAAAATTTTAGAATATCGCGAACTCAAGAAACTGATTTCCACCTATATCACCGCTCTGCCGACCTATATTGACCCGCGGGATGGGAAGATACATACTACTTATAATCAAACGGTTACTGCAACAGGGCGCTTGTCGTCTTCCAATCCGAATTTGCAAAACCTTCCCATTCGTTCCGAGCGTGGGCAACTCATCCGCCGTGCCGTGATACCGGATGATGGTTGTCTGTTCCTCTCAGCGGACTATTCGCAGATTGAACTACGCCTTATGGCACACCTCTCGCAAGATCCGCACCTCTTGGAGGCATTCCGTTCCGGACAAGATATCCATGCCGCCACTGCCGCCAAGATATTCGGCGTGCCGATTGAGCAGGTGACAAAGGACCAGCGTCGTCGTGCCAAAACGGCCAATTTCGGTATCATCTATGGCATCTCTGCTTTTGGGCTATCCCAACAGTTAGACTGCCCGCGTAGTGAGGCAAAAGCCCTGATAGACGGTTATTTCGCGGCTTTCCCGGGTGTCATTGACTACATTGAGCGACAGAAAGAGTTTGCCCGCCAACATGCCTATGCTGTTACGCTTTTCGGACGCAAACGCTACTTGCCGGATATTCTCTCACACAACGCCACCGTCCGTGCTTTTGCCGAGCGCAATGCGGTAAATTCGCCCATTCAGGGTACGGCGGCAGACATCATCAAGATAGCCATGGTTACCATCCATCGCCGTTTAAAAAATGAGGGGTTGCAGGCGCAAATGATTATGCAGGTGCATGATGAGTTGAATTTCAATGTTCCGGTGGGCGAGGTGGAGCGGGTGCGCGACATCGTGGTTCATGAAATGCAGAATGTAGTCCACCTTTCCGTACCACTCATTGCCGACTGCGATGTCGGTCCCAACTGGCTGACCGCTCACTAAACCTCGAAAGTGCGGTGTACGAATGGGTACGGCGAAACGAATTGTTGCGTACCTGCAATTTTTGCAGTACCTTTGTGCGTGTTTTCCTGTATGGATAGATATAGACAATGAATCAGGAATTTCAAATGCTTGCCAAGACTTTCAAGGGCTTGGAAGAGGTGTTGGCAGGCGAATTGGTGGAGTTAGGCGCCAACCATATTCAGATAGAACGCCGCGCGGTGTCGTTCACAGGCGATAAGCGACTGCTTTACATCGCCAATTTGTATTTGCGTACGGCATCTCGTGTGTTGGTTCCGATTGCCGCTTTTCGTGCCAACGATGCCGATGCTGTGTATGCACAAGCCAAACAGGTGGATTGGAGCCGCTATATGACTCCACAAACCACTTTTGCCATTGATGCCACCGTCTATTCGGACACCTTTCGACATTCGCAATATGTAACCTACCGCGTGAAAGATGCCATTGCCGACTATTGGATGGAACATGCCCGGAAGCGCCCGAATGTGAAACTGACTGACCCCGATTTGAGTTTGAATGTGCATATTGCTGGCGAACAGGTGACATTGTCGCTGGATAGTTCGGGCGATAGTTTGCACAAGCGCGGCTATCGTGTTGTCAAGACCGAAGCCCCTATCAATGAGGCGTTGGCAGCAGGTATGTTGCTTATGGCAGGTTGGCATGGGCAGAGTGATTTCTATGACCCGATGTGTGGTTCCGGTACGCTGCTGATTGAGGCGGCACTGATTGCACGCAATATCGCGCCTGGTATCTATCGGCAGGGGTTTGCCTTTGAGAAATGGGCGGATTTCGATGCGGATATGTTTGCCGATATTTGCGACGACGACAGCCGAGAGCGGGAGTTTCCCCATCATATCTATGGGTCGGACGCGGGGTACTATGCCGTGCAGGCGGCGTTGAAGAATGTGCAGTCTGCCAGCCTGCAACGCGATATATCGGTGCGGCAGATACGCATTGAGGAGTTGCGCCTTACCGACTGCAACACGCAAGGGGCGTTGGTGATGATGAATCCTCCGTATGGGGAACGCTTGTCGCCGAACAAAGATGTGCTACGGCTGTATCAGGATATGGGTACCGCCCTCAAACACCAATTCAGCGGGGCTACGGCATGGATTATCTCAAGCAATGAGGATGCTCTAAAATGTATCGGGTTGAAGCCGAGTAGGCGTATTCGCCTGTTGAACGGGGAATTGGACTGTCTGTTTAACCAATACGAACTTTTTGCGGGGGCGCACAAGGAGTGGAAGAAAGACCATCCGTGTGCGACGAAAGCACCGCAAGCCAAGCGACCTGCACCCAAGCCAAAGCGCGATGCAACAAACCATAAGCCCCTTGCACGCAAAGAGCGTGCGCCGCGTAACATGAAATTGCACAGACCATGACTCCTATACGGATTGATGATTACAACTATCCGTTGCCAGAAGAACGGATTGCCAAGTACCCCTTGCCCCAACGTGACCATAGCAAGTTGCTGATTTATAAGGATGGAAAAGTGACAGAAGATATATTCTGTCGTGTGGGGGCGTATATCCCGACGGGGTCGCTTCTTGTGTACAACAACACCCGTGTGATACAAGCGCGGCTGGTGTTTCACAAAGAGACAGAGGGTGCGGCGCAGGGTGCGCGGATAGAGGTGTTCTGTTTGGAGCCGCTTGCACCGCGCGACTATCAACTTGCACTGGGTAGCACTACGGGTTGCGTGTGGAAATGCATGATTGGCAACGCCAAGAAATGGAAAATGGGTGTCTTGCGCCTGACCACCACGCTCCGCAGTACAGGTGAGGCGGTAACGCTGACAGCAGAACGCGGTGAGCAGACCGGTAATACCTACGCCGTGAAGTTCACATGGAGTGCCGTGGGTATCTCTTTTGCCGAGATATTGGACGCGGTGGGCGAGTTACCAATCCCCCCCTACTTGAATCGTCCTACTGAAGAGAGCGACAAGACGACCTATCAGACGGTCTATTCGCGCATCAAAGGGTCTGTGGCAGCTCCGACGGCGGGACTGCATTTTACCGATGAGGTATTGGACGGATTGCGTGCACAAGGTATCCTGACTACCGAACTCACGCTGCATGTGGGAGCAGGTACTTTTCAACCCGTCAAGACGGAAGATGCCAACCAACACACCATGCATACCGAGATAATCGCTGTGTCGCGTCAGGCTATAGCCGCCATTATCCGTAATTTAGGGCATATTGTGGCAGTGGGGACGACGAGTATGCGCACCCTCGAAAGCCTCTATTTTATAGGGGAAAAGATGAAGGAGGAGGGAGTAAGAAATGAAGACTGGCATGTGCCGCAGTTTGTTCCCTATACGAGAGCGCACACGCTCACCCCGTATGATTCTCTGCAGGCGATTGTTGATTATCTTGACGCTACACACCAAGATACACTGCACGCCGAAACGCAGATTATGATAGAACCGGGCTATACTTTCCGCGTGGTGGATCAGTTGATTACCAACTTTCATCAGCCAAAATCCACACTACTGCTGCTGGTAAGTGCCTTCGTGGGAGGCGATTGGCATACCATCTACGACTACGCGCTCACGCACGATTTCCGCTTCCTCAGTTACGGAGATAGCAGTCTTCTTTTTCGTGCCAATCCGTAACGGACTACGACTTGCGGTGCCATTTCTGGCTACGACCTAATATGCCCGCTTTGTCCAAAGATCCTCGTAATATAAGGTCGCCGTTCTTGAGATAGATTTTGCCGTAATAGAACTTGCCGTTGTTCGGGTCAAGCACATGACCGCCACGCAGTTCCCCGTTCTGCATCTTCATATCGCGGATAATGGTCAGTCCTTCAATGGGCTTGCGGTGGTCTTCGCCTTTGCATTGTGTACAGAGGAGTTCTTCGGGGTTGGTGGTTTGATAGAGCATGGTGCTGATGGTGCCATAGTAGAGCCCGTTGTCGGCTTGGTAGATAGTTACGATTGCCCACTGCTCGCCGGTAGCATCATCCACCGTTACCCATTCACCCAATACCGACGATTGCGCCCATGCCACTATGCCGGATAGTAGCAATGCCCATAGTAAAATACACTTTTGCTTCATATATTCAGACTGGATTAACGGCGACAAAAGTATGAAAAAATGCCCAAATCGCCAAAGATATGTATTTTAATTTGAGCATTTTGCCGAAAAAGTAGTAATTTTGTAGCCTCGCAGGTAGGTCTTGATATGAAATAAGTATCGTTATGAAATTGGTATTCGCGTCCAACAACCCGCACAAACTGCAAGAGGTGCGGCATATTCTTCCTCATAATATTGAGGTGTTGAGCCTTCGGGATATAGGTTTCCTGTATGATATTGCGGAAACGGGTACCACTTTGGAGCAAAACTCTGCCCTCAAAGCCCAAGCGGTATTCCATTTCCTCAATCAACAAAGCAAACTTTCTCTCATAGACGGCGTCTTTGCCGATGATACGGGATTGGAGATAACTGCCCTGCATGGAGTGCCGGGGATAGTAACCGCGCGTTGGGCAGGTGAACCTGCCAACGATGCAAACAATCGCCACAAAGCCCTTACTTTGCTGCAGGGAGTGAGCGACCGCACGGCGCAATTCCGTACAGTGATAACCTATATAACTGCTTTCGGGGAGGAGCGGCAGACAGAGGGTATTGTGCGAGGTACTATCGCTCTGTCCGAGAGCGGCGAAAGAGGGTTCGGCTACGACTCAATATTTATACCGGAGGGTTACGACCGGACCTTTGCACAACTGCCCGAGGAGGTTAAGGACGCTATCAGTCATCGTGCTAAAGCCCTACAGGCTTTTTGCCGCATCCTATAATCATCAATTATGTAACTCTATGCACCACAAACTACGCATACTTTTATTGCTTGCCGTGTGGACAGGACTATGGACGACTCCCATAGTGAATGCTGCAACATGGAATACGCATTTTGCTTACAACAGCGTCCAACAGATAGCCGTTTCGCCCACGGAGGTGTATGCACTGGCAAACGGCTCGATGTTCTCGGTGAACAAGATAACGGAGAAATTGACCAAGTACGACAGCCGTTTCGGACTTCACGGCAGTACCATCGCTTGCTTGGCGTACGATGAGGAGCGCGAGCAACTGCTCATTTTCTACGAAGACGGCAAAATGGACATTCTTCGTCAGAAGCGAGTTTATTACATCGCAGACCTCTACCGCAAGCAGATGACTTCTCAAAAACGCTGCAACAATGTTACTATCAGCGGGCGCACCGCTTATCTTGCTATGGAGTTTGGGTTGCTCTTGTTCGACTTGGTGGATTACGAGTTTACCGATGCTTACTATATTGGCAGAAATGCCACAGAGGTGAATGTGCAGGATATTCTGCTCCATGGCGACAGTATCTATGCCAAAGCGCAGGATGCCTACTATTGCGCAAGTCTAAAGGATAATATCGTGGACTACCGCTATTGGCATAAGACATCTGCTGTTTCTGTTCCGTTTGATGTGAACAAGGGAATACGCTATACCGATATATACGGAACGCTGTGGGTAGCCGCACAAGCGCAGGGTATCTATCGGCATTCGCTAACCGGTGAGGAGGTTTACTATCTGCCGGACGGACCGAGTGTGAATATCCCCTATCGCATGCTGTGTAGCAATGGAAAACTCTTTGTGGTATCCGGCGGCAGGTGGGCATCGCAGTATAGTCGCCCCGGACATGTTATGCTGTTCGAGGATGGTCAATGGACGACTATAACCCAGTCGGCTATACAGGCAAAAACGGGAAAGCTCGCTTTGGATATGATGAATGTGGCAGTTGACCCCACCGATGATGACCATTTTTTTGTTACCTCGTATGGCACGGGAATGTATGAGTTTCAAGGCACGGAGTTGGTGCATCACTACACCCCTGCCAATAGTATTATCGGGTCTGCTGCACCAGCTGCCCCTGATTCTTATACGCGCACGGATTGTGCTGTGTATGATGATGAAGGCAGGCTATGGTTGCTTGTAGCCGGTGATGTGGATACCACGGTAGTGGCTATTATGCCTGATGGAACGCAACATGGTATCAACCTTATAAACAACGGTGAGCAACTGCCGCTTTACACACCGGGTGGGCTCATTATTGATTTCTATCGAAATCATTGCAAGTGGATACTATCTTGTCGTGCAGACCCAAAGGTGATTTTGTTGGACGACAACGATACGCCTTTTGATATGTCCGATGATCGTCTTGCCGTGCGCTCCGAGTTCTATGACCAAGATATGACAGCCGTTGCTCCTGAACTATTTTACGCCATTGCTCAAGCCCCCAATGGCGATGTGTGGGTGGGCAGTGCTATGGGTCCCATCTGTATTCCGCGCACGGCAGACTTTCTTACCTCCAATGCCTGCCAACGCCTGCGTATCACAATGTCGGACGGAACCTACCTGCTTGCACAAGAGCGGGTAAATGCTTTCGCTTTCGATGCCCAACAACAGATATGGATAGGCACGCAAACGGCGGGGGTTTATGTGTTGGATAGTGCTTATACGCAGATTGTGGCGCACTATACCAACGAGGAAACTCCTATGCCGAGCAATGCCGTTATCTCGTTGGCATACGATAGAGAACACAATACAATGTACATCGGCACGGGTGGAGGATTGGTATCTTGTTCACTGGGAAATGACACTACATTGGGTACCCGTATTGACACAAGCGAAGAGAATCACACGGTAGGCACGATGAAGCAATGGAAAGCCCACTTTGCCTACAATGTCATTGATGAAGTTGCTGTGATGGGGAATAGCGTGTATGCTCTTTCCAACGGCTCATTGTTTGAGGTGGACAAGCAGCGTGAAACCATTACGCTACTCAGCAAACTGACCGGTCTCAGCAGTTCCAATATCAACCATATCGCCTACAATGCAACCCAAGAAAAATTGCTGATAACCTACAACAACGGGCAGTGGGATGTGATAGACCGTCGCGGGGACATCGGCAATATATCCGACTTGTTCCTCAAGACAATACAGGGTACGAAGCAAGTTAATGATATTGCCATGTCGGGACGCTATGCCTATTTGGCGATGTCGTTTGGTGTTATTGTGGTGGATATGGCAAAAGAAGAGGTGAAAGATACCTACTACATCGGGGATAACGCCTCTGAGGTGAATGTGCAGTATATCACTTTGTTGGGCGACAGTATCTATGCCGTTACTGACAAAACCCTCTACACGGCGTGCCTGAATGACAATTTGGTGGATTATGTGTATTGGCATACACGGGCGTTGCCGTCCGGCGTAGAGACCTTGGGTATGGAGGCGTTTGCCGATAGGATTTGTATTCTCCGTGATGACACGGCACTCTATTCGTTGGACACTGGCAAGTGGACGCAACACCCGTTAGGGTTTGCGGCTAACCGACTATGTATGGCTGACGGGCGGCTGTTTGCTCTGCCGCAGGCTACCGAGGCGCAACACTATGTGCGCGAGGTGGGGGCAGACTTTACCATTATGCCTTTTGTCGATTATGGGCTTGTACATGACCTTGCCATAGATGGTACCACGACTTGGTTGGGTACCAATGCCAATGGATTAGTTCGCATACAGAATAGTTCCGTACAGGAGTTCCACCCCGAAGGCCCTGCCAATAACTTTGCCTATCGTCTCCGCTGCTTTGGCAATCGGCTCTATGTGCTGCCCGGAGGGCGTTGGGCATCGCAGTTCTACCGAGAAGGTGTGATTATGTACTATGAGAACGGCTCTTGGACAAATATCTCCAATGCTGAATTGGTCGGTATGGCCAATCATGTGTTGCTCGACTTTATGAATGTAGCACATGACCCGGCAGACGCGAGCCATTATTTTGTCACCTCGTATGGTACAGGACTATTGGAGATGCGCGGTGAAAAAGTGGTACAATTATATCTGCCGAGCAATAGTTCGCTGACATCAGCAGTCCCCAATACGCCTGACCTCTTTACACGAACGGATGGTGCCATCTATGACGAGCAGGGTAATTTGTGGGTGCTCAATGCGGGTGTAACAAACGGAATATCCATCCGCAATGCGGCAGGGCAATGGACTGCTTTTGGTGTCGGTGAAATCGCTACCCCCGGTGAAATACTTATCGACAATCGTAATACACAATGGAAGTGGATACCTCAATGCCGTTCTACCGCGGGGATTACGCTGTTGCAAGACAATGGCACACCTACCGTGCATGCGGATGATAAGGTAACGACGCGGCAGGTTTGGTATGACCAACAGGGGCGGCAAGTAATGCCTACGGCTATTTATACAATGGCGCAGGATAAGAACGGCGATATTTGGGTGGGTACTTCCGAGGGAATATTCATCATTCCTACCACCGTGGATTTTACTTCGTCCAATCGCTGTGAGCGTATCATTATTCCGCGCAATGACGGTTCCGGGTTAGGGGATTATCTGTTAGACAAGGAGCATATTAACGCCATTGCCATTGACGGAGCTAACCGTAAGTGGATAGGCACAGAGACATCGGGTGTTTATCTTATGTCGGAAGACGGAATAGAGACTTTAGCACATTTCACAATGGCAAATTCCCTTATGCCGGATGATAATGTTACGGCACTTGCCATTATGGAAACTACGGGGGAGGTGTTTATCGGTACCTCGGCGGGGTTGGTGTCCTATCAGAGTGATGCCGCCGAGCCCGAGTCGGACTTTAATAGCCTCTATGCGTATCCGAATCCCGTCCACCCAAACTATAAGGGGTATATCACTATCAAGGGGCTGATGGATAATACTGAGGTGCGTATTACCGATGCGGAAGGTAATTTGGTGAAGACTTTGCAGGGCAATGGTGGTTTGGCAGTGTGGGACGGTACCAACACTGTCGGTAGGCGTGTCGCTTCGGGAGTATATACTGCTATTTGCAATACACAAGACGGCGCGGGACACGGGACTGTCAAAATTCTAATCATGAACTGACCCTATGCGTAAGAATCTGCGGCGTGATACAGGCTATATCGTTGCGTTGTACCTTTTGCTGCTTGTCCCTATCTTCTGTGCGATGGGTATGGCAACGGACTTGCAGTATTCCGTATGGAAAAGTGTAGCCTTTCTATGTGTTGTTATCATCGGTTTGATGATACCAGCCTTCCTTTTCAAGGGGCGAACCTATTTCCTCATCGTGGGGGTGTTGAATGTTTTCTTTGCGCCCGTTGATATTGTCAGTTTGTATCTGAACCACCAGTCCGCTTCCAAACTCTTTCTCAACTCGGTCTTCTCAACGAATTGGGATGAGGCGGTCGAATTGCTTTCTTCGTTATGGCCGCTTTGTATAGGAGTGATTTGCTATTGGTTCGTGTATTTTGTGCTTGCCTTTCAGGTACGCAATGAGTATATCTATCCGAAACCGGTGCGCCGTATCACTTTGATAAGTTTGCCGGTATTGGCTGCTGTTTCGCTATTGGGTATGACTTGGCTGATGCACCGCTTGCACACGGAAAAGTCTGTCAAAGCGTGTATGACAGATGCTGCAGGCTTGGTCACGATGAAGTTCTACAAGATATTTCCCTACAATATCTATCTGGGGTGTTGGGATTTGTGGTCAGAGCAACGGGAATGGCGGCAGGCACAAGAGCGGTTGGCAGACTTTTCGTTTGGTATCCGCGAGCGGGATGACTTGGGTTCGGAACTCTTTGTGTTGGTGATTGGAGAATCTTCCCGTTACGACCATTGGGGAATAAACGGTTATGCGCGTTCCACAACTCCCCGTTTGGCACAATGTACGAACCTCATTTCCTACGACTCCGTTTATAGTCAGGCGAACTTGACAAATTATTCCGTTCCTCTGCTCTTGACGCGTGCTACGGCAGCCCATGCTGCATTGGCTTCCGAGGAGAAGTCCTTGCCCGAAGCCTTTGCCGAGGCGGGATATACTACGGCGTTTATCAGCAAGAACACTTTTTCGCCTTTCACCGAGCGCATAATGAAGAGTTGCGATTACGGGTATATCTATCCAAAGGGCATAGATGTTGTGGATAATTACGATGGCGAGTTGGTGCAGAAAGTCCGTGATATTGTGCAACCGTCAGCCCAAATGATAGTGCTGCATTCGTTGGGCAGCCATTATAAGTACAGCCTGCGTTATCCGCCTTCGTCGTTTACGGTGTTTACGCCTGTTTTTGAGGCGTCTTACGGTTATTCCATGATTGCACCGGAGTACAAAGACCTGCTCGTCAATGCTTACGATAACTCGATTGTTTATACCGATTTTGTAGTTGCGTCCCTCATTCAGTGGGCGGATAGTCTGAGGCGTCCTGCTGTGATTCTGTACATTGCTGACCACGGCGAGAGTTTCTGGGACGATGAGCGCGGATTGTCCCTACATGGTTCCTATTCGGTTTCGCAAGCCGAGTACCATGTTCCCATGGTGGTTTGGTATTCAGAAGAATATGCTCTGTCCCATGCCGACAAAGTTGCAACGATGCAACGCAACCGGTCTGTCCCTGTTTCGTCGCAAGTAGTGTTCTACTCCCTATTAGATATGGCAGATCTATCCGAGGTGGTAGATAGTACGCACAGCATCTGTTCGCCTGCTCTGCAGGCGCAGCCTCTTGTGCCTGTGCTGAATGGTGAAGGAGTGGTGCAGGAAGTCGCTGTCCGCTCGTTGCCGTAGCGGGCTTTATCGTTTAATCAAGTTCATAAATTCCTCGCGGGTTTCGGGGCGGTTGAAGGCTCCTGTAAAGTCGCTTGTGGTGGTGAGGCTGTGCTGTTTCTGCACCCCTCGCATCTGCATGCACAGATGCTCCGCCTCGATGACTACCATGACGCCCAAAGGATGGAGCGTGTTTTGCAGGCAGTCCTTGATTTGTGTGGTCATACGCTCTTGCACCTGCAGACGATGGGCATACACATCCACAACGCGCGCTATTTTGCTCAGCCCCGTAATCTGTCCGTTGGGGATATAGGCGACATGCGCTTTTCCGAAGAAGGGCAATAAATGATGCTCGCAGAGCGAATAGAACGAGATGTCTTTCACCACCACCATTTGGCGGTAGTCCTCTTCGAACAGTGCCGATCGCAGTATGGCTTCGGGGTCTTGTGCATAGCCTTGTGTGAGGAACTGCATGGCTTCTCCCACGCGTGCCGGTGTGCGGAATAGTCCTTCGCGGTTCGGGTCTTCACCGATGAGGGTGAGCAATTGCTGTATGTGTGCCGCGATGAGGGTAGTGGCTTCTTCCGAAGGGGCAAAGGAGGTGGTCATTGCAACAATACGATTTTATCAGGTACTACATAGGTACTTCCTTGCAAGTTGGGAAAGTCGCGCAAGAATAGTTGTTTGTAATGATTGGCATCGTCACGGCTTCGGAAATTCCCCAACCGTACTTTCCAGAAAGGCGGTTCCGAGAGCGTATAAACGGGCACATCTACTTTGTTCTCCAAGCGTTGTTGCAACAACAAGGCTTCGTTCTTCGCTGCCTGTTGGCGGTTGGACGAATAGACCTGCAAACGAAACCCATCCACCACTTGTTCGCCGCGCTGCCGTCCTGTCCGTTTGTCGTACATCAGTTGCGTAATTGCTGAATCCTGATAAACTACGGCGTGCGTCATAACATCGGTGATGAGCAGTACGCGCGTTGTATCTGCGGGCGTGCTGGTGGTATCTGCCCCTGCGATGGCGGCAACCTGCAGGCTGTCGCTTTGACCATAGGCGGGAAGACCGCCTGCCATGAGAAGCAACAAGCTCCCCATGCGGCATAACATTCTGTGAAACAAGCAGTGGTTCATAGACAAAAGGGGGTTAGTAGCGGAACGAACTTCCTCCCACGAACTCGCGCAGGAAAGAGGTAGGTGGTATTTCCTTCTCGGGTATCGATTCGAAGTAACTCAACTCTTTGAGCAGCCGGTGGGCGGTAGTGTATTCATCGCAGTACTTAGGTACTTCGTCCAAGATAGGCTCTGCATGGCGTTTGAGTACTGCAAGTTCGAAAAGCAGTGCGGAGTTGAACATGACATCCGCCTCTTCCTGATTGGGGTAAATCCATTTCTCCTCCCCGCGCCGGACGCTGTCCAAACGGGATATGGTCTCGCGTGCCGTGTAGCCGCGATACCGGTAGTCGCGCACTATACGGCGCAACAGGCGTACATCGGTGGTAGGTATCCAGTTGTGGTTGTCTAAATTGACCGTAGTCAGCGAACTGACATATATCTTGAAGGTTGTATCCCGCGGGATGTCGGGTATAAGTGCGGGATTGAGCGCGTGCAAGCCCTCAAGGATGACGATGGTATCTTCTTCCAACGCCAAAGTATCACCGCGGTACTCCCGTTTGCCGGTCTCAAAGTTGAAGAACGGAAGTCGTACGACCTTGCCGGCTAACAGTTCCGAGAGTTGTTGTTGGAACAACGGAATATCAATGGCGTGCACATCTTCAAAGTCCCACTCTCCGTTGGCGTCCCGAGGAGTGTCCTCGCGGTTTACAAAGTAGTTGTCCATGGAAATGACCACCGGTCGTATGCCGTTGACCATCAGTTGGATGGTAAGACGCTTGGAGAAGGTGGTCTTGCCCGACGAACTAGGTCCGGAGATGAGTACGAACTTGGGTCTTCCCCCCTCGCGGTTAGCAATCATGTCGGCAATCTGTCCGACCTTCTTCTCGTGCAACGCCTCTGAGAGTTTAATCATCTCGAAACTCTTCTGGTTCTTGCACGCCTTGTTAAACTCGCCTACATTGCTAATATGCAGCAGTTTATTCCAACCGACATACTCCTTGAATATCTCGAACATCTTGTTCTGTTCGCACTTGTCTTCGAGGCGCGTGGGGTCGTGCCGGCACGGAATACGCAGCAACATGTCCTGATGATACTGCTCGATGTCAAAGATGTTGATATACCCTGTGGAGGGCATCAGTGCGCCCATATAATAATCAATGTAGTCATCCATACGGTAGTAGCGACAGTATGGGTTCCCTAATGTTTCGAACAAGGTGGTTTCGCCTTCATGCCTCTCGCTGAACAGGCGTATAACCTCCTTGGTCTGCCGTTCTTCCACCACAATAGGATGGTCCTCCGCGATGAGTTGCTGCATGCGCGCTTTGAGTTGTGCGATAGTCTCCTGCGTTATCGCCATCTTGACGCCTCTGGCTCCACGGATGGTACAATAGTAGCCTTTGCTGATGGGATGCTCCACGCGCAAGTCATAGCCCGGCCAGAGTTCGTGTATAGCCCGTGCCATAACCATACAGAGCGTCCTTACATAGCAACGCATACCACTTTCGCAACTGGCGTCCACAAACTCGATATCTTTCGGCTTATAGACCAGGAAGTTGAGGTTCTGTACTTTGTAGTTCACTCGTGCGGCTATTACCGGGTAGGGTAATTGCAACCCGGTCATGGCGTACACCTCCAATAGTGAGGTCCCGCACGGAATCTGGTAGTACTGCTTTACATTCTTGCAGTAAATGGTGACGGTTTGTTGCATACGGCTTGCGGTTTCGCGACCTTTTCTTTTTACCAACTTGTTTCCTCAGTACACAAAACCGCCCGCAAAGGTAACTCTTTTTTCGGATATAGGCAAGTCAGAGCGTGTATCTGCGGCGAAGTGTGTCTTGGTACGGAAAAAGTTGACTCAAAAGAGTAAAAAAAATGAGTCAAAAAAGTGAAGAGTTATCGAGAGTCTCTGCGTCAAAATCTCGAAAAAAGACGCATTACGCAGCAGAATTTAAGCGTGCGAAAGTG
>CAVGOI010000036.1:0-21990 GCA_963630875.1 Mycobacteriaceae bacterium | reverse complement strand
CACTTTCGCACGCTTAAATTCTGCTGCGTAATGCGTCTTTTTTCGAGATTTTGACCCAGAGACTCTCGATAACTCTTCACTTTTTTGACTCATTTTTTTTCTATTTTTGAGTCAACTTTTTCCGTACCAAGACAGGGAGAATGAGGAATTAGGAATGAGGAATGGGGAATTGGGCGGACCGGGGAATGGCGGGGGAGGGGAAGCGGAGTGGAGGTGGAGGAGGTGCGGAGTGGAGGTGGAAGGGGTATGGGGAGCGGGTTGGATGGGTGCGGATTGTGTGTGGAGGGAGAGTGGATGGGAAGTGGATGGGAAGCGGAGGGGGTATGGATAGCGGATGCGCCGAAGGGGTTTTCGGATTTTATTGCAGGGCGGGTGTGCGTACATCGCAAATTATTTGTAATTTTGCCGCCGTTTTACGGGACAACGCAATGAGGCGGTCTCAAAACGCACTGAAACGATGCAGATACTGACAACAAAACAAGACTTGATGGAACAGGTTGCCGCTTGTGTGCTCCTGCGGAAAACCATCGGATTGGTACCCACCATGGGGGCTTTGCACAACGGGCATGCCGCACTCATCCGCCGCGCCGTGGCGGAGAACGATGTGTGCTTTGTGAGCGTGTTTGTGAATCCGACCCAATTCAACAACCAAGAAGACTTGGAAAAATACCCGCGCAACCTCGCACGCGATACCGAATTATTGGCTTCGTTGGGCGTGCATTTCGTGTTCGCACCCTCGACGGAAGAGATGTATTCGACCGATGAAATCGGGAAAAAGTTCGAATTTGACTTCGATGGGTTAGACCAGACTATGGAGGGAAAAATGCGCCCCGGACATTTCAACGGCGTGGTGCAAGTGGTGAGCCGCCTCTTCTATCTCGTGCAACCAACGCGGGCGTATTTTGGCGAGAAAGACTACCAGCAGTTGGCTATCATACGCTATATGGTGGAACGGTCGGCTCTCAGCGGCACTTTCGGCGACCTCAAAATCGTGGGCTGCCCTATCGTGCGCGAGGCAAGCGGCTTGGCACTGAGCAGCCGCAATGAACGCCTGTCGGAGGAGGAAAAACAGCGTGCCGTGGTCATATCGCAGACCCTGTTTTCTTCGGTGGAATGGGCAAAAAGCGGGCAATCCGTCCACGAAGTGCAGCAACGCGTCGTGGAGACAATCAACGCGGCAGGATTGGAGGTGGAGTACTTTGCCATTGTGGACCAAACTACCCTGCAACCCACCGAGCGTTTTGAACACGCCATCGGCTGTATCACCGTCTATTGCGGTGCGGTGCGGCTCATCGACAATATCCGATACGAATGACGCGCCGTGCGGGTGGTAATTGACAAATACATTCCATTCCTACGGGGCGTGCTGGAGGCGTATGGCGAGGTGCTGTACCTGGCACCGGAGGAGTTTACGCCGCAGCGCGTGCACGACGCCGACGCCCTGATTGTGCGCACGCGCACCGCGATTAACCAGACCCTGTTGGCGGGCAGCCGCGTGCGCTTTGTGGCGACCGCCACCATCGGTTACGACCATATCGACCAAGCCTATTGCCGCCAGGACGGGATAGCATGGACGGCTTGCCCGGGCTGCAATGCGCAGGGCGTGTGCGACTATGTGGAGGAGGTGTTGGATACCCTTGACCCCGTCCTGCAGACCCATAGCGGGGGAAACAAACCGCTCACCGTGGGCGTGGTAGGCTACGGGCATGTGGGCACTTTGGTGGCGGCGATGGCACGGCGGAAAGGATACGGGGTACTCGTGTCTGACCCGCCGAAGGGAATGATGAGTTCTGCCGGTGAAATCGCGCGGAACTGCGAGATTATCACCTTTCATACCCCCCTCACGCACGAGGGGCAATACCCCACTTACCACTTGGCAGACGAGGCGTTCTTTGAGGCGTGCAAGCCCAATGCGTTGATTATCAATGCTGCGCGTGGCGGGGTGGTGGATGAGCAGGCGTTGCTTCGTGCGCAGGCACAGAAAGGTCTCCACGCGGCGATAGACTGCTGGGAGGACGAACCGTACATCAAACCGGCTCTGTTAGCGGGCGCAGACCTTGCCTCCTGCCACATTGCGGGCTATACCGTGCAGGGGAAAATGCGCGCCTCCATGATGTGCCTGCAAGCCCTGTGCGACTTTTTTGCGCTGCCCGCTTTGTCAATCAACCGAAAAGATGTACCTTTGCAGGGAGATTCGGCGCGGGGATGGCTGCAACGCATCACGCAGACCCTGAAAGAAAATCCCGATGAATTCGAGCATTTGCGTAAACAGTATAGACTAAGATAATGGCAAATTTCCAGAAACTGACCCCTCGAGCCACGGATTACTCGAAGTGGTACAATGAATTGGTGGTGAAAGCCGATTTGGCAGAACAGTCTGCCGTGCGCGGCTGCATGGTAATCAAACCCTACGGGTATGCGATATGGGAGCGCATTCAAGCCGCTATGGACAAGCGTTTTAAGGAGTACGGCGTGCAGAATGCCTATTTCCCGCTGCTTATCCCCAAGTCCTTTTTCAGCCGTGAGGCAGAGCATGTGGAGGGATTTGCCAAAGAGTGCGCCGTAGTGACGCACCACCGACTGATGAACGACCCCGACGGCAAGGGCGTGGTGGTGGACCCCGATGCCCGATTGGAAGAGGAGTTGATTATCCGACCGACCTCGGAAACCATCATCTGGTCAACCTATAAGAATTGGATTTCCTCGTACCGCGACCTGCCGATACTCTGCAACCAATGGTGCAATGTCATGCGGTGGGAAATGCGCACCCGCCTGTTCTTGCGGACAGCGGAATTCCTGTGGCAGGAAGGGCATACGGCACATGCGACCGCCGAGGAGGCGGATGCCTTCGCGCATCAGATGTTGGATGTCTATGTGGATGTGGCGGAGAATGTGATGGCATTGCCCGTGGTGAAAGGCATCAAATCGCCCAACGAGCGTTTTGCCGGTGCCGTCGAGACCTATTGCATGGAGGCGATGATGCAGGACGGCAAAGCATTGCAGGCAGGTACCAGCCATTTCCTGGGTCAGAACTTCGCCAAGTCGTTTGATGTGCAGTTCCTGACCAAAGAGAATAAGTACGAGTACGCGTGGGCGACCTCGTTTGGCACATCAACACGCCTCATGGGGGCGTTGATTATGACGCACTCGGACGATAACGGATTGGTCTTGCCGCCGCACTTGGCACCCATACAGGTGGTGTTTGTGCCTATCTTCAAGACACAGGAACAGTTGGACGCTATCCTTGCCAAGGTTACGCCTATCGTGGATCACCTCAAGCAACGGGATGTTCGCGTGAAAGTGGACACGAGCGAGAAATCCACACCCGGCTTCAAGTTCGCCGACTATGAACTGAAAGGGGTGCCGGTTCGATTGGCAATGGGCGGACGCGATTTGGAGAACAATACCATCGAAATAGCCCGCCGCGATACGCTGAGTAAAGAGACGGTTTCCATAGAAGGGATTGAAGATACTATTCAGCAACTCTTGGAGGACATACAGGCGAATATCTTCCAAAAAGCCCTGAATTACCGCCTTGCCAACACGCGCGAAGTGAATTCGTACGACGAGTTCAAAGAGGAGATACAAAAAGGCGGCTTCCTGCTCTGCCACTGGGACGGGACACCCGAAACCGAAGAGAAAATCAAGAACGATACCAAGGCGACTATCCGGTGCATCCCCTTTGAAAGCAACCCCGTTGCGGGAAAGTGCATGGTTACCGGCAAGCCGAGCAAGCAGCGTGTGATATTCGCTATCGCGTACTAATTTCCTATTTTGCCTTTCGGCAATCCGCCTCGGCGTAGCGTGCCTGTTGGAGCAATGCTTCGCATTGTTGCTGCGTCTGGCGGCACTCGTCTTCCAAGTGCAGTATGCGCGGGGATAAGGCTTCCCGTTGCTGTTTGTCGGCGGTGGCGTACTGCGCACGCAGTTGCTCAAGGCGTTGACGGTCGGCAGTCAGTTGCTGCGTGTGTGCTTCCCATTGGGTGTAGAAAGCCTTTGCCGCCGGCGCACAGAACTCATCCATAGAGCGGTAGAAAGTGGAGTCGTTCAAGACAAACAGTATCGCCGCGCGAGAAGTCACACTGCTTTCCGCAGGCGTTGGCGGCGTGGGGATATCCTCCGGAGCGTCCGCCTTCAGTATGCACCGCAGTTGCGCATAGGCGACCAAAGTATCCTGCGGGAGATGGCTCCAATAGGATTTGGGCTCCGTCGGGACAAAAGAATACACGCGTGCATAGCCGTCTTGGGAGAAGCGGTCGGTGGCGAAATAGCCGATATTGCGCACCTCGTCCAAGACATAGAAATACTCATTTGCCGTGGAGTTGAAGGGGAAACCTAAATTCGCGGGAGGCGTGTAGGTGCCGGTCGCCGTGTTGTAGCGGCTGACATATAGGTCGTAGCCGCCGAGTCCGTTGCTGTCGTTGGCGGCAAAATAGAGGGTTACGCCGTCACTTAATATATAGGGTGCTATCTGTTTCGGCGCAATATGTACGGTTTTGGGCAGCGTATCGGGGACCGTCCAGTAGTCTAACAACCGCTGCGACGACACCAACCGGCGGCATGCTCCTACGGCAACCGACCGGAAGCGCCGGTCGCTCCGTTGGTTGGTGTAGATGAAGCCGATACTGTCGGGCGTGAGGGTGCCATTCTCGGGCAACAAAGAGAAAGCGGTGAGCAGACTATCTGTTCTTACCTCGATGGAATCGAGGATTTTTACCTTTTCCACATGGCGCAGATAGCGTTGCAACTTCTCGGCGTAGCGTATTTGTGTGCGTACATAGGGTTCGCGTTCATTGGGCTCTTTGAGGGCTTGCAGGTAGGTGGTATAAGCATCGATAGCCTGCTCGGTATGCCATTGCTGCAGGTGGATTTCACCGGTGTAAAAGTAACGCAACGGGTATTTGTCGCCGGCACGCTCAAAGTAGCGGAGGGCAGTGTCGTAATCGCCCTGCTCTTGGGCGCAGCGGGCGTAGCGGTAGGCGTACAAAGGTTTCTTGGGATGGGCGCGTAGCAACGCCTCATAGACCGTCTGCGCCTCGGCGTAGTTGCCGGCTTGGAAGAGCCGGTCTGCCGCGACTTCACTCTGTGAAAACACCATCAGCGGTATCCACAACAAGAGTCCTGTTAGTATTTTGTATCGTTGCATAAGCGGCTGCGAAGGTAGTCTTTTTTTGTGAATGCGGCAAATTTTCCCTATATTTGGGGATTGTAGCGGTAGGGAAATTGCCGTACTTTTGCAGTCCAAAACGATGAAGGAAGAAAAAGAGATATTGCGTGTGGCGGTCGTCGGCAGTGCCAACAGCGGCAAGACAGCGATCGTGGAGGCACTTCGCAAGGAGGCGGCACTGCAAGGAAAGCCAATGACTTTCAGCGAGATACATGACTTGGACGCCTTGCATGGGCATGCCTATCCGTTGGTGCTGCAAGTGGTTGACTCTACGCACTTGGAGGATAGCCTGTTGCTCACGCCGCACATCATTGATGAGGAAGAGAAGATTGTGATGGCGTTCAACCGCTACGACCAATTCCGCAAGACAGGGCATTCGTTAGACCTCAAAAAGATGCACCAACAAATGGGCATTCCTTTCGCCTTGGTCAGTGCCAACAAGGGCTTGGGGATTGAGGAGTTACTCTATCTCCTGGAGGAAGCACACGAACAGCCTCTGTCCACCGACCACCCTGTCTATCACGCCTGGGAACAGCACGACGAAGACGCCTACGCAGGCTATGTGCATGGTGTGCTGATGCAGACGCTGCTCCACCCAAAAGACGACAAACACTGCTCCCGACGGGAACGCA
The DNA here is from genome assembly GCA_963630875.1 of Mycobacteriaceae bacterium. Lineage (GTDB taxonomy): Bacteria > Bacteroidota > Bacteroidia > Bacteroidales > Paludibacteraceae > Colicola. The sequence goes on along the minus strand of CAVGOI010000036.1, from coordinate 16,191 downwards.
TAGACAAAATTCTGACCAACAAATGGACGGGTTTTCCTATTTTAGCCGCCATCCTTTTTATCGTTTTTGAGTGCACTTTTACGCTCGGAGAACCGCTGCAAGACTTGCTGCAGAAAGGGATAGATGCCCTTTACGACCTCGTGGTAACACACCTGTCTGCGGGCTGGTTTACCAGTCTGCTGGGCGATGGGATTATTCAAGGTGTCGGCTCTCTCTTGACGGCGTTGCCCAATATTATCATTCTGTTCTTCTTCCTCTCCGTAATGGAAGATACCGGTTATATGGCGCGTGTGGCGTTCCTTATGGACGGTATGATGCACCGCTTGGGGCTGCATGGGCGTTCGTTTATCCCTATGCTCATGGGCTTTGATTGCAATGTGCCTGCCATTATGGCGGCAAAAGATATAAAAGACCCCAAAGACCGTGCGCTGACGATGCTCATGGTACCCTTTATGTCTTGCTCTGCCAGACTGCCGGTGTATATCCTCTTTATTGACGCATTCTTCGAGAATTACAAGGCACTGGTGCTGCTCTCGCTCTACCTGTTGGGTATCCTGCTCAGTTTTCTCTTCGCCTTTATCATGAAGAAAACCAAATGGTTTCGCAAGCCTGCCGACGATATGGTGAACGAGTTGCCCGACTTTCGTCTGCCCACTTGGAAGAGCATCGGCGGGCATATCTGGTACCGTGTATCGGACTTCTTGAAGAAAATTTCGACTGTGGTACTCTGCGCCTCTGTCATTATTTGGGCACTCGAGTACTTCCCCGCAGGCGACCTCGACCATATCGAGACTTCGTGGTTAGCCTCTATAGGTCAGTTCATAGCGCCTGCTATGCAACCGCTCGGATTTGATTGGAAGATGTCGGTTTGTCTGCTCACGGGATTGCCTGCCAAAGAGGCTATCGCCGCCACTTTTGCCATCCTATTTGGTGGCGACTTAGCAGCCACAGCCCTGACGCCCGTAAGCGCATACGCATTCCTGGTCTTCACGCTGCTCTACTTCCCCTGCGTGGCAACCATAGCGACCATACGCCGGGAGATAAACTGGAAATGGTCTACCTTCACGGTAGTGAACTCCATTGTCGTGGCATGGCTGGCATCGTTTGTAGTATACCAAGTGGGAACGCTGCTATTCGGGTAATTGGTGGTTTTTAATTTGTAAGGGCTAATGGGGCTTTTCTATCAGCCATTACAAAACAAACAATACACACTCGTATGGGATGGGATACGGTTTTACTGATCGTGTTTGTGCTTGCCGCGGTAGCGGGTATTGCCTACTCGGTCTATCGGCAACGGCATCAACGCTGTGAAGGAGAGGGTGGGTGTAGAGATTGTCCGCTCGCCGACACTTGCAAGCAGAAAAAAGAGTCGTAACGCCCCCTATCTACCCTGCCGCGTGGGCGGAAAACGGAACGGATGGCGGATAGCACGATGAGCGGAACGCTGGGTCTGCCGCTGTTGACGGGCGGTCATTTCGGGATTGCGATAGGGATTGCCCAAGCAACTACTCCCCGTCAGCACCTCTAACCACACGCATGAGGCAGTGTAGCGACCCCAAACATAATCCAAATGATACCCATCACGGCAAAGAATATCGCCCATTGTATGGCGGGCGTTCTGTATGGCAGCACCGCATGGGATAAGCACCAAGTCGGGATGGGTACGGAGTACCTTGCGAGTGCAAGCAACAATCGCCTCATTCATAAACACTTGGCTATGCCCGTAACGCTCAAAATGCGGGTGATTGGAGTCGGCGGCATACGACCAGGTCATCAACCAACAGAAACGCGCCTGCGGCTGATAGACACGCACGCTATCCATCAAGGCACCGAGATACGGCTCGTAGGACTCCGGCATACCGCTATCGCCGCTCGCCTGCTGGAACGAGATATAGTCCCATTGCATCAGCCGCAACGCCTGACGAAGTGAATAGGGTTCGTACACTTGTCGGACGCCCTGCTCAATCCTGCGAAATGAATACGCCGCCGTATCGCGCAGCAGAAAATCGTAATGCTGCTGCAACGAGCAACCCCCGTAGTAGAGGTTGCCGATAAGGACAGGTTGGGCGTCTGCTTGGCACAAGGGGGCGAGCTCCTGCTCTACGGCATCCCACGAGAAACTATTGCCTATACAGAGCACACGCAGTGTGTCTTGGGCGGATAGCGAGAGGTTCAGCGAGAGCAGTAGTATGGAAAGGAAAAGTGTATGTTTCATTGCGGATAGGATTATTCGGTGAAAGTACCAATGCGGCGCACGCGGTCTTCAAAGCCGTCGCGGTCGGCGATAGCGTGGTTTTTTACCCGCGCACGGTAGTTGTATATGGTGTTGGCGTTGTAGCAGAGCAGGGAGGCAATGGTTTTCATTTCAATACATTTAAGGCGATACATATCACCTGCAAAGTTACGACTAAAATTGCAGATGTGCAAATCAAGACAGCGGTTGCAATGTATTACCAAAATTTGGATACAAGAATGTGCAAGTAATACATCATTGCGAGAACGAATTTTCAAAATATGACGGTATCCATACGAATACTATTGAAAATTTTGGGGGATTCTGTAAGGGGCGTCTATTTTAAGTTTAGAGGACTGAATAGAGAGGCGTTTAATAGGCACATTAAAGAATGCGATTTTCGATATAACAACAGGAATAAAATACTCCTTGATAGCTTTAATGGAAAACCTCTAAAGTTGTCTTGATCCCTAATGTTTAATTGGGGGAGGGGTTATTTTTTGAGAATAATCCAAAGGATGACGGGCGCACCGAACAAAGCACTCATCGTGGAGATAGGCAACGGATACGAGCCGATATTGCACAAGATGTCACAGAGCAACAAAAGATCCGCCCCCATGAGAGCAGCCGCAGGGACGGTCAGACGATGGTTGGTGGTACGCAAAACACCGCGCGCAATATGCGGCACCGCTACGCCCACAAAAGCAATCGGTCCGCAAAACGCCGTTACTCCCCCCGCCAAAAGACCCGTCGCGAGGACAATAAGCAAGCGGGTTCGTGCAATGGGAATCCCTAATCCGCGGGCATAATCCTCCCCCATCAACAAGCCGTTGAGAGGCTTCAACAAACAGACCACAAAGACTGTACCCACCAAAAGTACCCCCGACAAGACAGGAAGTTGCTGCCAACCTACCCCACTCAAACTGCCTAATGTCCACACAATAAATACCTTCAAAGCATCCGGATTGGCGAAGTTCTGCATCAGATTCACCAACGCACCGGCTATACTCCCGATCATCATACCGATAATAAGCAGGCTGACATTGCTCTGCACGCGACGCGCAAAACCCATGACCAACAATAGCGTAAGCGTGCTACCGAGAATAGCCGCCACAGCCACGCCGAAGACACTGACGCCCGCCGCACCCAAGACCGCCGTGGAACCTATCGTGAGAAACGCTACCCCAAGACTTGCTCCGCCGCTAACACCTAAAGTATAAGGACCTGCCAAAGGGTTACGGAACAGTGTCTGCATAATCACCCCCGCGACCGACAACGCTCCGCCCGCCAACAATGCCGTGAGCGTCTTGGGAAGCCGCAGAGAGAAAAGTATCTTCTGCTCCATAGGCGAAAGAGAATGCGGAATGGAGGCAGGCGAAATCCAAATGGAACCACTGCACAAATCCAAACCTGCCAACACGAAAAGCAAACCCGACAACGCCGCAAAAATACTAACAGTTCGCCTCATACCGAGTGCAAAAGTAGGGAAAGTTTTGGAAATATACAAAAATAGCCGTAACTTTGCCGCCCGTTTGAGAAAAAATCTATGTCGGTACATGTACAAAACAGCCGTATGACGACCACGCGCGTGCGGGAAATGAAAGCACGCGGCGAGAAAATAACCATGCTCACCGCCTACGACTACACCCTCGCACAATGGGTGGACGCAGCCGGAATCGATATGCTACTTGTAGGCGATAGTGCCAGCAACATCGTGTGCGGAAACACCAACACCCTGCCCGTTACGATGGACGAAATGCTGTTCCTCACGCGCGGTGTGGTGCGGGCTGCCCAACACTGCTTGGTGGTGGCGGACATGCCCTTCGGCAGTTACCAAGTCAGCGATGAGGAGGGTATGCGAAATGCTATCCGTATGCTGAAGGAGGGAGGAGCCGATGCCGTGAAATTGGAGGGCGGGGCTGCTGTGGCTTCCCTGATAAGCCGCTTGGTGGCTGCGGGAATACCCGTGATGGGACACCTCGGACTTACTCCGCAGTCGGTCAATCAGTTGGGCGGGTACGGGCTGCGTGCCAAAGCCGGAGAAGAGGCGGATGCACTGCTTGCAGACGCACACCGGTTGGATGAAGCAGGCTGCTTCGCAATCGTATTGGAGAAGATACCCGCTGCCTTGGCGGAACGCGTGACGAAAGCCGTCAGTTGCCCCACCATCGGTATAGGCGCAGGCGCACGAACCGATGGGCAAGTATTGGTGCTGCATGATATGCTCGGGCTGAACGAAGGGTTCAAACCTAAGTTCTTGCGGCGGTTCGGTGAGGTGGGGAATGCCGTCAAAGAGGCAGTAGGACAGTATATGGAGGCGGTACGGACAGGAGAGTTCCCATCGGAGGCGGAGAGTTATTAGCCGGCTTCGCAGGGTATGTTTGCAGGAGTGCGGGAGTTTTCGTACCTTTGCAGGCGGATTAGGACAAGCGATATAAATAGAAACAAAGTATATGATTAATTCACAAGATGTTAAGAACGGCGTCTGTATCCGTATGGACGGTCGTCTGTATTTCGTAATCGAGTTCCTGCATGTGAAACCGGGCAAGGGCAATACGATTATGCGTGTCAAATTCAAAGATGTGGTGGACGGCCGCGTGTTAGAACGCCGCTTCAATATCGGCGAGAAGTTGGAAGATGTGCGCGTGGAGCGCCGACCCTACCAATACCTCTATCAGGAAGGCGAAGACTATATCTTCATGAACCAGGAAACCTACGAGCAAGTGCCTATCGCTCATGACCTTATCACAGGCGTCGATTTCCTGAAAGAAGGTTTTGTGTGCGACGTGGTTTCCGACGCATCTACCGACACTATCCTCTTTGCCGAACTGCCCACCAAGGTGGAGTTGCAAGTGGCATACACCGAACCCGGGCTGCGCGGCGACACCGCTACGAACACCCTCAAACCTGCCAAGTTGGAGACCGGCGCCGAGATACGCGTGCCGCTGTTTATCAACGAAGGCGAGACAATCCGTGTGGACACGCGGGACGGCAGTTACTGCGAGCGCGTGCGCTGAAAACGGCTGTACGACAATGATTTTCACGAGGTTGCCTAACAGAACGGTTAGACAACCTCGCGTGGCAAAATAGTATGATTATCGACGATCCGAAAATAGAACAGCTTGTCCTGCACCTCGTGGGCGAGGAAGCCGACCGGTTGGGCTTGGAATGCTATGTCATCGGCGGTTGGGTACGCGACCTACTGCTACACCGCGAAAGCACGGATATTGACATCGTGGTGGTGGGTAGCGGCATTCAGTTGGCGGAGGCTGTGGCCAAACGCTTGGGACACGGAGCGCACCTGAGTGTGTTCCGCACCTACGGCACGGCGCAAGTGAAGAAAGGCGATATGGAGGTGGAGTTCGTGGGGGCGCGGCGCGAGAGTTACCAGCACGACTCGCGCAACCCGCATGTGGAGGACGGCACCCTCGAAGACGACCAGAACCGCCGCGACTTCACCATCAACGCGATGGCAATCTGCCTCAACCGCGAACATTATGCGGAACTGTTGGACCCCTTCGGCGGCATAGAGGACATGGAGGAGTGCGTGATACGCACACCGCTTGACCCCGATATCACTTTCTCCGACGACCCGCTGCGGATGATGCGGGCGATTCGCTTTGCCGCACAGTTGGGCTTTTACCTGGACTGCGAGACTTTCGACGCCATCGAACGCAACCGTGAGCGTATCCGTATCATCACCCGCGAGCGCATTGCCGATGAACTGAACAAGATTATGCTCTCGCGCCGCCCGTCGGTGGGGTGGATGCTGATGGACAAGACGAGGCTGCTACCGCTTATCTGCCCCGAAGTCGCCGCCCTCAAGGGTGTGGAGACCAAGGCGGGCAAAGGACACAAAGATGTGTTTCTGCATACCCTGCAGGTAGTGGATAACCTGTCCGCCAAGTCTGACAACCTCTGGCTGCGGTGGGCGGCTCTCTTTCACGACATCGGCAAGCCCAAATCCAAGGCGTGGGACCCGCAGGCGGGCTGGACATTCCGTAACCACAACTACATCGGCGCGAAGATGATTCCGCGCATCTTCAAGGCAATGAAACTGCCGCAGAACGAGAAGATGGAGTATGTGCGGAAGATGGTGGACTTGCACATGCGCCCCATCAACCTCATCGAGGACACGGTTACCGACTCTGCCGTGCGGCGTCTGCTCTTCGAAGCGGGCGATGACATTGATGATTTGATGCTGCTTTGCGATGCCGATATCACTTCGCGCAACGAGGAGAAAGTGAAGCGCTACCACCAAAACTACCAGTTGGTACGCCGAAAAATGGTGGAGTTGGAGGAGCGGGACCGTATCCGCAATTTCCAGCCGCCTGTGCGCGGCGAGGAGATTATGTCGCTGCTGCATTTGACGCCGTGTGCGCGTGTGGGAGAACTGAAAAACGCTATCAAAGACGCTATACTCGACGGCGTTATCCCCAACGAGTACGAGGCCGCCAAAGCATACCTGATGAAAATAGCCCATATAGAGGATAAAAACGATGAAAAAGTATGACTTCCTGATTATCGGCGGCGGGGTAGCCGGTATGAGTTTCGCGCTCAAAGTAGCGCGTGCGCAGAAGTACAAGATAGCCCTTTGCTGCAAGACCACACTCGAAGAGACCAACACCTCCAAAGCCCAAGGCGGCATTGCCTCGGTGACAAACCTGCTGGTGGATGACTTCGAGAAGCATATCCACGACACCATGGTGGCGGGCGACTGGCTGAGCGACCCGCAAGCCGTTGAGCAAGTGGTGCGCAACGCCCCCAAGCAGATCGAAGAACTGGTAAACTGGGGCGTGAATTTCGACAAGGCAGCCGACGGCACTTTCGACCTTCACCGCGAGGGCGGACACTCCGAGTTCCGCATCCTGCACCACGCCGACGACACGGGCACCGAGATACAGCGCGGGTTGATGGCAGCCGTGCGTGCCAATCCGTATATTGATGTTTTGGAGAATCACTTTGCCGTGGAGATAATCACGCAACATCATTTGGGGGTACGCGTTACGCGCCGCACGCCGGACATCGAGTGCTACGGGGCATACATCCTCGAACCCGCCACGGGCAAGATAGAGACTTACCTGAGCCGTATCACGCTCATGGCGACGGGTGGCACGGGAGCCGTCTATGCTACGACTACCAATCCCAACATTGCCACGGGCGACGGTATCGCCATGGTCTATCGTGCCAAGGGACAAGTCAAGGACATGGAGTTCGTCCAGTTCCACCCAACCGCGCTCTTCCACCCGGGGGAGACGCACCCCGCCTACCTGATTACCGAAGCCATGCGCGGGTACGGCGGCATATTGCGCCTGCCGAATGGCGAGGAGTTCATGCAGAAATACGACCCGCGCCTCTCGTTGGCACCGCGCGACATCGTGGCACGCGCCATCGACAACGAGATGAAGATACACGGGCTTGACCATGTCTGCCTCGATGTGACGCACAAAGACCCCGAAGAAACGAAGCACCACTTCCCCAATATCTACATCAAGTGCCTGAGTATCGGCATTGACATCACGCGCGACTATATCCCCGTCGCCCCCTGCGCCCACTACATGTGCGGCGGTATCAAAGTCAATCTCGACGCGCAATCCACCATCCAACGCCTCTATGCGGTAGGCGAGTGCAGTTGCACGGGCTTGCATGGCGGCAACCGTTTGGCAAGCAACTCGCTGATAGAGGCGGTGGTCTATGCAGACGCCGCTGCCCGACACAGCCTGAGCATGATAGAAAACTACGCCTTCAATGAGAACATCCCCGACTGGAACGATGAGGGCACCATGAGCAACGAGGAGCATGTACTCATCTCGCAAGACATGCGCGAGGTGGGGCAAGTGATGTCCACCTATGTCGGAATCGTGCGCAGCGATCTGCGTCTGCGCCGCGCGTGGGAACGCCTTGATCTGCTCTATGAAGAGACGGAAGACCTCTTCAAACGCGTAAAAGCCACCCGCGAGATATGCGAACTGCGCAATATGATTAATGTGGGCTACCTCATCACGCGCCAAGCCTTGGAGCGCAAGGAGTCGCGCGGGCTGCACTACACCATCGACTATCCCAAAAACCCCAATAACAACACGCAGGAAGTATGGTAAAGTACGCCATTGCCATCGCCTCCATAGTCCCCGTCAGGCGCGATCCAAGTGAGGAAAGCGAGCAACTGACCCAACTGCTGTTGGGCGAGCAATGTGCGGTACTCGACCGCCTGCCGCGGTGGACGAAAGTGCATTCCCTGTTGGACGGGCAAGAGGGTTGGGTGGATTTCAAGATGATGGTGCTTGTAGAGCAACTGCCTGAATACAAATACGATACAGCGATAGTAACTGAGCCGTACACATGGGCGGTGTCTTGCCAAAGCCCCCGAGAGCGGCTACCGCTGACCCTCGGTACGCGCCTGCCGGACTACCACAACGGCTCTTTCTCGGTGGCGGACAAGCACTACGAACTATCGCCGCAGCACATCACCACGACGCCCCTGCCCTTTGAGCGGCACACCATTGGAAAGGTGCTGCTTTCCCTGCAGAATGCCCCGTATCTTTGGGGGGGCAAGAGTGCGTTGGGTATCGACTGTTCGGGGCTGACGCAGGTGTTTTACGCCCTGTTCGGCAAGCAGTTGTTGCGCAATGCCCGCGAGCAAATCACGCAGGGCGAAGGCGTCCCCACCCTGCAGGAGGCGCATTTGGGCGACTTGGCGTTCTTCAATCACGCTGACCGCGACCCGCAGCAAACCGCCATCACGCATGTGGGCATTTTGCTCTCCACCACGCGGATTATCCATTGTTCAGGCTGTGTGCATATCGATAACATCGACGACACGGGCATCTTCAACGCTGCCGGTGAGCGGACGCACCACCTGTCTGCCATACGAACCTATCTTCCATTAACTTCGAAATAAGACTATGCACATTTTTGATTTTACGAAACGCCTTTTTCTCCTCCTATGGATAGTCGCCTGCGCCAGCTGTTCGCTGATAGAGAGCCGGCGTAGCAGCGATATTGTCGCCGAGTGCGAGGGGAAGACCCTCACACGCATGGAATTGAACGAACTCACGCGCGGGCTGAACGCAGAGGACAGCCTTGCCGTCGCCCAAGCCTATATCCGCCAATGGGCGGTGGATTGGTTGGAGTATGGCGCGGCACAGGACATACCGAGCAAAGAGATAGAGCGCTTGGTCGAGGACTACCGCCATTCGCTCTATATCCACCAGTACGAGCAACGTTTAGTCGCACAGCGCATGCCGACAGCCATTGCCGACAGCACGATAGCCTCGTTTTATGAGACGCATCGCCAACATTTTATCCTACGCGAGTCCATTGTGCGGGGCATCCTGTTGGTCGTTCCCAACGGAGCCCCGAAAATGGACGAGTTGCGCAAAGCCCTGCAAGCCCCCGAGCAGGAGGAGAACCTCGAAAGCATTGAGAAGTACGCCTACCAGTACGCCACGGGCTATGAACTCTTTTTAGACGAATGGAAAACTACGAACCAGATACTGTTGCGCATGCCTTCCGGCAAGGACGATATTCGCAATAAGTTGAAGAGTAACAAGCAGATAGAACTGCAAGACACGGTAAACACCTACCTTCTTCAAGTTACCGACATTCGCGCCATCGGCGATATCATGCCCCTTGATTTTGCTACACCGGAGATTGAAAAGATTCTTTTGAGCAAGCGTCAGGTGGAGTTTTTGCAGCAGGAGCGGAACGACCTCTACGAGCAGGCCCTACACGATAAAAGGCTGAAGTGCTACAACCCCTAACACGCTCAAGGATTCTCCGTGGAAAGTAGTCGTCAATCACGGCAAAAGGACGGCAAAAGGACGGCAAAAGGACGGCAACAACTAACGACTATCTCGTAGGGCTACCGATAGCATCGTAGCCCATCGCAACCCATCGCAACCTTTTTTCGCAAAATACAGCCCCCTTTCTGCCCCTGCATTCTCCCCAACCGTCCACTTTTTACACCCCATACCAGTTTTGTACACTGTTGATACTGTGTGCATTACAAAGAATATGTTGTAAAACATACTATATTGTTTGACCAAATCTCATAATTTTCCTAATTTTGTAAGCACTTAAACAAATCACGCGAAAACATGAGAAGAATTCTTTACTCGATGTTGCTATCTTTGCTCTGCAGCACGGTGCTGTGGGCGGAGGTAACAGTTACAGGCACGGTTCAAGACGGGCAGAATGAGCCTGTCATCGGTGCAAGCATTTTGCAAAAAGGGACCAACAACGGTACTATTTCCGATTTCGATGGAAACTTCACGCTCACCCTTACCGATGCCAATGCCACGATTGTTGTCAGTTATGTGGGTATGACCACGCAGGAGGTGGCGCTCAACGGGCGTACCGCACTTACCGTCACCCTCACGGATGATGCCGAGGCATTGGACGAGGTGGTGGTCATTGGCTATGGCACGCAAAAGAAACGAGATGTTACCACGGCTATATCATCGGTATCCACCGAAGACCTTGAGAAAATCCCTATGACAAGTGCCGCGCAGGCAATGCAGGGCAAGGCGGCGGGTGTCACGGTGGTAAAGCCCAACGGACAGCCCGGCGCGAGTATGGTCGTGCGCGTGCGCGGTACTACTTCCATGAACGCCAGCAACGACCCGCTCTATGTGGTGGACGGCGTACCGATGACCAATATCGATTTCTTGGCACCCAACGACATTGAGTCCATGCAGATTTTGAAAGACGCATCCTCTGCCGCCATCTACGGTTCACGGGCTGCCAATGGTGTGATTATGATTACCACCAAGGCGGGACGCAAGAGCCATGAGAAGATGCATGTAGCGTTTTCGATGTACGGCGGTTGGACGCAAGTTACCAACCGCATGGAGAGTCTGAACTACGAGCAGTACAAGGAATACTTGAGCGACCTCGGTTCCACGGTAGTCCTGCCCGATGGCTTGAAAGACGAGACCAACTGGTTCGACGAAACCTACAAGACCGGCTCCACGCAGAACTATCAAGTGTCCGTGAACGGTAGCACAGATAAGGTAACTTACTATCTATCAGGTGGTTATGCTAATGAGGGGGGGGGTGATTCCGACCACTCGCTTCTCGCGTTACAACTTCCGCACCTCGCTTGAGGCAGAAATCACAAAGTGGCTGAATGTCGGCGGCAATGTTGCCTACGCCTACAGCGACAATGAAGGCACTATTTCTTCGGGAACCGGAGCAAACCGCGGCGGTTTGGTGTTGTCGGTTATCAACACGCCGACCTACGCACCGATTTGGGATACGGAGAACCCGAACCAATACTACACCAATTTCTATGGCGTGAGCGACATCACGCACCCCTTGGAGAACATCGAGCGGTACAAGAACCAGAGCGACAAGCGGCACCGTATGGTGGCAAGCGGCAAAGGTATATTCACGCTTTACGACACCCAAAAATTCAACCGTGCGGACACCTACACGCACTCTTTGAAATTCACCACCACCTTCACCGAAGACCTCAAGATGGTGAACTTCACCTCGTTCCTTGATCCCCAAAAGACCTCGTGGGGGCGCAACCAATACGGTGAAGGCACCGACCGCTGCACCTCCGACCTCGTGACGGTATGGGATAATGTCTTGAATTACAACACGCAGTTGGGCAAGAACAACTTGGATGTGATGGCGGGTTCCTCCTACACGCACTCCATGTACACCTATGCTAACATTCAGGGCAGCCACTACGCCGACGGCACTATCCAAACCCTCAACGCCGCCAACAAGATTGACCCGAATGCAACCACAACCACAGCCAGCGAGTGGGCGATTATGTCGGCTTTTGCGCGACTGAGTTACAACTACGACTCCCGCTATCTGCTCTCCGTGAACTTCCGTGCCGACGGCTCTTCCAAGTTGGCACCCAGACACAAGTGGGGCTATTTCCCATCTGCCAGTGCGGCATGGCGTATCTCGGGCGAGGAGTTCATGAAGGATGTTACTTGGATTGACGACCTGAAGATACGCGGTGGTTGGGGGCAGACCGGTAACCAGGCAGGCATTGGCGACTACGCTTATTTGGAGCGTTACAACATCAACCGCCAGAACTGGTGGGAAGAGGGCAAGGGCAACGCCGTACCGACCTACAGCCAATCCTCCCTCCGCAACACCGACCTCACATGGGAAACCACCACGCAGACCAATGTCGGACTCGACTGGACAATGTTCCACAGCCGCCTGACGCTCAATTTCGACTGGTACTACAAGAAGACCGCCAACATGCTGATGTGGGTATCGTTACCGAAGGGATCGGCAGCCGTATCCTCTATCCAGCGCAATGAGGGGGAAATGACCAACACGGGTGTGGAGTTCTCGCTTACCTCGCACAACTTCGTGCGCAAGAACTTCAAATGGGATACGCAATTCAACATCTCGCACAACAAGAACCGTCTCGACAAGTTGGCGACGAACCAGGTTTACTACGATGCCATGGTAACCGATGTGCTTTCCGACTATTGCGTACGCAATACGCCGGGCATGCCGTTGGGCTCTTTCTATGGTTACAAGACGGGGGGCGTTGACCCCGAAACGGGCGAACTAATCTACCTCGACATCGATGGCGACGGGAAAGTTACGACAGCCGACCGGACCTATATCGGTGACCCGAACCCCGATTTCACCTTTGGTATGACCAACACCTTCCGTTTCTATGGTGTTACCATCAGTTTCTTGCTGCAAGGCTCGTACGGAAACGACATCTTCAATGCCAGCCGTATTGAGACGGAGGGTATGTACGATGCCAAAAACCAATCGGTGCGTGTCTTGGACCGTTGGCGTCGTCCGGGTATGATTACTTCCATTCCCAAGGCGGGTTTTGATATGAAAGTGAGCGATTACTTCGTAGAGGACGGCTCCTATATCCGCCTCAAAGACTTGACAATCGGCTACGAGTTCTCGGGCAAATGGATGGAAAAGTTAGGTATGAGCCGCCTGCAACCGTATTTCTCGGCGCAGAACCTCTTCACCCTCACACGCTACTTGGGCATGGACCCCGAGGTGAACCAGAATGGCAACTCAGGTACGGTGCAGGGCTTGGACTACGGCACCTATCCGCAGACCCGCAGTTTCGTATTGGGTATCAACATTGAGTTCTAACCGCTATAAAATTTTTGGATATGAAAAGAGTACATATATATTTAATAGGTGTAGCCCTCGCCTCTCTGATAGGAACGGGTTGCGACCTGAACTTAGACCCGCTGTCCGATCAATCGGAGTTGAATCTCGGTTCACAGGACACGGACTCAACACGCGTGAAGTACAAAGACCGTGACGCCATGAAAGCCGTTTATGAGACCTTGTACACCACTATGCGCGACCGGCAGGAGCATTGGTATGTGGATTACCTACTCTTTGGGGAGGCACGCACCGACAATGCTTATGGTGGCACCACCGGTGCCGAGGTTGTATCTGTGGAAACCAACGCATTGGATGCCTCTACGAAAGGAGTAACACGCGATTGGGATCGTTACTTGGAAGATATTGCCATAGCCAATACCATCATCACCAACATCGATTTGGTACCCGACTCTTCTTTCACCCAAGCCGAGCGGGCGCAATGGAAAGCCGAAGCCAAGATATTTCGGGGTATGATGCTCTTTGATTTGGCACATTGGTATGGCAATGTACCGCTCAATCTGACCGAAGCCCCCGACATTACGGCGGACAACATCGAGGAAGTCTATCCCATCTATTTCCCGACTCCCGTAACGCAAGACTCGGCGTACAAGCAAGTCATTGCTGACCTCACAGAGGCGATACCCTATGCGCCTGCCGTCGACAAGGCGGACAAGTCGCGTTTGAGCAAGACCGTAGCCTACGCGCTCTTGGCGAAACTCTATGCCGAGTTTGGCGATTGGTACAAGGTGGTGGAGTACTGCGACCTCGTCCTTGCCGATGGCATCACACTGGAGCCCGAGTATGCCGACCTGTGGGCGTATGTACCGGGGTCTGGAGAGCAAGGTTCGGGTGGTAATGCCAAACTGCGCAATTCGCAAGAGACGATTTTGGAGGTGCAGTATCCCAATCCCGCAGAAGGTAACTGGTGCACTTGGATGTTTGGACGCGACTTGTACAATTGGGACAATTCTTTCACATGGGCGAAATGGATAACGCCGAGCCGCGACATCATCGCCGCTTTTGAGGCAGAGGGCGACACACTGCGTATGAACCAAACCATCGTCTATTACGAATGTGGGTGGAGCAACTACTATCCTTCTGACCACTATCCGTTTATGTACAAATGCCGCTCGGCGGGCAATAGCATTATCAAGTTGCGCGGTGCTGACCTCATGCTCCTCAAGGCAGAGGCTTTGGCACACCAAGGCAATTTGAGCGATGCCGCAGTCCTCGTGAACAACATTCGCCACCGCGCCAAGTTAGGCGACCTCGCGGCGACGGCACAGGGCAGTCAAGAGGCGATGCTCGACGCCATTCTTCACGAACGCCGCTTGGAGTTGGCATTGGAAGGACAACGCTTCTTCGACCTTGTGCGTTTTGGCAAACTCGTAGAGGTGATGAACACCATCAACAGCCGCGACGAAGGACGCTTGCCGCAGGCACGCCCCTTTGTGGAGGCACATCGCTTGCTGCCAATCCCCCAAACGGCAATAGACCAAAACACCAACTTGAAGCAAAACACAGGCTACTAATCCATAGAAAGGAACCGGAATATGAAATCGTTCTATAAATCACTGATACTCTTGGCAGTAGCCGTTGTAGCATGGGGCTGCCAACAGAAAGAGTTCCGCACTGTCTATCCGGCAGGCGACCCGCAACTGGAGGTGCAACTGCTGAGCGACACCGCTGTGCTGTACGGCACGGACAGTATTGCTTTCCATGTCAAAATCACCGAAACGCAAACACCCCTGTCCACACTGAACATCAAGATAGTAGTCGCCACCAATGTCTTGGTCAACGAGGTCATTCGCACCCGCGACTATGCGTTTGAGGACACCTACCAATACGCAGTCCCGCTGATTGCGAACATGCCGGACAACGAGAATATCAAGATATTCCTCACGGCAACCAATGTCGAGGGTACGAGTAAGGTTGTCTCCTTGAACGGCTGTACGGGTCATCGTCCCGAGATACCGACCATGTACATCATGCCCCCGACCATCCACTGCACGCTGCTCGGCAAGGGCAAACAGATGACAGACGATGAGGGTACATTCGTCGCCTACGACCTCCAATGTCCCAAATCCATTGAGTTCCTTCTTGCCACGGTCGGCACCAAGTTCGGGCGTGTGGAATGGACGAAACCGGTATTCGGCATGTACAACGGCAACTTGGCGATGATTACCAAGGAGCAGTTCGAATCCGGCGAGGCGACCTCTATCACCTTGAGCGATGACAATCTCGAAAGCATTGACACCATCACCTTCAACCCGTACACATTTGCCCTTTCCTACGGCGGCAAAGTGGCACAGCCCGTTACGGCATTGGATGTGCTGAACGATTTGGAGGCAAGTCCGGCTTATATATCGGGTAGTGTGGCTAAACTCTACCGCGGTGCAAAAGTCTTCCTCGATAAGGATAGTGAGGTAAAGATTACAGGCTGTACGGACCTTAAGAAAGCCTGCAATATGGACTGGATGGAGTACATCGACGACAGCACCGTCAAGTTCCTCGGCGATAAGGCGATGTATTATGTTTCCTACGACTCCGCACACGACTACATCGTCGTAGAGCCTCTTTACGAGGTGGTTTACCCCGATGTCATGTACCTCTGCGGTGTAGGAATGGGGCATCCGAACTACGCCGACACGATTACTTCTGATTGGGGCTTTGACAATCCCAACATGAGTTTCGTAGGGCGGCAGGTAAGCAATGGCGTCTATCAGTTCACCGTCTGTACTGTCCAATAACAAATGCAATTTATTGTGCAAAGTTAGGAAAAATATTTGAAGAAGCACTCGTAAGGTGTAGAGAAGTTCAATTTTTCTCTGGGT
>CAVGOI010000035.1:0-22643 GCA_963630875.1 Mycobacteriaceae bacterium | reverse complement strand
GGTTACTATCCCCACGACCGTGACTTATAAAAGTACGACTTACAGCGTAATGAGAATTGGAGAGATAGCTTTCGCGAACTGTACGGGTCTTACCTCTATCACTATTGGCAACAGCATAACGAAGATTGGAGATGGTGCTTTCTCAAGTTGCACCGGTCTTACTTCTGTTACTATCCCCAACAGCGTAACGAGTATTGGAGATGGGGCTTTTTTGGCTTGCACGGGTCTTACCTCTATTACTATCCCCAACAGCGTAACGAGTATTGGAGAAAGGGCTTTCGAGTACTGTAAAGGTCTTACCTCTATCACTATTCCCAACAGCGTAACAAGTATTGGATATAGTACTTTCCATAATTGCACCGGTCTTACCTCTGTTACTATTGGCAACAGCGTAACGAGTATTGGAGGATGGGCTTTCGATGGTTGCACGGGTCTTACCTCTATCACTATTCCCAACAGCGTAACAAGTATTGGAATTTGGGCTTTCGCGGAATGTACCGGTCTTACCTCTGTTACTATTGGCAATAGCGTAACGAGTATTGAAAAAGAGGCTTTCTATAATTGCACAGGTCTTACCGAAATGTATGTCTTGGCAAAGACACCTCCTGAATTGGAGTCTAATGTTTTCTATAAGGTTGCAACGGACATTCCTGTATATATTCCATGTGGTACCACTGGTGCCTATAAATATGTTTATCAATGGAAAGACTTTACGAACTATATTGGATTATATAAGTATTCATTATCGGTAGCGACCCAAGATAGCGTCAAGGGGTATGTTCGTATTACCCAACTGCCCTCTTGCGAGAATGGTGAGAGTGTTTTTGAGGCAATAGCCAACGATTACTGTTTCTTTGTACAATGGAATGACGGAAATACCGACAACCCTCGCACGGTTATAGTGGATAAAGACATGACCTTTACAGCGGAATTTGGTGGTGGCGTATGTACGGTTACTGCTACCTGTGATTTGCAACAAGGTGTCGTAACCGGTGGCGGAAAATACGGTTATGGAACGCAGATAACCTTGTATGCCATTCCCAATAGTGGCTATGAGTTCAAGCAATGGGACAACGGCTTGACCTATAACCCGTATCGGTTCACCGTGTTGGACGACCTGACCATAGAGGCATTGTTTGTGCCGATTACGGCGGTAGAGGATGTCCGCGCGGATAGTAGCCTCCCGCAGAAGGTTCTGCGCAACGGACAGGTCTATATCCTGCGGGGCGGGAAGACCTACACGCTGATGGGCGTGGAGTGCAATTAGGAATTAAGAATTAGGAATTGGGAAAGCCCCCCACTTATCCCCCCCCTACCCCTTCAAAGGCACCCCACTGCGCGGAAGGCTTGTGGGGACCCCGCGCGAGGGGAAAGACGGACTGAATAGGGTTACGGGCTGCGCGGTGTGCGCAGCCCATAACTTTGTATAGCAATAGGGGAAGCATTAGGGGATGTGAAGCGTAAGGTAAATGGATAAATCCACCCCAATCGTACATAAATTCGCAAATCGTAAAATCGTACATCGTAAATTTGTATGTGTCTGGGATATGTTGTACTTTTGCAGCCGCAATGGAGTGGAGTAGCACTCCTTTGAAGTTATGAACAAGGTATATTTTCATTCACGTGCGTTTCGTTTCCGCCGCTTCACGCACAAAGCGTATGCCGCCTTCGCTTCGATGCACCGCCATGTGACCATTGGTCGCGTGGGGCGTGCTATCTGCGACTTGGAATTGCTCAAGTCAGGCAAGGCAATCCTTGCGAGTGTGCTGTTGCTCTTCGGCGTATCCGCCCTTGCGGACGAGGCTGTTCCGCCCGACGAAACCGATGTGGCGAACTCCATTGCGTTGGAGCAGTTGGAGGTGGTCGCCACGGCATCGCGCCTGTCGTCTTCGGCAGTCCGGCAAGTTGTAACGCTTTCCCAATCCGAGATTCGGCAGTTGCCCGTCAGCAGTCTTGCCGAGGTGTTGCGCCATATCGCGGGCGTTGATGTGCGCGAGCGGGGTGCCACGGGCGTGCAGGCAGACCTCTCGTTGAGCGGTTGCACGGCCGACCAGACCCTTGTCTTCCTCAACGGCGTGAACATCACCGACCCGCAGACGGGGCATTATTCCATGAATATCCCCGTTGAACCGCAGGACATCGAGCGCATTGAAGTTTACAGTGCTACGCCTCAGGGCTTGGGCGCGTATGCGGGGGTTGTCAATATCATCACACGCCGGTCGCGCGACACGCTTCCCGAGGTGGATGTTTCCTTGTCGGCAGGCGAGTACGGACTCTTCGCACCGCGCGTAGCCTATCGGGATGCGCGGGACGATATGCATTGGGAGACGGCTGTGTCCTACAACCAATCCACAGGGTTCGCCGCCAATACCGACTACCGCATTGCCAATGCCTTTGCGCACCTCACCTCGCGTGCTTTTGAGGCGCAGGTCGGGGCGCAATACAAGGACGCGGGGGCAAACGCCTTCTATGCTTTGTCCTATCCCGACCAGTTCGATGCCACGCGGGTGGCGTTTGCTTCGCTGGCGTACCACGGACGCTTTGCCGACCGCTGGCTTCTTGATGGCACTGTAGCCTACCGCGTGCATTACGACCGCTTCGAACTCTTTCGCGACGGCACGCAACCGCCGTCGTGGTACACGGGGCATAACCGCCATTGGACGCACACGGCGGATGCCGACCTCAAACTCTCGTATATGGAATCGTGGGGTACGACCTCGTTGGGCGCGACCCTGCGCAACGCCTATATCACCTCCAACACTTTGGGTGAGCATAACCGCCTGACGCTCAACTACTACTTGCAGCAGACCGTGCATTGGCAAAAGGTGTCGTTGGCACTCTTGGCGGGCGGGGCGTACAACACGGCTTTCCCCGTCGATTGGTCGTATAGCGTGGATGTGTCCTACCACCCGTTGCGCGACCTCGCGTTCTACTTCAATACGGCGCGTGCCTTGCGTTTGCCCACTTTCACCGACTTGTACTACCGGTCTGCCACCCAGCAGGGCAACGACGGCCTGCGTGCCGAACATGCTTACAAGGCGGAACTTGCGGCGCTATACACCAAGCCGTGGCACACGGCACGTTTGGACGCGCAGGTGCGTGGCTATTACCGCTACGGGACGGATGTCATCGACTGGGTCAAGTTGCCCGAAGCCGTGCAGTGGTCAGCCCGCAACCATACGCAGTTGCACACATGGGGAGTGGATGTTTCGGTCGGTGTAACGGCGCAGCAGCAGCCGTTGGGGCAGTTCCTGCGTGCGGTGCGCGTGAGTTATGCCTATTGCGACATGACCAAGCAGCCGACGGAGGAACTCAGCAAATACGCCTTGGACTATCTGCGCCACCGCGTTACTTTCCTCTTGGAGCATAGTATTTATCGGGGATTGGGGGCTTCGTGGCAACTCTCCTACCGACAACGCAACGGGGCTTATACCGACCGCGAGGGGGTGGTACAGACCTATCAACCCGTATGGCTTTTGGACGGCAGCCTGTTCTACCAAGCCCGTGCGTGGCGTGCGTCGATCGAGTGCACCAACATCACCAATCGGACTTACTACGACTACGGGGGTATCTTGCAGCCTGCGCATTGGCTGCGTGCCAAACTCCAAATCAATCTGTAGCCGCTTCGGGTGCGGTTTGCGTGCCGTGCAACCTAAGAATTTGCATATTTGCAAACTTTGTATTACCTTTGCCGCCTAATTCAAGGTGTTAGTATGCGAAAAGGTCAAGAGGACTTCGGCAAATTGTGGGATTTGAACCCTATGTGGGATTTGCTGACTCTCGAACAGAAAGAGTTTATCGACCATTCTTCCGAGATTTGCAAATACCGTAAGAACGATATTGTCCACCGCGAAGGAGACATCCCCACCCATATCATGGTCGTCATCTCGGGCATGGTGCGTCTGTCCAAGGAGGGGGTGGGGCAACGGGTGCAGATTATACGCCTGTTGCGTCCCTACGATATGTTCGGCTACCGCAGTGCCATTGTAGGCGACAGGCATTCTTCGTGTGCCACCACCTTGGAGCCGTCGGTGCTGTATCGCATTCGCCGTGAGGCATTCTTGCAGGTGGTGCAGCAGAACAACGCCTTCTGCTACGGGGTGCTTACCGCGATGGCAAAGGACTTGGCGATATCCGAGTCGCGTACGGTCAACCTCACCCAAAAGCATATCCGCGGGCGTTTGGCGGAATCACTGCTCACGCTCAAGCAGACCTACGGGTTGGACGAAGACGGGGCGACTATAGCCCTTTATATGGCGCGTGAGGATTTGGCGAATATGTCCAATATGACCACCGCCAATGCAATTCGCACACTTTCCCAGTTTGCCAATGAGGGGCTGATTAGTTTAGACGGTCGCAAGATACAGATTTTGGACGAGGAGGAACTGACGCACATCTCCCGTCTCGGCTAATTATCAACTTTCAACTCTTCCAACGCTTTCTCCGTCAGGCGTGCCAATGCGTAGGCATCGATGTCGCGGAGCGGTATCGCCATACAGCCGGGCAGGTCGGGCAGGATCTCCACAGGTTCAATGTGAAAACGCGCGTGCAGGCGTTGGTGCGACAGGGTGTGGGTGATATCCACGCGTTTGCAGCCCTCCGGCACGGGCAGCAGTGCATCGCTTTCCACCAACGGGAACTCGTAGAGGTGCCGCCAGATATCTTGTGCTTCGCGTTTGTGGAGCAGGGTCTTCCCCTCGCGCGTAATATATAAGGTGTAGTTGAGGTATCTGTCCCGCAGGGATGTCCGTGCCTTGCGGACGGGCAGTAGCGACGCGGTGTGGTGAGCGTACGCTTCGCAGAAATCTTGCAGCGGACAGGCTGCGCAATCCGGCGTTTGCGGCACGCATTGCAGGGCGCCAAACTCCATGATAGCTGAGTTGAACAGACGGGGGTGCGCGGTGTCGAGCAACTCCTCCGCCAACTGCCGGAAATAGCGTTTGCCGGCGGTGGTGTCAAATGCCATATCGCAGTCGTAGAGCCGTGCCAGCACCCGATATACATTACCGTCCAAGGCTGGGTAGGGGAGATCGAATGCAAACGAGGCTATGGCACCTGCCGTGTAGTCCCCCACGCCGGGCATGGCACACAGTTGGCGGAAACGGGCAGCGGGGTTGGAGTCGGTGCCACCCACTATGCCGCCGTGTTCCGCTACATAGCGGGCGGCGCGGTGCAGGTTGCGGGCGCGGGTGTAGTATCCGAGACCCTGCCAAAGGTGCAGCACCTCGTCTTCGGAGGCGGCGGCCAAGGCATGGACATCGGGGAACTGCTCCACAAAGCGCAGGTAGTACGACAGCCCTTGCGCCACGCGCGTCTGCTGCAGAATAATCTCCGACACCCATATCTTGTATGGGTCATCGGTCTCGCGCCACGGTAGCACACGGTGCTCCTGTTCGTACCAGTGATACAGCCTGCGGTATAGTCTTGTCTTGTTCATTTGCGGTGTTTTGCCGATGTTGCGGTAACGCTTTTTCGGGAGGACAAAGGTACAAAAAGATACGCAAAACAGCCACCTCAAACAGAAAAAATCATCTTTTTTCGCACTTTCCTTTTGTAAATCAAAAAATTAGCGTACCTTTGCAGTCGGTTTCGGGTTGTCGTAGCCGCGATATGCCGTCCTCGCCGTGCAGAAACGCTATCCACTCTCCGCAAAAAGAAACAAGTATAACTCTATAAATATTATTTTTATGACAAAAGCAGAACTCGTTAGCAATATCGCTATCAAGACGGGCTACGACAAGCAGACAATAATGAATGTGGTCGAGTCGGCGATGGAGAGTATCAAATCATCGGTAGCAGCGGAAGAGAATGTCTATCTTCGCGGTTTCGGCAGTTTCATTACCAAGACGCGCAAGACCAAGGTGGCTCGTAATATATTGAGCAACACCTCCATTGTGGTGCCGGAACATAAGATTCCTGCCTTCAAGCCATCGAAGGAATTTATGAACATTGTAAAATAATAATAACTAACTGATTATGCCAAACGGTAAGAAACATAAGCGGCACAAGATGTCCACGCACAAACGCAAAAAGCGTCTGCGTAAGAACCGTCACAAGCACAAGTAGGCTTGGGCGGCTGGTAAAACGGTAAGGCTTTGTGGTGAATCCTATTTGGGCGCAAACGGGTGTGCCACAGAGCCGTTTTTTATTGATGTATTGAAAATGAAAAGCGAATTGATTGTAGACGTTCGTCCGCAAGAAATCGCCATTGCTTTGACGGAAGACGACCGCCTGATGGAGGTGAGTTGCGAGCAGCGGGGGAAAGATACTTTCGCTGTGGGCAATATCTACTACGGTCGGGTAAAGAAGGTCTTGCCGGCGCTCAATGCGGTTTTTGTGGATGTTGGTTGTGAAAAAGAAGCTTTTCTGCACTACTTGGATTTGGGGACAGATTTCCTCACGATGCAAAAGTATGTCAGTCGCGTGGTCTCCGACCGCCGTCGCATACCCGAATTGCGCAAGCAGGAACGCCAGCCCGAATGCACCAAAGAAGGCAATATCGCCGATCTGCTCCATGTGGGGGACTCCCTGTTGGTGCAGGTTACGAAAGAGCCTATCAACTCCAAAGGACCCCGTCTGACCGCGGAGATTTCCATTACAGGGCGCAATTTTGTCTTAATGCCCCTGACGGACAAGGTCTTGGTGAGCAGCAAGATTAAGCGCGAATCCGAGCGCGGGCGGCTCAAGCAGTTGGTGCAATCGATTAAGCCACAGGGGTTTGGAGTGATAGTCCGCACCGTGGCGGAAGACAAGCGCGTGGCGGAACTCGACAACGAACTGCGCGTGTTGGTCAAGCGGTGGGATGATTGTATCCGTACCTTGCAGCGTGCGGAGCCCGTGTCGCTTATCAGCGAAGAGGCGGGACGCGCCATCGGGCTTATCCGTGATATCTTCTCGCCCGACTTTGAGAGTATCTATGTCAACGACAAGGCGGTCTGCGACGATATCCGCCGGTATATCGAACTGATTGCTCCGGAGGCACAGAAGGTGGTGAAACTCTACGAGGGCGAGCAGCCCATTTTCGACAAGTTCGACATCACCCGCCAGATGAAAACGGGCATGGGTCGGGCGGTAGGGTTCAAGAAGGGGGGATACCTGATTATCGATCGCACGGAGGCTTTGTTCTCGATTGATGTAAACAGTGGCAGCAAGAAATTGTCCGAGGTTCAGGAAGAGAACGCCTTCCAATTTAATATGCTTGCCGCCGATGAGATTGCGCACCAACTCCGCCTGCGTGATATAGGCGGTATCATCGTGATTGATTTCATCGACTTGGACGACAAGGCGCACCAGCAGGCGTTGTACGAACACATGCGCGAACTGATGAGTCGCGACCGGGCGAAGCACAATGTGTTGCCCCTTAGCAAATTCGGACTGATGCAAATCACCCGCCAGCGCGTGCGCCCTGCGGTGGAGATGGAGGTGATGGAGACTTGTCCGACCTGCTTGGGCAAAGGCAAGATACAGGCGTCGCTGCTGTTCACCGACCAGGTTGAGGAACAGATTATCACCATGGCGGGGGTGCACGGACGCGGATTGCGTTTGCATTTGCACCCGTATGTGTTTGCGTATGCCTCACGGGGCGGGTTGCGGAGTTTGAAATGGCGTTGGCGTATGCGTTATGGCGTGCGTTTGATTGAAAATCAGGGGCTTGGGATGCTCCAAACGCAGTTCTGCACCTCGCGCGGCGAGGTGGTGGTTCTGTCCAAGGCAGAGCAGGAAAAGCCCGAGGAGGGCAAGCCGGCGGATAACCCCAAGAAAGGAAAGTCCGCTGCGAAAAATAAAACCAAAGCCCCGCGCACAGAAGCCAAAACCTAACGCGCAGTAAAGAAGCCAATCGTATGTGAAAGTGTGAAACCTTTCACGAAGTAGTGCAAAAAGTGTAAGGAAAAAGAGACTGTCTAACCCGTTTAGACAGTCTCTTTTGTTGTCTTTCTATGGACATTATGCTTTACCTATCTTGCCTGCGGCAGTAGCACCTTAGGGATGACGCATAGCAGTTTCTCCCTTTGAATGAGGTCGGTGGGGAGCTTCTTATCCCCCCCCACCGACCCGCGAGAGACCCGCGAAAATAATTCCACTTCCCCATTCCCAATTACAAATTAGTAGAAATCGTACATTGTTTTTTGTTTTCCGCTGCAAAGATACAACCAATCCCCCAACGAATGTTGGGCATACAGCACAATCAATGTTGATTGTTTTCAGCGGTGGATAAGCGGATCTTAAGGGGTATTTGGCAGAGTGGAAAATATTGTGTAATTTTGCGCCCCGAAGAAACAAAAGAGGTACAGACCTTCCATCGCAACAAAGGTACAGGTCTCCAACCGCAACATTTCAGACTATGCAGATTACTTTGATAGCCGGTGCACGACCCAACTTCATGAAGATTGCGCCTATCATTCGCGCCATCCAATCCGCTGAAAATCAAGGAAAAGATATTCACTACCGCCTTGTACATACGGGGCAACACTACGACAAAAATATGTCCGATACCTTCTTCGAGGAGTTGGGCATCCCTGCGCCCGATGCCAACCTCGGTTGCGGGGGCGGTACCCAAGCCGAGCAGACGGCACATATCATGGTCGCCTTCGAGCAAGACTTGCTTGCACATCCTACTGATATCGTGTTGGTTGTGGGAGATGTTACGAGTACGATGGCGTGTGCTGTCGTAGCGAAGAAACTCTGCACACGTGTCTGCCATGTGGAGGCGGGGATACGCAGTTGGGATTTGACGATGCCCGAGGAAATTAATCGTATGGTGACAGACTCGCTGGCAGACTATCTCTTTACGACCACATCGTACGCCAACGACAACCTGCGTCGACAGGGTGTCCATATTATGGGCGAAGAGGATACTGCTGTAATAACAAGCGAGGTGCAGCGTTATGGGGCTGACCGCGTGCCGCAACGGGCATGGTTAGTAGGGAATGTGATGATAGATACGCTGCTGGCGAACCGCAGTCGTTTTCGCCGTCCGCAAGTCTATGATACGCTCGGGCTGCGGAAACAACAATACATTGTGATGACCATGCACCGCCCTGCCAATGTGGATGAAGAGGCGCATCTTAAAGCCCTTATGGAGCAGATTATCAACAATGTACACGGGCTGCCGATAGTCTTTCCCATTCACCCACGCACAGCGAAGATATTCTATACCCTCTGGGGCGATGAGACACAACTCAGCCGCCTTTTCCCCAACCTGCATATTGTGGAACCGCTTGGCTATCTGGAATTTAACTACCTTGTAGAGCGGGCAAAAGCGGTTGTTACGGACTCGGGCGGCATTACCGAGGAGACCACCGTTATGGGCGTACCGTGTATCACGCTGCGCGACAACACCGAACGCCCCGAAACATGCACTATTGGCACCAACGAACTGATTGGTACCGACCCTGCCGCCGTACGCCCAGCACTCGACCGTCTCTTTGCCGGCGAGTGGAAGAAAGGGGCTATTCCCCCGCTCTGGGACGGACACACCGCCGGGCGCATTGTGGCGGTGCTGTTGGAAGATGAGAGTTTATAAGTTTATTAGTTTATATGTTGCACGATAAAAAATACGAAACGCGGCGTGTCCCCGAGAAAGAAATGATATTCGGCACGCGTGCCGTCATCGAAGCCATTGAGGCAAGCAAGACGATTGACAAAATCCTCATTCGCCGCGATATGACTTCCGCTACGGGCAAAGAACTGCTCAAACACCTGCAGGGTACCGCTACCCCCGTGCAGAAAGTCCCCGTTGAGAAACTCAACCAATACACCGACAAGAACCACCAGGGTGTCATTGCTTTTCTCAGCCCCATTGCTTTCTACCGCGTTGAGGATATCATTCCCACGCTCTTTGAACAGGGGAAGACACCTCTTATTATGGTCTTGGACGGCATTACCGACATTCGAAACTTCGGTGCCATTGCCCGTACCTGCACTTGTGCAGGCGTGGATGCACTCATCATCGGCGCTTTCGGCAGCGTCAGCCTCAACGGCGATGCCATCAAGACTTCCGCCGGTGCACTGCATACCCTCCCCGTGTGCAAAACCGATAACCTGCAGCATTGTCTGCAATACCTGCGCGACTCGGGACTGACCCTCGTTGCTGCCACCGAACATGCCGAGCGCAACTACACTGCCTGCGACATGACCGTCCCCCTCGCTATCGTGATGGGCAGCGAGGAACGCGGTATCTACGACCCCAACCTGCGCCTCTGCACCGAGCAGGTGCGTATCCCCATGCAGGGGCCCATCGAGAGCCTGAATGTCAGCGTCGCTGCCGGTGTGATGTTGTACGAGGCGGTGCGGCAGCGCTTAGACCTCTGCGCTGTCGGAGCGGTAAGAAAATGACAATGGGTTTGCACAATCCGGATTATATATGTACCTTTGTGGGCTTGTTTGGTGCCGCTGGCACCTGCAACAAGTCCGGAAATCGCATAGAACGGTTATTTACAATATGAAGAAGTACAAATTGTGGAATGTCATCTTTGGCTGGGTTGTATTTGCCATTGCTGCAGCGACATACCTGCTGACCATCGAGCCTACCGCATCGTTTTGGGACTGCGGTGAGTTTATCTCCAGTGCATACAAGTTGGATGTAGGCCATCCGCCCGGAGCACCTTTCTTTATGCTTATGGGGCATTTCGCTTCCCTGTTCGCGTCCGATGCAAGCCATGTGGCGATGTGTGTGAATGCGATGTCGGCATTGGCTTCCGCCTTTACCATTCTCTTCCTGTTCTGGACGATTACCGCCCTTGCCCGCAAGTTGGTGCAACCCACGACGCTTGCCAAAGGCATTGCGCTGTTGGGCGCAGGGGCTGTGGGGGCTTTGGCATACACTTTCTCGGATACCTTCTGGTTCTCCGCTGTGGAGGGTGAGGTCTATGCCTCGTCCTCGCTGTTCACCGCCGTGGTGTTCTGGCTAATCCTCAAATGGGATGAACATGCCGACGAAGAGGGTTCCGACCGTTGGCTGATTCTCATCGCCTACCTTATGGGCTTGAGCATCGGTGTGCATCTGCTGAACCTGTTGACCATACCTGCCATTGTGTTAGTGTACTATTTCCGCCGTTACGCCTTCTCGTGGAAGGGCGTGGTGGTGGCGTTCCTGTCGTCGGTAGCGATTTTGGCGGCTATCCTCTACGGTATCATTCCGGGTATCCCGACCATAGCCGGTTGGTTCGAGTTGCTCTTCACCAACGGACTTGGCTGCCCGTTCAACACGGGCATGGCGATTTACCTAGTGCTGCTGGCAGCCGCCTTGGTATGGGCGATATGGGAGACCTATCATATCTTGGATACAGAGCAGGAGGGGGTCGGCATTCGCACGATAATCGCCTTTGTGTTGGCACTGACCTTGGCGGGTGTGCCGTTTATCAAAGAGAGTGTGGTGGTCGGTGTTATTCTCATCGCCCTGCTCACGGGGTTGCTGTTGTGGAAGCGCACGAGCCTGTCGGCGCGTTGGCTCAATACGCTGTCGCTGATGGTGGCGATGGTGGTGGTGGGCTACAGCAGTTATGCCGCCATTGTGATACGCTCTTCGGCGGATACGCCTATGGACCAGAACTCGCCCGACAATGTGTTCGCCCTCAAATACTACCTCAACCGCGAACAGTACGGCGATACCCCGTTGTTCTACGGGCAGACCTACAATGCCCCCGTCCAGTTGGAAACGCAGGGTAATATCTGCATTCCCGTCGAGAAACAGGGGCATGCGCAATATGCACCGGCACCCACGGTCGAGGGCGAAAAAGACCGCTATGTCATCACGGGCTACAAGACCACCTACGAGTACATGGACGAGTTCAAAATGCTTTTCCCGCGTATGTACTCGCCCAACAAATCCCATATCCAAGCCTACAAGGAATGGGCGGATATCAAGGGCAAAAAGGTGCGTTATGACTATTGCGGACAATCGAAGACGGACTATTGCCCCACCTTTGTGGAGAACATGCGTTTCTTCTTCCGCTACCAGGTGAATTTCATGTACTGGCGTTACTTTATGTGGAATTTCTCGGGGCGGCAGAACGATTTGCAGTCCTACGGCGACATCTCGAAGGGCAATTGGATTACGGGCATTCCCTTCATTGACAACGCCATGCTCGGCGACCAGAGCCTGCTGCCGACCGAACTGCGCGAGAACAAGGGGCATAATGTCTATTATATGTTGCCCTTGTTGCTCGGTATCATCGGATTGGTATGGCAACTCGGCAAACGCAGCGAGGACGGCAAGCAGAAAGAAGGGTTGCGCTCCTTCACGATTACTTTCCTGCTCTTCTTCCTCACGGGGTTGGCGATTGTGGTCTATCTCAACCAGACCCCCTACCAGCCGCGTGAGCGTGACTACGCCTATGCGGGGTCGTTCTACGCGTTCTGTATTTGGATAGGCTTGGGCGTATTGGCGATTGCCGAAGGGCTGAACCGCTGGGTGAAGAGTGATAAAGCGCAAGCGGCTGTGGCAGGTGCTTCCACCTTGGTCTGCCTGCTCGTACCGGTGCAGATGGCGTCGCAGAACTGGGACGACCACGACCGCTCACACCGCTACTCGTGCCGCGATTTCGGTGCCAACTACCTCAAGTCTTGCGAGGAGAACGCCATTCTCTTCTGCAACGGTGATAACGATACCTTCCCGCTTTGGTACAATCAGGAGGTCGAGGGCGTGCGCACCGATGTACGCGCCTGCAACCTCTCGTACCTACAGACCGACTGGTACATCGGAGCCATGAAGCGTCCTTACTACGAGTCGGCGGGGTTGCCCATCTCGTGGGAGTACAAGGACTATATGCCCGGCAAGAATGAAGTGGTGTGGGTGAACAACCGCCTGAAGACGCCGCTTGAGGTAGGCAAAGCCTTCCAGTTCTTGCGTTCGGACGACCCGCGCACTCAAAACAAGGGCGAGAACTACCTCCCCTCCGACCAACTTTATGTCCTTGCACCCAACGGGGAGCATGTCAATTTCAAGAAAGCATCGCGCTTCACCCGCTCGGAGATGATGATTATGGAGATGCTCAGTCAAAGCCAATGGCAGCGTCCGATATATTTCGTCGTTACGGCGGGCAACGACTATTATATGGGCTTGGAGCCGTATTTGGAACTGACCGGTATGGCCTACCGTATCACGCCCGAAAAGAGCCGTGATGGGCAGCCACGCGTGAATACGCCGGTGATGTACGACAATATGATGAATCACTTTGCCTACGGAAATATGAACCGCAGGGGCATCTATATCGACGAGAATTTGATGCGTATGTGCCGCACCCATCGTATGATGTTCTTGGAGTTGGCGGAGTCCCTTTACCAAGAGGGCAAGGCGGACTCCTGCCGCGCGGTGTTGGATTACGCGGAGCAGATGTTGCCGGGTTACAATATCTCCTATGACTACACCTCCGCTTCCATGGCGTTGCTCTACTATGCTATCGGCGACAACGACAAGGCGGACGCCATTATGGGGGAAGTGGCTCAAACCTGCGCGGAATACCTGCGTTGGGGCGATGTGCTGTCCAAGGACCAACGCGCTTCCATGCAATCCACGATAGGGCATCAGACCGCTCTCTTCGGCTTTGTACTGCAAAACCTCAGCCGTTACGAGCGACAAGCGTTGTTTGACCAATATTATCCTGTTTACGCGCAATATGCAAGCCGATAATATCCCCGTCCTGCTGCTCACGGGTTATTTGGGCAGCGGCAAGACGACATTGCTCAACCGTATCCTCTCCAACCGGAAGGGGATACGGTTCGCAGTGATTGTCAATGACATCGGAGAGGTGAATATCGATGCCGACCTCATTCAGAAAGGAGGCGTTGTGTCTGCCCAAGACGACAGTTTGGTGGCGTTGCAAAACGGGTGTATCTGCTGCACGCTCAAGATGAATCTCGTGCAGCAGTTGCACGATTTGTGCGCCCAGCGGTGCTACGATTATATTGTCATTGAGGCCAGTGGGATTTGCGAGCCGGCTCCCATCGCGCAGACGCTGTGTTCCTATCCGCAAATCGTGGCGAAATCAGCGGCTCCGGTGCCCGTTCTGGACTGTATCATCACCGTGGTGGATGCGCTTCGCATGCGCGACGAATTCGCTTCGGGCGAAGACCTGCGTTCGGAGCAGACCGGCGAAGAGGACTTGGCTTCGTTGGTGATTCAGCAGATTGAGTTCTGCAACCTTATCCTGCTTAACAAGGCGAGCGAGGTGTCGGACGAGGAGCGGAAGCATATCCGCGCTGTTATCCGTGCCATTCAGCCGAAGGCGGAGATTATCGATTGTGATTACTGCGATGTACCGTTCTCAAAACTCTTGGATACGCATCTCTTTTCGTTTGACGAAGTCGCCAGTTCTGCTGCTTGGATTGCCGGTGTAGAGGGGGATGCGGACGAGGAGGACGACCACGATGACGACCATCACCATCACGACCACAACCACGACTCTTTCCACAACGAGGAGGAGGAGGGCGAGGCACTCGAATACGGTATCTCCACATTTGTCTATTACCGCCGCCAATCCATGAGTCTGAACCGTTTTGACGAGTTCGTAGCCCGCCATTGGCCGAAGACGGTCATCCGTTGCAAGGGCATGTGCTATTTTGAGGACGAGTACGATATGTGCTACCTCTTCGAGCAGTCGGGCAAGCAATTCAATCTCAAGCAGGCGGGTGCTTTCTATGCCACAATGCCCCGCGAGGAACTTATGCAGATGATGGCGCAGGACCCCACGCTTCGCCGCGACTGGGACGAGCGCTACGGCGACCGTATGCAGAAACTCGTGTTTATCGGTCAGAACATGGACAAGGACGAGATTGTCCGTCAGTTGGACGCTTGCCTTGCCTGATGACGATACGCTTCACCACTTTGGGCTGCAAACTGAACTTTGCCGAGAGCAGTGCTATCGGCAAGGCATTGCTTGCGCGTGGGCATAGGCGTGCCAAGGCGGGCGAAGAGGCGGATGTGTGCATCATCAACACCTGTTCCGTAACCGATGTGGCAGACCACAAGGGGAGGCAGGCGATTCACCGTATCCGCCGCCAGAACCCGCACGCTTTGCTGATTGTTACAGGCTGTTATGCCCAACTCAAGCCGCAGGAGATACAAGCGATAGACGGGGTGGACTATGTGCGTGGGCAGCAGGAGAAATTCGCCATTCCCGACCTGGTTGCGCATATCGAGCAGCGCCGTACGACCGGTACCGCGTCCTTTCCGTCTGCCGACGAGGCGGTGCAGACTTGCGATATCCGCGCTGTGGAGGGCTTTCACGGTGCTTGGTCTAAAGACGACAGGACGCGTTGCTTTCTCAAGGTGCAGGACGGTTGCAACTATTTCTGCACCTATTGCACCATTCCTTTGGCACGCGGCCGGTCGCGCAACCCGAGTATCGCCGCCGTGCTGCAGGACGCGCAGCAGGCTTTGGACGAGGGTGCCAAAGAGATTGTGCTGACGGGGGTGAATATCGGGGATTTCGGGCGTTCCACGGGCGAGCGGTTTATCGACCTGTTGCAGGCGTTGGATACCTTGCATACTTCGGACAACTACCGCATTCGTATCTCCTCGTGCGAGCCCAACTTGCTGAGCGATGCCATTATCGACTTTGTGGCAGCGAGCCGGCATTTTGCCCCGCATTTCCATATTCCTTTGCAGTCAGGCAGCAACGAGGTGCTGCGTATCATGCACCGCCGCTACACGCGTGAACTCTTTGCCGAGCGGGTGGAGCATATCCGGCGGGTCTTGCCCCATGCCTTCATCGGCGTGGATTGTATGGTGGGCGTGCGGGGTGAGCGTGCGGACTGCTTCCGTGATTATACGGCTTTCATCGAGGGTCTTCCTGTCAGCCAACTCCATGTTTTTACCTATTCGGAGCGTGCCAACACGCGTATGGTGGATATGGATTTGCCCGTTGTTCCGATGGAGGAGCGTCATCGGCGCAGCCAAATCCTGCACGCTTTGTCCGAGGCGAAACTCCAAGCGTTCTATGCTGCCAATCGGGGTTGTCCTGCCACGGTGCTTTGGGAGTCGAAGCGTCAGGGCGACCGTATGTTCGGCTTCACGGGGAACTATATCCGTGTCAGCTGCCCCTATGAAAAGGAAAAAGTGAATGTTTTTGAGCAGATTTTTATCGAATAATTTGGTTGTTTGCTTTTTTAGTTGTACTTTTGCGGCGCAATTAAGGTTTGACCTTGCTTGCATTTCCCTATTATTCGAATAACTTATTTTCGTTTTTATGCAATACGACATGCAGAAACTCGGGCGTATGACGCTCGAACAACTGACTGAGATTGCGGGGTCGTTTGGTCTGAAAGTAGGACACAATGCTGCCCCTCAGTCCATTATTTATGAGATTTTGGATGCGCAGGCGGATATGCGCGGGGCGGAAGCCCAGGCGCGGGCAGATGCCCGTCAGGCGCAGGGTGAGGACAAGCGGCGCGGCAAACGGACACGCATCCAGCAAGCCCCCAAAAAAATTAACACCACCAATCTGAAGAGCAATCATGTGGTCGCCACTGTCGGCAATGTGAAGGATACATTAGAGCAAATCAAGGAGGAGCATGCCAAGCAGCCCCTGTCCAAGGCAAGTGCTTCCACCAAGCAGCCGTCCATTTTCGATGCACCGCTGCCCGCTCCGCAGCCCGTAGCGCAGCCTGTAGCGCAACCGGTAACGCCCGTTTCTACGGCAGCCGAGCCGCCTGCGGCTGCGCCCAAGCGCAGAGGGCGTCCGCGCAAGGAGGCGGCTGCGGTGCCGCCAGCGGACACGCAGTTGGCGATAGAGACGGTGGAAACGCCGGCCCCCGTTCCCGCAGCAGCGGTTGCCGAGCAGCCGGCGGTGCCTGCCGCAGAGGCAGCCGTGAAAGCCGACAGCAAGGAGCAGGCAGGCACCCCCAACCTATCCGGTCGCAAGAACGAGAGTCAGGAGGACAAGCAAGCCCGTATCCACGCCCGTATCGCCCAAATCACCCGTCAGATGGCGAAGCGCGAGGAGCAGATAGCCAATGGCGAGGAAATCACGCCGCTTCAGGAGGTGCCTGCGCAGCAGCCCTCTGCCGAAGCCGAGATACTGAGCAAAGGGGCGGAAGCTTTTGGAGACCGCATCGTCGCCACCGGCACTTTGGAGTGCGCACCGGACGGCTACGGCTTCCTGCGCAGCGCGGACTACAACTATATCCCTTCGCCCGACGACATCTATGTCTCGCAGCAGCAAATCAAGCAGTACAGCCTCAAGACGGGCGACACGGTGGAGTGCACCATTCGTCCGCCTCGTGATATGGATAAGTATTTCCCCATGAAGGAGGTCTTGCGTATCAACGGGCTTTCGCCGGCGAAAGCCCGCGAGCGTATTGCGTTCGAGAACCTGACGCCTTTGTTCCCGAACCAGAAGTTCCGCCTCTGCAAGGGCGACAGCACCGACCCGTTATCCGTGCGGATTATCGACCTGTTCGCGCCCATCGGCAAGGGGCAGCGCGGTCTGATTGTCGCGCAGCCCAAAACGGGTAAAACCGTGCTGCTCAAGGAGATAGCCAATGCTATCGCCGCCAATCATCCGGAGGTGTATATGATTATCCTCCTCATCGACGAGCGTCCGGAGGAGGTTACCGACATGGCGCGTTCCGTCAATGCGGAGGTCATTGCTTCCACTTTCGACGAGCCGGCGGAGAACCATGTCAAGGTCGCCAATATCGTGCATGAGAAAGCGAAGCGGTTGGTGGAGTGCGGGCATGATGTCGTGATACTTTTGGACAGCATCACGCGTCTTGCGCGGGCGTACAACACGGTCGCTCCTGCCAGCGGCAAGGTGCTTTCGGGCGGTGTGGAGGCGCAGGCGTTGCACAAGCCCAAGCGTTTCTTCGGTGCGGCACGCAACATCGAGAACGGCGGCAGTCTGACGATTATCGCCACGGCGCTCACCGAGACGGGCAGCAAGATGGACGATGTGATTTTCGAGGAGTTTAAGGGTACGGGCAACATGGAGTTGCAGTTAGACCGCAAACTCAGCAACAAGCGTATTTTCCCCGCGGTGGACATCCCTGCTTCGTCCACGCGCCGCGACGATTTGCTCCTGCCGCCGGATATCCTGTCCCGTATGTGGATGATTCGCAAGCAGTTGAGTGATATGAACGGTGTGGAGGCGATGGAGAAACTCAAGACGCACATGGAGCGCACGCGCGACAACGACGAGTTCCTTTTGTCGGTGAACGGTGCCCGTTAATTCCTTTTCGGTATGCGTATTGCCATTATCAACGGTCCCAATCTCAATCTGTTAGGCAGGCGCGAGCCGTCCATTTACGGCACGCGTTCCATGGAGCAGGTGGTGTTGGACTTGCAGCGGGCTTATCCGTCTGTTTGGTTCGACTACCGCCAGAGCAACCACGAGGGGGATTTGATTGATTGGTTGCAAGCCTTGGGGCAGCCTGCTGCCTCTTTGCATGCCGAGCCGGTGGAGGGTATCGTGCTGAATGCCGGTGGTTACACGCACAGCAGCATCGCTCTTCGCGATGCCGTGGCGTGTTCGGTAGTGCCGGTGGTGGAGGTGCATATCTCGGATATCACGCGGCGTGAGCCGTTTCGTCGGGTTAGTCTGCTCACGGATGTCTGTGCGCATTCCGTCATCGGGTTGGGTACGGACGGCTATCGTGCGGCGGTGGAGTGGCTTATTCGTTCCCGTTCATGAAGTATCGCTTTTCCTGCATATTTGTGTTGTTGTGGTCGGGTCTTCTTTCCGTCTGCGCACAGAGGGTGGGGTCGCAACTCAACCCGCATGTGGATGACAAGTTGTTCCATTACGGCTTCTTTCTCGGTGTGGATATACCAAGTTATATCGTGGACTCGGTGGCGGAGCCGCAATATCATGTCCGTTCTTCGGTCATCGGTATCGGGTTCAATATGGGCTTTGTGGCGGACTTGCGTCTGTCGCGGCACTTGAATCTGCGTTTTACGCCGGGTCTGCATTTCTCCCAAGCCACGCTCAACTACAAGAGCATAGACGGCACTTCATCGGCGGCTGCGTCCAACATGACCATTCCCATCACCCTGCCGCTATTCTTGAAGTGGTCGGCGGAGCGCGAGGGCAACTATCGTCCTTTCGTCATGGTCGGCGGGGGCTTCAGTTTGGATTGCAACTCGTTTGCCGACCGTCAGAACCGCAAGGTGCTTACCAAGCCCTACGACGGCTATATCGGTGTCGGTTTCGGCTGTGATTTCTATTTGCCGTGGTTCAAGTTATGCCCCGAGTTGCGCTATGAGATAGGCTTTGCCAATGTCATGACGAAGACCGGAGAAACGGTGGGCAACGCCCCATGGATGCCGGAGCCGAATATCGCTTTCTATACCGATAACATCGACCGGCTGACCAACCAGCGGATATCGCTGATTATTAACTTTGAGTAAGGCAGGAGGTATGAAACGGTGGTTTTGGCTTTTGGCTTGTGGGGTGCTGGGTTTGGTGTCGTGTCGGCAGGACACGCTCTCCCGCGACCCGGCTTTGCGCCTTTCTTTCTCGCACGACAGTGTGCTATTCGACACGGTCTTCACCACCATTGGCTCGTCCACGCGCCGTGTGGTGGTCTATAATCCCCACGCCAACGCTCTTTGCATCGACCGTGTCTGCCTGCACGACGGGCGTTATTTCCGCATCAACTTAGACGGGGAGAACGACCTCGACCGCCTGCGCGACATCACCCTTCGCGGCGGCGACAGCCTCTTTCTCTTTGTCCGCGTCTATATCAACCCGCAGGACTCCAACACGCCCGTCTTGGTCGAGGATTCCGTGCTATTCTCCGTCAACGGGCAGGTGCAGCATATCGGTTTGCAGGCGTACGGGCAGGATGTGATTATCCTGCGTTCCCCCACGCGCCTGCGGGTTGAAAAGACTCTGCACTTGTCTGCAGCGCGTCCCTATCTCATCTACGACACTTTGGTCGTTACGGACGATCTCACGGTGGACGCGGGCGCGACCTTGTATATGCACGCGGGGGCGATGTTGCACGCCTACGGCAATGTATCCGCCGTGGGTACGCTCGCGCAGCCTATCGTCCTGCGGGGCGACCGTACCGACCGCCTGTTCGATTCCGTGCCGTACCGTGTGGCGTCGGGGCAGTGGGACGGCGTGTATCTGCTGCACAGTGAGGGCGAGCCGTGTCCTTCCTACCGCATGGACTACACGGAGATTCTCTCGGGCATGGTGGGCTTGTATGTATGGTCGGAGGACTCGGTCAACCGCCCCAAACTCACTTTCTCCAACGGGCGTATCCACAACCAGTCGTGGTACGGCATGGTGCTGTTCAACACGGACGCAGAGGTCGTCAATTCCGAGATTAGCAACTGTGCCTCGTTCGGGGTCTATCTCTCGGGCGGTGCGCATCGTTTCGTGCATACCACCGTAGCGTCCTATTTCGGCTATCCTTATACCAATATCAACATCCACAGCGGCACGGCGGACACGGTGCCGGCGGTGTATGTCCGCAATCCGGAGGGTTTTGCGCCGACCACGTTGTCCATGTGCAACTGCCTTGTAGCGGGTCGCAATGCCCGCAACCTGCAGTCTTCGGTGCCTTTCGACAGCACCTACGGCGGACGCTTTGTGGGCAATTACCTGCAAGCCGACTCGTTGCGGGGGTGTTTTGCCTCGGACAATGTCTATGCGGCGCACAGCAACGACACGGTCTTCCGCAATCTCTATTACCGTATTGGCGACTACCGTTATTTTGATTTCCGTTTGGATTCGTTGTCGCCGGCGCGTCATATTGGCGATTCCGTGGTGGCGCTTTCCTACCCGTACGACCGATTGGGCAAGCCGCGTCATGCCCGTCCGGATGCGGGTTGTTACGAGTTCGAGTAGGCTTGTTGGAGGAATCGGAGCAGTTGGTGCATGTTGTTGAACACTTCGTCGGCACCGGCGGCACGCAGGTCTTCGCGTGGCAGTATGCCGGTGTTCACGGCATAGACGGTCAGTCCGGCGGCTTTACCGGATTGTACGCCGAGCGGTGCATTTTCCACCACGCAGCATTGGTTTTTCTTTAGTCCGCACCGTTCCCATGCTTTGCGGTAGGGTTCGGGGTCGGGTTTGCCGTGTGTCACATCCCATGCGGTAATCATGTGTTCGCGGTCGAATACATGCGGGAAGCAGTCGTTTAACTTGTCGAACAGGCTTTGTTGTGCGCTGCCTGTAACAATCCACAGTTGGCAGTCTTGTGCTTGCAGGAACTGCAGCACCTCGCTCACACCGTTGATAGGGGGTGTATCGGCGAGGGCGTGAAAGAGGTTGCCTTTCTCGCTGTATATTTGTTGCACCTCTTGTGGGGTAGGGTTGCGGTGTTGGTATTGTTGGATTGCCTCGCGGATGATTGCCTCGCCGGTACGCCCTTCGTTGCGGTAGGTGTCGTAGGCGGAGATCGGCAGTTGGTGCCGTTTCATGGTCTGTTCCCAGGCTATGGCGTGTAGGGGCATGGAGTCGAACAGCACGCCGTCCATATCAAAGAAAAAAGCCTTCATCGCCTGCTTGTTCTGTATGGAATGGTTGTATTTCATTTGCAATGATTTTGCGCCGTTTTCTATCGGATTGATACTCACGCAGATAAAAGCGTTTCCTATCCCCCATGCGGCGGGCAGGGTCATAGGTGGAGCCGAATCCGCCATTCACTTGCTCCGCCATCGGGGTTGTCGGTGCTTTTTGCGGTTGAACGGGTTGTAACTTTTCGGGCATATTCTCCTTGGATCGTAGGGGGGCGTTTACAGGGTTGGTTGTTTTTTGGGTTGGAATACGCCCGCAAAGTTACACAAAATCAGCGACACCGCCAAGTGTACCATTTCCTCACGATCCCGACCATGTACAGCACGATTACCATTACGTCTATCCCTACCAACCAGCGCACCACGCGGGGTACATAGCGCACGGGGGTGCACTACCACTTCGCGGTCGCGATAGACGGTGTCGGTGCGGGTGATGATTCTGTCCCGCCATCGGTCGTGCCAGTGTTCGCGATAGACGGTATCGGCTTGGGTGTACTCGCGGATATAGATGCTGTCGCGGTGGTGCTATCTTGTCGGATGGAATTCGTTCGGGTGTTGGCGGCGGTATTCACGACGGAGGTGTTCTTCTTCGAGGTAGCGTATGCGCTCGCCAGGAGGGCAAGGAGCATCATACAGAGGGGTAGGATATTTCTCTTCGCAGATTTCCAGATAGATGGTTTCATGTCGTTGTTGGGCTTATAGTAGGGTTTGCGTGAGGCGAGATTCTATCTCGCGGTTGGGGACGAGGATACAGCCGGCGGAGTGTTCGGGGCGGGTGCCGACATGGAAGCGTATTCCGGACCTCTCCTCCGTCCTTTTTCGGGGGGAGTGGGGTGTGTCCGAGCAGGGGACATGGTTCACGATCGGCAGCAGGCGTTTGAAACGTGGCGACCGGATAACGCTGACGGTGTACCAGAGGGCGGGGATTTTCACGCCGCGACCTTCCAAAGTGGTGCAAAACATCGTGCCGTCCACAAACAGACCTCCCCTGATCCCTCCTTTTTGGGAGGGGGAGGTTGTTTCTCGTATCAGTTTCAGTATCATTTCTTTATTTGTCCGAGGGGGCTGACAGGTTTCCCCGACCCTTTCTCTTTTGAGGGGGGCGAGGAGGTTTTTTTGTACTTATAGTGGTAGTCAATGCCGATGAGTGAGCCGGCAAAGGTGAGTATTTCGCCAA